>JBFGJH010000024.1:0-40171 GCA_041577335.1 Acidimicrobiia bacterium | reverse complement strand
CGTTGGAGCAGGAAGAGCAATCGCTCGAGGCTCCGCAAAGCGGCAGGCCGGGACTGGTTGGCGCCGCTTGTTTCGATGGCGCGTATGATCCGCGGGCCCTACTGGCCGAAGATTCGTCGTACGTGGCGATCCCCCGCTCGCCACGTCGAGCGCAGACCAGAAAGCGGCGGCACCTCCGAGGCCAGCCAGAAGGCTGGGACCCGAGTGATTGTGTGGTTCTCGTCCGAACTGGTGGCTACGGGCTCCGGTCCAGGATCAGGAGGTTGTTGTCGGCGGTGCCGATGTAGTGGTCGTCAGTGGCGTCGATGAGGCGGTCGAGTTGGGGGATGAGCACTTCGATCCAGTCTTGGTCGAAGGTCCAGACGGTTGCCGAGTTCCACGACGAGTACACCAGCGGGTTCCCGCTTGGTCCGATGCCCAACGAACCGATGGATTCGTCCGAGATCGGCAACGGGGGAGTGGTATCCCAGTTCTCTCCGTCGTCCGTCCAAATGAGGTCGGTTTTGCCCGATCCGAGAATGTCGAACCTCATCACCATCGCCCGGTCGGGGGTCTGAAGAACGGCGCCTGCAGCGCGCTCGGCAACAGCGCCCACCACGGACCAGGTGAGACCGTCAGGTGAATACAGTGCGCCTGCTCCGCTGTGAACGGGACCTCCGAGGGTGACGAGGTAGCCGGCTTGGCCCACTGAAATCCGACTGCCCCATTCGTTTGCGAACGAAGCGTTGGGAAGCAAGGTGACGTCCCACAATTCGCCGTCGGCTGATGACCACATTGCCGCCGAGGTGCCTTGATCGGTTCGGGCCCAGCCGGTCACGAAAAGATGGTCGCCGTAGACGACTGCGTCGGTAGCCGCCGACGCTCCGGGGTAGGGCGGGGACTCCGGCGTGAAGGCCACCATTCGCATCGCTGGGCCAGCCGTCAGCGACTGCTTGCGCCAGGTGACACCTTCGTTGGAGACGAGCATCGATGGCTCGGTTGCGGTGGTTGTGTCATCGCCCATGAGGAAGGCGTACAAGTTCTCGCCGAACACGGCCACGTCGGTCACCGTCGGAACCGACCACGGCTCCTGGCCGGGGTAGAGATCGATGACCGAAGTCTCGACCCACGTCTCCATATCGTCGGAGAACCAGATCATCGGGCGGGCGAGTTCGCCGGTTTCCTGTTCGGTGGTGTGGCCGTGTGCCAGAACACCCCCGTCCGTCAATACGACGTGCTCGAAGGAAGCGCCGAGCGGCATCGCGATCGCCTTGGCATCCATGTCGGCGATTTCGATCGCCCCGGGAACTGTCGTTGGAGTGGCCGTCGATGTCACCGTCGCTGATGGGAGGGTCGTACTTGGACGGGTCGTGATAATCGTGGTCGTGGTCGTCGGCACCGTCGACCCCTCAGCCTGGACTGAGTCTGAGCCGCATGCCGGCATCAGCAGAAGAAGGGCGCAGGCCAGAGATCGCCACATAATGCTTGGACGCTATCGGTGGGCCGCTAGTTCCGGTAGGGCCGCTCGACTCCTATTTTGCGGCCGACGATCACCGTTCCGTAAGCCGGTGGCGAGTGAAGCGCTGCTCTGCCAGGTCGGAAAGGCCCATATCGGTCAGCAGCGCTCGCGCGCGTGCGCAGCGCTCGCCAGGTGGGATTCCCCAGACGCGGCCAAAGACCTCCAGATTGTCGAAGGCGGTCAACTGCTCGTAGATGCCGTCATCCTCGAGCAGCACCCCGATCCTCTCCCGGATCAGCTGCCGCTCGGTGGCGACATCGTTCCCGAGCACGCGTGCCATTCCCGATGTCGGTTTGAGGAGTCCGAGCAGAATGCCGATCGTGGTGGTCTTCCCGGCTCCGTTCGGGCCAAGCCGCCCGAAGATCTCTCCGCGGGCGACGGAAAACGACAGGTGGTCGACCGCCGTGAGCGAGCCCAAGGATTTCGTCAGCCCATTCAGTTCGATCGCCGGCTGATGCGTCGTTGACATCTCGGTGGGTGAGTCGAGCGGGTGGAGGCAGGGACGCCCAGGGCACATCGCGGGTACGCCATGGACGATTGTTCCGTTCTTGAACCGACTCGACCTCAGTCGTGGTGGCTTTTGGTCCTTTCGGCGACCTCGACGTTGCCGAGTGCGAACGCGATGGCGACGGCGACGGCCGATGCACCCACCAGGATGAAGGCCACCGCGATCAGTCGAGGCACGACGGCCAAAAGGACGTTTACGTCTGCGTAGCGACCATCGAGAGTCAAGGCTGCGATGGCAATTGCCGCAACACTGGCGACAACGCCGAAGACGACGCGACCACTGGGGGAGAGATTCACCTCGGAGCGCCGGTCGACGCTCCGATTCAGTGAAACATGTTCCTTCGTGCGGCGGGAGACGTCCCGGCCCGGTGCGCGCTTCCTGCCCGTGCGATGCCGGCGATTCTTCCCTGCGCCGTGGGTGACCACTGCGATTCCTCCCTACCCTCTCACCAGGACGACACCGCTGGGTCGAAAAAGTTCCCCGTTCATCGAAGCACGCAAGAGGGCGGCCAATGGCCGCCCTCTTGCATAGCTGTTGGGGTGGCTACTCGTTGGACGGAGCGAGCTTGGCTTCCCACCATTTCTTGGCGGTGTCGATGCCACCGATACCGAAGGCGATGGCAAATGCCACCGCAACGGCACCCAAACCGAATTCGATCATCCGGTTGGTGACCGTTCCGATATCCAGCACGTTGAGTGCGGTCGCGATACCGAAGATGATGAATGCCCACCGAGCGGCCACGCTCACCCACGGCACGCCACGATTGTTTGCCCAGGGACGGGCAAAGTCAGCGACGAATCCGCCAAAGGCGGCCGCTACGACAACGATGAAGATCGCGGCCAAGACCTTGGGCAAGAAGGCAACGAGCCCTGCCAGAAGGTCGGCGATGACTTCGACATCCAAGACATCGGCAGCGAGGACCACGACGGTCAACGCCAAGATGATATAGACCAGGTAGGCAATGAAGCTGGCGCCTGAGTAGCCGGCTTCCTTGAGAACTGGGCCGATACCTGCCCTGTCGAGCACGTTGTCGACCGCGGGCCTATCGAGCAGTCGCCTGATCACATTTCGGAAGATTCGCGCGATCCACAATCCCACGAGCAGGATCAGAATGGCGCCGATCAGCTTTGGCAGGAATGCAGCGATGCTGCTCCCGATTTCTATCAACCCGTCTACCAGATTCTCAAAAAACGACACGTCGCTCCTTTCGGTATTCCCCTTGTCTTACTTGTTTTGACACAGGCGCGCGTGGGAAAGTTCCGACCGGATGGGCGATCCCTACAATGCATCCATGGACCCAAACACCCTACTGAACGAGTCGTTCGGCTTCGTGGCAAAGCGCAAGGCCCTGCTCGACGCCGAGCGAGACCTGGCCCTGCAGCGGGAAAAGGTGGCGCGTCTCCGAAGGGAGCTGCCCCTCGACACCGCCCTCGACGACTACACGTTCGAGAACGCCAGAACCGGCACGGAGATGAAACTGACCGAACTGGTCTCCGATCGGAGTCTTATCGTCTATCACCTCATGTACGGCAAGGCGCAGACCCAACCGTGCCCGATGTGCACGATGTGGATCGACGGGTTTGATGCCATCTACCCCCATGTGGCACAGCGGGCCGACTTTGTCGTCGTAGCAGCTGCCGATCCCGACGCCATCGCCGCGCACGCCGAGGCGAGAGACTGGACGAATATCCCACTCTTCAGCGCCCGGTCAAACACATTCAAACGCGACCTCGGAAGCGAAAACGAGGCGGGCGATCAATATCCGACGATCTCGGTGATTGCCCTCCGGGATGACACGCTTATCCACGCCTATTCGGCGCGGCCGCAGCTTTCCGACACGATGCACGAGCGCGGGCTCGATCTGTTCTCACCCGTGTGGCATCTTCTCGATCTCACCGCCGAAGGGCGCGGCGATTGGTACCCGTCGCTCACTTACTGAGCGGCCTGTCGAGCGTCGCGGGTCGCTGCCCATCGTCCGGCTCGTTCATCGCCGGTGTCGGGTTCGCTCGAGTTTCCGCCGGTCGAACCAACGCTCCGGCAGGAAGCCGTAGGAGAACCCTTGTGAAACATCGTGGGATGGTCAATTGGTTTCCAACAGGCGAACCCCCTCCGAGAGGCGCGCCTTCGCTCGAGCGAGCGGGTTGTGTCACGCCAAGACGGCAATCGGCTCTTCTGCTGCCTTGTTGACCGTTTCGTCGACGGCATGCCGTACGCGCAGGTAGTGGCTGACACCATAGAAACGCAGGCGCTCCTGAAAGCCTGCAGGAATGTGAGGTTCCGCGACCGCAGCAGGGACCAACTCAGCATGATCAACCGGATACGTGATGCCGTTGCTCACGATTGAAGCTCGACCCGAGGCGAGCACATTCTGCAGCCAGTCGACTTTGGTGCCGTAGGGGAGAGGCACCACGAATCCTTCCGCTGTCGGCTCTGCTACCACGGGAGTCGAATATGGCGTGCCCGTCTGGCGACCCTGATGGTGGATCACCGATGCGTATGACCCCGGCCTGCCGGAGCGCTCAATCACTCGGGGGTTGATAACCGCCCGGTTGAGCCACCTGAGAGCATCGATGAAGGGCGGAAACTTGGTACGGACCGCCACGGTGACCAGTACCTGGATCGCAGCGACCGCAATGAGCAAGCCACCGCCCCACTTCACGATTCGCCTCCACATGAGGCACCTCCTCGCACTCGACGGATGAGTACTTCACCAGTTTGGGTGGTTCGCGCTGGTCCTTCCAGAGGCGTTGGCCCCAATTCCGCAGGCGATCGCCGCCTGTATCCCGCGGTTAGGCCGGTTCATCCTCGAGTTGGCGCGCATAGAGGTCCGCGTACAGCCCGCCCATGCCGAGCAACTGATCGTGGGATCCTTCCTCGGCGACGCGCCCGTCGGCAATGACCAGGATGCGATCGGCGTCGCGGATCGTTGACAGGCGGTGGGCGATGACGAACGTGGTCCTGCCGACCATCAGCCGATCGAGAGCATCTTGCACCAGGCCTTCCGACTCGGAGTCGAGCGAACTGGTGGCTTCGTCGAGAATCAGAACGCGAGGATCCTTGAGGAGGGCTCGAGCGATGGCAACGCGTTGGCGCTGACCGCCCGACAGTTTGACGCCGCGTTCGCCGACGATGGTGTCATAGCCGTCAGGGAATCCGGCTATGAACTCGTGGGCGTTGGCTGCTGTTGCTGCAATCTCGAGCTCAGCGCCGGTCGCGTCGGGCCTTCCGACACGAAGGTTATCGGCGATCGACCCGGAGAACAGCTGCGTCTCTTGGGGGACGGCGGCCATCGAGTGGCGGATGTCCGAGATCCGGAGATCGACCAGATCGACGCCGTCGAGGCAAACCCGGCCGCGGTTGGGGTCAAAGAATCGGGGCACGAGTTGGACCAGTGTGCTCTTGCCTGCGCCAGACGGCCCGACCAACGCAACGGTTTCGCCGGGCTTGACGTCGAGCGTCACACCCGTCAAGACGGGGGTATCACGATCGTCATACGCGAAGGCGACGGCGTCGAAGGTCACTCGCCCCTCAACAGGACCGAGCGCGGTCGGCGTGGGTGACTCGAATATATCCGACCGCTCATCCATGATCTCAAACACTCGCTTCGAGGCTCCCAACGAGCTCTGGAGCTGGCTGTAGAGCCCGGTGAACGTGCCGATGGCACCCGCAACGATGATCGTGTAGAGCAGGAACGTGACGAGGTCGCCCGTGGTCATCGTCCCGGTAATCACTTGGCGCCCACCAACCCAGAAGACCACTGCCAGGGTGCCGAAGCCCACGAAAGTGACCAATGGTGTGAACCACGCCTGAATGCGAGCTCGGCGCTTGGCGACCCGATATGACGCATCGACTGCGTTGCCATAACGTTCGATTTCCGCCCGCTCGAACGTGAACCATTTGACCACCCGGTTGGCTGCTATTGCTTCCTCTGCGTAAGAGTTGGCATCGGCGACGCGGTCCTGGAACTCGGTCGAAATTCTTCGGAGGCGGCGGCCAAAGAAGGCGGCGGCCACGATGGCTATTGGCAAGAACGAGAGCACCGTGAGTGACAAGCGGAGGCTCACCAAGAACATGAGGATGACTCCGCCGATGAACGTTACGCCTTGGGCGAGTGCTTGAGCCAGTGCAGTCGAGACCGTCGCTTGGAGCACGGCAACGTCTGACGTGAGCCGAGAGGTGATCTCGCCAGTCTTGCGATTGTCGAAAAACTTCACCGGCAGCGTCATGAGGTGGGTGTAGGTGGCCTTCCGGAGGTCGGCGACAACGCCCTCACCCATGATTCCGAGGAAGTAGATGCGCACGGCATTGAAGCCCGCTTGAAGCGCAAACACCGCCAGGAGGCCGAGAGCGATCAGGTCGAGGTTTGAGGCTTCGGCATCGGTGCTCAGCGCCGTGTCGACGAGCCTGCCGAGCACGCCCGGATAGACCAGGCCGAGGGCCGAAGCGAAGATGACGCCGACCAAGGCGATGCCCAGGGCTCCTCGGTACGGTCGTACGAACGGTGCCAGGCGTCTCAGTTGACCGAAAGCCTGGCGATCGATGGGTTGGCGTGCGTCATCAGTGCCGACTCGGCGGCTCCTGGGCCCTCTGAACATGGTTGGATGCTAGGCAGGTTGGGCCGATGTGAAGCCTGGTTGGGACAAGACGGCGGCGAGCCGGAACTCAGAGACCCGCCCACGACTCGAGTCGTCATGCTTCGGCTGCGACTCCAAGGTCCAGGATGGGGGCGCTCGATTCATCGCGAATGGGTCGGACCGCTACGGCGTCCATGCCCGCCGACGCGGTGAACTGCCAGTCGACGGTGCGGACAGCAGGGAAGGTGTGGTCTGGTCCTCAGTCGACGTTGCGGGCGGGACTACAACCCGGTTGGGGCCCCTACCAGCGATGCCGACACCGCGTGCGCCCAAGCTCGGATCTGGTCATCATCTCGCCAGTCCCCTGAGTTTTCTCTCGCCATGGCGGCGGCCGGGAATCCCTTGACGTCGGGCTCGAGCCTGCCACCGAACGTCATGTGGCCCCGGGCGCCCACCAGATCCATCAGACGGGCAACTTGGTTGGTCGGGGCAATGGTTCCCTCTGAGGCGGAGTCATCGAGCGGCCCGCTCGAGAACAGCCACACCGGTCGCCCGGCCAGTTGTGCGCGGTTGCGGGTGATGAATCTTCGTGCGTCCTTGTGCCAGCGGTTGGCGTAGAGAGCGCCGCCAACGATCACGGCCTCGTAGGCATCGGTCTGGATGCGGGCCTTGGCGGGCAGAAGATCGACGTCATGGCCGTCAGAACGCAAGACCGCCGCGATCGTTTCAGCAATGCCGGTTGTGCCACCCAGTTTGGTTCCGAACGTGACGAGTATGCGCATGTCGCTCCTTTCAAGAGGAACGATACGTCGAGGGTGATCGGGCCACCAGAGGCCTAGGTCATATCCGGGCTGTAATCATTTGCGATCGCTTCGCTGTGGAGCCGCCGGGCTCAAGTGGGTACGAGAGCGAAGACCGGAATAGTTCTGATGGTGCCCGCCTGATAATCGGCGAATTGGGGGAAGCTGGCGGCGTGGGATTGGTAGATGCGGTCGCGCTCACCACCCTCTATCTCGCTGGCCACGACCGCAAAGCGCTCAGCGCCGACCTCAATCGCGGCGGCGGGGTTCGCCTTGAGATGGTGATACCAATCCGGATGGGTGTCAGCTCCGGCTTTCGTTGCGAACACGTAGAACGTGTCGCCTTCCCGACGGTACATCAACGGATTGACCCGCTTGGTGCCGGTCTTGGCTCCGATGTGGTGGAGCAGAAGAACCGGCTTGCCATCGAAGGCACCTCCAACATCCCTTTGTTGGCGCGAAACTCATCGATGATGGCGGTGTTCGATGCGGGCACGGTTCCTCCGGTCGCGTGGCGCCGAGCCAATAGTGGGTCGTCGTGCGGGTAGTCCGACGCGAGAATCATCGATCGGGTCGGCACTTAAAGCGCAAGGCCCAACTGACTTGTATCCCCACCCGGAATTACCCAGACAGGTATTACGGTCTCAGGCTCACTTGCCTTCTCTCAGCCGGAAAACATCCAGCGCCCGTCCAACGCCACTTGGACCTTGCTGATGCCAACGTACACCGAAAACCCGAGGCGTGCAACATCGCGAAAAAGTGCGCGAAAATGCAGCCTCAGCGGGGGTTTTTGGAGATGATCTGCCTGCGTCGGAAGCCTCACTCGGCGCGTTCATAGATCACCGAGACGAAGACCTGAGGGCGGTTGAAACTACCTCCGCTCACTGACAGTGATATGTCAACGACCGAGATGTCGGGGTTGGCTGCCAGCCACTCGTTGACCTCGTTCTCCAGGTCTTGGTGATGAGCAGGTTTGTAGCTACCACTCAGTCCGACCCTGGAGAAGAACTTGACCTGCATTTCCCACTCCTCATTGCTGCCGTGGACATCTCCAGTATCCGGCAGCGTGCCGGCGGTCGATAGAGCACAAGGCCTCCACCGCGGCGAGTGAGGGCCCTTCGACCCGACGCGGCCGGCCGCCGGGTCCCTGCAGCCGGTAGGGTCGGCGATCGACGTTTCGAAGGAAGGCGCAATGCGCGTTGGCATCAAGACCAACCCTCAGAACACCACCTGGCCCGACCTCCTCGCCGTATGGCGTGCGGCCGACCACGACGACTCGATCGAATCGGCATGGGTATTCGATCACTTCTATCCGATCTTCTCCGACCCGTCGGGTCCCTGCCTCGAAGGATGGACGGTCTTGGCGGCGCTTGCCCATGACACGGACCGCCTTCGTCTGGGGTCCATGGTCAACGGCATGCCGTACCGGCATCCGGCGGTGCTGGCCAACATGGCTGCCGCCCTCGACATCATCTCCGATGGCCGTTTCGAACTGGGGCTCGGTGCGGGGTGGAACCGCGAGGAGGCTGATGCCTACGGGATCAGCCTGGGATCCACGCTCGGCGAGCGGATGGATATGTTCGACGAAGGCGTGGCCGCCATCGTGGGTCTTCTCAGCGACGAGGAGACCACCTTCTCGGGAGTGCATGTGCAACTCACCAATGCCCGATGTGAGCCAAAAGGCCCGCAACGTCCCCATCCCCCGATCGTGATCGGAGGAGGAGGAGAAAAGCGAACGCTGCGAACCGCAGCGCAGTGGGCCGATCATTGGAACTCCCCGCCACTCGAGCTTCAACAATGGGAGCACAAACGCTCGGTGCTCGAACGGCATTGCCAAAACGTCGGTCGGGACCCATCTGAAATCACGAGGTCGATGCTGTTCCGATTCGATCCCGAGGACTCCAACCAGCTCGCGTCCTCTATGGCCTCGGCGGCGGGCGCCGGCGTCGAGTTGGCGATTGTGAACCTCCCGATTCCACATGATCCGGGTCATGTGGCCGTCGTCGGCAGAATCGCCCGGTCCATCGGTTGAGCGTCGTCGGGCGTCAGGGCCCAGCCGACATTGGGGAGGCAGGCGCGACAGCCGCACTGACCTCATCGAACCGGTCCACGTTGCGGAGGTCGGGGAACAGCTTCCACCAAGCTCCAACCACGACCAACGTGCCGAGCCCGCCTGTTATCACGGCCCACGTGACGCCCAGCAACTCGCCTGCCACGCCGGATTCGACCGCGCCAAGCTCGTTGGAACCTCCGATGAAAACGTTTTCGACAGCGAGAACTCGACCCCGCATCTGCTCGGGCGTGGCCAGCGGCACCAGCGTCGATCGGACGAACATGCTCACCGCGTCGGCGCTCGCCGCCACCAGACGCGCCCCAAACGCGACCGGGTAGCTGGGTGTGGCGCCGAGCACGATGATGGCGACTCCGAAGATGGACACGGCCATCAGCAGGTTGCGACCCACTCGGCGCCTCATTGGTCTCGCTGCCAGAGTCAGGGCGCTGAGCAGGGCTCCGATCCCGACTGCCGCCCGAAGCCAGCCGAAGCCGATCGGGCCCACTCCCAACTTCTCGGCGATGGCCGGGAGGAGGGCAATAGCCCCGCCCAGGAGCACCGCGAAGAGGTCGAGGCTGATTGCGCCCAGCAGAATGGGCGTCCGTCTGATGAAGCGAAGGCCGTCGAACGCATCCTTGATGGCCTGGCGCCCGGTGATGGCACGAGCCTTGGTCGGCACACTCGGTCTGGGAACGATGGTGAGGAGCACGAACGTGACCAGGTACGCCCCGGCGGCGACGAAGTAGGGGAGGTCGGGTGAACGAGTGAAGAGCCACGCGGCCACCACCGGAGCCGTGATCGATGCGAGTTGAAACGCTGACGTGCGGAGAGCCACCACCCGAGAGACGATGTCGATTGGCGATAGATCGATGGGGAGCGCTCGGCTGGCCGGTGCGACGATCGAGGCCGCGACCCCGAACGCACTCATCAGGAGAAAAATGGGCCCGACCGCGGTTGGGTCTGTCCCGATATAGAAGCCGAGCCCGAGCACGACTATGAGTTCGAGGCCGAGCCCCGTTGCCCACACTTTCCGACGATCGAAGCGATCGGCGAGCGTTCCCGAGAACGGAGCGAGGAGGAGGACCGGGAGGAACTGGGCCAGCCCGAGCAGCCCGAGATCGAGCTCTCTTCCGGTCATCTGGAATACCTGAAGGCCGACGATCGGGAAGACGGCAGCCAGGCCGAAGTGGGCGACAAATACGGCCGCGAGGAGAGCCCGGATTCCCGGCGGGATGCGACTGGACGGAGTCGGCTCGGCCATCGGGCAACGCTAGCGGGTGCCAACCTCGGCTTCGTCAGGATTCCCGGCAGGTCCCAACCGATGGCGGTAGGAGGCTGCGAAGCGAAGATAGTGCTCAACGCCGTCTCGCTGGCTGGCGATTTCGTCGTCGGTGAGCCCACGAATCGGCTTGGCGGGCATGCCAACAGCCAGAGTCCACGGTGGGATGGCTTTCCCCTCAGGCACCAACGAGCCGGCGCCTACCCAGGCGCCTTCGCCGATCGTGGCATTGTTCAGCACGATGGCCCCGATTCCGATCAGGCAATGATCGCCGACGGTCGCGCCGTGGACTACCGCCGCGTGACCGACTGTGACGTCCGAGCCGATGATGCAGGGGGCGCCTTCATCGACGTGGACGACCGAGTTGTCCTGGATGTTGGAGCGAGCTCCGACCACGATTCGGTCGAACTCGGCCCGCATCACGGTGCCGAACATGATCACGGCGTCTTCTTCGATGGTGATATCGCCAAACAGATGAGTACCTGGTGCGACGAACGCGGAAGGGTGGATTGTTGAAGATGTCAGCTGGAGAGGTCGGGTAACCGGATCAGCAGACACGGCGCCAGGGTTTACGGGCGGCTCTTGCGGCATTTGGCACGGTTCCTTCGCGGGGGGTCGTCAGGATATCCGATCGGGTCGAGCTCGTTCGGGAAGCAGCCACTAACCCCCGACACCAAGCGTCGGGGGTTAGTCTCGCTTCGTGGAATTCACCGGCAAAGTGGTCGTCGTCACGGGAGCGGCATCAGGGATGGGCGCGGCCTCGGCCAAGCTCCTGGCCCGTCGCGGTGCGACGGTTGTGCTGGTCGACGTCGACGAATCAGGCGTCCGGACGACCGCCGCCCAATGCAACGGTGTTGCGATCGTCGGCGACCTCAGCAGCTCGTCCTTCTGCGACGACGTTGTGAGCCGGGTCATGGCCGAGCACCAGCGCCTGGATGTGCTCGTGAATGCGGCCGGGGTGATCATTCGCTCCAACGCCGACGAGACCTCCGACGACGAGTGGCGGAGGATCTTCTCCGTCAATGTCGACGGGCTGTTCTATCTCAGCAGGGCCGCAGTTCGGGTGATGCTCGAGACAGGGAGTGGCGTCATCGTGAATTTCGGCTCGATCTGGGGAGACCTCGGTAACGCCGGTCACGCCGCCTACACCGCCACCAAGGGGGCGGTGCACCAGCTCACCAAGTCCATGGCCCTGGAACTGGCAGCCACCGGCATTCGCGTGAACGCAGTGGCACCCGGCGAAATCCGTACGCCGATGCTCGCATCGCAGCGACCGGTCCACCTGAGCGAGGCTGACCTGGATGAGATCGGCCGTTCAACCGTTCCGATGGGCCGCCTCGGCGAGCCTGAGGAAATCGCCGAGGTTGTGGCGTTTCTGGCCGGCGATGCATCGAGCTACCTGACCGGGTCCATCGTCACGGCCGATGCGGGGTACAGCGCCCGATGAACAGGTTCACCGGCAAGGTCGTGTTGGTCACCGGAGGTAACTCGGGCATAGGTCGTGCGGCCGCGCTCGCATTCGCGGTCGAAGGAGCCTCGGTGGTGGTAGCCGCTCGCGACGCGGATCGCTCTCAAAGCGTGGTCGACGAAATCGTCGCGGCAGGAGGCGTGGCCAGCTCGGTGGTGTGTGACGTCACACTGAACGCCGACGCCTCAGCGGCCGTGGCCGCGGCGAGAGCACAGTTCGGCGGCCTCGACGTGGTTTTCAACAACGCCGGCATCATCCATCGGGACAAGACCGTTGTCGAAACCACGGAATCCGAGTGGGACGACACGTTTTCCGTCAACGTGAAAGGCACCTATCTCGTCTCGAAGGCGGCCCTTCCCGTGATGATTGCTCAGGGCGGCGGAATCATTGTCAACAACGCCTCGTATTTTGGTCTCGTCGGTGGTCGAGGCGCCGCTGCTTACTCGGCCTCCAAAGGCGCCGTCGTGCTGCTCACCAAGTCGATGGCGCTCGATCACGCTGCTGAAGGCATTCGGGTGAACTGCGTCTGCGCCGGCTCGGTGGATACGCCCATGTTGGCCGACGAGATGGAGGCGATGGGCGGCGTCGACGCTGTCCGTTCCGTGTTCGAGGACAAGCACCCCATCGGGCGCATCGCATCGCCTGACGAGATCGCAGCTGCCGTGTTGTATCTCGCCTCCGACGACGCCGCGTTCATCACGGGAGCGGCTCTACCCATAGATGGTGGTATAACCGCCGGCTGAGAAAGCGCCTTTCGCGCTTCGCCATGGCGTTTTGCCTCGACGCCGGTGAAGCTCGAGCCAAACAACCAGAAGTGAAGAGCGAATCCCAGAATCCGAGGTGCGAATCGCGAACCCCGATCTGCGAGACTCGGCCGATGACCAGCATGTACCAGCGCTTTCTCGACCTGCACGCCCGCGACGAACTCTTCATCATGCCCAATCCGTGGGATGTTGGATCGGCGAAGATCCTCGCCTCTCTCGGGTTTGCGGCACTGGCAACCACCAGCTCTGGCCACGCCGCCACCTTGGGGCGCCACGACCAACATGTGTCCCGAGAGGAACTCGTGGACCATGTGGCCGACATGACGGCGGCCGCCGACGTGCCATTCAATGTCGATTCCGAACGCCTCTTTGCCGCGACGGTGGCAGGAATCGGCGAGACGATAGCCCTCCTCGCTCGGGCCGGTGCCGCCGGATGCTCGATCGAGGACTATGACCCTGCCACCGGGACCATCGACCCGATCGACCTCGCCACCGAGCGGGTAGCAGCAGCCGCGACAGCCTGCCGTGGCCGGATGGTGCTGACCGCTCGCGCCGAGAACTTCCTGTATGGGGTGGCCGATCTCGGTGACACGATCGAACGACTGACTTCGTTCGCTGCGGCCGGCGCCGACTGTGTGTATGCGCCCGGTCTCACCGATCTCGAGGACATCGCAACCGTGGTGCTGGAGGTTGGTGTTCCTCTGAATGTCTTGGTGATGCCGGGCGGTCCAACGATCGATCAGCTGGCCGACGTGGGAGTGAGGCGCGTCTCGACGGGCGGCGCGCTCGCCTGGGCGGCGTACGGAGCGATGGCCGCCGGCGCGAGAGAGTTGTTGGAGCAGGGCACGTCGAGGTTCAC
The DNA here is from genome assembly GCA_041577335.1 of Acidimicrobiia bacterium. Taxonomy (GTDB): domain Bacteria; phylum Actinomycetota; class Acidimicrobiia; order Spongiisociales; family JAENVV01; genus JBFGJH01. The sequence continues at coordinate 26,368 of JBFGJH010000024.1, read as the reverse complement.
GCGAGGCGCCCTCTCGGCCGACGACCGTCGGGCGTTCGACGGCTGACTGACTGAGCGTCGAGCGCGCCGGTATTGCCGCTGAACTGGTGGTCTCAGCGTTGCCTGGGCGCGACGCTGAACCCGGGGTTCGCTGTCAGTGGTCCTCGGGCTCATGGCCGACCATGCGGCGGATACGGATGATGTCGCCGGTCCACCCGCATTCCTTACACCAGGTGTGATACACCCGGTTGTCGCCCTCCCAGTATTCGACCGAGATGCCGTGATCGATGTCCAGCGCCACCCCGCACGACGGGCAATGGCGGGGCCGATCGGCCAGGTGGGCAATCCGATCCTGGTCCCACCAATGATCGCCGGTTATCCGATGCTGGGGGCCCCGCAGATCGGGAACCGCCCTCAAGGGGCGCTCGTCAGGCACTGGCCGCCGCCTTGGCGACGTCCTCGTGGAACCGCTCCAGCTGGTCCTTGATCGGCGAGTAGCGCATCGAGCCCATGTTGATCCAGGCGAGGGGGAACTCGGCGCCGGCACCGAACTTGTCCTTCTCACACGGCAGATCGATCCGATCGTGTGGCTCGCGCACAACGCCGATGGGATCCTCACCTGCTTCGACTGCGGCAAGCGCCTCTTTGAACATCCTGCGGAGCATCACGATTCCGATGTCCGACTTCCCTATGTGCTCGGACGAGCGGTCGGTGATCGGCCCTTGAGAAACCCACGCCATCACGTCCTGGCCTTCGATGTAGTCGACGATGTGGTTGCCGTCGGCATCCCGCCACTGGTACTCATAGTCGGTGAGCCCTTGGTCGGGGTAGTCGCCGGCTTGGTCGCTGTTGTGCGTGGAGTAGAAGAGGGCCCAGGTGGTGGTGTCGTCGATCGGCACGCGGATCTGCATCTGGTCGATTCCGCCCCCGCCAACCCTCATGCAGTATGGGAAAACGAGAGGGTGCCCAACGGCCCAGTCGTCGTTCGCCTCGGATTGGCCCTCCAGGACCCTCCGCTTGAGGATGCCGTATTCGAACGAATCAAACCCCACTTTCACGTGCTTCTTTTGGAACGCCTTGGGAGCCTCGAAGCCCTTCTTGTTGCCCAAGAACTCGAAGTAGCGGCCGTGTAGGAATTCGACATGATGGGGGTCGACCGAGTTCTCCATGATCTGCAGCCAGTTGCAGGGGAGCGTGGCATGGCCAACGTCACGGATACCGTCCATCACGAACACATCGAACCGGGGCAGCTCGGGAGCGGGCTGCTCACCGATGTATGCCCAGATCATGCCGCCCATCTCTTGCGCCGAGCCGGCGAACGCCTGGATCTTGTTCTTGAACGTCGATTTGTCGGGCTCGGCGGGCTGATCGACACAATTGCCCTCGGTGTCGAAGCACCAACCGTGGTAGCCACAGCGGATACCGTCCTCTTCGACGACGCCGTAGACCAGAGACGCCCGACGGTGAGGACAGGCCTCTTGGATGATGCCGTATTCGCCGTTCGCCATCTTGTAAAGGGCAAAGTCCTCGCCCAACAACCTGACCTTCTTCACGGGAAACCCTTCGAGGTCCTTGGAAAAGGCAACCGGGTACCAATAGTGGCGGAGGAGTGTTCCCATGGAGGTGCCGGGTCCCACCCGTGTGAGTTGTTCGTTCTGTTCTTTGCTCAGCATGCGCTACCTCTATTCGTTGGCCGCCTGGCTTCAGCTCTCTTCCCCCAGCCCCCCTATCCGAGGGGCTGGAAGCTGGTAGCTGTCAATCCAGAATCGTCACTGTTCCTTCGTTGCCGTCGACCCGGATCATCATCCCGGTTGTGATGGTCTTCGTTCCAAACGCCGTTCCGGTCACGGCCGGCAAGCCGTATTCACGACAGACGATGGCCGCATGGCTCATCATGCCGCCGATATCGGTCACCGTGGCACCAACCTTGGAGAAGATGGGAGCCCACGACGGCGCGGTGAGCGGCGACACCAGTATCTCACCGTCCTGCACCTGGTTGATCTCGGCGGCCGTGGCAATGACCCGGGCGGGCCCCTCGGCCACGCCCGGAGAAGCGGCGAAGCCTTTCAACCCGCCCGACTCGTCTGCGCCACCCAGCCATTGCGCGATGCTGTCGGACGTGATACCCCACAACATGATCGTGAAGGGCTCGGTGACGACCTCGGGCGGGGCGCCCAATGCTGGGGGCGGGTTCCACGCACGAAGGGCCTCGAGGATGCTTTTGCGACGTTCGAGCTCACGCGGCCAGTACGCGGGTCCCCGGGCGGACGCGCCGACCGACCACGCTGAGTACATGTCCCAGATGGCCTCGTTCACCTCGTCGCGCTTGAGCAGGAACACGTCGTCGGTTGCGGTGAAGAAGCCCTCCTTCACGAATACTGCCCCGAGCTCGCGCATCTTGCGCCACAGCACCGAATGGCTCCAATGCTCTACATAGAAGTTGTGGTTCTCGACATAGGGGAAGACGACACGAGCAAGGCCTAGCTTCCCTGCGAATGCCTCGCGGTCCTCGTCCGACGCCAAGAGGTCGGTGTATTCGGAAACGATGCGGTCTCGTTCGGCACGGATCGCCTCGGTGGGCCGGGAGGGGTCGGCTCCGCCCTTGATCTTCTCGATGTAGTTGGCGATGAATGCGAACGGGATCTCGAGGTTCTCGTTCCAGATGCGATCGGTGTGATAGAAACCCGATCCATCGGAGAAGTTGAACCACGGTTGCGATGCCTCTTCGAACTGCGCCATCCACACATCCCCACCTGGCGAGGCCTTGATGCCGGCCATGACGGCTTGCGGGTCATCGTTCGAGAAATGCCCATCGAGCCCTTTCTCGATCGCAAGGCGGGAGAGGCTCTGCAGATGCTCATCGGGTTTGAAGAGATCGACCTCCACTCCGGCCACCATCTTGGCGATCGCCAAGTCCGGGATGTTCGGGAACGCCTCCTTGCAGAAACCGAAGAAGTCCAGGTATGCCGCGTATCCGAGGTTGAGGAACTCGAAATGGTGCTGCCACAGCTTCAAGCCTAAGTTGAGGAGCGATCGATAGTTCTCCTGGATATGGAGTCCCGAGCCCTCACCGTGGCCCTCCGTCACGACCTCGATGGCCTCCATCTCAGGGAGTGGATCGAAGCTCAATGCCTCCATCTCGGCGATCAGGTTCTTGATCTTGACGAGCCACTTCTCGTAGAGGTCGTCCCAGTTCATGAAGTAGAACCCGGCTCGTTCCATGAACAGTGGGACCCGGCTCTCGATCTCGGCGGGATCCATCACCGGCACAGGGCTGAGATATGCGTACCCGTTGAGGACTCGGTAGTCGATGCCCAACGCCGGGGGAATCATCACATGGCGCGTGTTGTATTGGCTCAGCGACGCAATCGCATATTCGTAGAACGTGGCGTCCCAGGGAGACAGGACTTCTGGCCAGTGAACGCCGTCGTGAAACCAGAAGACGCTTTCTTCGTAGGCGCGGCGGTCTTCTGAGAAAGGCAGCGAGTAGGTGTAGAGAGCCTCCCACCCTTCCGCACCTTCCGGGGCCTCGATATCAAATGGGCTGTCGAATCGTTCCAATGTTGCTCCTCCGGTCGTTCCCGCCTCTTGGTCGTCCGCGGTGGGACGACTCCTTCTGCCTCGATGGTCCTAGATGGATCCGGTCATTGCCCTCCCTGCTCCTCGACCGTCGGCTGTCTTGGTCGAGAGTGCACCGGCGCAACCAGGGTTGAGACGATTGAATCCATGAAGTTGTCGCTCCGGCCGGACGCGACAGTGCGCCGAGCCTTCCGGCTCCACACGGTCTCAGGCCGGCTTTGCAGGAGCACGACGTTGTTGGGTGCCTCCAGCTTCTCGTCGATGGCCCATTCGATATCTTGGGGCGATCCGTAGTGCTTTTCGGCGATCCTGGCCATCCGTGCCACGGCGACCACCTCGTCATCGGTCAACGAAGGCTGGGTTTGCCGCTCGGGGGCCACCTCTGCCTTGATCACCTCGCGACTGCCATCCAGGCGATATTCGATGTGCTTCGGGGAGATGGTCCGGCGGACGATCGTGCGCAGCACCTTGTCGACGAGGAAGTTGTCGGGTGTCACTTCACCTGAGACCACCGCCTCACCAAACCCGAACGATGAATCGATGGCGATCTGGCTGCGGTCTCCGTCCGAGGGGTTGAGCGTGAAAGCGACCCCGGCCGCCTTGGGTTGGACCATCATCTGCACGGCCACCGACATGTGGATCGCCTCGTGGTCGTGCCCGGTTTCGTGTCGGTAGGCAATGGCACGGTCGGTAAACAGCGATGCCCAGCATTGGCGGACCCGTTCGACGACATTGTCGGCGCCGTGAATCCACAGGTAGGTGTCCTGCTGACCGGCGAAGCTGGCATCCGGGAGATCCTCCGCGGTAGCGCTCGACCGCACCGCCACCGGCAGGTCGGGCACCCCTGTTTGGTCGCACAGTTCGAGATACGACGCGCGAATGGCCTCTTGGATGTCTTCGGACATTGTGGCCGTGCGCACGCATTCACGGAGCTTGTGTCCCACCGTGTGGAGCTTTGTGAGATCGGAGGCGTCGATCCCGTCGAGGTGGGCGGTGAGGTCATCGGCAACGTTGTTGGCCGCCATACAATCTCGATACGCATCGGTGGTGACCGCAAAACCGGGGGGAACGGGTAGTTCGGCACGAATCAGTTCCCCGAGCGAGGAGCATTTGCCGCCGACACGCGGTTTGTCCTCGTCACGGTATTGATCGAACCAAACGATGTATCGATTGGCTCCGTCGCTCATTGGCCGCTCCCTCCTCGATGGAGCGCTTTCATGGGGCGACACCCAGTCGCTCGGGGCAACGGTTGGGCAGGCCTTGCACATGACGGCTTGTCCTCCATGGTCAGTTGATCGTCATTCGGTTGGTTTCCATTCTTCGTACGGAGACCACGTTGGAAGATGGTCGACGGCGGGGACATGGATCTCTTGGACGCGATTTCGGTAGCTGACCAGAGCCTCGGTTCCGCCTTCGAAGAGCTTCACGCGAACGTGCTCGAGGTTGTACGGTTCGCCGGGGTCGTAGCCGAAGGCCGCAATCGCGAACGCGCGGATCGGCCCAGAGTGAGTGGGAATCACCAAGCGCGACTCTGGGTACTCGGCAGCAAGCCGTTGGATGCCGAGCCAAAAGCGGCGAACGCACATCACCGGGGGCTCGAAGTGGAGCATCGGTATCTGTAGCCAATGGGTGATCGGGTCGGCGCCACCCTGCTGCACCCTCCAGAACCGGTCGATATCGACGAGCCACAGGGGCCGGTCGCCGAGCTTGGTTCGTTCGAATTCCTCGAGTGTCGAGTAATACTCGCGGAAGGCTGCCGTGACATCACGAAAACCTGACGGGGTCGCCACGCGGAAATTGCGGAACTCTTCCATGGGCTCCGGTTCGTGGACCTTGAGGTCCTTGTCGAACATCGCCAGGCCGTCGACGAACCCGCGATGGATTTGGCCTGCTGTGTCGCCGGCTCGATTGGTGGCCGCGTGCCTGAGCACGACCGTCTCGCCACTGCGCACTCGCTTGGCCAACGTCCGGCCGTAGGTATGTGCTTGCCACGCCCCGAGCGGGGTGAGCCCGGATTCGCTCGAGTAACCCTGGGTTTCGCCGTGGCGGATCAAGTAGATGTCGTTCGCCACGCTCTTCTGGGCCGGAGGCGGGGCGCTTATCTCTTTGTTGCGGTTGTCTTCCGACAACGTCTGGGCGTAGGGAAGTCCACGGCCCTCCCAGGTAGGTGGAGGGGCATCCACGCGTCCGGGTTCGGTTCGCCGCTGGCGGAACTGGCGCAGGTACAGGGGGGTGGTGTCGGACCGCTCGGTGTCGAGCGCCGCCTCCTCTCGCCGCTGGTGGTAGCGGCGCAAGTACGCCGGTTCATCGGCTCGCTCGGTGCGCGGCAGCGTGGCTTCTTTGCGCTCGTCGGGTGGCACGGACTCGTCGTCGGTCGTCACGAGTGCTCCGTGAGGAACCGCTGGTTGACAACACCTTCGTAATAGAACACGGCCCGTCCCATCTCGGCTTCGGTCCAGGTCACCGGTTCTCGATCAGGGTCCGCCCAGTAGCCGCCCGTGTAAACCTCATTGCGATTGCCGGCGGGGTCGAAGAAGTAGAGACCGTGTCCGCGGGTTGCGCCGTGACGGGTCGGTCCGGAGTCGATTCGAACGCCGTGATAGGAACATATGTCGGCTGCGTTCCTCAGCTGATTCCAGTCGTCCAGCCAGTATGCGAAATGATGCAGGGCGCCGTTGGGGCCCGTGATGAAGGCCACATCGTGGGGCGTGTGCGTCCGTTCCAGGAATGTGCACAGCTGGTAGCCGTCGTCGCCCATGATCTGCTCGGTCAAGCGAAAGTCGAGTACATCCTGGAAGAACGAGGTGATGCCATCGACGTCCTCGCACATGAGGAAAATGTGATCGATGCGAGGCGGGTGGATTCCCACCAATCCCTGTGGCTCGGGCGGCGGGTTGGTCAGGGGAAGAAGATTGCCAACCTGGGCCATGCCATAGACAAGATCTGTGGTGTGTCCCGACGGCGCCTCGAATCGCACGGTGTGACCGGATCCCGGTCCAAGCTCTCCTGCCGAGAACCGCTTCGTGGTGGTCCCCGCCGCCTCGAGGCGGTCTTGGAATGTGCCGAGGTCGGTCTCTGATTCGAGTTTGAATCCCATCGAATCGAGACCGTAGGTGGGTGCGTATCTGAGAATCAATGAGTGATGCTGGTGTTCGTCCCACCCCTTGAAAAAGACCCGCTCATCCTCACGGTCTGTCTCGATGAGGCCGACCACCTCGGCGTAATAGGCCGTCGCCAATTCCAGGTCCGGGACTCGGATCTCAACATGCGATAGCCGCAGGATTCCCATGAAGATGAATGTACCGCCCACAGGCACCCGACGGCACCGCCGTTCCACATACGGGAACACGCTTGCTGACCGCTCAGGCGCACCGGCTGATCACACCGCCAATGCTGCCGTGAAGTGGAGCTTCCGGTCGAACAGCAAGGTGGCGGGCCACGCATAGATACCGAGGTCGTCTTCCCACGATTTCAGCGAGAGGTCTGCCTCGTCGAACGCCGATTCCCACTCTGCGTACGTGAGATAGTTGTACGGCGAGACAACACCGTGGCGCTCGTTGCCGACTCGATCCATGAAGCGAAGGGTAGGGCCGGCACCCGTGCCGCACAGAACATGGTCTTTCACGACCACCGACGTGCGAGCTATCCGGCGCGCTTCATGGAGAATGCGCACAGGATTGTCGGTGTGATGAAGAACATCGACAATCGTGATTGTGTCGAATGTGTCTGCCTCGAAGGGGAAGGTGTCCCCATCGAACTCTGTCACCGGTATGGCGGTGCGTGGGCGGACGAGCACGTCGATTCCTTCGACCGTCACGTCGGGCCTCAGCAGGTTGATCCGGTGGGCGATCTCTCCGTCACCACTCCCGACGTCGAGCACTCGGGCATCCCGTGGGATGAGGCCGGCGATGCTCTCGCTGAGGACTCGGGCGCGCCGACCCCTGAGGTAACGCTCGTGGATTGTGTCGGCGATACTCATGTTCTACCTACCAAGTCGGCACATCGGCCGTCCTGCTTGAGGGCACGGTAATTCGTCGGAACGGCCGGCCGCGACGGTAGCCTTTCGTGGTCGACTCCTCGAGGATGTCCCGTGCCCGAAGTCTCCTTCGTGCTTCCATGCCTGAATGAAGCTGAGACGCTCGGTGCCTGCCTCGCCGAGATCCAGGAGTGCATCGAGACTCACGATTTGGACGCTGAGGTGGTGGTCGCTGACAACGGCAGCACGGACGAGTCAGCGGAAATAGCCAGGCACCACGGAGCGGTGGTCGTGTCGGTGCCGACGCCCGGCTATGGCAGTGCGGTGACGGGCGGATTCGAGGCAGCGCGAGGACAGTTCCTGATCATGGGTGATGCCGACTTGAGCTACGACTTCCGCGAGGCCTACCCGATGGTCGAGCTGATGAGAGGCGGCGCAGACATGGTCATGGGCACCCGGATGCGAGGCACCATCGAGCCCGGCGCCATGCCGTGGCTGCATCGCTGGCTGGGCAACCCGGTTCTCTCCAGTATCGCCCGGACCTTGTTTCGCACCAAGATCTCCGACTTTCACTGCGGTCTGCGCGCCATGACAAAAAGCGCGTTCGAAGAGATCGATCCGCGTACGACCGGAATGGAGTTTGCCACGGAGGTGGTCGCCAAAGCTGCTGCCAGAGGAATGAGGATCGACGAGGTCCCGGTGACGTTGCGACCCGACGGCCGATCCCGCCCGCCCCATCTGCGCCGATGGGCTGATGGCTGGCGGCACCTTCGCTTCATGATGACCCTGTCGCCACGGTGGACGATGTTCATCCCCGGCCTGATCGTGACCATCATCGGAGCGGCGCTGATGCTCTCATTGGCGGCGGGGCCGGTCACGATTCGCGGCGTGCGTTTTGACATCCACACGCTCATGGTTGGCAGCGTATTCGTCCTCGTCGGATACCAGACGATGACGACCGCCCTGGCCGCGCGGATCTTCGCCGTCAGCGAGGAGATAGGGCCACCAGCGCCGCCTCTACAGAGCGCGTTTGAGCGGTTCACTCTCGAGCGGGGCATCGTCGTTGGGCTCTTCATCGTCGGCTCCGGCCTCGCCTTGCTGGCGGTGGTGGCATGGCGTTGGGCCCAGGATGGTTTCCCGGATCTCGACCCGGTGGTGACCACCCGGCCAGTGGTGATCTCAGTGACTCTGCTGGCTCTCGGATTTCAGACGCTCCTGATGTCCTTCCTGTACAGCATGCTGGCCATTCCCCGCCGCAATGGTTGAGTCTCCCGGCTCGGGGACACCGCAGGACGATCACGGAGTCTCGAGGCTGCGGGCGCGGATCGAAATCTTCGTAGTCTGGGCGACGCTGGCGCTCTTCGCCGGCATTCGAAGCTGGGGTGACCTTCGTGCGGGCCGGTTCGCCGACCCCGATGACGCCACTCGACTCGTGCAAGTGCGGGAGTTGCTCGACGGACAGCGATGGTGGGACCTGACGCTCGATCGGGTGGGGCAGGGGGGCGTCGACATGCATTGGAGCCGCCACATGGACGCCCTCCTCGGGAGTGTCGTGGCGAGTTTCCGACCACTCGTCGGCAGCGATTCGGCAGAGTTGATTGCCTTGCTGGTGGTGCCCCTCGGTCTCCTGTTGGCGGCTTTGTGGCTGATTTCCTCCATTGCCCGCTGGGTCTCGCCGAAGGTCGACGTCGGCCTCTATGCAATGGTTGTGTTCGGGTTCGGTGCAGGGGCACTGAGCCGGTTGGGCCCTGGCCGGATCGACCATCACGGCCTCCAGGTTGTCTTGCTGTTGGCGATGCTGCGACTGGTGCTTGCCTGGCCCTCGGCTGGCGCGCTCGTGGCGGCCGGAGTCGCCGGAGGGTTGTCGCTGACGATTGGCTTGGAGACGCTGCCCGCCATCGCGGCGATCCTTGCCGGAGTCGGCGTGCGGTGGGGAGTCGCCGGAGAAGGCAACCGCCCTGCCTACCGAGCTTTGGGATTCGCGCTCGTGGCATCAGCGGTCGGCTCGAACGTCTTGTTCGGCCCGCCTGGGCGGATTCTCTCGCTCGATTGTGATGTGTTTTCGCTCGGCTTCTTCGGGCTCATTGCGCTGCCCGCGCTCGGTCTGGCGCTGGCAGGGGGCTCATCGCTGACCCGTCGAACTCGTTGGTTGAGCCTGGCGGGCCTCGCCGTAGGAGCGTTTGCATGGTTCGGGGCGCTGGCGCCAACCTGTGCCGCAGGGCCGTACGGTGCATACCCCGACATCGTGGGCACCATCTGGCTCGATCTCATCGTCGAGGCCCAAGGCTTCGTGAGCTATGCCACCGCCCTGCCCTGGGCTGCGGTCGGCCTGCTCATCGGCCCTACCGTCGGTCTGGCTTATCTGGGCTGGCTGACGTGGAAGTCGAGGAACCTCGGATTGGTCCCGTGGCTCGCCCCCCTCCTCGTTGTGCTGGTCTTGTCCCTCTGGCAGGTTCGCGTTGTGCCTCTGGCTCAGGCTTTGGCTGCGCCGGCCCTTGGAGTGGCGGTCACGCGACTGCGCAACGCGGTCCCATGGGTCGCGGCTCGCGCCGTGGCTGCCGCGGTTGCGGTGTTGATCCTGTCCGGGTTCCTATTTGGCTTCGCTAGTGAGCGACTGGGAGGCAACGAAGCAAGCGGGGCTTCGCCGCCGGTGCCCTGTGTCACCGAGGACCTGCTCTCACGACTCGCCGCACTCGAGCCGGGTCTCGTCGTCGTCGAGGTGAACTACAGCCCGGATGTCCTCGTGCACACCGAACACGACGTTCTGAGTCCTCCGTACCACCGTGCCTACCGAAACATCGTCGCCTCATATGAGCTGCTCACCAGCGACCCAGGAGTTGCCCGCCAACGAGCTGAAGCGCTAGGAGTGGACTACGTGATGGTCTGCGACGCAACGGCTATTTCGAATTCGTGGAGTGCCGACAACGAAGCGGGCTTTCTGGCGGGCCTTCTCAGCGATGAGCCGCCTCCGTGGGCAAGGAAGGTCGTCGATGCCGGTCGGACCCGCGTCTACCAGCTCGACTGAATGGCGACTCGCGGGCGACCGGATCGACCGAAAGTCGTCGCTAGGTGTGCACCTTCATGAAGCGCTCGTTGAGCTCGCCCTCGTAGTAGAAGATCGCCTTGCCGATGTTGTCTTCGGTCCAGGTGATTGTCGGGAAGTCGGGGTCGGGCCGGTAGCCGCCGGTAAACACTTCGTTGCGGGTTCCCATCGGGTCGAAGAAGTAGATGGTGTTGCCGCGGGTGATGCCGTGCCGGGTGGGGCCGACGTCGATCTGAACGGCGTTGTAGGCGAGGATGTCGGCCGCCTGGCGAACGTGGTCCCAGTCGTCCAACCAGAACGCGAAGTGGTGGAGCCCGCCATTTACGCCTGACACCACGGCGAGGTCGTGAGGCGAATGTGACCTTTCCATCCACGTGCCGATCTGCTGTCCGTCGCCGTCGAGGAGCTGTTCGGTGAGGCGGAACCCGAGCACATCCATGTAGAACTTGCTCGCCTCGCCGACCTCTTCGGCCGTCACGAGAAGGTGGTCCATTCTCGGCGGCGCGATCCCCCTGAGATCGTGCGGTATCGGTGGCGGATTCGTTTTCGGTAGCAGACCGCCAACCCGCTCGATGTCATGGACCAGTTCCATGACATGACCGGATGGCGTCTCGAAACGAATCGACTCTCCCTGGCCTACTTCTTGCCCCTTGCTGATCCGACTCACCCTGAATCCGTAGTCCTCCACTCTGCGCTCCAAGGCGCCGAGGTCGTCCTCGGTCTCGACTTTGAATGAGAAATGATCGATGCCGACGCGTGGGTCATACCGAACGCGCAGGGAATGATGATCCTCCTCGTCCCAGCACTTGAAGTAGACCTCGTCGAGATTCCGCTCGACCTCGAGCATGCCGAGGACCTCGGTGTAATACGCAGCAGCGAGCTCGAGATCAGGAACGGTGATGTCGACATGGCTGAGCCTGAGGATTCCCATGAAGCGAACATAGTTGAGATCGGCGCCAGTCCCGACCATCGTTCCATATGGGGGAACAGTCGATGTGCGATCGGTCGCGTTCCGGTTGACGGGAAGGCGTTCTCCATGGCGGAACAGGAAGGCGTATCATTTTCCGGTGGCCGATCGACCCGAACAACCGCGTCCCGAAGACATGCGAAAAGCGATGACCGACTACGTCGCCACCGTCCATGAGACCTATTGGACGCAGGCACAACTCCAGTCGGTGGCCGTTCGGGGACGCATGCCGCTCGTCTCCGGCGAGCCCTTCACAGTGGTTGCCGCAGGAGCACAGAACCTTCACGTCTTCGCCACGCGCGAGCAGCTCTCCGAGCCACAGGGCCCTGAGGTAGCCCATGAGGGTGGGGTTGGCGGGATCGCGTGGACACTGCGGTTCTTTGACCCCGTCGTGCTCCCCGAGCTCGGCCTCATCAACGAAGGGGGAGGCCCGGCCACCGATGAGGTGCGCCATGCGCTGGGCGTCACCACGTATCTCTATCACCTGGTCGTCCAGCCTGGATCAGAGCTCACTGCCCACCATGCCGGCCATGCCGGAGGCGGCCTGGCGAACTCTCACATTGCCGTCGCCAGAGACTTTGCCGCAATTCGGGCCCACGCCCCGGGTCGGGAGCGGTTGGTCGACGAGATGGAGGGTGCTGCCTTGGCCGGCTTGGAGACCGCCCACCGACTTCTCGCTTGCGAGATCGCACCTTGGGCACAGTCCGTGACGGGATTGGGCTCCGATGCCGCAACGGGGGACGTGCGGCGGGCGCTCCTGGTTGCGGTGAGGGGAGAGGATGCCTGATAGGCATGGCTGAGAAGCTCTCGTCGGTGCGCAATGCTGCCCGCATCCTCAAGCAGTTTTCGGCTCGCAACCGCGAGTACGGCGTCTCCGAGCTTTCTCGCAAACTCGAGCTGTCGAAGTCTTCGACTCATCGCCTGCTGTCGACCCTGGCGGCGGAAGGGTTGCTGTCCCAAGACCCGACGACGGGGAAGTATCGGCTCGGTCTCGCCATGTACGACCTGGGATCTGCCGTTGGCAGCAGGCTCGACCTGCACGAGGCGGTGATCCCACCGATGGAAATCCTCCGCAACCGCACGGGAGAAACCGTCCATGTGGCGGTGCTCGATCGTCGCGAGGTCGTCTACGTCGAGCGGCTGGATTCGCCCCATGGGCTCCGGCTGTTCCTCGAGGTAGGCAGGCGGAACGCAGCCCATTCCACGGCCACAGGAAAATGCCTGCTCGCCCATCTCCCGTCCGTTGAGCTCGATGCCTTGCTCGACGGGTGGAAGCTGGAGAAGAAGACTGAGCATACGGTGACATCGATCAAGGTCCTACGAGAGCAGCTCCGCGAGGTGCGACGACGCGGCTACGCCGAGAACCGCAGTGAATCGGAGCTGGGTGTCTTGTCCATCGCCGGCCCCATTCGCGGGCCACTCGACCGAGTCGTGGCGTCGATTTCGGTGGCCGGACCGACCGAACGCATGGACAAGGACCTCCACAAAGTCATTCAGGCCGTCTCGGAAGCCGCTGCCCAGTCCTCTCGCCAGCTGGGTCTTCGTGGATAGGCCATGCCGAGGGAGCACGTGGTCGCCGTTCCGGCGGGCGGTACGGCACCAGACGACCCTGGTGTGCATGAGTACGTTCATTGATGATGAACATTGACGACCTGGCCGAACGGCTCCTCCGTGCCACCTCCGAGAGAACCGCGACCACTCCCTTCGCCAAAGATCTCGGCATCACCGTCGACGCTGCGTACGAGGTGCAAGACGCAGTTCTCGCCAAGCTCGGCTCCCCCATCGTGGCAGCCAAGCTCGGCCTGACCAGCGTCGCCAAACAGCAGCAGATGAACGTCGATGAGCCGCTCTATGGATGGCTGACGGCACCGATGTTTCTAGGTGGCGAAGGGCAAGGTCACTTCACACGAGACCGGTACATTCAGCCACGCGCCGAGCCGGAAATCGCCTTCTTCACCGGAGCCGACCTCGCCGGTCCGGACGTGACTGCGGGGGATGTGCTGGAAGCAACCGAGGCGGTGGCGCCTGCCATTGACATTCTCGATTCGCGATTCACCGGGTACGAGTTCTCTCTCGCTGACGTGACCGCAGACAATGCGTCGGCCGGCGGCTACGTGATCGGTGTGCCGATGCCGCTGACAAGCGACCTCTCCGTCACCGGATGTGTGTTCGAGAAGAACGGTGAGGTGATCGCCACTGCGGCCGGCGCGGCCGTGATGGGCGACCCGGCCGAGGCCATGGCCTGGTTCGTACGCAAGCTCCATCGGCGCGGCCGGTCGTTGGAGGCGGGTTCGCTGGTGCTTGCCGGGGCGTGGACAGCGGCTGTGCCGATGGAGCGGGGCGACGTGGTTCGAGCCGTTTTCGATCGTTACGGCACGGTAGAAGTCACGTGTCGGTAGAGGCCGTCGCCGCCGAGCTCCATCGGGCTCGAATGGAGCGGTCCACCATTGCCCCGATCGCCGGCCGTGTGCCCGATTTCGGCCATTCCTCTGCGTATGCGGTCCAGGCGGCCGGGATCAAAATGAGACTGTCCGCCGGTGAGCTGATCATCGGCGGCAAGCTCGGCTTCACCTCCAAAGCCATGCAGCGCGCCATGGGCGTGCCCACGCCCAACTATGGGTGGCTCACCGATGCCATGACTCGATCGGGCCAGATATCACTCGACGAGCTCATCCACCCCAAGGTCGAGCCTGAGATCGCCTTCCAACTCCGCGCCGACCTCGACGACCCTGGCGCCGGTGCGTCCGAAGTTCTGGCTGCCGCCGTCGCCGTGGCCCCGTGTTTGGAAATTGTCGACTCTCGCTTCGACGGCTTCCGTTTCGGCCCCCTTGACAACATCGCCGACAACTCGTCGTCCGGCCAACTCGTCCTCGGTGACTGGGTGGATATCCCCACCGACCGTCTCGACCTCGTGGGTGTGGTGCTTTCGGTGGATGGCGACCCGGTGATGACTGCCGCCGGCGCCGCCGCGTTAGACCATCCGGCCGAGGCGGTGGCGTGGATGGCCCGAGCGGTCTCCGGCAGTGAACGCCCGCTGATGGCCGGTGACATCGTTATCAGCGGGGGCCTGACGGCGCCTGTCGACCTGGCGGATGGCCAAGATGTGTATTTGGAAATTGATCGTGTCGGTACTTGTGAATTCAAAGTGAGGAGCTGACGAATGCCGCTTGTCTATATCAACTTGATGGAGGGCCGCTCGCCCGAGAAGATCGAGTCGATGATCGAATCCGTCTCGGAAGCCATTGCGACGAGTCTGGGCGACCCCATCGACAACGTCAGAGTGATGGTCAACGAAATGAAGGAGCATCAGTACGGCGCTGGTGGCAAACCCATGCGCATCGTTCGCGCCGAGCGCCGCGCTCGCGCAGAAGGAGGCTCACAATGAAGAACGTCCAGCACTTCATCGGCGGCGAGTTTGTCGACTCTGCCGATGGAAAAACGTTCGACTCGATCAGCCCCATCGACAACCGAGCCATTGCCACCGTTGCGGAAGGCTCGGCTGAGGACGCCGACCGCGCCGTGCAGGCTGCTCGGGCTGCCTTCCCAGCCTGGGCGGCGATGGCGCCGGCGGAACGCAAGAAGATTCTGCATCGCGTTGCAGACGGCATCGAACAGCGCCTCGAGGAGCTTGCCGAATGGGAGACGCTCGA
Source organism: Acidimicrobiia bacterium (assembly GCA_041577335.1). Classification (GTDB taxonomy): domain Bacteria; phylum Actinomycetota; class Acidimicrobiia; order Spongiisociales; family JAENVV01; genus JBFGJH01. The sequence goes on along the minus strand of JBFGJH010000024.1, from coordinate 11,174 downwards.
CATGGGCAAGACCATTACGGCGGCCCGAACCAAAGACATGCCCCGATCCGCCCACAACTTCCGCTTTTTCGCCGATTACGCCGAACAAGTTGGTACGCACGCGTACCCGAAGCCGTGGGATGGCGTGCTCACCTATACCTTGCGCGAGCCGCTCGGTGTGGTTGCCTCGATCTCTCCCTGGAACTTCCCGATGATGCTGCTCACCTGGAAGACCACGCCCGCCCTTGCCTTTGGGTGCACGGTGGTTGCCAAGCCGGCGGAACAGTCCCCCATCACGGCTTCGATTCTCGCGGAGATATGCGCCGAGGCCGGCATGCCCCCGGGGGTGTTCAACGTCGTCAACGGTTTTGGTCCCGATGCCGCCGGGGAGGCACTGACCACCCATCCCGAGGTCGACGCGGTCACGTTTACCGGCGAGTCGAATACCGGTCGTTCGATCATGCGGAATGCTGCCGGCGGCCTCAAGAAACTGTCTTTCGAGATGGGCGGGAAGTCGGCCAACATCGTCTGTGAAGACGCCGACATGGACGAAGCGGTGGCCGGTTCTTTGCGCGGGATCTTCACGAACCAAGGCGAGGTGTGCCTGGCGGGAAGCCGTTTGTTGGTCCAACGCTCGGTCTACGAGGAGTTCCTGGCACGCATGGTGGAAGGAGCGGAGGCCTATGTCGTGGGTGACCCCCGTGACGCATCCACCCAACTTGGCCCCCTCGTCAGCACGGAGCACATGGAGAAGGTTCTCTCGTACATCGATCTCGCCCAAGAAGAAGGCGCCAAGCTGATGACCGGTGGGCACCGAATCACCGAAGGAGCTCTTGCCGCCGGCAACTATGTTGCCCCGACGATCTTCGCCGATGCCGACAACTCGATGCGGGCGTGCCAAGACGAGATTTTTGGCCCTGTGGAGATGGTGATGCCGTTCGACACCGTCGACGAAGCAATCGCTATCGCCAACGAGTCACGCTACGGGCTGGCAGGGATGGTGTGGACTCAGAACCTCAACACAGCTCACAAGGTTGCCCGAGAGGTGAAGACGGGCACCATGTGGGTCAACTGCTTCTTCGTGAGAGATCTGCGGGCGCCTTTCGGCGGCTACAAGGACTCGGGCATGGGTCGCGAGGGGGGCGAGTATTCCTACGACTTCTTCACCGAGAGCAAAGCCGTGGTCATGAAGCTGTCATGACGGCCCGTGGCGCCTCCCGATGGTGAGGGTCTCGGCGGGCCCCGTCGAGGAGCTGCCGCGCGACCGCTGCATCTCCGCCGGGGCGGGCGCGGCCGTTGTCGCACGGGTCGGTGACGAGGTGGTCGCGTTCGAGAACCGCTGCCTGCACCAGGAATCGCCGCTGGCCGGTGGGTTCCTCAAGAATGGGGTGCTCACCTGTCCGTTGCACTTCTGGCGGTATCGGCTCCCGGGAGGCGTACACGTCGGCTCCGATGAAACCTTGGTGGCCTACCGGGTGGAAATCGTCGACGGCGAGATCTTTGTCGACGTGCCGGATCCGCTGCCGCCGATGTCGATGCGAGAGAAACTGCTCGCGCATGCCGAGGAGTGGAATCGGGAGCACACATGACGCCGGTGGTTGTGTGGGACATGGGCGGCATCATGTTCCGCTATTTCACCGAGATGATCGTCGACGTAGGCCGATGCAGAGGATGGCCGGTCGAGCAGATGCCGCTCGGGCCCACCCACCCCGTTCCCGATCCCGCCTACTGGGCCATGGATCGGGGCGAGATCACCGAGCCGGCATACCTCGACACGGTCGTGGCGACGCTCGCTTCCCATGGAATCGAGTTCGACCCACCCGGGGACCTCGATTGGACCGACTCATCGAGACCCTCCACCTGGGCAGCCATCGAACGGCTCGCCGCCGAGGGTTACCGTCAAGGGTTGCTCACCAACGACGCCAGCAAATGGCTAGGGGAGAACTGGTGGGAGACCTGGGAGCCGGCCAAGTGGTTCGACGCCGTGATCGACGTCAAGATGATCGGGGCGCGCAAACCGGCTCCCGAACCGTATCTCGCAGCCGCTGACGCCCTCGGCGTAGCCCCTCCTGAGTGTCTGTTCATAGACGACATGCATTGCAACGGTGCCGGCGCCGAGGCAGTAGGTATGAAGTCGTTTTGGTTCGACGTCACCCAACCCGAGGAAAGCATCGAACGGCTCTACGAACGGCTCCATCTCGGCGGACGATCGATCTGACGGGAGCGGCCGGATCGGTCCCGGGCGAACCTGGTGAGCCGTGCCTCGTGCGGGTTTGTCGGGAGAATCGATCCCGCTCCCGACGAGTACCCCACTCGGATGTGGGTTCTGCCGCTTGAGCATATACACAACCGATACTCCTTTCTAGTAGGCGGATTTCACATATATATACATATCCCTGTCCATTTGGCACCTGGAAGCGGGTCCTGCCCCACGCCCGGCAATGTGCTCTGTGTCGAGCTGCCCCAACCTATGACTAGTCATCGGAGGCGCGAGTTGATTGTGTCTCGGCCGCTGGACCGTACCTGCCGAAACAAGAAGGAGACAGAGTCGATGCTCGACGGCAGACGGCTCCATCCGACTAGCGCACTGCCAGGTACACATGACCCCCGACACTTCGTTCCGGGTTGGGCCCCCCGTGGCCCGGCTTTTCGCGAGGAAGTGTTCGACCGACATGGCCGGCACGTTCGCCCACGCGACGCTTGGATGCGCATCTCAGATCCTTGGCCCACCCAGCTGTGAATCGAGGTTGTCTCGCTCACCTGGGAAGCGGGCAAGCCGTTCGACCCATTCCGCTCCGCTCCACTTCGATAATCGTTCAGCAGTCATTGGTTTATGCCGATGTTTCTTGGAGACTTCCAACGTACCCACGATGTCTGCGGCCCTTGCCGGGATGGGTAGTCCGAGACCGAGATCATGACTTCTCAGACGGCCATCACGGATTCTGGCGACAGCTGCGACCCCCTACCAATGAAACACAACCTGCCAAGTTCAATCATCGCTCCGGCGGATGACGGGCATCCGAGGCGAGCGTCCCTATGTCGGCCCACTGAGGCGCGCCGCTGGCTGGCGTGGTTCTTGGCGTTCACCATGGTGGTCGTCGGCCTCGTTGCGGCTCAGGTTCGACCGGCTGCTGCGGCTGCCTCGAATCTCTGCTACCTGGTGGCCGACTCGGGCTCTCCGCATACTTCGAACGACCTCTTCACGATCTACAACCGTACGACCGACACGGAGACCATGGTCGACGGTGGCGCCTCGTCCTCCGACGGAACGGGTACGTCGGCCATCGAGGCAATCACCTACGACGCCGTCTCCGGGACCGTATACGCGACCAATGCCGGGACATTCGGGACGATCAGCGTCGCCACGGGCGAATTCTCAGCGATCGGGGCGACGGGGTTCAGTGACGTTGATTCATTGACGGTCGATCCGTTCACCGGAGTCGTGTACGGAGCTCACCGGATCGGGGGCGACGACCGGTTGATCACCATCGACCCCGCCACCGGTGTCGGCACTGCGGGTCCGATCATCGCCACCACGCCTGCAGTGGGGCTGTCCGATATCGACGATCTGGCCGTGGACCCCGTGACGGGAGCCCTCTACGGCATGGCCAATGGGGGCGGTCAGGACCACCTTGTCATCATCGATCGGATAACCGGCGCGGTCACGGACGTGGGCTCCACCACTCCGGCATCGGACCTCGAAGGGCTCACATTCGACGGCTTTGGGAACATATTGGCGACCGACGGCAACGGCACCGGCAACGGCGATCTCTGGGATCTCAGTCGTGCCGACGGCTCCGCCTCCAATGCGCGCAGGCTCACGTACGGCGACTACGAATCTGTGGAATGCAACCTTGTCGACGTGAACACCATCACGGGGACCGTGTTCTTCGACGCCGACTCCGATGGCGTGTTCGATCCGGCGGAAGGCGGCACGTCAGGGGTGACCGTGCGGCTCTACCGGGATGTCAACGGCGACGGCCTCGTGGATCCTGGCGACGTCGAACTGACCACCGCGACCTCTGACGTGAACGGGGAGTACTCCTTTCCGTTCGCAGCCACCGGATTGTTCGTCGTGGATGTCGACACGGGCACCCTTCCGGTAGGGGAAAGCCTCACCACCGACAATGTCGAAGCCGCCAACTTTGCATCGAACTTCGGGCAGACGGACGCCAACAACGACTTTGGCCACAATGCCGGTGCCGACCTCTCGGTGTCGAAGACCGTGGACACGACGTCTCCACTCGTGAGCCAGACGGTGACATTCACCGTCTCATTGAACAACGCCGGCAGTCTCGACGCCACCGGCATCGTGGTGCAGGACGCTTTGCCGGCTGGGCTGGCGTTCGTCTCGGCCACGCCATCGGCCGGTGCCTACAATCCCGGGTCGGGGGCGTGGACGGTTCCGTCGCTGGTGGCAGGTGGTACGGCGACTCTGCAGATCCAGGCAACGGTGACCGGCCTCGGTCCCTACACCAACACAGCCGAAGTCGTCGCTGCCGATCAGCCCGACGGCGATTCAACTCCTGGCAACGGAAATCCGGCCGAGGACGATTACGACGCTGTCACGGTCAACCCCGTTCAACCGGAGCTGACGATCACCAAGACCTCCGACGCCGATCCGGGCCCCGTGGTGCCCGGTCAGACAGTCACCTACACGCTCGACCTCACCAACACGGGAACGTCCACCCAGACCGGAATCGCGGTGGACGACCTGCTGCCCGCCGACGTGACCTACGTCAACCAGTCGACCGTGGCGACCGGCACGGTTGGGTCCATCACGACCATCAACCGAACGGTGCGGGACGAGTTCTCTTCGGTCTCGTATTCCAACAACAACGGCTCGGTCCCATGGTCGGGCAGCTGGGTGGAAATCAACGAGTCGACCAACCCGAGCGCCGGCCGGATCACCATCTCATCGAACCGATTGCGGTTCGCCAACCTCGATTCGCGAAGGATTACCCGCGGCGTCGATCTTTCCAACCCGGACATCCAATCCGCGGTCTTGACGTTCGACTACGTGGCGACTTCGATCGGTAACGAAACCCTCGAAGCCGAGCTCTGGAACGGGTCCACCTGGGTGACGGTCGCATCGGTCACCGGCGGAACTGGATCGATCTCTCACAACCTCACCGCTGCCCAGATCTCGGCCGGTACTGCCATTCGATTCCGCAGCGGGTCGGGTGGATGGAGCAGCAGCGAGGTGGCAACAGTAGACAACGTGCAGATCGCGTGGACCGAGCAAAGCTCGACCATTTCACCCGCCATTCTCGACAACGTCCCCGGGGGAGCCAACCCGGACCTGGTGGAGGGCAATCCCGTAACGGGGAGCCTGGTGGTCGCCGGCGACGGGTTTGTGCTCGTCCCCGGCGCGTCGATGACCGTCATCTACCAGGTCACGGTCGGGTCGCCCCTCGACGGTTCTACGACGTCTGTCATCAACGCGGCCACGGTCACCTCGGTTCAGCAACCGCAAACGCTCACGGCGCAGCATCAGCTCCCAATCGATTTCTCTCCACTGTTGACGGTGGCCAAGACAGGCCCGAGCGTGGCGTCGGTCGGAGACTCGGTCACCTACACGTTCGTGGTTTCGCACGATCCGGGGTCGGATGGCAGCGCCGTGGCCGGCGTCGCAGTGTCGGACGACGTGGCCGGGCCGGCGACATACGTCTCTGGTGACGACGGCGACGGTTTGCTCGAGGCCGGGGAGTCGTGGACCTACTCGGTCGCGTATGTCGTGTTGGCGTCAGACCCGAATCCGCTGGTGAACACGGTGACCGTGACGGGCACGGACGCTGATGGGCAGCCGATACCCGACGCGACGGACTCGCACAGCCTCGACCTGGGATTTGATCCGGTGCTGGCGGTCTCCAAGTCGGGCCCGGCGACTGCCGCGGTTGGCGCATCGATCACCTATACGTTTGTGGTTACCAACGACGCAGTGGCGGGTGACGGCAGCCCGGTGTCGATTGTGTCGGTGACCGATGACGTGGCGGGTCCGGCTGCCTACGTGTCGGGCGACGACGGGGATGGGTTGTTGGAGGCGGGAGAGTCGTGGACGTATTCGGCATCGTATGTGGTGTTGGCATCGGATCCTGATCCGTTGGCCAACACGGTGGTGGTTTCGGGAACTGACGGCGATGGGGATCCGGTGTCGGCCACCGATTCCCACAGCTTGGATATCGACCACGTGCCGTCGATCGTCGTCAACAAGTCGGGGTTGGCGGTAGCAGCCGTCGGGCAGTCGGTGACCTACACCTTCTCGGTATCGCACGGCCTGTTGTCGGATGGTTCGCCCGTCACGGTAGATTCGGTGATCGATGATGTGGCGGGTGTCGCGTCTTACGTCTCCGGTGACGATGGTGACAGCGTGCTCGAGCTAGGCGAGACCTGGGTGTATCAAGCCACTCGCGCCGTCTTGATGACGGACCCGGACCCACTCGTGAATACCGTGCTGGTGTCCGCAACCGACGCAGACGGCGACACGCTGACGGCGTCGGATTCGCACAGCTTGGACGTCGACTACGACCCGGTGCTCCAAGTAGCCAAGTCGGGCCCGGCTTCTGCGGCCGTGGGAGACTCAATCACCTACACCTTTGTTGTGTCGCACGCGCCGACGTCGGACGGCTCCCCGGTTTCGGCCCTGTCTGTGTCTGATGATGTCGCCGGGGTCGCCACCTATGTATCGGGCGACACCAATGGCAACGGCGATGTCGAGCTCGGCGAGTCGTGGATCTTCACCGCCTCCTATGTGGTCGTCGTCTCGGATCCCGATCTCTTGACGAACACTGTCACCGTCTCTGGGACCGATCCTGAGGGTGATCCAGTGGTGACGCAAGACGATCACACCACCAACATCGATTTCCTGCCCGTGCTTCAGGTGATCAAGTCCGGCCCCGCCTCGGCGGTCGTGGGTCAGACGATCGCATTCACGTATGCGGTGTCACATGCGCCATCCTCGGACGGCAGCCCATTGGTGTTGCTGACGGTCAACGACGATGTATCCGGACCGGCCGTGTACGTGTCAGGCGACACCAACGGAAACGGCCAGGTCGAGCAAGGCGAGACGTGGCTCTTCGGTGCCACCTACACCGTTCAGGCGTCAGACCCCGATCCCCTGACCAACACAGCTACCGCTGAGGCCGTAGATCGGGACGGTGATACCGTGTCCACAACCGACTCACATTCGACCGACATCGAGTTCACGCCCACCATCGAAGTCGTGAAGACCGGCCCGGTCTCTGCGGTTGTTGGCGACAACGTCACCTACACGTTTGTCGTGTCGCATGGAGCCGGATCAGATGGCAGCCCCGTCACCGTTGCATCAGTCTCCGACGATGTGGCCGGGCCGGCCACCTACGTTGCGGGTGATGACGGCGATGGCCTGTTGGAGGCAAGCGAGTCGTGGACCTACACGGCCTCCTACACCATTCAGGCATCCGATCCTGATCCTTTGACGAACACGGTGACCGTGTCGGGTACCGACCAGGACGGCGATCCGGTTGCCGACGCCACCGACAGCCACGGGCTCAATGTCGATTTCCAACCGGTGCTGGCGGTGTCCAAGACAGGACCTGCCTCTGCGGTGGTTGGCGGCACCGTCACCTACACGTTCGTGGTGACGAACGATACGCTGGCCGGCGACGGCAGCTCGGTCGCTGTCGGATCGGTCTCCGACGATGTGGCCGGAGTTGGTTCATATGTGTCGGGTGACTCCAACTCGAATGGCCGTGTAGACGCGGCCGAGTCGTGGGTCTTCGTCGCCTTCCATACGATCCAGGTCACAGATCCTGATCCTCTTGTGAACACGGTCACCGTCTCGGGCACCGACCGCGATGGTGAGGCAGTTGCGGACGCCACCGACAGCCACAGCGTCAATGTTGATTTTCAGCCGGCCATTGCGGTGACGAAGTCGGGTCCGGCGGCGGCGGCGGTGGGCGACTCGGTCATCTACACATTCGTCGTGACCAACGATACGGTGGCCGGCGACGGTTCACCGGTCACGATTGGTTCGGTTTCCGATGATGTGGCTGGAGCTGCTATCTACGTTTCTGGCGACGACGGTGACGGATTCTTGGAGGCCGGTGAGTCATGGACCTATTCGGCGTCGTACACAGTGCTTGCCTCCGATCCTGATCCGCTGGCCAACACGGTGACGGTGACCGGCACCGACTCCGACGGTGATTCGGTAGCGGACGCCACGGACTCTCATAGCCTCGATGTCGACTACCAGCCGGCCATCGCGGTGGCGAAGTCGGGTCCGGCGACCGCCGCCGTCGGCGACTCAGTCACTTACACCTTTGTCGTGACGAACGACACTGTGGCCGGTGACGGTTCGCCGGTTTCGGTCGCGTCAGTGACCGACGATGTTGCCGGCGTGGCGTCCAGCGTCGACGTCTCGCCGGCCGACGGTTTCAACGACGACGACACCAACCTGAACGGCTTGGTAGAGCCGGGGGAATCCTGGACGTTCGCGGCGTCGTACACCGTCCTGATTGCCGATCCTGACCCTCTCAACAACACAGTGACCGTTTCGGGCACGGATATCGATGGTGACCCGGTCGCGGACGCCACGGACTTGCATAGCCTGGATGTTGATTTCCAGCCGGCCATTGCGGTGACGAAGTCGGGTCCGGCCACTGCTGCGGTGGGTGATCCCGTCACCTACACATTCGTCGTGACCAACGACATGGTGGCCGGCGACGGCAGTCCGGTCACGATTGGTTTGGTTTCCGATAATGTGGCTGGAGCTGCTACCTACGTTTCTGGCGACGATGGTGACGGATTCTTGGAGGCCGGTGAGTCATGGACCTACTCGGCGTCGTACACGGTGCTCGCTTCCGATCCTGACCCTCTGAACAACACAGTGACGGTTTCGGGCACCGATATCGATGGTGACCCGGTCGCGGACGCCACCGACTCGCACAGCCTGAATGTCGATTTTGCGCCGGCCATTGCGGTCGCCAAGTCGGGTCCGGCCACTGCTGCGGTGGGCGATTCCGTCACCTACACCTTTGTCGTGACCAACGACATGGTGGCCGGCGACGGCTCTCCCGTTTCGATCGTGTCGGTTACCGACGACGTTGCCGGGCCGGCCGCATATGTCTCCGGCGACGATGGTGACGGATTCTTGGAGGCCGGTGAGTCATGGACCTACTCGGCGACGTACATCGTGCTTGCGTCGGACCCCGATCCACTCAGCAACACGGTCATTGTCACCGGCACCGACGGCGATGGTTCGCCCGTGACGGCGACCGATACGCACAGCCTCGACATCGGGTTCTCGCCCGTGATCGAGGTTTCCAAGACGGGGCTGGCCGTCGCTGCAGTAGGTCAGGCGGTGACCTATACCTTCGATGTCACCCACGGTCCGGCCTCAGATGGCTCGCCGGTCACGATTGGCTCCGTTGTCGACGATGTGGCCGGGCCGGCCGCCTACGTGTCCGGCGACGACGGAGATGGCGCGTTGGAAGGTGGGGAAACCTGGATCTATCAGGCATCTCGGACGGTGGTGGTGAGCGATCCCAGTCCGTTGGTCAACAACGTCCTCGTCTCGGGAACGGATCTGGATGGCGATGCGGTGTCGGCATCAGATTCGCACAGCTTGACGATCGACTATCTCCCGGTGCTCCAGGTAGTGAAGACTGGCCCTGCTTCCGCGGTCGTGGGCGAGTCGATCACGTACACGTTTGTCGCATCGCATGCTCCGACCTCGGACGGTTCGCCGGTGTCTGCCGTGACGGCGTCCGATGATGTGGCCGGTGCGGCGACATTCGTCTCGGGCGACGATGGTGATGGTCTGTTGGAGCTCGGCGAATCGTGGACGTTCACGGCTTCGTACACCGTGCTTGTCTCCGATCCGAATCTGTTGACGAATACCGTGACGGTGTCGGGCACCGACCCCGGCGGCGGACCTGTCGTCACCCAAGACGATCACACAACGAACATCGACTTCTTGCCCGTTCTCCAGGTCGTGAAGTCCGGCCCGGCGACCGCTGTCGTCGGCCAGACGGTTTCGTTTACCTTCGCGGTCTCCCACGCCCCGTCGTCTGACGGCAGTCCGCTCGTGCTGCTCACAGTCAATGATGATGTGAGCGGCCCTGCCGTGTACGTGTCGGGCGACACCAATGGAAACGGCCAGGTGGAGCTCGGCGAGACGTGGCTGTTCGGGTCGTCGTACACCGTTCAGGCTTCCGACCCGGATCTGCTGACCAACACGGGCACAGCCCAGGCCGCCGACCGGGACGGTGACACGGTGTCCACCACCGATGCTCACACAACCGACATCGAGTTCGCACCCGTGATCGGCGTGGTGAAGTCGGGGCCTGCGACCGCTGCGGTCGGCGACAGCGTGTCGTATTCGTTTGTGGTGGCACATGCAGCCGGTTCGGACGGCAGCGCAGTATCTATCGGGTCGGTTTCTGATGATGTGGCCGGGGCGGCTGCATACGTGTCCGGTGACGATGGTGACGGGCTGTTGGAGTCGGGTGAGTCGTGGACGTACTCGGCGTCGTACACGGTGCTGGTGTCGGATCCTGATCCGCTGGCCAACACGGTGACCGTGTCCGGCACCGATGCCGATGGCGATCCGGTGGCGGACGCGACTGACTCGCACAGCCTGGACATCGACTTTCAGCCGGCGATTGCGGTGACCAAGTCGGGTCCGGCCACTGCAGCGGTGGGCGACTCGGTCTCCTATACGTTCGTGGTGACCAATGACACGGTGGCCGGCGACGGTTCACCGGTCTCGACCGTGTCGGTGACCGATGACGTTGCTGGAGCAGCTGCATACGTGTCCGGTGACGATGGTGACGGTTTGCTGGAGTCGGGGGAGTCCTGGACGTATTCGGCGTCGTACACGGTGGTGGCTTCTGATCCCGACCCTCTGAACAACGTGGTCACTGTCACCGGTTCGGACTCCGATGGTGATCCGGTGGCGGACGCCACTGATACCCACAGCCTGGACATCGACTTTCAGCCGGCGATTGCGGTGGCGAAGTCGGGTCCTGCGACGGCGGCGGTTGGTGACTCGGTCACGTACACGTTTGTGGTGACGAACGACACAGTGACCGGCGACGGTTCGCCGGTGTCGATTGTGTCGGTTACCGATGACATTGCTGGAGCAGCTGCATACGTGTCCGGTGACGATGGTGACGGGCTCTTGGAGTCGGGTGAGTCGTGGACGTACTCGGCGT
>JBFGJH010000023.1:0-40590 GCA_041577335.1 Acidimicrobiia bacterium | reverse complement strand
TCTCGTCTGCCTCGACCGAACGCCGGAGGTCGTCGAGGCTGAGGTGAGGCTGGGACACGGTGGCCATTGCGCTCCTCGGGTCGTGCCCCTGTGGGCTCCTTAGGATTGGAGGCAAGATACCCGGGCAGACGACGATCGTGTTCGCCCAACCCATTCCTGGCCGGCGCGATTTCGATGCCGGAGCACCTCGAGTGCCGCCATACGTTCGCTGCGCACAACCCGGGCATGTGTGCCTAGCCCGATGACGCTTTTCACAACCTCATCGAAAGGCGCAGACGAACGGATCTTGGCGGCGGGTCGTGGTTGGCACTACCTCGCGCGGACGTCTAGCCGCTCGCGCCGGCAGCACCCATCAGTTCGAGCACGGTGAGCGCGTAGGTCTTCGAGCATCTGACCAGGTCGTCAACGTTGATGACTTCGCCATAGTCCGGGTCGTAGGCTGCGTATTCGCCCGGCAAGACCCTCGACTTGCCTGCGGGCCCGTAGGTGATGCCCTCGGCCCCGAACTCGCAGAAAACCCAGTTGTCACTCGACACCCCGAATCGTGAAGGTTCCGGTTCGTCGGGATCTCCACCCGTGACTGTGCGATGCGCCCGCCGAGCCGCCTCGGCGATGGGTGCGTCGTACGGGATCTCGTAACCGCGACTCGTCATGTAGATCTCCATCTCGACGCCAAGATCCGGATCCATTTCGTTGATGCGTCGAACCAATCTCTGTACCTCGTGTTTGACCTCGAGAACGTTGGTTCCCGGCACCAGCATCACGTCGACGTAGGCGTGGCAGAAATTCGCCACGAGCGGCGGGTTTTGCGGCACACCGCCCTCGATCGCCCCAACGTTGACCCGAGGTACCACCAGGTCGTGTTTGAAGCGGGCCTGGTATTCCTCTTCCCACCTTCGTATCTGTGGCGTTACCCGTTCCATCTTCTCGATCGCGTCAACACCGAATTGCCGGTAGGACGCGTGCTGAGTGACCCCCCGGGTCGTCAGGCGAATGAACATGTAGCCGCCGTTCGCAATCTGGACCCGTAGGCCGGTCGGTTCTCCATTCAAAACGAGATCCGGGAGGTATCCGTGGCTCGCCAGATAGCGAGCGCCATACCCGGAACCGCGACAGCTCGCACCCTGATGCTCTCCCACGGGTGCTCTCTCGATCTCACCTACAACCCCGGCGAGGTAAATATCACCCTTCGGTTGGAATCCGGCGTCCATCAACATCCGCGTGGCCAGGTAGTAGGCGGGGAACGCCGCCTTCATGTTCGACGCACCGATCCCCGCGATCCAGCGTTCATCCACCCACTGCGCCTCCGGCTTGCCGATTCCCGGGGCGTAATCCATGTGGCCGAGGAACATGAGGCTCTCATCGGCGTCGCCACCCTTCCACGTGCCGATGACGTTTGACCTCCCGGTCTCGACCTCCTGCAGTCTGGTGTCCAGCCTCAGATCCTCGAATCGGCCGGCCAGGTATTCCGACACCCCGGCCTCATAGCCGGTCGGACTTGGGATGTTGACCAAGTCCTGGATCATCTCTACCGCGTCGGCCTCGATTTCCGCCGAGAGGATGCTCTCTTCTACGCTCGCATTTCCAGATCCCGATGTGTTCGCCTGCATGGCCTCCACCTCCCGTCGGATTCACGCAGCGGCATTGGTGTCGTCGCTCAGGGCAACAACACTGCGACATCATGGCCCGGGTCCGGCATCAGCTGCAAGGGGCGGGTTGCGTGGATCATGCGAAGGTCCATGAGGCTCGCGTCCGATGAGGTAGCAGCAACCGGCTTGGGGACGCGTCAGCGGCCCCAACCCCCGTCGACCCGTACATGCTGCCCGGTGATGTACGCAGCTGCCGGCGACGCCAGAAACACCGTGGCGCCCACCACATCCTCCGGACTACCGACCCGTTGGAGTGCGGTGCGCTCGACGACGTATTCGGTGTGGCCGGGTTGCGCCAACCAGTCCTCGTTCAGGGCAGTTCTGACGTAGCCCGGACCTACACAATTCACCCTGACCTCTGGGCCCCACCGAGAAGCGAGCGCCCGGGTCAGCTGGATCAGAGCGGCCTTGCTGGACTGGTACGTGACGGCCGCTCCTGTGGCCACTTCGCCGGCCAGAGACGTCACATTGACGATCGATCCACCCCGCCCCTTCAGCATGCGTTCACCGATCCATTGACAGAAGAAGAACGGCGCCCGGGCGTTCACGGCGTGAACACGGTCCCACTCAGCGGCACTCACCGATGGGGGGTCGGATCGAATGATGATTCCCGCTGCGTTCACGAGCACATCGACGCCGCTCTTCCATTCCCACGCCTGAAGAACGGCGCCATGAATGGCAGCAACATCCGCCACGTCGCAGACGATGGCGTGCGCATCCGATCCGACCGCTGCCACCTCGTCGGCGACAGAGTCGAGGTCGGATTCGGAGCGGGCGAGTACGAGAACGTCAGCACCCGCCCGAGCCATGCCGACGGCAATAGCGCGTCCAATGCCGCGACTCGCACCGGTGACGAGCACGGTGAGATCGTCCAGCCTGAAGGGATCGCCGTCGTTAGTCAATGGGTGGCGCCGGTATCTGCCTACGTCTGCCCCGGCCCGGGCGATGCTAGCTTCGCGAACACGCCAACGGGGTGGTGGGTGCAGCAGGCAACTCGGATCGCGGTGGATATCGGAGGGACCTTCACCGATCTTGCGCTCGTACGTAACGAAACCCTCGAAGGAACCGTCAAGACGCTCACGACCTACCCGGACCCATCCGAGGGCGTCGCGCTGGGACTGCGCGAGCTTCTCGAAGGTTGGCAACCCCACCTCATGACGGAAATCGTCCATGGAACCACGCTCGTTTCGAACTCACTGATAGAGCGAAAAGGCGCGAGAACCGCGTTGGTCACGAGCGAAGGCTTCATAGACGTCCTAACCACGGGTCGGGAGCAACGGTACGACCTGTATGACCTTTTCATCGAACTCCCGGAACCGCTAACCCCGCGTCGCCGCCGGTACGCGGTCGCCGAGCGTGTGCTGGCCGATGGCACAATTGATACGCCTCTGGACCGCAGCGACGTTGAAGCCCTGGTTCCGCGGCTGCGTGCCGATGGCATCGAAGCGGTGGCGGTGTGCTTCCTGCATTCGTACCTCCACCCCGAACACGAGCGACTCGTCGCTGATGTCCTCTCCGAGCTGATGCCGAACGCGGCCGTTTCACTCTCTAGTGACGTCTCGCCGGAGGTTGGTGAGTTTCATCGGACTTCGACAACTGTTGCGAACGCTTTTGTCCTCCCGGTCGTAGACCGCTATCTGAAAAAGCTCGAGGACGAACTGCGCCGCGACGGCATCAGCGCGCCGCTCCACATCATGCTCTCGACCGGCGGGCTCGCAACCACCGATGTTGCGCGGCGATTCCCGGTGCGCCTGCTCGAATCAGGCCCTGCGGCCGGCGTGCTGGCAGCCGGCCATTTCGGGGCAGAACACGGGACGGACTCGGTCCTGGCTTTCGACATGGGTGGCACCACCGCCAAAGCCGGCCTTGTCGATGACGGCCAGCCGCTCATCGCCCGCGAGCACGAGACAGCACGGGTGTACCGGTTTACCAAGGGCAGTGGAATGCCGATCCGCGTTCCCGTCGTCGACCTCATAGAGATCGGCGCCGGCGGCGGCAGTATCGCTCGGGTGGGACCGTTCGAGTTGCCGAAGGTGGGACCGGACAGCGCTTCGTCAGACCCGGGGCCGGCCTGCTACGGGCGGGGTGGAACCGATCCCACCGTCACCGACGCCGACCTGATACTCGGGTATCTCGATCCCAACTTCTTCCTCGGCGGCGCCATGCCGCTCGACCTCGACGCCGCCCGCCGGGCAATCTCCGGTCTAGGCACGCGGCTCGGGTTGTCGTTGATCGAAGCCGCCGCCGCCATCCACCGGGTCGTCAACGAGAACATGGCGAGCGCAGCCCGTATGCACGCCATCGAGCGCGGGCGAGACATCCGGAGGTACGTCATCGTTGCGACCGGGGGCGCCGGACCGGTCCATGCCTGGGGTGTGGCGCGCTCTCTCGGCGTAACCCGCCTCGTGTTCCCACCAAACGCCGGAGTCGCGTCTGCGTTTGGCATGCTCACGGCTCCCCCGTCTTTCGACTATGTGCGAAGCCTGCCGTCGGTGGTCGAGCAGATATCTTGGGATGAAACGTACCGCGCGCTGAACGACATGATCGCCGATGGCCGGGCGCAACTGGCCGCTACCGGGCGTGACCCGCAGAATCTGCACGTATCGATCGGCGCCGACGTCAGATACCACGGCCAGGGAGACTCGGTCACGGTCGAACTCGGAACCAGCGTTCCGCAGCTGAACTCAGAGCTCATACGCCGTGCCTTCGAAACGCACTACCTGCAGCTGTTCGGCTCCCGCCCGCCCGACGTCGAGGCAGAGCTCCTGACGTGGCGCGTGCGTGTGGCCGGCGACGCCGACCAGCCTCGCATGCAGCTCGCCCACGCTGGTGGTGATCCGCACAAAGGCGACCGCCGAATGTGGTTTGCTGAATCCAGTGAGATCGTCGACGCGGCAGTCTTCGATCGGTATGCCCTAGAACCGGGTTACGAGATCAAGGGTCCGGCCGTCGTCGAGGAGCGGGAGTCGACCGTCGTGATCGGGCCAGGCGGGCTGGGGACTCTCGATGAGTCCGGCAATCTCGGGGTCGTGATCCATGGCTGACATCGATCCCGTCTCGCTCGAGATCCTCTGGTCACGGCTCATCACGGTGGCGAATGAGCAAGCCGCCGCTTTGCAGCGGACCTCGTTCACTCCCATCGTGCGCGAGTCGGGGGATCTGTCCGCAGCGGTGTTCGACGCCAGAGGCAGGATGCTTGCACAGGCCGTAACCGGAACCCCCGGACATATCAACTCGCTGGCCACGTCCATGCACCACTTCCTCAAAGTCTTCCCGCCGGAGCGGCTGTCACCCGGCGATGTTTTGATCACAAACGACCCGTGGCAGACCAGCGGGCAACTCAACGACCTTTCGGTAGTGACGCCCGTCTTTGCCGACAACAGCCTTATTGGCTTCTTCGGGAATTGCTGCCACGCCGTCGATATCGGGGGTCGGGGCCTGTCGGCCGATGCCAGCGAGGTGTTCGAGGAGGGTCTGTACATCCCCATCACGAAACTGATCGATCGGGGCGAGCCGAACGAGGAGCTCCTGAAGCTGATCCGTGCCAACGTGCGGGCACCGCGCGAAGTCCTCGGCGACATCCACGCCCAGATCGCCGGGAATCAGGTCGGAGCCGACCGGCTGCTGGAGTACCTGGACGACTTCGAGCTGGACGGTCTGGAAACGCTCAGCCACGAGATCCGCAGCCGGTCCGAGGCTGCAACACGAGAAGCAATCCGCGCGGTCCCGGACGGCGACTACGAGAAAGTCATTCACACCGACGGCATCGACGAGCCCGTACGGATCCAGTGCATGGTCCAGATCCGCGACGACGAGATCCTGGTCGACTACGCAGGGAGCTCACCACAGGTCGAGCGGGGCATGAACGTCGTGCTCAACTACACGACCGCGTACACGTCCTACGCGCTCAAATGCGCGGTGTCACCCCAGATCCCCCACAACGACGGCAGCTTTCAGCCAGTGTCGGTCACGGCTCCCGAGGGATCCATCCTCAATCCGCGCTTTCCCGCCGCTGTGGCAGCCCGGCATATCGTCGGACATTTCCTCCCCCATGCCGTGCTGGGTGCCCTTGCCCGGGTGATTCCCGATCGTGTCATCGCTGAAGGAGCCGGCAACGTGTGGTTGACGACGACACGAGGTATCGGCGAGAACCGCTTCGTCACTGTGTTCTTTGCATCGGGTGGCATGGGAGCGCGACCAGCCGCCGATGGGCTCTCCACCACAAGCTTCCCCAGCGGTATCGCCACGGCGCCGGTCGAAATCACCGAGACCAGCGCCCCACTGGTGTTCAGACGCAAAGAGCTGATCCAAGACTCCGGGGGGCCCGGCAAATACCGCGGGGGCCTCGGTCAGCGCATCGAGGTAGAGGTCCGAACCGACGAGCCCTTCATCGTGGCGTCTCTCTCCGACCGGGTTCGATACGCGGCCGAAGGGTACGAAGGCGGCATGCCGGGGCGACAGGGAGGTTTCTCCACCTCAACAGGGTCGGTCGAGAGCGCCAAACTCAGTACCAGACTCCCGGCAGGCGCCCGTTTCACGCTCGAGCTGCCCGGCGGCGGCGGTTTCTACGACCCCCAGGACCGTGACCCTCATGCGGTCGCAAGTGATGTCGCGGAGGGTCTCGTCAGTCCTGAAGCCGCCGAGCGCATCTACGGTGTCGAGGCGAAACGGATCGATCGGGCCTGACGGGTCCCGCCGGCGCGTACCCTCGTTGCGACGATGGCCGGTCTGTAGTATTCCGGCAGCGTTCGTTCGGAGGGATGATGTCCGGAGTGGGTTTCGCGACTGGATACGACCCCAAGATGACGGTTCGGGATATGGCCACCTTGATGAAAGCGGCCGAAGAACGCGGCTTTCAGATGGGCTTCTTCTCGGAGACCATCGAACTCAACCGGGACTCAGTATCTGCCCTGACGGCGGTGGGACTCGCCACCGACACCCTCACCCTGGGGTGCACTCAGACGGTGAGAATCCGCAACCCCCTCGTCATGGCCCAGACGCTGGCGGCACTCGACGAGCTCACTGAAGGCAGGATGACGGTGTCGCCCGGTGCGTGTACCAAGACCCACGCCTCGCGGTACGGCATCGAGCATCTGGCCCCGCCGCGCACCCTGGAAGAGTGGATCGACGCCATCCGGCTCGTTCTGACCGGTCGGAACGTCTCGTACCACGGGGATCATGTCAATTTCGATGACGCCCAACTCAGCTTCGTGCCTTACCGCACTGAGATTCCGATCCTCATCCCGGCCACGAGCACCACCGGGCTCCGTTTGGCCGGTCGTATCGGAGACGGTGTCATGCTGAATGCCGCCTGTTCGCCCGAATACACGGCCAACGCCATAAAGATCCTCAAGGAATCCGTCGACGAGGCCGGCAGGAGTTGGGACGACTTCTACGTGGCCCAGATCGTGGTCTGCTCGATCGAGGACGCTCACGACGCCGCATTAGACGCGGTTCGTTGGGAAGTGGCAACCAAGTTCGATCCGATCCAGATGCCGTTCAACGCCGGGCCCAAGATGCGGGTGGGAGAACCGTACATCATCGAGAGCGATCTCCCCATGTTCGTTGAAGCCTGGGAGAAAGGCGGCAAGGACGCACTCGTGGAGGCCGTCCCCGATAGCTACGTAGAGGGCATGACCGCGGCGGGGACGCCCGAACAAGTCAAAGATCGTGTCAGCCGCTACCACGCAGCTGGTGTCGAGATGGCGGTTCTCCGTCCGGCGGCACGCCATCAGGCGCAACGTTTGCTGGACCTGTTCGCGGCGTGACCAGCGACCTGCTCGGCCGGCCATCACCGTCATCAGTCCGGAGCGCACGGTGAAACCGCCGCCATTCGAGTATCGGCGTGCCGAACATCGGGAAGAGGCTCTCGGGCTTCTGGCCGAGCACGGGGACGAAGCCAAGATCCTCGCCGGCGGCCAGAGTCTCATGCCTCTCTTGGCGTTCCGGCTCGCCAGGCCGGCGGTCATCGTCGACATCAATCGGCTCGCCGGGTTGGACGAGCTGCACATGGAAGACGGCGCGCTGGTCGTTGGAAGCCTCACACGCCATCGCGCCATCGAGAAAATGGGCGGGATCGCGGAACGGTGTCCCCTGATCGCGGACGCCATCTCGCACATCGGCCACGTCGCCATCCGCAATCGCGGGAGCGTAGGAGGGAGCATCGCTCATGCCGATCCGGCGGCGGAGTGGCCCGTGATCGCGCTCCTCCTCGACGCACAGTTCGAGGTCGAATCTGCGACGTCATCGCGGACAATTGCCGGCCCGGACATGTTTTCCGGGTACATGCAGTCGGGCATTGCTCCCGACGAGATGCTGACCAGGCTGCGCTTTCAACTGCCTTCAGCCGGTGCCGGCTCCGCCTTCCTGGAAGTAGCCCGCCGGCACGGAGATTTCGCAATGGCGGGCGCAGGCGTGGTGCTCCGCATCTCGGATGGTCGCATCAATGACGCGCGTATTGGGCTCATGGCTGCCGGGTTGACCCCGATCAGAGCCACCGACGCTGAATCGATGCTGCTCGATCAGGAGCCGGCCGACGAGGTCTTCGAGATGGCAGCCCGGGCTGTCGATCCTGCAATTGCTCCGCTCGACGATGTGCATGGTCCGGCCGACTACAAGCGAAACCTGGCCTACGTTCTGACCAGACGCGCCCTTCATTTGGCCCGCGACCGAGCAGGGGTCACATGACACGCGACGTAACGCTCGAAGTCAACGGCGACCCCGTAACGGACACTGTCGACCCGAGGATGACGCTGGCTGATTACCTCCGCGATGTGGCTGGTCTCACCGGCACCCACCTCGGCTGCGAACACGGGGTGTGCGGGGCGTGCACGGTCTTGCTTGATGACCGCTCCGTGCGATCCTGCCTCATGCTGGCCGTCCAGGCCGAGGGGCACCGGGTCACCACGATCGAAGGGCTGGTCGGGCCGGACGGCGGCCTCCACCCGGTACAGGACGCATTCTCTCGCCATCACGCATTGCAGTGCGGATTCTGCACGCCGGGCTTCATCATGACCGTGGTCGAGTATCTGGCCGAGGGAGGATCGGACGACGAACATGAGATCCGCGAGCGGATCTCGGGCAACCTGTGTCGATGCACTGGGTACCAC
Organism: Acidimicrobiia bacterium; assembly: GCA_041577335.1. GTDB lineage: Bacteria > Actinomycetota > Acidimicrobiia > Spongiisociales > JAENVV01 > JBFGJH01. The sequence goes on along the minus strand of JBFGJH010000023.1, from coordinate 31,832 downwards.
AATATCGTTCTGGCTATTCAGGAACTCGCGAGGCAGAACCCATGACCTTTGTGGGCCAGCCCGTCGCTCGCCGGGAAGATCGGACGCTGGTCACCGGACGGGGCCGCTATGTCGCAGATATCCGGTTGCCGGGAATGTTGGAGGCGGCCGTTCTGCGGAGCCCGATCAGCCATGGCGTGATCGGAGTTATCGATGCCGCCCCGGCCCTGGAGCTGCCTGGCGTCGCAGCCGTCATAACGAGCGCGGACATTGAGGGGTACGTCGAGCCGTTCACCCGTCCGTTCTACAAGACCATCCCGCAACACGTTGTCGAAGCGACAGGACTGATCGTCAGGCCATACCGGGCGCAGTTGCTGGCCACCGAGAAGGTTTTTCGCGTTGGCGAACCCGTCGCCGTGGTCGTTGCCGAGAATCGCTACATCGCGGAGGACGCTCTCGAGCTGATTGACGTCGACTACCAGTCTCTGCCCGGAATTCACGGTATCGACGAGGCTCTTGCGGATGACGCACCGGAACTTCACCCGGAGGTGCCCGGCAATGTTCATTGCCGGTTCGAAGTCAGCGCAGGCGATCCGGACGCGGCGTGCGCGCAAGCCGAGCAGAGGCTCTCGACGCGCATCGTGATCGGACGCTCAGTCGGCTCGCCGATGGAGACCCGGGGTGTCGTTGCGGAATACACGGCCCCAGGCGACCTACGGATCTGGGCCACACAACAACGCCCGCACCTGCTGCGCACCTACCTCTCGGAGATGCTGCATCTCCCCGAAGAAGCAATCCGCATCATTTCACCGGACATGGGCGGGAGCTTCGGCGGCGGCATCTACAACGAAGAGGTGTTGATCCCCTACCTGGCTATCAGGCTAGGCCGACCGATCCGTTGGATTGAAGACCGGCGCGAGAACCTGGGGAACGCCCGCCATTCCCGTGACCAGGTGCACGACGTGGAAGTCTGTTACACCAATGAAGGGAGGATCACGGGGCTGAAGGATCGATTCATAATCGACACCGGAGCGTACAACCCGTTCGCCATCACGCTCTCGTACAACACGGCCGCCCACTTGCGCAATCAGTTCAAGATCGACAACTTCTGGGCTGAGGGGCTGTGCGTTCTCACGAACAAACGCGACAACACACCTGTACGAGGCGCCGGCCGAACGTCTGCCACCTTCGTGTGTGACCGGATCGTCGACATGGTGGCGGCCAAGGTGGGCCTCGATCCTGCGGATGTGCGCCAGCGCAATCTCATCCCCGGCGACGAGATGCCCTACAACATGGGCATGCTGTATCGCGACGGCGGCAACGTCGTGTATGACTCCGGCGACTACCCCTCCCAGCTCCAGAAGGCGCTCCAGCTGGTTGACTACGACACCTTCCGGTCCGACCAAGACCGTCTACGAGCAGAAGGGCGATACGTCGGGATCGGCATCTCGTGCCACGTGGAAGGTTCGGGTTTCGGGCCCCACGAGGGCGCATTGGTCCGCATCGACCTCAGCGGCCACGTCGTTGTACATTCTGGGTCGAACCCGCACGGGCAGAGTCACGAGACCGTTCTTGCACAGATCACGGCCGATGAGCTGGGCGTCGCCCCCAACGATGTGACGGTGAGAGCCGGCGATACCGGGCTGATAGCCCACGGTGGCGGAACCTTTGCGAGCAGGTCGGCCGTGACGGCCGGGTCGGCCGTTCACGAAGCCTCGGGGCGGCTCCGCGAAAAGGTCCTGGCCATCGCCGGGTCGCTCCTCGAAGTCGACCCCTCAGACTTGGACATCAATGGCGGTGTGGTGCATCCGCGTGGTGTGCCCGACGTTGGGCTGTCGCTGGCGGAGGTGGCTGAGGCGGCGGCGCCTGGACCAGGGTCACGGCTGCCCGCAGGCATGGAGCCGGGTCTCGAGGTGACGAGCTACTTCGTGCCGCCGACAGTTACGTTCTCTTCCGGTACCCACGTCGCAGTTGTCGAAGTCGATATCGACACCGGTCTGCTGTCGATTCTCAGGTACGTTGTCGTCGATGATTGTGGGCGCATCCTCAACCCGATGGTGGTAGACGGCCAGCAGCACGGAGGAGTCGCGCACGGTATCGGCAACGGCGTCTTTGAGGAGATCCTGTACAGCGAAGACGGGCAGCTGCTCAACGCCAGCTTCATGGATTACCTCCTGCCCACTGCAACGGACGTGCCGTTCATCGAAGTGGCCCACGAGACTCATCTGTCGCCGCTGAATCCAATGGGGATCAAAGGCGCGGGCGAGGGGTCTGCCGTGTCCCCTCCTGCGGCGGTGGCCAATGCGGTCGTCGACGCGCTGAGACCCTTCGGGGTCGAGATCACCGAGATGCCGGTGACGCCCGCCAAGCTATGGCGGTTGATCCGAGAGGCGCAAGCTCAGAACCGCTAAGAGTTCGCCGGGCGCCCGTCCGGGAGTCTCGACTGGGCGCGACGAGCCTCCCTCCCGGTCACCGAGCCGTCGCGCGCCCGCCCCGTCCATGGCTACCGAAACTCGGCCATGTCGGCCAACACGATCTGCAGCAGCTCGAGCTGCCGCTCGATCTCGTCGAAGGCGATTCGTAGGTCGAAGATGAGATGAGACACACCGTTTTGAACGATCCGCCGCGCTTCTGCGGTGCAGCGCTCGGGAGATCCGGCGATGAGTAAACCGGCTAGGTCTTCGATCGTTTCGAACCGACCGGACGGGGGCCTCAACCAATCGCTGGCCCCCTCCGCACTTCGAGCAAGCAGCGCCACCGCCTCGTTTGCGCGCCCCAGGAGACGGCCGTCACCCTCATCAACGACCGTGATCGGCATGGTTGCGATGTCGAGCCTGTGATAGGGATCAGACGTCAGCTGGGTCAACAAGTCCAATCTGGCTGCAAAGGTGGCTAAGGGCAGCCTCCCTGCGATCCATCCGTCACAGTGTGTCACCGCCCGGCGTACGGCGGCGCGGCTGACGCCGCCGTAGTAGATCGGAAGGTGTCTACCGGGCAGAGGATCGATCTCCACCGGGCCGAACGAGAAGTGGGCACCCGAATGCAAGAGCGGACTACCAGCTTCTGCTCCTCGCAACACTGTCATCGTTTCCCGAAACAACTCGTCCCGGTCCTCATACCGCAGGCCGAGCGATTCGAAGTTGTGGGATCCCACGCCGAGCCCGAGGCCGACGATCAAGCGACGGGGTGCGAGTTGTGCCAGCGTTCCCAGTTGTTGGACCAGCTGGAGAGGGTGCCGGTTGGGCAGCAAAACGGCTGTCCCTATTGTGATCTCGGAGGTCGCAGCCGCCACCGCGGCGGCCGTGACGAGCGGCTCGTAAAACGTGGTGCCCCCAGCCTCGAGAATCAGGCCGTGGGGCGCTCCGGCTACGAGGCGGTCTCGCAACCACAGCGAATCGAACCCGGCCTCTTCCGCCCGCACCGCGACATCGAGTATTCGCTTCGGCGTCGGATCGGATCCGAAATGGGGCAGTACCAACCCGAACCTGACACGATGACTGTTCATGCGGTCGGCCTCATATGCAGGGTCAGCCAGCGCTCGATGTGATCGATTGTCTGCTTGAAACCGCCATCGCGGTGCACTTCGTGGTGACCGATACCGGGGAGGATGACCAGCTCTTTCGGTTCCTGTGCGCGCGACCACATCCTGTGCGACTCTTCCACCGGAATCATTTCGTCCTTTTCCGCGTGTATGAACATCACGGGCTTCGGGGTCGAATATGGCAACGACCGTTCTGGCTCGAACTCGACTATTCGCTCGGCCGATTCCAACGTGGTCTGGAATGCCATGTGCGGAAATTGCTTCTCGACGCTCCGCCGCCAGGCACGAGCTTCGGCGTTGCGAACGAGGATCTCGTCCGGATCTATCACAGCTGAAGCCTCACCACACGTCCGGCGGTGCCGGTCGGCCTCCAGCCGGTCCATGAATGCTCGCCATTCTCTCTCGGTGCGGAGGGCCTGGAGGTGTCGCTTCCCGCTCCCGTAGCCCACGACCGACACCACTGCGCGGGCGGTTGGATCGGATCCCGCTACTGCGACCGCCACCGCCCCGCCGTAACTGACGCCGACGAGCGCAATACGGGCCGAATCCACATACGGTAGACCTGCCGTATGGCGCAGACCAGCGCGAATGTCTTCCCCGTGCTCGGCGGGGAAACACCGGCCGCGTTCACCGCCGCTGCCGCCAAAACCCCGATAATCGGGGACGAGGATGGCGAAGCCACGTGCGCGCAAGGCGTCACCCCACGGCTGCATCAGTTCGCGAACGCTGCCCCAGCCCAGGCAGATGACAACGGCCGGATAGCCGGCCGGCGGTTGCGGGGCGAGTGGCAGGTAGAGGTCGGCCGCGATGCTGATGTCGCGAGCAGATTGATATTCGACCCTCTCTGCTCGTAGCTCCATTCATGGGACTGTAGACCCGGATCGAGGTCGCGCTCTACTGGCCCGAGGCGGCGCGCCGCGTATAGTGCCATAGTCGGAAGGACGGGGCGCCTGGTGCAGCAACGAGAGCCCTACTTCACGCATCTGAATGAGGGTCCACGCAAGCGGCTGAGGGGTGACCGCGGTGAATCGATCCGGCTCGTGGACCAAGATCTCGGGCCCGCCCAGAATGTCGATGTGCACCTCAACACGCTCGAACCGGGATCGGGCGAAGGTCCGCTCCATTACCACGAAAGGGCCGAGAACGTTTACATCGTGCTGGCCGGCGAGATCGAAGTCCGGATCGGCGACTCTGAGTACCGGCTTGGCCCCGACGACGTGCTCTGGATCCCCCCGGGCCTCATTCACGCCACCAGCAACCCCGGGTCGGTGCCCGCCAGGTTTCTCGAGGTCTACGCGCCGGCCGGGTCCGACTTTCACATTGTGACCGACGCAGCGCAGGCTGGTGCGTGAGTGGAGATCGGTGTACTGCTGCCGCACTTCGGGGAGCATGCCGACGTCGAGACGCTCGTGCAGGGAAGCCGCCGGGTGGAGGAGCTCGGGTACGACTCGGTCTGGGTGAGGGATCACATCCTGTGGAGGCCACACGGCATGGAAGGATCGGACCTCACGTTCATCGAGCCGCTGATGACCCTGGCCGCGATCAGCTCGGTGACCACTCGTGTGAAGCTCGGGATGGCCGTGCTGATCCCCATCCGCTGGCCCCTAAAAGTAGCTCAGAACTTGGCCGCTTTGAGTGTGCTCTCCAATGGACGGGTGATCGGCGGGTACGGACTGGGCAGCAACCCAGCCGAGTTCCAAGCGGCGGGTCTACTGCGAGATGATCGAGAGCAGATCTTCACGGAAACCATGGAAATCCTGCGGCTCGTATGGAGCCACGACAACGCGTCCTACCGAGGGACCATCTTCAATTTCGATGACGTAACGCTCGAACCAAAACCCGCCGCGCCGATCCCGATGTTCTACGGCGGAACGACCCAGGCCGCGGTACGGAGGGCCGTTGCACACATGGATGGATGGTTACCGGGTCGGATCCCGCTGGCGACGCTCGACGCTCGCATGGCCTACTTGCGCGAGCGCTGTGATGAGGCCGGCAAATCGCTGGCGGTCGGATCGATCCCCATCGTGAAGGTACACCGGGATCGGAGCCGGGCACGAGCAGACATCAACGTGGCAGCCCTGGCGACCAGCTCCGCTGGGGCCAAGTTCTGGATCCGACCGGAATCCGGAGCGTTCGAAACGATCGACGATCTCGAAGGTTTGCTGATCGCCGGCACACCCGCAGACTGCAAAGCTGAGTTGGTCAAGTTCGCCGAGCGCGGCCTGGACCACGTGGTGCTTGACCTGCGGCTCGGGTTCGAGACGTATCTCGAACAGCTCGAGATGCTGGCAGAAGCAGGCCTCGAGGAACTCAAATGACCGACCACAGGCTCCCGCCGGTGGACCCTCGCGAACTAGCTGCCGGCGTCTTCCCCGCGGACGAGCTCGCGACCTACCAGGCAGCGGGATACGGCCGGACCGCTCGGCCCGGATCGAGACCGGCCTTGCTCATCGTCGACGTGACCTACGCGTTCACCGGCGATCGTGGGGGGACCGACGAATATCCCCTCAGCTGCGGTGATGCCGCATGGCAGGCCGTCGACCACATCGCAAAGTTGGTCGAGGTTGCGCGGCCCGCCGGGATACCGATCGTGTACTCACGCAACTCACCTCGGGAAGCTCGAGCGGAGCTCGGCGGCTGGGCCGGCAAGCTCGAACAACGCCCCGAGCCTGCTCGGGCCCACGACATCGTCGACGAGATCAGCCCGCACCGCGGCGACCTGGTCATCACCAAAACCAAACCCAGCGCCTTCTTTGCGACCCCGCTGGCTTCGTGGCTCATCGAACTCCAAGTCAATACGTTGCTGGTGGCGGGCGGCTCGACGAGTGGTTGTGTCCGCGCTTCCGTGGTGGACGCCTTCTCCTACAACCTCAACCCGTTCGTGGTTCGAGAAGCAACCTTCGATCGAAGTGGGACATCCCACTCGGCGAACCTCTTCGAGCTGCATCAGAAGTACGCAACAGTCACGACCGTCATGGCGGCGGTCTCCTACCTGGCATCTACACTCATCTGAACCCCTTCGGTGAGTGCGCTCTCCATCGAGACCTGACGCCGACAGTTCGCCAGGCCCGCAGTTCGCGTCAAGAGGCCGGCTGGGTGGGCAGGTCGAACAGCCGGGCCGCCACCGTACCGAGCACCGTGGCGCCGTCGATCCCGCGTTCGGCCGCCACCCGTTCCAAACGCGGGAACATATCTGGATCCATCATCCAATAGGGCCAGTCTGTCCCGAGCACGATGTGATCGGGGCCAATCGTGTCGAAGAGGTATCCGAGCGCGGCGTCGTCGTGGATCAGCGTGTCGACGTAGAACCGGTCGAGATAATCCCGCACCGGGTGGTCCGTCCTCATCTGGTCCGAGAGGACCTCCGAGCCACGTGCGATCCTGCCCAGGATGTAGGGAAACGCGCCGCCCCCGTGAGCCAGCAAGACACGCAGACCCGGATAACGGTCCAACACACCACCAAAGATCAACGAAGCTGCCGCCATCGCCTGTTCGGCCGGGAATCCCACCACGTTGGCGAGGTAATAGTCGCTCATGCGCGCTTCGTTCAATATGCCATACGGATGCAGAAAGATCGGAACGCCCAACTCCTCAATCCGCGCATAGACCGGATCGAACCCGATCTGGTCCAGGTTGCGGCCCTCAACGCTCGACAACAGCTGGACGCCTTTCAGGCCAAGTTCTTGCACGGCTCTCGTGGCTTCGTCGACCGCTCCGGCGGGGTCTTGCAGCGGCACCTGGGCTATCCCGTAGATCCGACCGGGGAACTCGGCGCTGCCGCGTGCCAGATCGTCGTTGGAGAACGCGGCCACTTCGCGAGCCAGGTCTGCCGGCGCCCACGCGTAGTTCGTCGCCTGCCCAATACTCACGACAGCTGCGTCGATGCCGTGCTCGTCCATATGCCGGACCCGGGCTGCCCAGTCGTAATAGATCGGCTCAAACCGGTAGACCGCGGTGAAACGTGCGCTGGTCCAGAAGTCGGGTCGCATCTCGAACAACCCGCCGCCTTGGTCGACGACGTTCGCCCGATATCGGTCCGGCTCGGCCATTGCTCGCTCGAGAAAGGTCCTGGGCATGTGGTGGGTGTGGGTATCGATGATCATCAGTGCCCGTAGGTTCTTCTCAATCGTCGCCGTCCGCCGGCGCGTAGGCGACCACCTCGATCTCGAGATCGGTCTCCCAGTATGGTGACGTGTCGACGATCGGCACGATGGAGGTTGGCGGTATCCGCCCTCCGAAGAACTCGGCCGCCACCCGCTCCAGTGCCGGGTATCGGGACGGATCTCGCATGTACACCGTTTGGTAGACGACGTCGGCGAATGAGGCGCCGTGCAGGCCGAGGCTCACAGCGTGCCGCTCGTAGACATCCCAGGCCTGGACCTGGATACGCGATTCGGCGTGGAATCGGCCGAACGCCAAGTAACGGGCGTCACCTTGAAGATGTTCCGGGCTCGCGATCACTGCGGGTTTCGCCGTGTCGACCGGCACGTCGCCACATGTGAAAACATAAGGTCCCGCCTGCCGAACGGCTGTATACACGCTGGACATGCCCGACGGTCCGGCCATCGCGCGATGCTCGTACCCTGCGAACCCCGGCACGAGGGCAACGGCCTCGTAGCTGATGAGGGCACCCTCCGGAAGTTGGCCCGCCATCGTGACCGATGAGCTGGCAGGGACGGCGGTCCCCGCCGGGTACAAGGCCTGGCGCGCTTCTCCGAGCGGCCGGTAGTCACGCATGAGAAAGGACATCCAACCGTTCACCTTGATGATGTCGGCCAGAGTTGCCCCCTGCGTAGCGAGGACTGAGCTCATATTTGTGAACGTCGCCAGCGTTTGCGCCAGGATCTCCTCTTCACTGCGGCGCCGCGCCGTCCATTGAAATGACGGCGCGTCAACGTCGGCCAATGTGCTGACGAGAGACCTGCTGGCCGGGTCCATCGCGACGGTGTTGCCCACCCACACGTAAGGTCCGGTACGAATCGCTTGGGGATATCGATCGGTTTCGCCGATTCCCGACAGCCTGATCTCCGTGCGCTCCCATGAACAGTCCGTCTCCAAGGCGACCGCTTCGAGCACGACCCGGATTCGCTCATCGACGCCGTGTACCGGCATCTGCACGATGGTTGTCGTCGGCTTGGCTCCAGGAATGAACACGTCCATCATTCGCTCCACCGCTGCGACGTCCCGAAGGTCACGAAGATACAAACGTTGCCGAACGAGTCGCGTGAGATCGGCTCCGTGCGCATCCAGCAGAGCGGCCAACCACTGATAGATCACCCAAGCTTGGGCTCGGGCCGTATCGGTCGGAACATCCCGCAGATTGGTGCCAAAACGAGCCTTTGCCAGGTGGTGCTCAGCTTCCGCGGGAAGCGATATCGAGCCGGTCATCAAAGCACCGGTGTCCGGATCATGCGGAGTGATGGTCCCGGTGAACAGAAAGGGCCCTCGCGTCCCGCCACCATCAATGGTTTGGGCCAAGGGGTTAGGTCCCGGGCTAGCCACAGGCGCGTCCTTCGAATCGGTCCGGCCGAGCGTGGGCCCTGGGGTTCGGCACTCGCTCCTCCCTCGAGCGCGGGTGACTCATGGTAGCCGGATGTGCGGCGGGCCCATGGTGGCTTCTGCCGCGCGCTTATGGCACCGCAACCACGACATCCATAGCCACCCGGGCATCCGGGACGATGTGCGGTCCGCTCACGCCGACGTTGGTGCTCGCTGGCGGAGCCGCCGGCCAGGCCTTTCTTGCCTCTACGTCGGCCGCATATAGATCGGACAGATCTGTGAAGAAGTTCTTCCGCCGAACAACATGTGCCAGCGAGGTTCCGGCGGCCGTGCAGATCTCCCTCAACAAGCCAAAGCAATACTCGAGTTCGTCGACGATTTGGGGACGCACATTCCTCGACGTTCTTCCTGGCTTCGCCGCCGCGACCAGGCCATCATCATCGGCGGCCATCAAGGTCGACACGAAGAGAAGGTCTCCCGCGCTGACGGCGTGAGGGTACGGCCCCAGTGGAGCGGCCGCCCCTGACAACATGAGTCGGTCGATTTCGATGTCCCCGTCGTCCGCCAGCGCAACGATGCCTATCTCCACCCGGCTTCCCTCGCTGCCGAATCCGTCAGCCGGGATGACAGTCGTCGCCGGTGCAGCGTCCCCGAACAGACTGCGCCACACCCTGTGAAAGCCGTTGAGATCTTCACCGGGGTGCGAGAGGTAGACGTCTGCCTTGACGATCCGGCCCAAGGACGATCCAGCCGCTTCGAGGACCGTCGCTTGTTTGTTCAGCATGATGTACTCCACCTGGCGTTCAATGGCCGAGCCGTACCAGAGGTTGGGATCGACCCGTGCCTCCGGTGCCAGCGCGGTCCCGAGCCCTCCCGGATACGGAGCCGAAGTTTGTGTGTGGTCGGCTGGGGTGGCTCCCGCCAGGAAGATCCACTCCCCCACCCGTACACCCTGCGCGTAGCCACCGAGGACCTTCGGGGATGCGGCCGTCGAAATACGCTGCCGGGTCGATTCGGCGGCCGTGATCATTGCCGTCAGATCCACCTCGAGGACCGCATCTGGCGAGGACAGCGCGTGGCACGGCAGGGCAGTGCTGGGCGGGCGATCATTTGGGAGGAATTCGCGTCCTACCGTTCTATAAGGCTCGAAATGCGACCTGGATGTGAAGTACTGCTCGATGTAGACACCGTCCTCGAGAGTCCCCCCGAGTGCCTCCATCGCTCGAGCCAGCCGATCCAGCACCACCTTCGCCTGCAATTCGGCCGGCGAATTGTGGAAAGGGCGGCCGGCCGCCGGCCGGGCCTTGGCCACCAAGACGTCGAATTCATCCGTGGCGCGAATACCGGAGAGAAAGCAGAAGTCGCCGAAACGGACGGCGGCACTCTGGTGCAACATCTCCGTAGGAAGACCAAGCTCGCGACCGCTCACAAACTCAACGATCTTGGCCTGTCCGCCCATGCGTCCTCCTCATGACACCCGCACTGGCACGGCGAACACCGCATTTGCGTCGTTTGCCACTTTCAGCGCCCATCTCTGCCCTCCCATCGCACGCGACGGCCGTCGATCAGCCTTGCGACCTCCGGCCGGTCCGGGCTGGCCGCGCCAACCGCACTGAGATCATGTGCGGTCGGGCGCGAACGCGATGATGTCGTAGCCGATAGTGCAGCCCGGCACCGGCAATGGACCGGGCGTCTGGAAAACGGTGGTTGGCGGCAGGCTGGACCCGAGGGCCTCCAACCAAGCATCCTCGGCCGGCCCGAACTCCTCCAAGTCGGTGTGCATCGTGCGCCGCCGGACAAGCTGATCCTTGGATGTGCCGGCAGCCTTACAGATGGCGTCGATAGTTTCGATGATGTACGCCGCCTGCCGCTTCGCCGAGGATGAATGATGCGGGAACTGCGGGTCAACCCGCGCCGCTGGAGCCAGGCCGGTCTCGTGATCGGTCGCCAGCAGACCCGAGAAAAACACGTACGGCCCGACCCGGACCGCATGGGGCACGCCGCCCAGGTAGCTCGGGACGGTCGGGGCAGTGATCGTCTCCTTTTGGTAGGGGCCTTCGGGGTCCTTTGCGATGACCTCGACTTCTATGAGCTGTTCGGTCGGGGCGAGGTCTGTGATGTAGACGCTACGCGCGGGCGGCGCAGTGGGGAAGAACTCGTTCCAGGCCTCCTCCATACCAGCGATGTCCTCGGCATTGGTCATATGGATTTCGACCTTCACGACGTCGTTGAGCGTGGCGTTCATCCTCTCGAGAATCCGTCGCAGGTACAGCAGCGTCAGCCGGGTCTGGTACTTGATCTCGTACAGCCGGTGTGGGAAATCGGCGTGCTTGGGAAGCATCCCCCGCACATCGGGCAGCTCGTGGAAGCGCTTGAGGATGAGATTGGCCGCTGTGAGCCCTGACGTGAACACGAGGCCGCCCCCCGCGGCCGCCTGCACAAATATCGGCCGCTGATAGATCGTGTCGAGCATTGGCAGCGGACTGTCGTCTTGTGGCGCGTGCAGCACCGACCGGTCACGGTCGGCGGCCGTCTTGAGGGCGATCACCTCGTTGGTGACGGACAGGCCGGGGACCGCCAACGCCGGCACGACCAGCAAGGTGCTGGGCGGTGGCTTCTCCACCTCGAAGAACTCACGGCGCATCCGCAACGCGTGATCGATCTCGCCAGTCACGGTCTGGTAGGTGGAGATCTTCATGATCCGTTTCAGATTGGAATCGCCTTGCTCCAACACGTTGCCCATCTTGCTGAACACGTACCGCAGCTGACGGTCGATGCTGGAGCCGTGGTATGGGTAGGTGGGTGTGGGCGCTATCTCGGGCGGGATCCCGTCGACCGGATCGGCAGCGATGCCACCAGAGAAGAACACGAAATCGCCGGCGCTGGCCCCCCAGGGCGGTACCCCATCGTAAGCGTGCGAGTCACGGATGTATTGAACAGTCATGGGCCTCCGGTCGGGTCTTATCCGCTGTGTTCTTCGAAGTACCAGAAGGTCGTTCGCTTCTCGACGGCGCGACCAAGCTGATAGACGAGGATTCCCACCACGGCAGTCACGATGATCACCGCGATGATCGAGTCGGTTCTGGCCTGCTGGCGTGCCCGGACGACGAGGAACCCGAGCCCGTTGGTCGACACGACCATTTCCGCGACGACGACGTTGGTCAGCGCGTACGTGATGCCCATCTTCACACCGACCATCATGGCCGGGAGTGCAGCAGGAATTCGGATGCGGCGTAGCAACGACGCCTCTTTCATCTTCAGTGACTTGCCGAATTCCACGAGGCTCGGGTCGACCGTCATGAGCCCCAGCAGCGTCTGCACCAAAACGAGGAAAAAGACAGCGGTGCCGGCCATCACCACCTTGACCGTCAGGCCGATCCCGAACCACACGAGGAACAGAGGAAGGAAGGCAACTTTCGGGACGACCCGAAATCCGAACACGAACGGGTAGACAGCACGGTGCAGGAACGGCGAATAGAAGATACCGATCGCTAGCAGGAACCCTAGAGAACCGCCCAAGGTGAACCCCAGCAACATCTCGTAGAAGGACCACAGTGTCTCCCGCGCGAGGATGCTCCAGTCGCCAACGAGTGCGCCCACCACTGCGGCCGGCGTCGGGAGCACGATCGGGTGGAAGTCTCCGAATTCAACAAGGAGGATCCAGACCAGCACCGCCGCGAAGAGCGTGAGGATCAGCTCTTTGGCGTTCCAGAGGCCACGCAACACCGCGGGCAGCCACGCCGTGGGGGCCCTGAGGGCGGGATCGCTTCTCAGTACCACTTCGTCAGCCTCCGTTCGATCCACTGCAGCAGGAAATAGGCGGCCAGCCCGAAGATGGCTATGACCAGGATCGCAGCGATGATGAATTGCGTATTCGACACGTCCTGTGCGTCGACGATGCGCGAGCCGATGCCTTCATTGGGTACGAGGATCTCGACAAACAATGTCCCGATGAACGACTCGGTCATGGCGATCCGCAATCCGGCCAGCACGAACGGGATCGAGAAGGGCAGGGCGATCTTGCGGAACAGGAACAGGGAACTGCCACCCAGTGAACGACTGAGCTCCACCATCTCGCGCTCGACGCCCGATAGGCCGGCAATCGTGTTTTCCGTTACCGGGAAGAACGCCAGGAGCATCGTCACGACGATCTTGTGATCGGGGAATCCACCGACGCCCCACCAGATGATGAGGAGGGGAAGGAATATCGCCTTGGGCACCACAAAGAGCGAGACCAGGATCGGATGGATTGCTTTGCGCACGGTTGGTGAGTAGGTGATGGCAACCCCGGCGAGCCATCCGAGAAGGCTCCCATAGAAGAAGCCCCACAGGATCGTCCGCAACGAGTCGAGCATGCTCTCGACGAGGAAATCGCCCTGCGTGCTGAGAACCGTCCACACGCGAGAAGGCGGCGGTAGAACGACTGGATGGAAATCGAAGATCCAAATGACGACTTGCCAGCCGATGACGATCAGAACGGCGAACACGGCTGGATCCACGAACTTTCGGATGCGCTCGACGCTGCGTCCGGGTTGAACTGGTACTGGTTCTTCGGATGGCGGTGCCGCAGTGTCGAGATCGGTCGTCATCTACGCCGGATCTTCGCTCAGGAGCTCGGCCCCCGAGCCGAGGCCTATCAGATGGCGAGTCTCGACGACCCGGTCGAGAAACTCAACGCTCTCACGCATCTTCGGAGTCCGGGGTCTCGGAAGATCAATCGTCACCTCACCCAGGATCGTTCCGGGGCGGCGTGACATGACGAACACCCGGTCCGAGAGGAAGACCGCCTCCGGAATGTGATGGGTGACGAACACAACGGTCTTGGTCGTCTCATGCCAGATGCGGAGCAGTTCTTCATTCATCCGCTCACGAGTGAACTCGTCGAGCGCGCCGAAGGGTTCGTCCATGAGCAGGAGAGTGGGATCGTGGATCAGCGCACGACAAATCGAGACTCTCTGCTGCATACCACCCGACAGCTGTTTCGGATAGGCATCTGTGAACTCCTCAATGCCTGCCATCTTCAGCAGCTTGCGCGCCCTCTCTTCGAACTCTTGTTTCCCTGCGGGTGCCTTCCGCTGCGAAGCGAGTACCTCATACGGAAACATCACGTTCTTGAAGACGGTCCGCCACTTGAGCAAGGTCGGTGCCTGAAACACGAACCCGATGTTGCCCATCGGTCCATCAACCTCGACGCCATCGAGAAAGACCGAACCCTGCGTTGGTGGTGTCAGGCCCGAGATGAGACGGAGCAACGTGCTCTTGCCGCACCCACTGGGCCCAATGATGCTGACGAACTCGTTGTCGTTGACGACCGCTGACACGCCACGTAACGCCTCCACCGTGAGGTCCTCGGTCTCGAAGACCTTGCTTATCGCGTCGAGGCGGATTCCCATGGAGCGATGCCTTCAGTGTTATGGGGCAGAGGAGGCGCCACACAGGGTGTGTGGCGCCTCCTCGCCCGTTGGTCTTACGGCTGGATGTACGGCATGAGCGGGTTGGGCCGGCCCAGCACCATCTCGAGAGACTCAAGTGCCTCATCGAAGTTGTCGATTTTGACCTGACCCTCATCGACCAGGTTGGCGAACGCATCGTCGGCCGTCACATCGGGCCCCTCGATCAGGAACTCGTTCATGAAGTCGAGGGTGAGGTCCAGCTTCTCGGGTTCGTAGTACCCGAGCCCGCCATCACGAACCTCGTCAGTCAGCATCAACGTCAGGAACAAATCCAGATTCCCCGAGTGGAATTCACGCGCGTTGGGCTGCTCGGCGATCTCCGGGTTGTACTTGAAAAGGATGTCTATGGCCTCTTCGCGGGCCTCGGGCCCACCCTCGATCACGTATTCGAACCCGGCCATTGCGCCTTCCACAAAGGCTTGCACAACGTCAGGCTTCGACTCCAAAACCTCGGGACGGGTGATGAGGCCGCTACCGTAGACGCCGATGTCATAGCCGATCCACTGGATGTCGGGCTCAATCGGTGGATCCGCCAGCCACCACTCTGGAATGTTCGTGATCCAGTCCATCACGAAATCCGCCTGTCCGGACGCCACAGAAGTGATGTTGGCGCCATCGGTGTACTGCCAGTCGATATCGTCGTATGCGATTCCGACCGAAGGCGCCCACGCCTTGAAGGTGTTGTCGTTCCCGTCTCCGGCATCTACTGCACCCTTGAGCCCCACCATGTCTTGAGGGTTCATAACGCCGGCTGCCGGGTCGATGTAGGCCGCAACGGGCACCGTGGAGGCAATTGCCGCGATCTCAACCAACGGCAGTCCTTGGCTCACCTTGTTCATGACAACGCCTGCGTCGGCGAATCCGAAGTCCCCTTCCCCGATACCGATCCGGTCGGACGTGTCGCCCGACCCGTAACCTCGCGTCATCTGAACAGCGAGGCCGCGATCGGCCCAAAACCCCTTGTCGAGAGCCACGAAGAATGGAGCGGTCTGCCCCTTAGGTACCCAGTCCAAAATGAAAAAGACCTGCTCGACGTCAGATCCTGTCGGAGCACTCTCTGCGGAAGAATCGTCGCCACCACACCCAGCAGCCACTAGCGCCAAGGCACAGAGCGACGCGAGAAGCCTCACGTAACGCATCGTTTGGCCATCCTTTCTAAAGGGAGGCCGGCGCCCCGGGTCGGAAATGAGCGCCACAGTGGCATTCAGCCACTCCGGTCCACCGACCTGCGGGAAGGATACGGGTTGCACAAGGTCGCTGCAACTGCCCGCGATCTGCGTCGCCAGAAGCCTTTCGGCGCTGTCACCGAATCATCATCCGCCGCCTCGACCTAGGCTCAACAGCTTCTGATGCTGGCAGATCACCGGATGCGACCCGGCTCGGCCGCACATTCTCATCACCTCTCACGATCACGGCTGCCGGCGAAGAAGCAAACCGGTATTCGGTGTCCACATCCGACGACGTGGGGATTGTTGGTTCGGTTTCGTCAATGTGTCCTTCGGAGAGTTCTCGCCAGGAATGGCGGCGCGCCGATCTGGGCGCAAACGTTGCCTCCGATGGACGGTGCGCGCGTGCATGGGGCAGCGACCTCGACCGTGTGGAAGCACCTCTCGACCGCGTGCCGGAAGATAGACGGCGCCCCTGGCATCGTTGGGCTTGACAATTTGTGCACCGCGTCAGCGGGACCGCCGCAGGTCCCGCCAGCGACTAGGGGCGCTCCCCGACGCCCGTTTGAAGGCGCGACTGAATGCCTCCTGGGAGTCATAGCCCACTCGGGCTGCGATGGCTCCGACAGTGACCTCGGTGTTGGCGAGGAGATCTCGCGCCAGGTGGATGCGCCAGTCGGCCAAGTAGCGGATCGGCGATCTTCCCAGGATCCGCCGGAAGCGATCGTCGAGCACTGATCGGGAAACAGCGACCTCTCCTGCCAGTTCGGAAACGGTCCATTTCCGCTCGGGGTGTCGATGGATGAGCGACATCGCCGGAGCCAGAATGGGATCGTGGAGGGCCGCGAGCCACCCTTGATCGCCCGCCGGTGCCGTGGAGAGATGCTGTTGGAGGATCTCGATGAGCAGTAGCTCCGGCAGTCGAGTGGCAACCGCGCTGTCCGAAACACTGGCGGGTGGGGCGGCGTGCTCGAGCGCATAGTCGATAGATGCCCTGACCCACTGAGAGGCGACGCTCGACGGACGGACGACGAAAACCGGGGGCAGCGCCTGCATAGCGGGGTCGAACAACGGATCGACAGAGTGCAAGTAACCACAGACGATGTCGGTCCGCGGGCCTCCGTCACCATGGCGAATAACCGGCAGCCGGTCCCAAGGAGGAGGGTCGAGAAGCGATGCGATGGGAACAGATGGAGCAGCGGAGGAGCCGCCCATGCGGTGCCGATCCGCATATGGAAGCACGATCACGTCGCCCTCCGACGCCCAATGCCGCTCCCCGCCGTCGATTTCGATCCAGCAGCCTCCCCGCGCAACGATGTGGAACAGGATCAGTTGTCGGGCGTCGGGCTGGAGCAGCCCGATGAGGTCCTCGGCTGGAGGTGACTCGTACGACCATCCGTCGGTGTATTCGGCCCGAAGAAAGATGGCTCCGCCGAGCCGCAGGCGTTCGAGCGCGGCCCGGAGCTCGGATGGGCCTCCCTCGACTAGTTCCGGTTGCCCGGTCATCGGGCCAACTCCGGTGTTTCGGCAAGGTATCCGGGTGATCCAGTCATGGCCTTTCTAGGGATCTCAGTGGACAGTGTCTGGTAGGACACACCGTACATCGGGTGTGGTGCAGAGAAAGGGAGGCGTGATGCCCAAATACGTGATCGAGCGCGAGCTTCCGGGAGCCGGTGCGCTGACGGGCCCCGAGCTGCAAGCAATCTCACGCAAGTCGGTCGACGTCCTTTCCGGGATGTCCGGCCGGGCTCAATGGCTGGAGTCCTATGTCACCGATGACAAGCTCTACTGCGTCTACATCGCTGACGGCCCAGACAGCGTTCGAGAGCACGCCGAGGTCGGCGGCTTTCCGTGCGACACGATCAGCACGGTTCACACCGTGATCGATCCGACAACGGCTCGCGCGTAGAGACGGTCTCGAGATGCGCGGCGACGAGCTGCGGGCGATACAGGGCCCGCTCAAAGACCAATACCGGGCCGCACCCGATACGGCAATCATCACCCTCGAGGCACGTGGCGCGCTAGACGCTGAGGGTGTTGCGTGCAGCGTGCAGACCGGGCGTGCGCTCGCAAGAGCCGGCCTGCACCCGTCGACCGGCGGGGACGGAACAGCACTGTGCTCGGGCGACATGCTGCTGCAAGCGCTCGTCGCCTGCGCCGGCGTCACCATGCGTGCCGTGGCGGTGCACCGAGGCGTCGACGTGACGGGAGAGGTGCGGGCGGAGGGAGACCTCGATGTACGCGGGACCTTGGGGACCGACCGCTCGGTAGCGGTCGGATTCGGGGAGATCCGGCTCTCGTTCGACCTGGTATCCGACGCCCCGCCTTCCGTGCTCGACGAGCTGGTTGCCACCACTGAGCGCCACTGCGTGGTCCTACAGACCCTCGTCGATGGGCCGCGAATATCGTGCCGACGTGCGGCGACGGTCTGACGCAGAGACCCGTATCGTTACCGGCCGCCCCGAGCCGGCCTTTGTTCGGAGGTGAGAACACCACGTTTCGCGGCCGCGCGGCACGGAGCCATACGACGAGGGGAATCCGTCCCAAGGACTGATCCCCCTCGTTCGGTGTCTAGCGGCGCGCAAGTTCGTGCCGACCGACCGCGTGACTCTCCAAGGCCCACCGGATCTCGAGATCATCCGGGTCCAGCGGGCTGCCCAGGTTCGGCGCCTGCAACCACGTCATCCCCGAGTCGCCAGCCGCATGTGGGACAGCGCCTGCCACCATCTCCAGGCTGGCTCCCCACATCCGGGCAACTCTTGGTGAGTGCCACCCGTGATTCAGCATGGCGTCCACGCTGAGCGGATCCTCGCCACAGAACGCTTCTCGAGCTGGCCCGCCTGGGGCGCCCCAGACACGCTAGAACTCGTCAACGGCTGCCGGCAATCGCTCCAAGCGAAGACGATCACACTCGTCGTCTATCTCGGCATCGCTGGCGCCGGGCTCGATCTCGAATGCGAATTGAGCCATGAAGGGCTCGAGAATGTCCCTGACACGCTGACGGACTGATTCGCTCATGTCATCCATGTCTTCGCATCGTCCCGATCCGACACGCATAGACGATTCGAGGCGCCGCCCGCGCATGCGGAGGCGTCATGGCTATGAAAGCCATGAGCCGGGAGAGGGCGCCGGCTCCGAGAGACGCCGTCCGTACCACCTCGGTCCAGCGCGTCGCTGAAGATCGTGCTTCCCTGTTTCGACCAATCCATCGATCAAGCCGGTTCTCAGTAGACGACGTGTGACGTCGGGTCCGCTCCGGAGCTAGCCGGTGACATCTGCCGTGTGGGGTGACGGTCGTCTCTTGACTGTTGGGCCGGGGACCGGCAATGTCACGTTCAGGGGATGGGCGCCATCCCGGATGGCAAGCTCACTGAAGGAGGTCGGATGGCACCCGCAAGCAAATCGGCCAAGGGCAGCACGCAGTCGGACACAGACGCTGAAGGCTTCTCCGCAGAGGAGCGCGCCGCCATGAAGGAGCGCGCCAAGGAGACGAAGGCCGCCAAAGGCGGGAAGAAGGTCGACGGCACCGCCGCGGTGCTGGAGAAGATCTCGGCGATGGCCGATGCGGACCGCATCCTGGCGGAGCGACTCCACGAGATCATCACGAAGGCCGCACCCGAGCTGACACCCAGGACCTGGTACGGCATGCCTGCCTACGCGCGGGACGGCAAGGTCGTCTGCTTCTTCCAGGACGCGGGCAAGTTCAAGGCGCGCTACTCCACGCTCGGCTTCCAGGACGCAGCCAACCTCGACGACGGTGCCATGTGGCCTACGTCGTTTGCGCTGACCGAACTGAACCCGGCGGTCGAGAAACAAATCGTCGCCCTCGTCAAGAAGGCGGTCGGCTGACCGTTTGCCACAGATCGCGGTCGAGCTCGCGCCGGGCTTTCAGTGATCCTCCTCAAAGGACTAGTCCTTGACTCCATGGTCGCGCGCTCAGCGCCCGACACGGGCAGGGCGAGCGAGGCGCACAGTCAGAAGGCGACCGCACAGGTCCGATCCACCGAGTTGCTGTACAGCCCTTTCGGCATCCGCCGGATCCATATCCACAAACCCGAAGCCACGGGATCGCCCTGTTCTGCGGTCGGTGATCACCGTGCTCTGGTGGACGGGGCCGTAGGGACTGAAGTGCGCCCGGAGGTCGTCGCCGGTCACCCTCCATGGCAGGTTGGCGACGTAGACGGATTGCGATCGATCGGAGTCGCCCGATTCTTGCCCCGACCCGGCGGCGGCGCCCACCCCTTGCCCGTCCTGCGCCCGGTCGAGCGCCTCCTTCGGCTTCTCGAACACGGCGTCGAGTTTGAGTTGTTTCGCCATCGCATGGATCTTGCGACGCTGGACATCGGTGGCGAAGGTGACGACCTTCCCAACCCGACCGGCTCGAGCGGTGCGACCCGAACGGTGGAGATAGTCTTTGGCGTCGCCGGCGGGGTCGTAGTGAATAACGGCAGCAACGGCGTCAACATGAATGCCCCGGGCCGCAACGTCGGTAGCGACCAGAGCCGAGGCTCGCCCCGCCGCGAACGCCTCGAGTGCTCTCGTCCGCTGGTTCTGCGACCGTCCTCCGTGGAGAGCCACTGCGACGACTCCGACCTTTCCGAGCTGCTTGGCCACACGGTCAGCGCCGTGGCGGGTCCTGGTGAACACGATCGACTGCCCTTCGGCTGCGATGACATCTGCCGTGTAGCGGGTCCTGTCATGGTGGTGAACGAGCCAGAAGTGGTGGCTGGCGCGTGGACTCTCGTCGGCAACGGCCTCTGCCTCATGGCTGATCGGACTTCGCTGATAGGTCCGGCTGAGCACAGCGACATCACCGTCGAGCGTCGCCGAGAACAGCAGTGTCTGGCGGTCACGGGGGATCGCATCGAGGATGCGTCGAACTGCTGGAAGGAATCCCATGTCGGCCATGCGATCAGCTTCGTCCAACACCACCACATCGACGTCACCGAGATCGATCGAGCCCTGCTGCATGAGGTCCTCCAGACGTCCGGGAGTGGCAACGACCACATCTGCGCCGCGGCGAAGAGCCGACTTCTGGCGTCCGTACCCGACGCCTCCGTACACGGCCACGACCTGCCGGGAAGCCGCCTGGCCGAGCGGGGCGAGTTCTTGCACGATCTGGTCGGCGAGTTCCCTCGTCGGCGCAAGGACCAGGCCTCGGGGTCGACGCGACCGTCCGCGATCGATCCGGGCCAGCAGCGGCAGGCCAAAGGCAAGGGTCTTCCCCGACCCGGTGGGGGCTTCCCCGCAGATGTCGTTCCCGGCGAGCGCGTCGGAAATCGACGCAGCCTGAATGGGGAAGGTCTCGACAATCCCGCGACGGGCAAGCGCATTGATGATCGATTCGGGCAGCCCGAGCTGGGCAAAGGTGGTGGTCACGGCGTGACTTCTCCTGTCTTGGCGTATCTCACTCGACCGCGCGCCCAGGAATGGACAGGATCGAGTGTCGGCCGAAGAGGCAGTCCAACCGGTGAGAACGTGCTGCCGTGATCCGCCGGGGAAGCGACGTGATCGCTGGCCTCCACCCGACGTGGCTGGCGTCACGCTAACAGATTCCCAGGCCGACACGATCAACCTCCAGGCGGGCCAGCGAGGGAAGGCCACCTCCAGAAACACGACCCGGCACGAATCTCCGCAGCGCGACGACGCCGCTCGATCGAGGGTTCACCCCTGTCGGCGGCATGGCACGCTCGAGCTCGTCCTGCGGTTCCGAGGACCTTGGCCCGGCCGCCCGGCGGGTGCGGATCACCCTCATCGAACCCTGAAACGAGGGGGTTGGGCGGCGCTCCAACTGATGTGCTCGACACAACACCGCTCATCGAACCAGTTGCCACCCGGCTGAACTGACAAAGCGAAGCAAGCCGATCGCATCGAGAGCACCCCGTCGCCATCCCGCACCGACCTCGACGGACACCGGCTCGCGGGTGGTAAGATGGTTTCGGCTGCTTCGGCGGCGGCTTGCTTCTCTCCTTCTCCGGACTGGACTGTGGCAGCGTCGGTTCCGGAACAACTGCACCCGGGAACAACAGTGTTCCCATCGATGAGAGGCAACGGCCATGAACATCTACGTAGGGAATCTCCCTTTCGACGCGACGGAAGCTGACCTTCGTTCGCTCTTCTCCGAGTACGGCACCGTCGACTCCGCTTCGGTGATCACCGATCGCGACACCGGTCGGTCGCGAGGATTCGGGTTCGTCGAACTAGCCGACACCAACTCCGGAGCTAAGGCCATCGAGAAGCTCGACGGTCACGAATGGAACGGTCGCAGGCTCACGGTCAACGAGGCCCGGCCGCGCGCGCCGCGTCGGTAGTGGACTCGCCGGTGTGCCGGCCGCATGCTCGCATGGTCGTCTCTGTCGCCGCCATCGGCCAGCTGAATGACGCGCGACGAAAGCGATTGGTTGCGCGGGCGGTAGCGGCGACTCCGCAAGCTCCGTTGTCGTGTGGTCGCGGGACGTAGGCGCCGGCGAAGCCTGGCGTCGGCTCGGTACACGAACGGGAATGCCGGACCGAACGTCTCAGGTGGGCCGCTCTGAGCAACGCCGGAGGTATGCCGCCGGCTCACCAGGGTAGGGCTCATCAGAATCCACTTATCAGAGATCGACCGATGCCGTCGCCAGCCACATATCCTCCGGCTCGCCGGGAGATCGACCAACGCCGCCATCACTTGCTGGGCCGGGCGTTGCCGTCGAAGGGCTTCAACGGCGTCCCGCACCGTGTCAGCAGCGAAGCGCCGGTCGCCTTATGACCGACATGGAGCGCAGGACGAGCCCGCCGACGCCAGATCGACCTGTTCGATGAGCGCCCGGCTGGCGAGGATCTCTCCGCTACCGGCAGCGCTACAGATCCTGGCCGTTTTGCGTACCTTCTGGCCGGCCAGCGAGGCACCGACAAACATCTCTTCCGAGCCCGCTCATGTCCCAGCCCGTGTTCCGGTCCGCGACGGCAGCCTGGAAGCGAGTCCTCTGTGGCAGGTTCGCTCGGCAGAAGACGCGGAAAGAACGACGAAGACCCGGGTCGGAACTGCATCCGGTCTCGCCACGCCACCCCGAGGGCCTCGTCCTCGTGCTGGGCCGCCTCGAGCACCGGCCGGGGTCGCAGCTCGGCAACTTGGCGGGATTGTGGAAGTGGTCGGCGGCACGTAGGCGCGGGCGACGGCTAGGCAGCGCCTTGTGCAATGCCGCGACCCCGCTGTCAGTCGGGCTCCGACTCCAACGCCTCGGCGATGCGACGGTGGACGGCCCAGATCTCCTCGGGCAGCGCGTCGAACTGCTCCAGGTATCTTTGTCTGCGCTCCATCTCCTGACGCCAGCGTTCGACGTCGATGGTCAGCAGCCGGTCGAGGTCACCCCGGGGGAGGTCGAGTCCGGTCAGGTCGAGCTCGTCCTGGGTCGGGACGATGCCGACCGGCGTTTGCCGGCCGGCCACCTCGCCGTTCTTGAGCTGCATCAGCCATACCAGGGCACGGAGATTCTCGCGGTAGCCGGGCCACAGGAACCGACCATCGTCGTCACACTGGAACCAGTTGACGTGGGCGAAGATCGGCTGTTCGCGTGCCGCGCCGATCACCTCGAGCCAGTGGGCGGCATACGGGCCCTCGGGATAGGAGATAAAAGGCCGCATCGACATCGGGTCGTACCGGAGTTGGCCGTCGACCCCCTCGGCCGCGAAGGTCGCCTCGGCACCCAGGGTCAGCCCGTCGTAGACGCCCTCAGCCAGGTCAGTGATCGCCCTGACCAGAGGCTCACGGTCCCGGGTTCGGCCACCGAAAATGATCGCGTCGATCGGCACTCCCTCGGGGGCGTTGAAGTCGGCGGCGACGTTGGGCACGTTCGACATGGAGGTCGTGAATCGGCTGTTCGGATGGGCCCACGGCTCATCGGCCTCGTCAGGATCGCGGTCGGTGACGAGACGACCCTTCCAGTCCCGCCAGCCCGTGGGGTCAGCCGGCGGAAGCTCGGTGCGTCCCTCCCACCAGATCTCTTTGGTGTCGTCGTTGTAGGCGACGTTGGTGAAAAGGGTTCGAGTGCCGGGAGCGATAGCCTCCATAGCGGTCGGGTTGGTGTACTCGTTGGTGTCCATGGCGACGCCGAACACGCCGTATTCCGGATTCATGCCGTACAAGAGGCCATCGTCGGGGTCGACCCAGAGCCACGCGATGTCGTCGCCATAGAACGAGACGTGATACTTCTCTCCGAGGGCGTCTGGGGCGAGCGTCATCGCCAGGTTGGTCTTTCCGGAGGCGCTCGGGAATCCGCCGCAGATGTGATACGTGCGGCCGGTCTGCTTGTCGGTGATCCCCAAGAGCAGGAACTGCTCGCTGAGGAACCCCGAGGTCCAACCGTCGTAGGCGGCCTGGCGCAGCCCATGGGCGATCTTCCCGAGCAAAGCGTTGCCACCGTACGACGAGCCGAAGTGGAGGATGGTCCGTTCATCGGCGACCGTGACGAAATAGCGTTTGTCCTCGGGCGTGCCCTGGCCGAGGTTCTCCAGGTCGCCGGTCACGTGAACGGCTCGGACGAAGGTGTCGGGATCGGCGAGCTGGTTGAACAGATCCACGCCGACCCGGGTCATCCGGATCATGTGCAGGACGACGGTGCGGTGATCGGTGAGCTGGACTCCTGCGCCGTGTTTCTCGAGAGGAGCCCCGAGGGGAGCCATGAGGTAGGGAATGACGTACATCGTTTTGCCCGCCATGGCGCCCTTCATGTGGCCTTCGACGATTGGGCGGATCTCCGAGGTGAGACGCCAGTTGTTGTAGACACCGCGATCTTCAGGAGAGCTGGTTGCCACGATGGTCCGTTCCTCAGAGCGGGCCGTGTCCTTGAAGTAGCTGCGGGAGTAGAACAGGCCCTCGCCGGCGGGGAGGATCTCGCCGGTTTCGATCGACTCCTGGATCAGTCGGGCGTCGTCCGCGGCGTTCACCACTTCGATCCGAGCTGCCCCGGTGTGCTCGGCCCACTGCCGGACATATTCTCGAACCGCGGGGCTGGTCAGTCCCGCCCGCCGTAACGCCTTCTCTACGTCGATCATCACCAGACAAACACCCCTACTGCTGCGACCGTTGAGCTCCGGTCGTCGAACCTTCATCGTCCTGCGGCCCGGAGTCGCAGCGTAGCCAAGCGCCCACCGCCGTCGATCCGACGGCGGCAGGTTTAGGCCTCCGGGATGGAATTCGCCGGGCGCCTCACTGTCACCGGTGCCAGAGACCCGCCAGCTCCTAGGACGCCAGCCGCACCGTCGAGACCGTCGCCGCTTCCCCTGTGCCCACGACCAGCTCAACGTGCAGCCGTCCGGTGGCGCGAGCTCGAGATTCGGTAGAGGGCTCGCGGCCGTGTGCGCGCGGATCTGAAGCTATTCCAGCGCATCCTGACATAGGTGGCAGCGAGGAACGCACGACGCGTGGCCCGAAGGGGCATTCAGCCCTACTTCCAGGGCGATGGGGGGTCGTACGCTCGGGAGACCACCTGGCGGTGCGGGTAGATGAAACCGGCCACGGCCATCGATCGAAGCGGCGAAGGTGCGGCGCAGCCAGCAGCGCGGGTTCTGGCTCTGGATGCGTTGCGTGGGCTCATCATCGTGTTGATGGCGTTCGACCACGCGAACTTCTTCATCGCTCAGCAGCACAGCGGTGGCGAGCATTGGGGCGGCCCATTCCCCGTATATGAAAGTGCGGTCCCATTCCTGGCACGGCTCGTGACTCATCCGGCTGCCCCCGGCTTTACGTTCCTGATGGGCATCGGCATGGTGCTGTTTGCCCAGTCGCGGCGGAGCCGAGGCTGGAGCGAGTGGGCCATCACCAGACACTTCGTCGTGCGCGGCACGCTGCTGATCGCCCTGCAGTTGCTGGTCGTGAATCAGGCGTGGAAACTGGGTCCGGAGCCCTTCCCCCAGGTCTATCAAGGGGTGCTCGTCGCCCTGGGCGGCGGAATGATCCTCGGGAGCTTGCTTCTCCAGCTGAAACCCGCCTACCTGTTGGTGGTGGCAACCGCCCTATTCGTCGGCATCGAGTTCACGCATCCGGACGCAAATCAGTGGGGTCAGATCTTCGACCAGCCACTCGGCTTGATTTTTGGCTACAGCGGCGGCGATGCCAGCTTCTGGTCGAACTATCCGATCCTGCCGTGGCTCGAGCTGGTCGTGCTTGGAATGGTCTTCGGCAAATGGATTGTGGCGGACCGCCAGCGTGCCTACAAACGTTCACTGATGCTGGGTGGTGTGTTCCTCGTGGCCTTCGTTGTGATCCGGGCGGCCAACGGATTCGGCAACATCCGACCCCGGGCCGGGGACTCGTGGATCGACTTTCTCAACGTCGTGAAATACCCGCCGGCGATGACCTTCACGTTGCTGGCGATGGGTGTCAATCTGATCATCCTCTGGTCGTTCGTCTTGCTGACCAACCGCCCCTCACGCGGGTTGTCGGTGCTGGCGGTGTTTGGCCGCACTCCCCTGTTCTTCTACGTCTCGCACCTATTCCTATATGCGATCCTCGGGCGGTGGCTCACCCCGGCCGGCACCACCATCCCCGCCATGGTCCCCTACTGGTTCCTGGGGTTGGTGGTCCTGTTCCCGCTGTGTTCGTGGTACGCCACCTTCAAACAAAAAGCGCCGCAGAACGCCGTCTTGCGCTTCCTGTGATCTCCGTCGCGGCTGACTACCAAACCCAGGTCGGGGAGCAACAAGCCGACGGCTGTCGACTCGCTGCGCCGTCTGGCGACCTTCGTGCTGGTGCTGCTGCGCCGCTCCCTCGCCTTTCGGTGTCGATCGTGGGCCGCCTGGTGCTGACGTTGGTTGTGTCGCTCGCCGTCAACGCCACGGTCGAGCGCACTGGCTGACTTCTGTTGACGCGAATCCAAACGCGCCGGCACCGGGTACCATCCTCCCGCCATGTCGAGCGCTCCCTTCCGCAACGTCGCATTGATCGCGCACGTCGACCACGGCAAGACCACACTGGTCGATGCCATGCTCGAAGCCGCGGGAGTCTTCCGCGCCCATCAGGCACGGGTAGACCGGGTCATGGACTCCAACGACCAGGAGCGCGAGCGTGGCATCACGATCATCGCCAAGGCGGCGGCCATCGAGTGGCAGGGCACGCGGATCAACCTCGTTGACACCCCCGGCCACGCCGACTTCGGCGGCGAGGTCGAGCGGGCGCTGGCGCTGGTCGACGGCGTGTTGCTGCTCGTCGACGCCGCCGACGGACCGATGCCGCAAACCCGCTACGTGCTGTCCAAGGCCCTGGCGCTCGGGCTACCCGCGGTAGTGGTCGTCAACAAGGTCGACCGCGCCGACGCCCGTACTGAGGATGTCGTCGATGAGATCTACGAGCTGTTCTTCGACCTCGAGGCCTCCGACGAGCACATCGAGTTCCCGATCGTGTCCACGATCGCTCGCGAAGGGCGGGCCGTCGCCGGCATCGGCGTCCCCGGGCCCGACGCCAACCTGGCTCCGCTGCTCGACACGATCGTGGCCACGATCCCGGCACCGGCCGGCAACCCCAACGCACCACTGCAAGCTTTGGTCACCAACCTCGATGCCTCGGACTATCTCGGCCGGCTCGCCATCGGACGCGTCGTGGAGGGCACACTGCGGGCGGGCGAACAGATCGCGCTGTGTCACTCGAGAGACGAGGAGCCTCCATTGCGGCGCCGCCTTGCCCATCTGCTCGGATTCTCCGGCCTGGACAGGGTGAACGTTGAGGAAAGGGCAGCCGGAGACCTGTTCGTCGTTGCCGGCTTCCCGGAGGTCGAGATCGGTGACACGCTCGCCGATCCGATCGACCCGAAGCCGTTGCCCCGGCTCGAGGTCGACGAACCGGTGCTCCGCATGACGTTCGGCGTGAACACGTCGCCGCTGGCGGGGCGCTCAGGGCGTTTCCTGACGTCTCGCCAGATCAAGGAGCGGCTGGATCGCGAGGTGCTCGGCAACGTGTCGATCCGGGTCGGGCCGACGTCGTCACCGGAGGTCATCGAGGTCGCGGGTAGGGGCGAGCTGCAGCTCGCGGTGCTCATCGAGTCGATGCGCCGCGAGGGCTACGAGCTTCAGGTGAGCCGTCCTGAGGTGATCATCCGCGAGATCGAGGGGTCCCCGCACGAGCCACTGGAGCGTGCGGTGGTCGACGTGCCCGATGAGCACGTCGGCACGGTGACCCAAGCGGCGGCGCCCCGCAAGGGCAAGGTCACCGACCTGCGGCCGGGCGACACCGGCAGGACCATCGTCACCATCGAGGCGCCGGCCCGCGGCCTGATCGGCTTCCGCTCGCTGCTCATGACAGCAACCCGAGGCACCGCGCTCGTGCATCAGCATCACGCCGGGTGGATACCGTGGGCGGGCGTGCTGCCGCACCGGACCGGGGGCGCGATCGTCGCCGACCGAGCCGGCACGTCCACTGCCTTCGCCCTCGACAACCTGCAGAAGCGCGGGGAGCTGTTCGTCGGGCCGGGCATCGAGGTCTACGAAGGGATGGTGATCGGCGAGGCCTCGCGTGGCGAGGAGATGCAGGTAAACCCGGCGAAGGGCAAACAGCTCACCAACATCCGCACCCACCAGGCCGACGAGGCCATCAAGCTCAAGCCACCCCGCGACGTCACACTCGAATCGGGGATCGAGTGGATCGCCGACGACGAACTGGTCGAGGTCACGCCGGATGCCATACGAATCCGCAAACGCTACCTCACCGAGAGCGAGCGCAAACTCGCCGCCAAGCGCCGCTCGTGAAGGACGCCACAGCCCGGCGAC
Source organism: Acidimicrobiia bacterium (assembly GCA_041577335.1). Lineage (GTDB taxonomy): Bacteria > Actinomycetota > Acidimicrobiia > Spongiisociales > JAENVV01 > JBFGJH01. The sequence continues at coordinate 3,456 of JBFGJH010000023.1, read as the reverse complement.
TCTCCAGCCTCCACGCGGCGATATTCCGAGCCACCGCAGGCAGAATCGGCAAACGCCTCGTCGACAACGACATGCTGCTGCTCACAACGACCGGCCGTCGCACCGGGAAACCCCACACCGTCCCCCTGCTGTATCTCACAGACAGCGGCCGCCTCGTCGTCTTCGCATCCTGGGGTGGCAGAGATCGGCATCCCGAGTGGTACCTCAACCTCCTGGCTGCGCCGGCGGCTGCCGTCGAGCTTCCGGGTCGCCGGCTTCGAGTCACTGCGCTGACGGCGGTCGGTGAGGAACGGGCCCGGTGGTGGAATCGTGCCGTGGCGGCGTACTACGGATATGCGGAATACCAGACCCGCACCGACCGTGAGATCCCAGTCGTCTTCCTCGAGCCGACCGCCGAACTCGGTTGAAGCGCGGCCAACATCGAGTGGGTGGGCAAATCTGCCCAGACCTAGCGGACCGACATGCGACGGCTACAGCCGCGAATCGATCGCGCGTCTGCCGGTCGTGCCTGACCCTTGGAAGTGTCAGTAGGCGACAAGCACCTTGATGCTGGTGGCGACAGGGATGACCAACTGTCCCGACCCGTTGGACCTACCGGCTTGGTTGATCCAGCCGATCATCCGGGCGTCGCTGGTCGCATCGAGGCAAGCGTCAGCGTGCATAGGACGTCCGGGGGGCGTAGCTGTCTTGCCCCCGAAGCGGCATTGGCTGCCGTTCAGAGCGTTAGCGATAAGCCGGTGAAGGTTCACGTGGACGAAGTTTCAATTTGGTCCCAGCTCGGGCCGGAACCTTCCGTGACCGAGCTGTCTGGAGTTGCAGGGACTGGCTCACTGCTTCGTCGCGGCACGTGCCGCGTGGACGCGCCCAGTGAAAGTTGTCGACCGCAGGAGCCGGACGAGACATGGGTCATCACCGGTCATGGTCAGTTGTCATGTTGTCGAGTGGAGTTGCGGGCCCCGCTCGTCGATCAACTCGATTCTCGTGGCCCGGCAGACCAGACAACCATCGCCCATCCCATCGACACAGACCTAATCCCCTGTGTCCCGGTTCGAATTCGCCACCGAGCGCGCCCAGCCCATCCATCTCTCTCGCTCGCCCTCGGCTTGCTTCTCCTCACTGCATCACCAGCCGGCGGTGACCTCGTTGGAGCACGTCGACGTCGCCGCCTCGCACACCTGGTACGTGGCAGAGCCACCGCCCTTCTTCCCGGTGTCGGTGTAGAAGCCGTCATTGGCCGTGGTGGCTATGGAGACGCCGTCTTTGAGGACGTCGACATTGTCCGACGCCGCTCCGTACCACCGGAGATCGGCGGTCTGGGTCCCGCGCACTTTGTAGGCGTCGACTGAAAGCGTGAAATCGCCCCCACCGGAGGATCCACCCACCGTGATCTTGATGCTGTCGGAACTCGTGTTCCCACCCGAGTCGGTCGCCGACGCCTGCACCGTGTGAGTCCCGTCCGAAAGCACGGCGTTCAACGAGCCGCCGGTGCCGATCTGGCCGTCGAGATTCGACGTCCAGACGAGGTCGGCCGACAAATCGCCTTCCTCGGCGTCGGACGCCGACCCGGCGAACGAGATCGTCTCGCCCGAGCTGAACGAGGCACCGTCGGCCGGACTCGAGATCGACACCGTCGGTGGGTCGTCGGTCGTACCGCCGCCATTGCCAGCTATCAGCGCAGGGACGAACAGCGCCGTGTTCGAGACGTCGAGCAGCGGCTCCTGGATCCCGTCGAGGGAGTCGTCGGTCCAGTTGGAGTTCCCGGCGTCGATCACCGCGGTGTACAGGTCGGAGACATCTGCGGCGTTCGACGGGTTGTTGGAGCTGGCCAGCAGCGCCAAGGCGCCGGCGGCGTGGGGGGAAGCCATCGAGGTGCCGGAGATCGTCCCGTACTCGCCCTGCTCGACCGGGAAGGTCGACAGAATGCACACCCCAGGTGCAGCGATCTGTACTGCGTTCCCCCAGTTGGAGAAGTCGGCCAGGGTGTCGTCCTGGTCCGTCCGGCAGGTCGGCGAGCCATTGCCGCCCATTGCGCCGTCGAAGTCGGCGAGAGCTGACACCGTCAGCACGTTGTCGAAGGCGGCCGGGCTGTAGTTGTTGGCGTCGTCGTTCGAGTTGCCGGCGGCCACCGCGAACGCCACGCCTTTGTTCACCGCCCCCTGGATGGCGTCGTACTCGGCCTGGTTGAAGCCGCCGCCGCCCAAGCTCATGTTGGCGACCTCGATGGTTGCGGCGTTGGCAGCCACCCAGTCGATGCCGGCCACGATCCACGAGGTGTAACCGGAGCCCCGCTGGTTCAGCACCTTCACCGCCCAGATGCGGGCGCCCGGTGCCACACCGACCACCCCGACTCCGTCGTCGATGGCGGCGATCGTGCCGGCCACGTGGGTACCGTGGTAGTGATCGTCGTCGCCGCCCTGCTGACAGTTACCCCCGAACGGTCCCCCCTTGGCGCAGTTCACGCCGCCGACCACGTCGAGGTCGGGGTGCTCGAGGTCGACGCCCGTGTCGATGACCGCCACGTCCACGTCGACCCGGTAGTCGTCCGTCGAGTCGATACCGAGATTGGCGTTCGTGTCCGCAAAGATCCGAACGATGCCCGTCGGCGTTGTCTGGGTATCGATCGAGCGCAGCATATCTTCCTCGACATAGGCCACGTGCGGGTTCCGGGCCAGCGCCGCCGCTCCTCGCGCGGAGATGGTCACCGAGAATCCCTGAATGGCGTGCTCGTAGACGAATCCCACATCACCGCCATGGGTCCGGGCCAGCTCGGCCGCCACAGCCGGAACGTCCGGGGCACCTCGGTCGAGCACCACGACGTAGGACTGCTGCGGCCCGTCGACTGGTGCCCCGGCGCCGCCTGCGAGGAGGCCGGTCACCATCACGACCGATACCAGGACGGCGTGGGCCGCGCTGCGAATCATCTTCTCCCTCGACCTCGACTACCCAGTCAAAGTAGCGAGGTCGAGGGAGTAGACAAGTGTCCCCGAAAGACCAGATCGCCAGCCCAGGTCATTCACAGCCACGAACGCGGTTCGCTCCGAACCATCAAGCGGCTCCGCAGGTAGCGGGCCAGGCTGTCGACGAGTTCATCGGGATAGCCCGGTTGCTGTCCTGTTGGCACCGCCCACCGAAATGGAATGACTTGCGCAGTAAGGAAGGATGCAGTTCGCATCCCAGCCGCTCGAGGACGATCCCTCCGTCATCCCGGCTGTCGTGATGGCGTTCATGACGGATCTGGAGACAATCCAAGCGCAAGCCCGTGAGCCACGGGGTCGATCGGCGCACCGTGCCTGGATCGAACACGTCTTCGCACCATGGCTTCCCGCCCACGGCTCCCCCGACCGCGAGGCTCTGGTGATGGCTCTGTACGCCGCCACAGACGTCATGCAGTGGAAGCTGCTCCGGCGCGACTTCGACTACACCCCCGGCGTCACCGAACAGATCATCCGGCGTCTC
>JBFGJH010000022.1:0-43905 GCA_041577335.1 Acidimicrobiia bacterium | reverse complement strand
GGGCTCCGCCCGGCACGAGTGCATTCTGTGGCGCTGCCCAACGACGTGACTGCCGCGCCCCAGACGATCGGGAAAGGCGACGGCTGTGGCTCAGGTTGCGAATGGCGAATCGTCGAGCAGCGAATCGCGAGTCCTCAGTCGGGCTGGCCGGATTTGAACCGGCGACCCCCTGCTCCCAAAGCAGGTGCGCTACCAAGCTGCGCTACAGCCCGTTTGTCGGCCCACATTGTGGCACGCCTGGTGCCGATCGATGCCGGCCGTCTTGTGTCAGCCCTCGCCGATGCAGCCGCAACGTTGAATCGAACCTGCCGCGTGAACTGACTGAACAGGCTCAGAGCTGGGCGATCCTCGACCGTGACAGCCGCCGCCTGTGGCGAGAACTGAGGGCAATAGGGTTCTCTGACACGGAGATCGCCGGCATGGTTCCTTCCCACGCGGAATACTTGCAGGCTGGGTTGGCGACGTTCGAATGCCTTCCGACGCCGTACGGGTCGCGTGGAGCTGCACAGGTCAAGAGACGCGTCTGTCACGACTGCGGAGTGGATCGATCAGACGACAGGAACGTTTGGTTTGAGTCGATCGACCAGCGCTAGAGTTCCGGCGGGTCGCTAGCTCAATTGGCAGAGCAACTGGCTCTTAACCAGCAGGTTCCGGGTTCGAGTCCCGGGCGACCCACTCTCTACCTCTGATGCGCCGACTTTCGGCCCGGCCTCTCGTCGCACCGTATGTGGGTCGAGACGTCTTCTGGGTGTCCGCACCGGGCCGAAACAGACGCCGGTCGGCGCATGGTCCTCGGCAAACGGCGGTTTGCCTGCGGCTGTCTCTGATGCGCCGACTGTCGGCCCGGCCTCTCGTCGTGCCGTATTGGGGCTGCGACGTCTTCTGGGTGTCCGCACCGGGCCGAGACAGACGCCGGTCGGCGCGTGGTCGTCGGCAAGCGGTGGTGTGCCTGTGGCTACCTCTGATGCGCCGACTGTCGGCCCGGCCTCTCGTCGTGCCGTATTGGGGCTGCGACGTCTTCTGGGTGTCCGCACGGGGCCGAAACAGACGCCGGTCGGCGCGTGGTCGTCGGCAAGCGGCGGTGTGCCTGCGGCTGTCTCGTCTAACGTTCCCGTACGCGGACGTGGCGGAATTGGTAGACGCGCCAGGTTTAGGTCCTGGTGGGCGAAAGCCCGTGGGGGTTCGAGTCCCTTCGTCCGCACCGGCGTAGGATCGCGGTCATGCCACGCCGGGCCATCAATCCAATGCCGGACGATGTGTATGAAGCGCTCGTCGAGGCGGGGGTGCTGCACGACTACGAGGCCCGGCCGCATTATCAGCGCAACGACTATCTCGGATGGATCGGGCGTGCTCAGCGGCCTGACACTCGCCGAAAGCGGATCCGCCAGATGCTCGACGAGCTCGACCAGGGTGGCGTCTACATGAAGATGGACCACCCGTCTTCCCGCAAGGTCTGATCGCCAACCCGAGACCAACTCGAGCGAATCGGGAACTGCGAACAGCGAGCCGCCTGCGATTTCCCCGGTTGGGGCGCTTGCGTGATGCAGTAAAGTGCCGTCGATACATGGTGGCCGTAGCTCAGTTAGGTAGAGCCCCTGGTTGTGGTCCAGGCTGTCGCGGGTTCAAATCCCGTCGGTCACCCCGCTAGCGGGGGCGCTCGCGCCCCCGCTGTTCATGTCCGACGCTCGAACCCACCAGGAGCAACCGTGGAACCAACCATCTCAGATGCCGGCCCTTTCGAGAAGCTGGTCACGTTCGAGATAGCAGACGCCGAACTCGACCAGGCCAAGAGCCGGGCTGCCCGCAAGCTGGCCAAGACCATGAAGATCCCGGGCTTCCGACCCGGCAAAGCGCCGGTTCGCGTCGTCGAGGCGACGGTGGGCGCCGACCGACTCCGAGCGGAGGCCATCGACGAGGCGCTGCCGGAAATGGTGGGGGCTGCGCTCGAGCAAGCCAACATCGAGCCGGCGGCGACACCGGCCGTCGAGTCGCTGGAGGACACCGAAAACGGTGTCGAAGTCGGCGTGCGAGTCGCCGTGTGGCCCGCTCTGGCCGAACCACCCAACTACGTCGGACGCGAGATCGAGGTCCCGTCGGTCGGCGTCACCGAGGACGAGGTGGAAGAGCAGTTCGAGCGAATCCGTGACCAGTTTGCAGAGATCGAGCCGAGTGAAGGCCCGGTCATGTCGGGAGATTTCGTTTCGATCGACGTGTCGGCCATGCGTGACGGTGAGCCGCTGGAGTCGATGTCGGCCGAGGGGTTGATGGTCGAGGTGGGTGGCAACGAGTTCATCGAAGGCTTGAGTGAGGTGCTGGTGGGCAAGAGCGCAGCCGAGACTGCAACCTTCGCAGGGCCTCTTCCGGCTGGGTTCGTCGAAGATGGTGCGGAGGGGCCGACTGATGATGTCGCCGAAAACGCCGAAAACGCCGAAAGCGCCGATGACTCGACCAGCGAGGACCCAGAACCGGCGGACGATGTCGTTGAATACACCGTCACGGTGCAGCAGGTGCACGGCCGCAAACGCCCCACGATCGACGACGCCTGGGTTGCCGAGAACACCGAATTCGAGACGCTTGACGAGTTCATCGAGGAGATGACGCGCCGTTTGGCAGACTCGAAACTCGGCGCGTCATACAGCGCCTTTCGGAACGAGCTACTGACGGTGCTCACCGACGAGATCGACCTCGAGATCCCCGACTCCATCGTGACAGGCGAAATGGAGGAGGTGCTCCACAGGTTCAGCCACACGCTGTCGGAGCAGGGCATCGAGATGGCGGACTATCTCCAGGTTTCGGGTCAGAGTGAGGCGGCTTTTGTGTCCGATCTGCGGGAAAGCGCCCTCAGGAATGTGCGGACCGACTTGCTCCTCGATGCTGTGTCCGACGACGCCGGCCTGGTTGTGGCTCCCGACGAGTATGACGATCTGGTTCGGGCGCTGGCCGCCCAGAACGAGCAGACCGCCGAGGAGGTCAAGGCATCGCTCACCGAGAATCAGGAGAAAAAACTGCGCAGTGATATCCTGAGAAGGAAGGCGCATGACGCCCTCATGAAAGCCGCAGTTCCCGTAGACGAAGCAGGCACTCCTATCGATTTCGAAACCCTTGCATCTGAGCTCTCTTCCCCCGAGGATGATGAGCAGCCTGAAGCAGGCCTCGAAGCGGAGGCCGTGGAGGAAGACAATGAATAACTATCTCGTACCAACCGTGATCGAATCGACGAGTCGCGGTGAGCGCGCTTTCGACATTTACAGCAGGCTGCTCAAGGACCGCATCATTTTCTTGGGAACTCCGATCGACGACACCGTTGCCAACCTGATCATGGCGCAGCTGTTACACCTGGAGAGCGAGGACCCCGAAAAGGACATTGCCCTCTACATCAATTCGCCTGGTGGCTCGGTCACGTCGCTGTTCGCCATCTACGACACGATGCAATACATCTCGGCAGACGTCTCGACAGTATGCATGGGTATGGCTGCATCGGCGGCTGCAGTGATCCTGGCCGGAGGCGCTCCGGGCAAGCGTTTTGCCCTTCCCCACGCCAGGGTGATGATGCACCAGCCGCACGGTGGGGCGCAAGGCCAGACCTCCGACATCGAGATCCAGGCCAAGCTCTATGTGCAGATGCGGGAGCAGCTCAACCAGATCCTGGCAGACCACACAGGGCAGGCATTGGAGAAGATCACCAATGACACCGACCGCGACTATTGGATGCTCGCCGACGAGGCAAAAGAGTACGGTGTGGTCGACGAGGTATACAGTCGTCGCGAATTGGCGGCGGTTCAGGCAGCACGCTGATCCTTCGAGAGGGATGACACATGGCCAAATTCGGTGAGGGAGGGGACCTCCTGAAATGCAGCTTCTGCGGCAAGTCGCAGAAGCAAGTTCGAAAACTCATCGCTGGGCCAGGCGTCTATATCTGTGACGAATGCATCGATCTCTGTAATGAGATCATCGACGAAGAGTTCTCGGGCGCCGACGATGTGACCTTCGAAGAGCTTCCCAAGCCACGCGAGATCTTCGAGTTCCTCGAGGAGTACGTCATCGGTCAAGACGACGCCAAGAAGATCCTGTCGGTGGCGGTCTACAACCACTACAAGCGTGTGCGGGCCGGGGTCTCCCTGAAAGACGATGTCGAGCTTTCCAAGTCGAACATCCTCATGATCGGCTCGACCGGGTCGGGGAAGACGCTCTTGGCTCAGACGCTGGCGCGGATGCTCAACGTGCCGTTCGCGATCGCCGATGCCACTGCCCTGACCGAAGCCGGCTACGTGGGCGAAGACGTCGAGAACATCCTCCTCAAGCTCATCCAGGCAGCGGACTTCGATACCAAACGCGCCGAGTCGGGGATCGTCTATATCGACGAAATCGACAAGATTGCCCGCAAAGCAGAGAACCCATCCATCACGCGTGATGTCTCCGGTGAAGGCGTTCAGCAGGCGCTCTTGAAGATCCTCGAGGGAACCGTGGCTTCCGTGCCTCCGCAGGGTGGCCGCAAGCATCCTCATCAGGAGTTGCTGCAAATCGACACGACCAATGTCTTGTTCATCTGTGGCGGAGCGTTCGCGGGCCTCGAGAATGTGATTTCGAGCCGGATCGGCAAACGTTCTGTCGGCTTCGGCGCCGAGGTTGCCTCTGAGGGGGCGGAGGAGAACGTGCTTGCTCATGTGTTGCCCGAGGACCTGATGAAGTACGGGATGATTCCTGAGTTCATCGGCCGGCTGCCCGTCATCGCTACCGTCGATGAGCTCGACAAAGCTTCACTCATCACCATCCTGCAGCAACCCAAGAACGCCCTCGTCCGGCAGTTTCAGAAATTCTTCGAGCTGGACGGCGTCGAACTCGTATTCACCGAGCCCGCCCTCGAGGCGATCGCCGACCAGGCGCTCCTGCGGGGCACCGGGGCGAGGGGTCTGCGTGCGATCGTCGAGGAGGTGCTGCTCAACACCATGTACGACCTTCCCTCGCAGTCCGAAGTCGGCAGAGTGATCGTCACGGATGAAGTCGTCAGGGAGAAGGTCAATCCAACTCTCGTCCCGGTGCAGGATCTCGAGGAGCCGCAAGAACGCTCTGCGTAGGCCTAAATGCCACGCGGAGTGGTCTTAGGTCCCTAGACCCAAATCGATCGAGGTGGTTGACTCTGATCCAAGGGAGCGCTTACATTCCTGTGATTCACAGTTTGTGAGGAGAACAACAAGGGGGAAAGCTGGGAGGCGCCGACACCTAACCCGCAATACGGTCACCTGGGTTAGGCCGAGCAAATGGTGAGACCGGCCCGCTTCCATACGATCTGGAAGGCGGAAGAGAATGAACCACGCACGGGCGCCACGGCGCCAACCGCGCCAACAAGCCGGAGTCCTGTTTCTCGTCCTGGGAATGGTCCTGGCGGGAGTCGTACTCACCATTCCGTCAGCACAGGCTTCCGGACAACCGTATTCGGAGTTCACGTTCACATTCGAGAACGGGATCACCTATTCAGGTGACACCATCGGACTGAACTCCATGAACGCTCCGTTCCCGTACGTGGAAGGAGCGTTTCTCCACGTTTCCTGCTCAGCCACATTCGACGATGGATGGAACAGCAACGGCGAGTTCCCCAACCCGGTCGACAACCCGGATTGGCAGATCTCCTCGTACTTCATCACCCGCTACCGGGCTAGTGGAGAGTTCCACCTGAGCTGCGGCGAGACATTCACGGATCCGGATCCAGAACCCGTGACCGTCAATGTGACGGTGGGGTATTGCGAGTGGGATGGCGAGCAGTCACTGACCCCGATCAACGTGTCCATCGCTCCGGCAGGCGCCGCAACGGTCAGCGTGGCGGGCCAGGACTTCACGTCCGACGGCTCGGTCAACGCTCCACCGGGCAGCTACGACTGGGCCGCGACTGCTATGCCCGGATATGAGTTGACCGGCCCCAGCTCAGGGACCGTGGTCGCGCCTGATTGCAGCCCCTGCGGCTGCGAAGAACCTGAGCCCGTGACGGTCGTCGTGATGCTGGGCGCGTGCATATGGGACGGCGAGCAGTCGCTTACCCCGATCAACGTGTCCATCGATCCGGCCGGCGCAGCAAGGGTGATGGTGGTGGGCCTGGCGTTCACGTCCGACGGCTCGGTTGACGTCGGGCCGGGGAGCTATGACTGGACGGCGACCGCAAGACCCGGATACGAGCTGGTGGGTGATTCTTCCGGCACGGTGGTGGCGGTCGATTGCGCTCCCGAAGCCGAGCCGGTGGCGGTAGCCATTGTCGCCGGTGAGTGCACATGGGACGGCCAGGCATCGATCACCGACGTCGAGATCAACATCGACCCAGCAGGTGGGGCCATCGTCACGCTCAATGGCGAATCGATCTCCGGCTCTGGCGGCACGGTCAGCCTGACACCGGGAACCTACGACTGGGCCGCAATCGCCGAGCCCGGCTACGAGCTCACCGGGAGCTCCTCAGGCACGGTCGTTGCCGTGGATTGTGAGGTTCCCCCGTCCCTGGTTGAGGTAGCGGTCACGCCTGGTGAATGCGTGTGGACGGGCACCGAAGCCCTAGCCGACGTGGACTTCGTGATAAACCCGGCCGGCGGCGCAACCATCCTGCTCACCGGCCCGAGCGGCAGCCAGATGATCGATGCGGATACCACCGTTTCGGTTGGACCAGGTGAGCACATGTGGGTCGCCACGGCCGTTGATCCATACGAATTGGCAGGTGAGGCGTCCGGTTCGTTCACCGTGGCCGACTGTGAGCCACCACTGGGTGCGCTCGGCGACTACGTATGGCTCGACCAGAACCTCGACGGTGTCCAGGACGCGGATGAACTTCCGGTCGCCGGCGTCGTCGTTGAGCTTCTCGTGGATGGCGGAGTTGTCAGCACCACGAGCACCAATGACGAAGGCCTGTACTTGTTCCCCAATCTCGGAGCCGGCGATTACCAGGTGCAGTTCACCGCCCCGGAGAACTACATGTTCGTTGACGGCCTCCAGGGGAGCGATGGAGCCCTTGACAGCGATGTCGTCGACATCACCGACGTCGATGGCCTCCAGGTTGGTACGACCGATGAGGTAGCCCTTGCCTTGGGCGACGTCGATCTGACGATCGACGCCGGGTTGTTCTTCGTCGACGTGCAGACGCAGGTGCCAGAGCCTGAGCCGAAGACGCCTCCCGAGACGCCGACGGAGCCGGAAACGCCAAGTGTGACCGAGACGCCCGATGGTCCGACAGCTGCGGCAACACCGGATACACAGGTGTTGGGCATCCAGGTGCTACCCGATACCGGCTTCACGCAGGAGGGGTGGGCGGCATTCGCCCTTTCTCTCATGATGATGGGCGTCGGCATCGTGCTCTTGAGTGGAGGAAAGGAAAGCGAACTCGGCGAAGACGCCGCCCTCGCCTGACGCTGCTCAACAATCGAATCGGCTATCAGTGGACCCCGGAGTAACCTCCGGGGTCCACTTGTGACAGGAGCGCCGTGGAGGCCACGTACAACCCGATTGCCATCGAAAAGCGCTGGTACGAGGCGTGGGTGGAGGCCGGTGTTTTTGCTCCCGAATACCGACCCGGGGGCGAGCCGTTCTGCATCGTGATACCTCCTCCGAACGTAACGGGTGCCCTACACATCGGTCACGCCCTCAATCTGACAATTCAGGATGTGCTCGTGCGGAGGAAACGCATGCAGGGTTTCGCAGCGCTCTGGGTTCCGGGCACCGACCATGCCGGTATCGCCACCCAGAACGTCGTGGAGCGGGATCTGGCTGTGGAAGGCATCGACCGGCACGACATCGGCAGGCAAGCGTTCGTCGACCAAGTCTGGGAGTGGAAAAGACGCTACGGCAACCGCATCAACACGCAGATTCGCCGGATGGGGGCGTCGGTGGACTGGGGTCGCGAGCGTTTTACGATGGATGAAGGCCTCTCCAAGGCGGTCAGAGAGGTATTTGTTCGGCTGTACGAAGAAGACCTGATCTATCGCGGCAACCGCATCATCAACTGGTGCCCCCGTTGTCACACGGCGCTGGCTGACATCGAAGTCGAGTACGAGGACGAGATCGGAGAGCTCGTATCGATCACGTATCCATTTGCGGACGGATCGGGCGGCATCACGGTCGCCACGACCCGCGCCGAGACGATGTTGGGAGATACCGGCGTGGCCGTCCACCCGGACGACGCCCGCTACATCGATTCCGTGGGAAAGACGCTGCTACTTCCCCTGGTGGGTCGGGAAATCCCCGTCGTCGCCGACGAGTTCGTCGACCCGGAATTCGGCACAGGTGCCGTCAAGGTCACCCCTGCTCACGACCCGAACGACTTTGAGATGGGCGCCCGCCACGGTCTGGAGGCCGTCACGATCATGGACGAGGGAGCAGTGATCACCGCCGCAGGCCCGTTCGATGGGCTGAACCGTTTTGAGGCTCGCATCGCCGTCAAAGAGGCGTTGGCTGCCGCAGGAGCACTCGAGACGGTTGAGGAGCACGAGCACTCGGTTGGCCACTGCTATCGCTGTCGCACCGTCGTCGAGCCCTATTTGTCGTTGCAGTGGTTCGTGAAGGTGAAGCCGCTCACGGAACCTGCCATCCAGGCGGTGAAGGATGGCGCGACGACTTTCGTGCCGCGTCGCTGGGAGAACAGCTATTTCCATTGGATGGAGAACCTTCGGGACTGGTGCATCAGCCGCCAGATCTGGTGGGGCCATCGGATCCCTGCCTGGTACTGCGACTGTGGCGCCGTGATCGTTGCTCGCGAAGACCCCGAATCATGCGCGGAGTGCGGCGGCGCCGTGCATCAAGACGAGGACGTGCTCGACACCTGGTTTTCGTCGGCCCTGTGGCCGTTTTCGACGCTTGGCTGGCCCGAGCAAACTGCCGACCTTGCCACGTTCTATCCCAACTCGGTGCTCGTGACCGGGTTCGACATCATCTACTTCTGGGTCGCCCGGATGATGCAGATGGGCATCCATTTCATGGGCGAGGCCCCGTTCACCGACCTCGCCATAACCGGCCTCGTCAGGGACGCCGAAGGCCGCAAGATGTCGAAGTCGATCGGTAACTCGATCGACCCGCTCGACGTCGCCGACGAGCACGGTGTCGACCCGTTGCGACTCGCCCTGCTCCAGGCGGCTTCGCCCGGCCAGGACGTCCCACTCGACATGGAGTGGGTCATCGCAGCTCGCCGGTTCGGAAACAAGCTCTGGAACGGCCTTCGCTTTGGGTTGTCGAACCTCGATGGAGCGGTGCCTCCCGACGGCGGCTACCCGACTGCTCCTGAGGGCGCCAATGCGTGGATTCTCGCGCGCCTGTCCGATATGACTCATCGTTTCGACGAACTGTGTGACAGTTATCGATTCTCGGACGCATTCGGGCTGCTCTACAACTTCACGTGGTCGGAGCTCTTCGATTGGTATGTCGAGATGTCCAAGCCGCTGCTCCGCGATCCGCGCTACGTAGCCGAGACCAAGCAGACGCTTGGTGCCGTGCTTCGCGACGTGCTGAAACTGTTCCACCCGGCGATACCGTTCCTGACCGAGGAACTCTGGTCGGAGCTCGTCGGAGATGGGCTCCTGGCCGGCGCCGCTTGGCCGCAGCCACCCGCGGTTGCTTTTCCGGGTCACGTTGAGATCCTGCAAGGCCTCGTGACCGGCGTGCGCCAGTTCCGCTCGACACACGGAATCTCGCCGCGCCAACCGCTCACGGTCGAAATCGTCGACCCGGACGCGGTGGTTGCCGACTGGTGGCACGAACAGCTGGAAGCCTTGGCGGCCGTCACCTTGGCGGCGGGCGAGGAACGCGGATCCGGCTATACGCGCCTCATGTCCGGCAACCTCCAGGGATTCATCCGCCTCGCAGGACTCATCGATGTCGATGCCGAAGCCGCCCGGATCCAGAAAGCTCTTGACGCCCATCACGCAACTCTGGCGAAGTCGAAGGGCAAGCTGGGCAATGCATCCTTCACCGATCAGGCCCCCCAGGAGGTCGTTGAGAAAGAGCGCATGAAGGCCGCCGAGGCTGAAGAAGCGATCGCAAAGTTGGAGCGGCAACTCGGCGAGCTAGGGGCGTAGGCAGTTGTCACTGAGCCAGCCGGGATCAGAGCCGGACCGCCGATGAAACTCATCGAGACGTATTCCGATGCCGTTGCGTACGTCGACCATCACATCGGCTACGGCATTCGACCGGGCCTGGAACGGATCACCGCGATTCTCGAACTGATGGGCAATCCCCAACATTCATACCCGATCATCCACGTTGCCGGCACGAATGGGAAGACGTCGACGGCGAGGATCGCCTCTGCCATCCTCACCGGACACGGGCTGCGCGTGGGGCTGACAACCTCGCCCCACCTCGATCGGGTCGAAGAACGGCTCGAACTCGACAACGAGGTGGCCGCCGAGTGGGCTTTCGCTGAAGCTGTTGCGGACATTCAGCCGTTCGTTGAGCTTTACCGAACCCAATCCGGCGACCATCCCACATACTTCGAGTTGACGACGATCCTCGCCTTGTCGTATTTCGCATCCAACGCCGTCGACGTCGCAGTCGTGGAGACCGGACTGGGGGGAAGGCTCGACGCCACCAACGTGGCGGACGGCAAAGTGGCGGTCGTCACCGGGGTCTCCCTGGAGCACACGGAGTACTTGGGCGATACGATTGCCGAGATCGCCCGCGAAAAGGTGGCTATCGCCAAGCCAGGCTCATCGTTGGTCACGGGCGACCTGTCGCCGGATGCACTCGCCGTTGTCCAGTCGCACGCTGCTGCCTTGGGGCTCACCCATCGGCAGTATGGCGTGGACTTCTCGCCGATCGAACCGCTGATGGCGGTGGGAGGATGGACCGCTGGTATCCGTGGTGGCTACGCCGACTACGACGACCTGTTCGTTCCGCTGCATGGTCGCTATCAGGTCGACAATCTGGCGGTGGCGGTGGCGGCCACCGAGGAGCTCTTCGGCCGTCCCCTCTCCGACGACGGGTTGCGGCAAGGCCTCAGCGAGGTGACCGTCCCTGGTCGTTTGGAGGTCGTTGGCCACCAGCCGCTGGTCGTGATCGACGGCGCTCACAACCCCGAAGGGATCGACACGTTGGTCTCGACGCTCGAGGCCGAGTTTGGCACGAAGTCGTGGACCGTCGTACTGGGAGCCATGGAAGACAAAGATGTTGCCACCATGATCGCCCAACTCGAACCGATTGCCGCTCGCATCGTCACGACGCAGGTGAGCGACGAGCGGGCGATCGACGCAGGGCGACTGCGCGAGCTCGTCGCAGGAACGCTGGACATCCCGGTCTCCGATCAGCCCAGTCCGGAGGCAGCTATCGACACTGCAATCGACTCGACGTTGGATGATGGCGCCGTCCTCGTCACAGGATCCCTTTACCTGGTGGGCGCCATCCGCGCCTCTTTGAGAAGCTAGTTCCTGGGGCCACTACCATGCCGTCCCATGCCTAACGAACACACCTTCATCATGGTCAAGCCTGACGGAGTCGCCCGCGGCCTGGTGGGCGAAGTCATCGGCCGCTTCGAGGCCAAGGGCCTCGAACTCAATCGGATGCGGATGTTGACCATCACCGAGGATATGGCCTCCGAACACTACGGAGAGCACGTCGGCAAGGCCTTCTATGCCGATCTCGTGGATTTCATCACTTCTGGCCCGGTGGTGGCGATGGAATGGTCAGGCCCTGATGCCGTGGCCGTTGGTCGGGCCCTCATGGGCACAACGAACCCGATCGAGGCGCTGCCAGGGACCATACGCGGCGACTTTGGCCTCGAAATCGGTGAGAACATCGTGCATGGCAGCGACTCACCTGACAGTGCTGCGCGGGAACTCGGGATCTTCTTCGGGTGAGGACCCAATTGACCGGACAGTGCCGGCGTCCACTATGCTCGCGGCACTCGGAATGAGGGGCCCTGTGGCTGAAACCCTTTTTGCATTCGCAGGCCAGGACATGGCCATCGACCTTGGTACTGCCAACACCTTGGTCTATGTGCGCGCCGGGGGTGTCGTTCTCAACGAGCCATCGGTTGTTGCGATCAACATGCGCAACCAGCGCGCTCTTGCGGTGGGTATGGAAGCCAAGCGCATGATCGGAAGGACCCCATCGCATATCCGGGCGATCCGGCCGCTCCGCGACGGTGTCATCGCCGACTTCGAAATCACCGAGAAGATGCTCAGGTATTTCATTCAGAAGGTGCACCGCCGCAAGTGGGCCCGTCCCCGTATCGTCATTTGTGTGCCTTCTGGCATCACGCCTGTGGAACGGCGGGCCGTTGAGGAAGCGGCCTATCACGCTGGTGCCCGGCGTGCGTACACCATCGAGGAACCGATGGCTGCCGCCATTGGCTCTGGCTTGCCCATCCATGAGCCGGCGGGGTCCATGGTCGTCGACGTCGGGGGTGGCACCACCGAGGTTGCGGTCATCTCGCTGGGCGGGATCGTCGTGGCTCGCTCGATCCGGGTCGCCGGAGACGAACTCGACGAGGCCATCATCGAATGGGTCAAGAAGGAATACAACCTGCTTCTCGGCGAACGTACTGCAGAACAGCTGAAAATGGCCATCGGCAGTGCCTACCCCTACGCCGACGAGCCGTCGGCCGAAGTACGGGGCCGCGACCTCGTGACCGGCCTTCCCAAGACTGTCGTCCTGTCCTCGCCGGAGATCAGGGAAGCCATCGAGGAGCCAGTCGCCGCGATCGTCGACGCGGTGAAATACACGCTCGACAAGACACCACCTGAACTGGCATCCGACATCATGGAACAAGGCATCGTCATAACCGGTGGCGGAGCTTTGTTGCGTGGACTCGATGAGCGCCTCGCCTACGAGACCGGCATGCCGATGGTCACAGCAGACCGCCCGTTGCAGTCGGTCGTGATGGGATCGGGGAAGTGCCTCGAAGAATTCGATGTCCTGCAGGGGGTTTTGGTCTCGTCCAGCCGCGCATGAGTGAAGCCGGAGCGCAGGGCTGGTGATTACCGAACGCGGGGGACCGAGACGCTCTCCGAATATCTCGTTGATCGTGTTGATCGTGGCGTCGTTCGTGCTGATGACGTTCGACATCCGGTCGCAGGGCGAGGGCGTCGCCGCCACGCTTCGTTCCGGTGCGCAGTCGTTGGCGGCCCCGCTCCAAGACGGAGCCGGCACGGTTGTCGATCCCATCGCCGACGTCATCGACGGCATTGCCAATCTTGCCGGCCTACGCGCGGAGAACGAGCGGCTTCGTGCCGAGAACGAAGAACTGCGCGCCGCCGAGGCGGAGATCGAGAAGTTCCGCCAGGACAATCTCCTTCTTCAACAATTTCTCGATCTCACCGAACAAGCGGAGTTTCCCTCTGTGGTTGCTGAGGTCCGGGGTGGGACCGGAACCTTCGACACCGGCTTTGTGATCAACAAGGGATCGAACCACGGAATCGTCGCCGGCAACCCCGTTCTCAACCAAAGCGAACTGCTGGTTGGCATCGTCAAGAACGTCTTTCCCGACAGCGCAACCGTGATTCCGGTCATCGGTCCCACGACCGGCGTCGAGATCCTCACTGAGGGCGGCGACCTCGGGGTCGTGACCGGCACGGGTGATCCTGATCGGCTGGATCTCATGATCCTGGACGCCAGCGAGCCAGTGGAGGCAGATACGATCCTCCGGACCTCAGGAAACCAGCGCGGAATCCCCAGTGGCTTGCAGGTGGGTCGGACCACCGAGCGAATGCGGCCCGACGGCTCACTCATCCAATCTCAGTCGGTGGCACCGGTGGCCGACTTGACTGCGGTTCGATTCGTCATCGTGCTACAAGTCCCTGCCGAGGATCCCGCCCCCCCGGACACGACGACCACGACCATTGCGGAGGAATCCGACTCGTGAACTCGCGGCCAATACTCTGGTCGCTGGTGTTGATGGCGATGGCAATTGTTCTGCAAACGACGCTCTTCGCCCGGCTCGAGCAGTTCTCCATCATCTTCGATGCCCCGCTCCTGGTGGTCATTTTGGCGGCTCGATGGCTCGACCCGGACCCTGAGTTGCTGCTTGGCTTCACTGGCGGCTTGGCACTCGACCTCCTGGGCACGACCCCGATGGGGCTCCGTGCGCTCGTCTTCGTGCTCGTGGGGTACACCGCCGTGCGAACATCCGACCGGGTGGAGCCAAACCCCATCAGTAGTGTGTTGTCGGTTGTGGCCCTGAGCTTCGAGGGTGTCGTGTTGTTCGCAGTCTTCGGTACCCTCTTCAGCCTGGGTAGCCTGACTGAGGTCAACGTGCTGAGAACCATCGTATTGGTACCTCTCTACAACGGAGCCTTGTCGCTCGTGTTGGCCCCGGCGTTCCGCTGGTTGGTGCAACCCCGAAAGCGAGGATTGGTATGAAGCTGGAATTGCGGGTTGCCTGGCTGGCGCTCCTGTTCGCGCTTCTCCTCGGGAGCTTGATGACACGGCTTTGGTTCGTGCAGATCGCCGAAGGTCCCGAGTTCGCTCAGGAGGCGGAGGGCTATCAGCTCCGATCGGAGACTCTTCGACCGTCGCGGGGATTCATCATCGACGCCAAAGGGACCCTCATCGCCGGCACCGAACCGGAGCCGGCAGTGGTGATCGATCGCCGTTTCATTCCCTCTGACATCGAAGACGACGTCGTGCAAGAACTGGCCGGACTGCTCGAGGTGGAGCCGGCTGACATTCGGGACCAGTTTGCCGCAGCCGGATCGGGCAACCGTTTCGAGCTCGAAACGTCACTCTCTCCCGAGCAGGTGTACTTCGTCCTCACCAACCAGGATCGGTTCTCCTCCGGCGTGTCCATCGAGCTGGTGACCCGGCGGACCTATCCCGGTGGCGAGCTGATGGCGCACGTGTTGGGGTATATCGGCTCGGTTTCGCCCGACGACCTGGAAGTCGATCCGGGCCTCGACCCCAACAGCAAGATCGGCCGCGTCGGCGTTGAAGGTCACTATGAAGACTTCCTGCGTGGTAAACCCGGCCGCGAGTATTTCACCACCAACGATGAGGGAGCCATCGAAGAGCGACAGGTACAGATCGCCCCCGAGCAGGGCAACGCCGTGCAACTCTCGATGGACGCCGACCTACAGCGAGTCGCCGAGAAGGCACTGGCGGATGGCATCGCCATGTCACTTCGTGACCTCGGCGGCAGCAAGGCCGAACGGGGCGCAGTCGTGGTCATGGACACCCAGACGGGTGAGATTCTCGCCATGGTCAGCATCCCGACCTACGATCCCACGTCGTTTGTCACCGGCATCAGCAGTGACGACTTCACCGATCTGCAGGACCGCCAAGCCTTCAACAACTTGGCGATTCAGGGCTTGTACCCCCCGGGATCCACGTTCAAGGGGATCACGTACGCCTTCGCCGTCGAGGAAGGGTTCTGGCCGACTCGCGCCCATACAGACAGCCCGGAAGGGTCTCTCGAGTGCACGGGCGTCCTCCAGGCGAATTCGCTCGATGAAGGGTCGCAAAAGGTGTTCTCCGATCCCGGCCACGGCATCGTCGACTTGCATGTGGCCCTCGGCGCTTCCTGCAACATCTACTTCTGGGAAGTTGCGCTGGCTGCCTGGAACCAAACCAAGAACACGGCAGATGAAGACCTCCTCCAAGACTGGGCTACTCGTCTGGGTTTGGGCGAGAAAACTGGAATCGACCTCCCATTCGAATCTGCCGGGCAGATCCCCGACCGTGAGCTCTTTCAGCAGTGGGCGGAGGATGCCCCATTTCGACTGGACCCATCTCGGATCGACCCCGGGCCCATCTGGGTGGGTGGTGACCTCATGAACGTGGCAATCGGCCAGGGCGAGGTGACGGCCACCCCCTTGCAGATGGCGGTTGCCTATAGCGCCTTGGCCAATGGCGGGACGGTTTGGAGCCCAACGGTGGTGGACCGGATACTCGACACTGAGGGTCGTCTCATCGCCGATGTCAACCCGCAGGTGCTTCGCACCGTCGAACTCTCGGATGGATTCAACGAGATGTTCGCCGAAGACCTGTTCTTGACCGTCAACGCCGAATATGGAACGGCGGCCCGAGCTTTTGAGACTATGGATCAGCGCCGCCAGGTAGGAGGCAAGACTGGCACAGCCACCAAGCGGGACACCTTCGACACGGCGTGGTTCGTGGGTGTGGCCCCGGTGAGCAACCCGCGTTACACGGTCGCCGTGGTGGTGGAAGAGGGCGGCGGGGGAGGCCGGGTTGCCGCTCCCATCGCCCGCCAGATCTTTCAACACCTCCTCGGTGAGGACATCGATCCCGTCGAGGCTGGTTTCTGATGACGATTCTCTCGCCAACGGCATCCGCTCAGAGCGCGTCGCGCACCCGTCGCGCTCCGGACGTCATCCTCATCGTGGCGATGATGGCGCTCATGCTTTTGGGCATCCTCATGGTCTACAGCGCCAGCAAGGAGGCCCAGGAGGCCCTGTTCGGCGACGACTCCCGGCTGATGAGGCGCCAAATCATCTTCGCTCTCGTCGGAGTCGTCTCGTTTCTGGCCGTGAGCTTCATCAACTACCGCGATTGGCAGCATTTCTCGATTGGTCTCTACCTCCTCACGGTTCTCGCCTTGGTGGCTGTCTTCTTCTTCCCCGAGTCGCGCGGAACTCAACGTTGGATCCCGTTGCCGAGCGGGTTCCTGCTCCAGCCTTCGGAATTCGCCAAGGTGTCCATGATCATGGTCATGTCGGCGACTCTGGCAGCTGCCAAAGAGGAAGGAATGCGCTGGCGGCGCGTGGGTATCGCATTGTTGGCATTGGCAGTGCCGTTCCTCCTCGTGGTCCGCCAGCCGGATCTCGGCACGGCGATGGTGTTCGGGTTTGTCTCGATCGTCATTCTCTTTGCCGGAGGCACAACCATCCGTCAGCTGCTCATATTGGGGGCGGGCGCTGCGGGAGGGATCTGGGCAATGTTCCGATTCGGCATCCTCGAGGAGTATCAGCTCGATCGGCTCGAGAGTTTCACCAACCTCGGCTCTGACGCCCTCGGCGCCGATTTCAACCAGTTGAACAGCGTCACGACGATCGGTAGTGGCCAGTTCTTCGGGACCGGGTTGTTTCAGGGAGCGCTCACCGAACGGTCGTTCGTCCCCGAGCAGGAAACCGACTTCATCTTCACGGCAGTCGGAGAACAGCTCGGCTTCATAGGGGGCTCGCTCGTCGTGGTGGGATTTGGCGTGATCATCTTTCGTCTGCTTCGGATCGCCCTTGCCTCTGGTGATCGCTACGGGTCGCTGATGGCGATCGGAGTCGCCGGATTGTTGGCATTTCACGTGTTCATCAACATCGGCATGACCATCGGGATCGCACCCGTGACCGGGCTGCCGCTTCCGTTCATGTCGGCAGGCGGGTCATCGCTGGTGGCGACATGCATTGCGCTTGGACTCGCTCATTCCGTGTGGCTCAACCGGCCATTGGTTCCCGGGGGGCGCTAGCGCATGTACCGGCGGGGTGACCATGGATGGATTGAGGTGTGCTGCGGACCGATGTTCTCGGGGAAGAGCGAGGAGCTCATTCGTCGGGTGACTCGATCGGTGCTGGCCCACGTACCGGTCCAAACCTTCAAGCCGGCCCTGGACGTCCGCTTCGCGACTGCCGAGGTCGTGTCGCACTCGTCGCTGTCGGTGGAAGCGATGCCGGTGGAAGATTCGGCGTCGCTGCTTGCCGCCATCGACGATGTGACACAGGTGATCGGCATCGATGAGGGGCAGTTCTTCGATGATGGACTCGTCGACGTTGCCGAGCGTCTGGCCAAAAGCGGCAAACAGGTCATCGTTGCTGGACTCGACTTGGACTACCTCGGCCGTCCGTTCCAGCCTATCCCGACGCTGGCTGCTCGCTCCGAGTACGTGACGAAGATGCTGGCTGTGTGCCACCGATGTGGTGGCCCCGCCGGCTTCACGCAACGCATCGTGCAGTCCGACGAACTCGTTGTGCTGGGGGCGACCGATTCCTACGAGGCACGTTGTCGCCTTTGCTGGGACCCGTCGGAGGCACGCCAGACCCATCTGGAGTTGTGATGGCGGCTGTGTGGAACGGGTCAATGAGAGCGGGAAAATCCCTGCTACGCTGATAGCCGCTACTTCACTTCAGTAGCAGGCTCTGGAACGCCTCTTTGCGCCCGGCTCTCAACCGCAGTGCACAGGCGCGACCAGCGCAGCCAGGTTCTCTGGCCGACAGACAAGATTGGGCTGATCGGACACGAGGGCAGGGGAGGCGACCGGCTATCCGCCGTCGACTCCAAGGGGCCTTCCGCTCCACGCCTTCGGTGCTCGCATCGGCCACCTCAACGGGTGGCTCGTGAGTCATCCACAAGCAGAAGGAGTGATTGATGGCGTTGTTTCGCCGTAAATCCGCTCAGGTCATCCGCAAGGGTGTTGGCGACGCCCCAGTCGAAGAGCGCACGATCCGCGGGCATGGTCGATCAAAGGTCGAAGTGCGGAAGGTCATCGAGCCATCCCAGCCGAAGCCAAAAGGAAAGCCCAAGAGCAAGGCCAAGCCCAAACAGGCGCCCGCCCGCGCGTCGAAAAGTGGGAACGGACGGGGCGGCCGGCGCCCGAGCCCCGCACAGTCACGGCGCCAGCACGAAGAGATCATTCTTCCTCCGGAGACCGCCAAGAAACAGATGCTCATCAGGGTGCTCCCGCATCAGACCCAGGTCGTGGTTCTCGAAGGACCAACCCTCGTGGAGCACTACGTGGCCAAGGAGGAGGCGGCCAGCCTCGCTCAAAACATCTATTTGGGCGTCGCCAAGAACATCCTGCCTGGCATGGAAGCCGCCTTTCTCGACTTCGGTGTGTCCAAGAACGGAGTGTTGTATTCCGGCGACGTGAAAGTCGACCGGTCCAAACACGGCCGGAACCCGCGTATCGAGGATGTCCTGAGCGAAGGAGACTCGGTTCTCGTCCAGGTGGTCAAGGACGCAATGGGGCAGAAGGGTGCTCGACTCACCGGACAGATCTCGTTGCCCGGCCGCTACCTCGTGCTGCAGCCGAATTCGGACGCACAGGGCATCTCGCGTCGCCTTCCCGATGAGGAGCGGCGCCGGCTCCGTGAAATCGTCAACGCCGCCAAGCCGGCCGGCTTCGGCGTCATCGTGCGCACCGCGGCAGCGAACGCCTCCGAAGCGGAGATCAAGGCAGACATCGATCGGCTCGTCGACCTTTGGGAAAAGATCGAGGTCGATGCTCAAGGCGGCCCCGTTCCTCGACTGGTGTATCAGGAACCGGAACTGCTGATTCGAGTCATTCGCGAGCACTTCACGTCTGACTTCAAACGGCTCTTGATCGACGATCAGAAGTCGATGGATCGCGTCACTGAATACCTCAGCAACACGGCCCCAGAGCTCGTCAACAAAGTCCACCTGTACAAAGACGAGCTGCCATTGTTCGAACGGTTTCATGTCGAGGATCAGCTCCGCAAAGCCCTCGATCGCCGTGTCTGGCTCAAATCGGGCGGGCACCTCGTCATCGACCGCACCGAGGCCTTGACGGTCATCGACGTGAACACGGGCAAGTTCGTCGGCAGCTCCAACCTGGAAGACACGGTTCTCCAGAACAACCTCGAAGCTGCCGAAGAGATCGGTCGCCAACTCCGACTGCGCGACATCGGGGGCATCATCGTCATCGACTTCATCGACATGGAGAGTGAGAAGAACCAGCGCGCCATGATCAGGAAGTTCAAAGAGGAGCTTGCCAAGGACAAGACTCGGACTCAGGTGTTCGATGTCTCGAACCTCGGCCTGGTGGAGATGACCCGCAAGAACGTGTCTCGCGGCCTTCTGGAGCACTTCTCCGAGGAGTGCCCTCACTGCGCCGGCCGCGGTGTGCTCCTCAACGAGGAGGCAGCCACGCAAGGCATTCCTTTCGAAGACACGACGATTCTCGACCTCGAGGACGAATAACCAGCAGAGCGGACCGCCGGCCAGGTTGGCAACAACGACTCAGCGGTTAGAGTTACACCTCGCTGGGGCTCCCGGCGACCCCATTGTTCAAAAGAGGAAATCATGTACGCAATCATCAGGACGGGCGGTAAGCAGGCGAAGGTCCGCGCCGGAGACGTGATCGACGTCGAGCGCTTGAAGGGCGCCGACGATGAGGTCACTTTCACCCCTATCCTGGTTGTCGATGAGGACGGTACGACGGTCACCGACCGCGATGCCCTCGCCAAGGCCACCGTGACGGCCAAGATTCTCGGCGAGAACCGCGGTGACAAACTCGACATCTTCAAGTACAAGAACAAAACCGGGTATCGCAGGCGCATGGGTCATCGCCAGATCTACACCCGCCTCGAAATCACGGACGTGGCGGTAGCCAAGAAGGCCAAGAAAGCCAAGAAGGCGACAGCCGCCAAAACGGAAGAGGAGTAGGGATGTCCAAGACCAAAGCCGGTGGTTCGACGAAGAATGGGCGCGACTCCAAGGCCAAGCGCCTCGGCCCCAAGGTGTTCGATGGTCAGATCGTGAATGCCGGCACCGTCATCGTTCGTCAGAGAGGCACCAGGATCCATCCAGGCGAAAACGTCGGGCGCGGCAGCGACGACACGTTGTTCGCAATGACCCCTGGTGTAATCAAGTACGGTTCTCGGGGCGGTCGCCGCCTCGTCGACGTCCTGCCCGAATAAGCAGCGAGGGCCGGAGCGGCCCATGTTTGCCGATCGAGTCAACATCAACCTCCGTGCCGGAAACGGCGGCGCGGGGGTTGTTGCCTTCAAGAAGCAGAAGGGGCGTCTCCGAGGTCGGCCCATCGGTGGATCGGGTGGCGTCGGCGGCTCGGTCATCCTCGAGGCAGACGCCGACATGGTGAGCCTTCTCCGGTATCAGCGGAATCCCCACCACGCAGCCGGCAACGGTACCCACGGGGAAGGCGACCGACGTCACGGCCGCAACGGCGAGGATCTGGTGCTACCTGTTCCTCTCGGAACCCTGGTCTACGACGACGAAGGAGTTCTCCTGGCGGATCTCGTTCGCGGTGGCCAGCGGGTGATCGCGCTCGAAGGAGGCCGGGGAGGCAAAGGGAACGCCGCGTTGGTCTCCGCCGAGCACAAGGCCCCCCACTTCGCCGAACAGGGCGAGTTCGGAGCTGAAGCATGGTTCACGATCGAGCTGAAACTGATCGCCGACGCTGCCTTGATCGGCTATCCCAATGCCGGCAAGAGCACGTTGATTTCGCGGCTGTCGGCTGCCAAACCGAAGATTGCCGACTATCCCTTCACGACCCTGATCCCAAATCTCGGAGTGGTCGCGGTGGGCGAGCGCGAATTCGTGCTCGCCGACATACCCGGTCTCATCGAAGGGGCAGCCGAAGGCAAAGGACTCGGCCACGAATTCCTCCGGCACACCGAGCGAGCCAGAGTTCTCGTCATCCTGCTCGATCCGTCTTCGCTGCAAACAGATGACGTTGCCACCCAATACCTGGTCCTGCGTGAGGAATTGGCAGCCCACAGTCCCGAGTTGACCGTTCGCCCCCATCTCGTTGCGGTCAACAAGATCGATCTGCAGCCCGGAATCCCGGACCTGGCGGCGGCGCTCGGCGTCGAGCGAGTCTTTGAAATCTCGGCCGTGACCGGTGAGGGACTGAGCGAGCTGGCGTACGCGATCATCGAGCTGGTCGAACAGGCGGCTCGGGCCGAGCCAGATCGCCAGGGATATGTGCTCCATCGGCCCCTCGGCGGCGGTTTCGAGGTAACCCACGACGGAAAGACATGGGTGCTCACCGGACGGCCGGTGGAAAGAGCAGTTGCGTTCGACGACCTCACGGTAGGCTCTGCCGCCGACCTGGCCGCTTCTCGCTTGGAACGGCTGGGCGTCGAGGAGGCGCTCCGGAGAGCGGGCGCCAACCCGGGAGACGACGTGAGAATCGGAGACCTCGTGTTCGAGTTTCAGGATGACGTCGAATGACCAGGACTCTGCTGCCGGTCGGAAGCCGCGTCGTCGTCAAAGTCGGCTCGTCGAGCCTTGCCTATCCGACGGGCGGAATCAACCAGGAGGCTTTGCACCGAGTCGTCCGCCAGGTGAGCGAAGCGTGGGCGGCGGGCTACCAAGTGGTTCTCGTCACCTCGGCGGCAGTAGCTGCCGGTCTCCCGGAGCTCGGGCTCAGCGAACGTCCACGTGACATGGCTTCTTTCCAGGTTGCCGCCGCCGTCGGCCAGGTGCGGCTCATGGGTCAATACGCCGATGCGTTCGACGCTCATGGCCGGGTCGCCGGCCAGGTACTCCTGACCAAGGATGTGCTCGCCAACCGCGAGCAGTATGTGCGGTCCCGCGCCGCCCTCGATGCCATGCTCGAGCTCGGGATCGTCCCCGTCGTCAACGAGAATGACACAGTTGTGGTGGACGAGTTGAAGTTGGGCGACAATGACCGCCTCGCCGCCATCGTCTCGCACCTGGTGAGCGCTCAACAACTGGTGATGCTCACCGACACTGCCGGCCTGTATTCCGACGATCCCCGGACCTCGGAGTCGGCGACCCTTCTCACAGCTGTTCGACACACCGACGAAGTCCTCGACGAGCTGGCAGCCGGAGCGTCCGGGCCCATGGGCTCGGGTGGCGTCGCCACCAAGGTGGCGGCGGCTCGTATGGCGGCGTGGTCCGGAATTCCTTCCGTCATCGCCGACGCCAAGGACCCTGACGTGGTGCGGCGAGCCATTTCCGGCGAGGAAGTGGGTACCTGGGTTGGGCCGCGTGGAAAGGGCTTGTCGGCCCGTCGGCTATGGATTGCTTTCGGCGTCCCGGCGTCTGGTCGTATCACGGTTGACGGGGGAGCGTTCGCAGCTCTCCTGCACGGCAATCGCAGCCTGCTGGCGGTCGGCGTGCACAGCGTCGAAGGCAACTTCACGCCGGGAGAAGCGGTAGAGATCTATGCGCCGGATGGCGATTTGATCGGCAAGGGGATCAGCCGGAGCGGGGCGGCGGGTCTCCGGAATGCCCTCGGAAAGCGCAGCGATGAACATGCCGATGCCGGCGTTGTGATCCATCGAGACGATCTGGTGGTCCTCGTGGAGCCCGGCAGCTGACAGGGTGCTCAGCGCCGCCAGAGGTCACGGGTCGCGAGCAGCAGCACCGGAAAGATCTCGAGCCGGCCGGTAATCATCAAGAACGCCAGCAACCACTTTCCCGGCCATGGAATGCCCAGGTAGTTTCCGGCTGGGCCGATTTCACCGAGGCCTGGGCCGATGTTGCCGAGGGCAGAGGCCACGGCCGTTGCCTCCGTGACGAGGTCGAGCTCCACGGTGTTTGACGATATGAACGCCAGCAAGAACGTGCCGGTCATGAAGATGAACATGTAGAACAGAAAGAACGACTGGACGGACTGAACGATTTCGCGGGGAATGCCCTTCTCGCCGAAACGGGTCACGAACACCCCTTTCGGGTGGAGAAGCTTGCGGAGGTCCACCTGCGCAGACTTCATGAGCACCGCCAATCGGAATGTCTTGACGCCGCCGGCGGTCGACCCGGCCATGCCTCCCACGAAGAACAGGCCAACTGCGAATATCTGGAGACCAGAGACCCACTGTGTGAAGTCCTCCGTTCCGTATCCCGTGGTTGTGATGAGCGTCGTCGCCGTGAATGCACCGTCGCGAATCGTTTTCTCGTCGAAGGTACCGTTGGCCACCAGGCCACCTGTGATGATGATGAAAGCACCCACCGCGATTGCCGAGTACAGCCGGAACTCGGTGTTCTTGACATATTCCACCGGCCGCCGCAGTGCCCGAAAGTGCAACGCGAACGAGGTGCCGGCGATGAACATGAAGAGGATGATGATCCACTGGGTATAAGGCCCAAAAGCTCCGATGCTGGCTGCCTCGGTACTGAACCCGCCAGTGGACATGGTCGTGAAGGCATGGTTGATTGCCTGGAAGAGGTCCATCTCGCCGGCGGCGAGCAACACGATTTCGACGACGGTGATCGCCAGATACAGGAGCCATAGGCGTTTGGCCGTTTCGCGAAATCGAGGCGTGAGCCGGTCTGGCCGAGGCCCGGGAGACTCGGCCCGCGCCAGTTGGACCCCTCCGACGCCAAGTAACGGGAGGATGGCGATCGAGAGGACGATGATCCCCATGCCCCCGATCCACTGGGTGAACGATCGCCAGAAGAGAACTCCATGGGGAAGGAGCCCCGGGTCGGGGATCACCGAGGAGCCGGTGGTGGTGAAACCGGAAGCAGTCTCAAAGTAGGCGTCGGTGAGGTTTGTCAGGGTGCCGGACAGGAGGTAGGGGAGCGAGCCGAACAGGCTGATTGCGAACCAGGCGACGCCAACGATGGCAAATCCTTCTTTGGTGGTCAGCTCGCCGCTGCTGTGGCCGACGACTCTCCAGCCGACCAGACCCACGCCCACCGTGATAGCGCAGGAGAGCCCAAACGCGCCGGCGGTCGCCCACTCTTGATAGATCAGCGACACGATGATTGGTGGGATCATTGCAACGCCCGAAGCTGCCACCACGGCGCCAATGACATAGACGACGCGTCGGGCGATCATTTTCCAACCGCCGGGGCGGATGGCTGCCAGTCGGGCGGTCACTCGGAGAAGAGCGCTTCGACGGTGGCGAGCGCTTTGGGGAGAGCAAAGATGATGAGGTGGTCACCGGCTTCGATTTCTGAGAGCCCGGAAGGAACGAACGAATCACCGTTTCTCAATATGCCGCCGATGACAGCCCGAGACGGCAGGTCGAGGTCGACGATTCGCCTGCCGGCGGCAGCCGAATGGGGGGCAACCTCCAGCTCGATGGCCTCGGCGTCGGTGTCCTCGAAAGTGGCAACCGAGTGGATCCGCCCTCTCCGAACGAAACGCAATATGGCGCTTGCCGCTGCCAACCGTGATGAGATGGTGGCGTCGATTCCGATGCCGCTGAGCAACGGTATGAGTGATTGGCGGTTGACCCGCGAGGCCGTGAACGCCGCGCCCAACTCTCTCGAGAGGAGGCAGCCAACGATGTTCTGTTCGTCCCAGCCCGACAACGCCAACACGGCATCGCGGCTGCCAAGGCCGAGAGCGCTGAGCGTTTGGGGATCGCTCAAGTCGCCTTCGATGACCAGTGCCTTGGCGTGTTTTTCTGCTATCTCACGGCACCTGACGACGTCCGGGTCCACGATCACGACGTCGATTCCTTCCTCCACCATGGCGTCGGCGGTGAGCTCGGCCAAATGGGTGGAACCGAGAATGACGACTCTGGACACCTCGCGTTTGCGCAGGCCCAGCAGGTTGGCGGCGTCTTCCACGTGGCCGGCGGTGACCATCATCAGGACGTGGTCTTCGGCGTCGACTTGGGTGCCTCCGTTGGCGACGATGGTCTGCGACCCGCGGACGACCGCAGCCACCACCCAGTCGAACTCGCTGACTTCTGACCGCAGGGAAGCCAGATTGGCGGACAGGATGGGGCTGGCGGGCTGGGCGGTGGCGCCGACCAACACGAGCTGGCCTTCTCCGAATTCCACCAGTTCCGACACCCCACCCTGCTGAACCAGGTGGACGAGCTCTTCGGCAGCACTTTCGGCGGGATCGATGACGACATCGACGTTGAGACCCCGCATTCCTGCCTGGAGCCCGGGCTCTTCGACACGAGCCACGGTCCGCTTGGCACCGAGATGGCTGGCCGCGTGGCTGGCCAAGAGGTTGACGCCGTCGCTGTTGGAGACCGCAATCAGCAGGTCCGCGCTGCCGGCTCCCGCTTCTTCGAGAGCCGCAGGGCTGGCACCGTTGGCGGCGATCACCAGAGCATCGAGCTTGTCCTGCATATCGGCGGCCCGCTTGGGGTCACTCTCGATGACCACGACGTCTTGGCCTTCCAGCGAAAGGCGTTGAGCGAGGTACGAACCCACCGATCCTGCGCCGACGATGACGATTCGCACCGATTCTTCCGATCTCTGTCTTCGAACCGAAAAGGTTAGTCGCGCCCTGGCGCATTCAGTTTCTTGCGCGATCTGCTCGTTACACTCTCCGCGATGCCGGTTGCCGCCTTTTCGAGCCCGTCGGAGGTCTTGGACGCTTTGAAGTCCGTTGACTATCTGGCCGACGACCGGATCAGCCAGGTGGTGTTCCTGGCCGAGCGCCTCGGCAAGCCCGTCCTGGTGGAAGGCCCGGCCGGCGTCGGTAAGACCGAGCTCGCCAAATCGCTCGCCGCCGTCCATGATCGTCGGCTCATTCGCCTCCAATGCTACGAAGGGCTGGATGAGTCAAAAGCGCTCTACGAGTGGAACTACAAGAAACAACTGCTGAGAATTCAGGCCGACGAAGGCACTGAGTGGACCGAGCTGGAATCGGACATCTTCTCCGAAGACTTCCTGTTGACCCGGCCGTTGCTCGAAGCGATTCGTTCGCCAGAGCCGGTGGTGCTCTTGATCGACGAAGTCGACCGGGTAGAGATCGAAACGGAAGCTCTGCTGCTGGAAGTGCTCTCTGAGTTCCAGGTGTCGATACCAGAGCTTGGCACCGTGGCAGCGAGCTCGCAGCCGCTGGTGCTGCTCACCTCGAACAACACCCGGGAGTTGTCGGAGGCGCTCAAACGGCGCTGTCTCTTCCTTCACATCGGATACCCGGAAGTGGACAGGGAGAAGGAGATCATCCTCGCGCGCGTCGATGGTTTGCGGGAGCATCTCGCCGACCAGGTGGCGAGCGTGGTTCGCAGTGTGCGGTCCCACGACCTCAAGAAGCCACCTTCGGTATCGGAGACGCTCGACTGGGCGAGGACGCTGCTGGCGCTCGGCATCGAAGAAATCGACGGCGGCGTTGTCACCGACACCCTCCACGTCCTGCTCAAGTACCAGTCGGACATCGAGCGAGTAGCCGCCCACTTCAGCGAGGACTGATGCTCGTCGACGTGCTGGGCGGATTCGTGCAGGAGCTCAGGGCCACCGGCATACCGGTCTCGATGGTCGAGACGATCGACGCCATGGAAGCGCTCCGCCATACCGATCTCGCCGATCGGGAAGCCTTCAAGGCGTCCCTCGGGGCGACCCTGGTGAAGAATGCCCGCCATTACGACGCGTTCGAGACGGCTTTCGATGTCTTCTTTGCCCTGCAACGCCCTGCTCCCGGCGAGCCTGAGCCCGACCTCGAGCCGCTGTCCGCCGACGACCAAATCAACGCGGGGGGCGGAGGTGGAGACGGCAACCTCGACAGCTTGCTGGCGGCGCTCCAGCAAGCGTTGGCCGAGCACAATCTTCCCATGCTGAGGTCGCTCGCCCAACAAGCTGTGCGGAGACTGGCCGGGATGGAAGCGGGCCGCCCGGTCGGCGGTACCTACTACCTCTATCGCACGCTCCGACAGCTCGACACGGAAGGTCTTCTCGAACGACTCGTCGAAGATGCCAAGGCAGGGGGGGGCGCTCAGTGCCCTCGAAGAACAACTCATCCGAGAGGACTTCGCGGCGCAGATCACCGAATTGCGGGACGAGATCGAACAGGAGATCCGGCGCCGCCTGGTGGCCGATCGAGGGCGAGAAGCAGTCGCCAAGACGCTGCGGAAGCCGCTGATCGAAGAGACGGATTTGATGCATGCCACCCGTGCCGATCTCATAGCTCTCGACGAGGTGATCCAGCCGCTCACCCGGAAGATGGCGACCCGGCTCGCCCGGCGGCGCCGCAAACGGGATGGACGACTCGACTTCAAGAAGACCATGCGGCGCAGCTTGGCGATGGGCGGTGTTCCTCTCGAACCGCAGTTCAAGGCCGCCCATCCGTCCAAGCCCGAGATATTCCTGCTCTGCGACATCTCTGGCTCGATGGCTACGTTTGCCAGGTTCACGCTCCAATTCACATTCGCGATGTCCAGCCAGTTCTCGAAGCTGCGGTCGTTCGCGTTCATCGATGCTCTCGACGAAGTCACCTCCTTCTTCGAGCCCGGCGTCGATTTTTCGTTGGCGCTCAACCGGGTCACGACCGAGGCCGAAGTGGTGTGGCTGGACGGCCACTCCGACTACGGCCGGTCGTTTGAGCAGTTCTGGTCGCGATATGCCGGCTTCTTGACCCCGCGCTCTGTTGTGATCGTCACCGGCGATGCCCGGAGCAACTACCGGGACCCGCAAGCCGAGATTCTCGCCGCCATCGCCTCCGAGGCTCGGGCGGTGTATTGGCTCAATCCCGAACCAAAGGCCTATTGGGATACTGGCGATTCTGTGATGAGCAAATACCGAAGTGCCTGCACCGATGTGAGGGAAGTGCGAAACCTCCGTCAGCTCGAGGAATTCATCGAGTCGGTGGCAGTGCCGTCGATTGGAATGCGACCGTCGCTATCCTGATGCCAGGTGCCGTTCTGGGCGGGACCTCAAGAGAAGAGCTGCTTCCGACGATATGACCGAGCGGAGGCGACTCTCGGAGGTTGCCCAGCGACGCTGTTCAGGCGGCGGGAAGGAACAACTGTGGGTTATCGGGTGCTCGTCGTTGAGGACTCAGCCGTTATTCGCCGCCTCATCGAGGTGTGCCTTCGTCCTGCCAGTGTTGAGATTCTCATGCGCGAAGACGGCCCAACCGGCCTCGCCGCAGCCCGTTCGGAAGACCCCGATCTCCTCGTCCTCGATATCGGCCTTCCCGAGATGGATGGCTGGCAGGTGCTCGACGAACTCAGGAAGGATCCCGCCACGCAACGTCTTCCGGTGCTGGTCTTGACTGCCCATGCCGAGGAGGAGTCGCGCAAACGCGCCGATGAAGGTGGCGCTGATGCTTTCGTGACCAAGCCTTTCCAGCCCAACGACTTCCGCCAGGAGGTCTTGCGGCTGCTGTACAAGTACGACTGACTTCCGACCGGCGCACGCACCTCTTCCTCGATCCCATCTGATGGGTTACGGTGGGGCCGGGTTGCTTCGGGCCGGAGGTCATGATGGTCCGAACCGCAGTGCTCTTGATACTGGCTTTGAGCCCGGTCAGCGCCGCCGGTGCAGCGTGCATTGGGCTTTCTGCTCCTGTGACAGCTCCCGCTGGAGCCGGCTTCGCGCCAACCGGCACATATTCCGGACATTGGGGCATTGACTACGACACCGAGTCCAGTCAGGTGGTTCGCGCTGCGGGAGCCGGGCGGGTGTCATTCTCGGGAATCGTTGCGGGCAATCGAACAGTCACCGTCGACCATGGGGGAGGGCTGAAGAGCTCGTACTCCTACCTGGCCGAGGCGTGGGTGGGTCGAGGCGCTTCCGTGTCGACGGGCTCGGCGCTCGGGACCTCCGGCTTGCTTCACGGACTGGCTACCCCGGGCCTGCATTTTTCCACGCGAATCGACGGGACATACGTGGATCCGGCGACGCTACTCGGATGTCCGGCGTTCGCGATTCCGGCAGCTCTGCGCCTCGTGCCGGCTGAGTGATCTCTCCGCCTAAAGTGTCGTAGTGCGAAGAGGACTGCTCGGCGGGACGTTCGATCCAATCCATACGGCCCACCTGATCGCGGGCGAGGTGGCGTATCGCCAGCTCGAACTCGACGTCGTGACCTTCTTGCCTGCGGGAGCTCCGTGGCAGAAGGGCGATCGGACGATCACCGACCAGGAGCATCGCTGGGAGATGACAAGGCGTGCCGTCGATGGAATCGACTACTTCGAGGCCGATGATCGTGAGGTGACCCGTGATGGTTGGACGTACACCATCGACACCCTCGCTTCCTTCCCTGAGGATGATCTGTACTTGATCCTGGGGGCCGATGCCGCGGCCGGTCTGCCGACGTGGAACGCCGCCGAGGAGGTGCTGGAGCGGGTAACGCTCGGCATTGTTCCTCGGCCGGGTACCCCTGCCGAAGTCGTCGAGGCGGTTGTTGGCGATGTCCAAATGCTCGATATGCCGCTGCTTGCCATCTCGGGCACGGAGATCAGGCAGCGTTGGAGCGCACAACGCCCCGTTCGGTTTATGGTTCCCGAGTCCGTATACGCATACGCAGAAGAGCGTCACCTATATGGCTGACCAAGGTCCACGCCACAAGAAACCCAAGGTGCCTCGACGCGCTCCCCGTGTTGTCGCCCAACCAGGCGAGGCTCCAACCGCCCGCGAACTCAACCGGCAGGCACGGAATGACCGGCGTCGCCAGAGGCGCCGGCGGATCGTCGCGGGAGCAATTGTCGGCTTCGGTGTTCTCGGCGCCGCCGTTGGTTATACCTTCATCGACCGGCCCGCCGATGGGGAGCCCCCCGCAGCAGTCGACATCGAAGAATCGAGCGGTGTCTCGGCATTACTCGTCGTGACCGACGCCGACGGCCGGGCCGCGTCCACGGCTTTGTTCTCGAGCCATCCGACCGAGCGGGACCGGATTCTCCTTTTCCCTCCGTCGCTCTTGACGATCCAGCCTGGATTCGGGGAGCATCAGCTCGCCGACGCTCTCCGGATCGGCAACGATGATCTGGTTGCGATGAGCGTGACCAATCTGCTGGGGATCCGCATCGACGATGTGCTCGTGCTCGACGAGAGCGGGCTCAGAGGGGCTATTGCAGGTCCACTGGAGGTGGACCTTCCCAGCCCATTCCTCGTTCAGGAGGGCGACGTTCAGCGGGTCGCAGCGGCTGCCGGAGCTGAGCCCAGGACGCCGCAACTCATCCATGCCTTGCTCACCGATCCGGGCACGGAGCCGGAGTCGGCACTCTTGCTGCGACAGGGCAGGGTGTGGGAGGCGATCGTCGACGCCGTCGCCGCCGACAACCAACTTCTCGACGGGCTGATTGCGGGGCGGTCGGAGTCGGCGAGACTGGCGGTCGCAGGGGTATCCCAAGACCCCGAGCGCATCGTGGCGGCCCTGCCGGTCACGACCGCCGAAGCCGTGGCCGGGGCGGGCTCCCAGGTGATTTTCGACACGGCAGGCACCCAGGCGTTCGTGGAGAGCGCTTTCCCCTACCTCCAGATTGCGGCTGAGCCTCGGCCCGTGATCGAGCTCCTCAACGGCAACGGTGGCGTGGGAGTGACCCAACCGGTCGCCGAACGGCTGGTGGCGGAGGGATACCGCGTCCTCAAGACCGACAACGCCGACCGCACCGACTTCGCGGCGACCCAAGTGATCGCCCATGGACGGGACAACGAACAAATCGCCCTGGCCCTGCAGCGACTCATCGGATTCGGCGAAGTGGTCTTGGAGGTGCGCCAGCCTTCTGCCGTATTCGATGTCACTATCATCGTTGGCAACGATATCGTCCAAAACGGGAGCTAGCTCATTCAGGAAAGTCACGAGACCGCCCGCCTCATCGCCGACATCCTGGATGACAAAAAGGGAATCGAAATCGCCCTCCTCGACGTGGCCGAGCTTCTCCAGATCACCGAGGTCTTCGTCATCGTCACCGGCACATCGAACCGTCATGTGAGGACGCTCGCCGACGAAGTCGACGAGCAGCTCAAAGACCGCTCAGATCGCGATCCACTGCGAGTCGAGGGCATCACCGAATCCCAGTGGGTGCTCCTCGACTATGGCGATGTTGTGCTGCACGTCTTCCAAGCCGACACACGGGCGTTCTATGACCTGGAACGCCTATGGGCCGACGCCCCCCAAGTCGACTGGGAGCCGGTCCGCCAAGAGGCCTGAGCCTCAACTCGAAGCATGGCTCACGTGGCCGAGTCCGTACTCGCCCCTGAGCTGGTGAGAAGCTCAACTTGCTGCGATTCGGTCGGTTCGCTCGTCACCACTTTGATCAAATCAACCAAGGCAACCATCACCGCCACGGCCAACGTTGTCGCCGTCACCCAGAGGCCATAGGCGATTCCCGCCTCGCCGCCGGTCCAGTACTGGAGTTCGTCGGGTACGACGAGCAGCGGAACGATGAGCGCAACGAACCCCAACGCCATCTGGCCAAGGAGAACCCACCGCCGCCGCGTCCCGAAGCTCTCCGAGTAGTAGCCGATTGCGATGATCGCAGCAGCTGCGAGCGGTGTCACGAAGAGAATGGCGAGGTTCTTTCCGGATGCGGCGCTTTCCGTAGTGGTGGCCAAGTCGAAACCGGTTTCACCGTCTACGAAGAACGAATGGGAGGCCCATTCCAGAAAGAACGCCACAATGGTGACTCCGGCGAGGGCCATGACGACTTTCTGTGCAGTGGAGATCTTTGACATGTCACCTCCTGCATCACCTTGAGGTATTGGTACCGCAGCCAGCATCGGTGGACAAGGGGATTGCGTCCTTTTTGTGAGAGCTAGGAGATCGAATCAGCCGCCTGCGGCACGCTTCGCGGCGGCGGCGCCCTGGCACTCGACACGACCCCGCGGTCGAGACTCCCGGAATCGAGTTCGCCCGCGCCGGGCGAGCTCGGTGCGACTCGAGATCAGCGTTGGGTCGTTGGTGACGCCTGCGACCGCAGCTTGGCTAGGAGGGCGAGAGGGATACCTGTCACCGCGATCAGCCCCGCGCCGGAGAGCAGCACCACAAGTGGTACAAACCACACCGGAGTGGTTCGTTCGCTTGGGAGCACCTCCGACCAAGAGCCGCGGTGCTCGAATGTGCCAGGCGGTAGGGGCGTGCATCCTGGAGCGGTGTCCAAGAGGATGCCAGCGTCGGTGACGATCCCGGGACCGAATCTGATGGCATAGCACGAGCCCGCAGCGGTGGGTTCAGGGTGAGTGAGGATCGTCCGTGGGCTCCCGGCTGCCTCGAAGACGAAGACGCGCAAACCGGCGGACGCAGCGGCCTCGTCAGGGTCCGCACCCTCGCTGACGATGGACCTCCATGTGGCCTGAATGCGATCTGCGATGGCGCGAGCCTCTGGGTAGTCCTCGTTGGCCACGTCTGCGAAGGGGGCAATCGCCAAGCCGAGGAGAGCGACGAAGACGAGGATCACCAAGTCCCGAATCAGCTGCTTCCGGTACCCGGGCGCTTCGGGTGCCGACTCTCCGTGAGCCGGCGAGCTGGCCGCTCTACGCAGGCGATGTTCTACGGAGAAGCGCGGGTCGTCGTCTAGGACGCGGCTCGGACCATCGGCCGGTTCGGGCTCGGGCGAGGACCCAGTGAAGTCGGTGCCGCTCATGGAGCGATGATGCCGGAGCCTCTCGCTTCCATCAAGACGGGGAGGTCACAACCGGCCCGAGTGCGGGAGAAAGAGAAGACGACGCCCACACCCACCGCGGCACCGCCGAGCCGTCACAACGGTGAGAACCGTGAGCCGACCTGGCGTCGTGCGGTTGCCTGCAATCGCATTGAAGAAAGCAGAGCGGACCCAAAGCCGGCCCAACAACTGGGTAGTGGAGCTGAGGGGATTTGAACCCCTGACCTCTTGCATGCCATGCAAGCGCTCTGCCAACTGAGCTACAGCCCCGGGAGGCGGGAAGTATAACCGGACTTGGTAGAGCGCCCGGCCCACCACTGGGTGAGGTCGGTCAGCCGACCGACGAACAGCACCAGCCCCGCCTCACGGTGCCGGGTGAGACAGAGCAATGGGCGAAGGGCTGCGATCGTGACAGCGGGATGCGGCCGGCCGATTCCCGGAACCCAAACGCGTGGTGGCACCCCAGTCGGGGTCGGCTGTTACTGCTGAGAGGCCTCGTACAACATCGCTCCAGCGGGGGCATCGAGCCAGACCTGGTTGGTCGTCTGGAGAGCGAGATCCGCCAAGGCGAAGGTCGCTTTGGCCAGCGCCGGCGAAGGCGGGCGGTAGAGGACTCCGCTCGACTCCACGTGAACGAGGATCGCCAGGGTATCGATGCCGGGCCAGTAGAACCGAGCGTCCCCGACGCCGTCTACGCCTTTCATCGCTCGGCAGTAGGCGAGGGCGGCCAAGCCCAGTTCGTTCCGATCGGCGCTGTCGCGCCGTTCCCAGCTGCTGTACCCGATGTCCATGGTGACCCTCCTCGGTCCGCCTGTTGACGAAACTACGCACTTACCCAACTCCTAGCCGGCCCGTGCGCGAATTTGTTCGCTGCGGTTGGCGCAGTATGGGTGACTGACGCACGACGGGACGGGTGGTACGGTGCCCGTGCTTTGAGACCGCTGCTTGCCTTTGTCGTGTTTGTGATGGTGACTGCGCTCGCCCTGCCTGCATTGGGCGGTCCCACCGATCCTGGGGGCACGTTTGTGGACGACAACGGGTCGGTGCACGAAGCCAACATCGAGGCCGTGGCCGCCGAGGGAATCACCGTTGGTTGCAATCCTCCGGACAACGACGAGTTCTGTCCGGCCGACCCGGTGAGCCGTGGCCAGATGGCGGCCTTCCTGGTCCGGGCGCTCGACCTCGTCGACGACGGGGGAGGCAACTTCTTCATCGATGACGACAACAGCGTGTTCGAGGGCGACATCGCCCGTCTGGCCGCAGCGGAGATCACCCTCGGCTGCAACCCGCCGGTCAACGATCAGTATTGCCCCGGCCAGCCGGTGACTCGTGGCCAGATGGCTGCCTTCTTGGTGCGAGCGTTGGATCTCACCGATGATGGAGGAGTCGACCGGTTCGTCGACGACAACGGATCGACATTCGAGTCGGACATCGAGAAGCTGGCCACCGCCGAGATCACCGTGGGCTGCAACCCGCCCGACAACGACGAGTTCTGTCCGGGCGATCTCGTCAGCCGTGGGCAGATGGCAACCTTTCTGACCCGGGCGCTGGGTCTCACCCCCATTCAGCCACCACCGCCGGTATTACCACCGGCAGGCAACCCGGCAGGCAGCTACCCGGTCCCGGCCGAAGCGGCCGCCGAAGATGTGTCTAGCCCCGACCATGTCGTCGGCTCGGGTTCGGCGGCGAGCTGTACCTCGCAGGCGGTTGTCGATGCAGTCGCTGCCGGTGGTGTCATCGTCTTCGATTGCGGGCCCGATCCCGTGACCATCGAAATGGAGGAAACGGCCAAGGTCTTCAACAACACAGGTCCCGAGATCGTCATCGACGGGGGAGGCCTCGTCTCGCTGAGCGGGGGCGGGAACCATCGGATCTTGTACATGAACACCTGCGACCCCATCCAGATCTGGACGACGCCCCACTGCAATGATCAAGATCATCCACTGCTCACCGTCCAGAATCTGACGTTCATCGACGGTGACGCCCGTGGCGAGGATCCCGACGGCGGGGGGGCCATCTTCTCGAGGGGCGGACGCCTCAAGATCGTGAACTCCCGGTTCTTCAACAACGAGTGCGACGACACCGGTCCCGACGTCGGGGGCGGCGCCGTCCGGACGTTCGACCAGTACAACGACCAGCCCGTGTACGTCGTCAACAGCACATTCGGCGGGGCGGCCGACCTCGGCAACATCTGCTCCAACGGTGGGGCTCTCAGCAGCATCGGGGTTTCGTACACGGTGCTGAACAGCCTCTTCAGCCACAACGATGCCATTGGCAACGGCGCCAACCCGGCCCAATCGGGCACTCCGGGAGGGGGGAGCGGAGGTGCCATCTACAACGACGGAAACACGTTCACCCTGACCGTGGCAGGAACGCTCATCGAGGAGAACCACGCCAACGAAGGCGGTGGCGCCATCTTCTTCGTGAGCAACGATTTGAGCGGCCACCTCGTCATCGACGAGTCGGTTCTCAGCGGCAACCCGAGCGACGGCTTCGAAACCTCAGGATTCCCAGGCATCTTCTATCTCGGCAACGGTCCGATCCAGGTGACGAACTCAACTATTGAATGAAGAGGTTGCCAGGGTTTCTTCCTCCAGCGAGGCCTTGGCCGAGCGTTGGGGGGAGTGGCGTCGCCGGTAGGCGGCGGCGAGGGGGGCCCGGAGCGAAGCGGAGGGTAGTGCTTGGCAAGAGGCTGATCCTGTTGGGATGTCACGTCGTCGTCGCTTCGCTTCTTCTCTGCCCCCTCCGTCCTCGGCTGTCGCCGAGTCCAATCTCCGCGCAGTTGCGAAGCAACTGCATTCGAGAACGCACAGCGTTCTCGCCCCAACGACACGGCGGCTACGCCGCCGTGAAGGGAGGAGACAGAAACGAGGGTGCGATCTGCGACAATGCCGGTCCTGACTCTTGGAGGAACAACATGGCAGTAGAACGACTTGGGGTCGTCGGTGGCGGGCAGATGGGAGCGGGCATCGCCGAGGTCGCCGCCAAAGCAGGTATCGACGTGATCGTGCGTGAGATCGACCAAGCAGCGGCCGGCGCCGGTGAGGCCCGCATCACCAAGTCGCTCGACCGGGCGGTCAGTCGGGGCAAGCTCGATGAGGCCGATCGCGACGCCGCCATTGGCAGGATCCAGTTCACCACCGACCTGGCGGCCATGGACGACCGGGAGATCGTGATCGAAGCCGTCGTCGAGAACGAAGACCTCAAGCTCGAGATCTTCGCGAGTCTCGATCAGGTGGTTGAGGCCGACGACGCCATCCTCGCCTCGAATACGTCGTCGCTGCCGATCACGCGCCTCGCCAAAGCCACCAAGCGACCGGAGAAGGTTGTTGGCATGCACTTCTTCAACCCCGTGCCCGTCATGGCGCTCGTCGAGATCGTGTCGACTGTGCTCGTCGACGACGGCGTGCGAGATCGAGCCTCAGCTTTCGCCGCCGACCAGCTCGGCAAGACAGTCGTTCATGCCAAGGACCGGGCCGGGTTCGTGGTCAACATGCTGCTCGTTCCCTACATGACCGAAGCCATGAAGATGTACGAGCAGGGGTTTGCGTCAGCCGAGGACATCGACAATGGCATGAAGCTCGGCGCCAACCATCCGATGGGGCCGCTCGAGCTGGCCGACTTCATCGGCCTCGACACCATGAAGTTCGTGGCAGACGTGCTCTTCGAGGAGTTCAAGCAGCCCCAATACGCGCCGCCGCCACTCTTGACCCGGATGGTCGAAGCCGGCCTGCTGGGTCGCAAGACCGGCCGTGGGTTCTACACCTACGAGTGACGATGAGTGAAAAGCCTCGCCATGTTCGCCTCCTCGAGCTCGCCGTCGAGACTTCGTCCTGCACCGACTGCCGTCTCGCCGACACCCGCACTCAGGTCGTCTTCGGAGTTGGATCCCCCAACGCTCGGGTGATGTTCGTTGGCGAGGCGCCCGGCGCCAACGAGGACGAGCAAGGGGAGCCGTTTGTCGGCGCTGCCGGACAGCTGCTCGATCGACTCATCGAAGAGATCGGCCTCACGCGGAGCGAGGTGTACATCACCAATGTGCTCAAATGCCGGCCTCCCAACAACCGGGATCCCAAGCCGGACGAGATCGAATCGTGCAAGGGATACTTGGCGACCCAGATGGAGCTGGTCGAACCCGAAGTGGTGATGACGCTGGGGAACTTCGCAACCAAGCTGATTCTGCGCACCGAGACCGGTATCACCAAGATGCGCGGCCAGATCTATGACTGGTGGCGGGGTATCCAGGTGGTCCCGACTTTCCATCCTTCGGCGGCTCTGCGCGGTGCCGCCCACGTAACCGATGCCATGCAGGCGGACTTCGTCCTCGTCCGATCGGTCCTGGACCGCCCAGGGTAACTTTTTCGGAACAGTGCCTGGTAGCCATTAGGCGACCTTGATATGTTCCTCGTCACCAGCCCGTTCCGGGGGGATCGGGCGCGATCTTCTCCGGAATGGAGGCTGTATGACTGGGAAGATTCGTTTGGTGTTCGTCGCCGTGGCGGTGGCGACCGGACTGGTCGCGGCTACCCCACCTGTCCTGGCCGACGAGGAGGTCTCGCTCGTCGCGTACGTGTGCGATGACCTAGGAACCGAGGCCGTTCGCGTCGACGCCGACGGCACGATCCACATCAGAGGTCAGACGCTACTGGGCGAGTCGGAGTCGTCCGACGCCCGGCTCGACGGGTTGTTCCGGCGGCGCACCAATGTCGACCTCTACCCGGACGGAAGCGGAGTTGCCTGGGGTGTGCACGAGCAGCGTTCGCACACGTACAACGGCACTTGGAAGCTCGGTTTCAGGGTTCCTTTTGATAGCGATGGATTCCTCGGTACCGGATCGGGCGCAGGTGCGCGCGCATTCGCTGGACTCGGTCTCTCAGGCACGATCGCACCTGCGGTTGATCCTGGGCCAAGCCCATGCAATCCGGTAATCGAGATATCGGAGTTCACGGGGGTCATAACCGACTGACGAGAGGGCTACGAGCCTGCCCTGGTATCTGGGGTCGGCCGTGGTCTTCGTCCAACTCGCGACGTTCGCACGCTGTGGCCATCGTTCGACCGCCCAGCGTGAAAAAACACGGGGTGTGGCCACGGATGCGCAGTTGGCGTGTACGTTTGAAGCACAGCCTTCTCCGGTGGGGAGTGGGCGCGATCTTCACCAGATGGGAGGAACTATGACTGGGAAGATTCGATTGATCCTCGTTGCGCTGGCCGTGACGACCGGATTGTTGGTGGCAGCACCGGCGGCGATGGCGGACACCGAGGTTTCGCTCGCCGCGTATGAGTGCCAGGACCTCGGCACCGAGACCGTCCGAGTGGGAGAAGACGGCACCGTCTATGTCAGGGGCATCACGATCCTTGGTGAGAGCGAGTCGGACGATGCACGCTTCGACGGGCTGTTCCGCCGTCGGGCGAACGCCAATCTCTACCCGGACGGGAGTGTCGTGTTCTGGGGCGTTCACCAGCAACGGTCCTGGACCTACGACGGTCAATGGAGCATCGGGTTCCGCGTTTCGAGCCCGGACGGCATCACCTTCTCGGGGACGGGATCAGGTGCGGGCACGCGCGCCTTCGCCGGATATTCGGCGTCGGGCGTCATCGCCAACCTCAACGACTGGTCAGGGAGCCCCTGCCAGCCGGTGTTGGGAGCCTCGACGTTCACCGGGGTGGTCACGCCCTGACGGAAACCACGATCAGCGCACTGACCGGCCCCGGACCTTCCGGGGCCGGTCTCTGTTGGCTGGTCCTCGGGAGGTTGATGTGGCCACCAGGTAGCCTGGTTCCATGTTCATACCGGAAACCGACCGAGCGTTCCCTGGCTCAACGCTCATCGTGGCGTTCAGCGGCTGGGTCGACGCCGCCGGTGTTGGCACCGGAGCGGCGGAGCATCTCGCCATGGGCGGCGACGTCGTGGGCCATCTCGACCCCGACGAGATCTTCGACTACCGCGTCAATCGACCCACGGTCGACTTCATCGACGGCAAGCTCCAGTCGGTCGAGTATCCGGAAGTCACGGTGAGATCGGTCACCTTCGGCGACGCCTCACTGTTGGTGATGACAGGAACGGAACCGGAGTTCCGATGGCAGGGGCTGGGCCGGGCGATGGTCGACCTCACCAGCGCATGGGGCGTGGCTGAGCTGGTGTGTGTGGGATCCGTACCAGCCGCGGTCGCCCATACCCGCCCCACCAACGTTCTCAGCACTTCAACTACGGCAGATTTCTCTGCCATGGGCGAGCGAGTCCCCGAAGGTCTGCTCCGGGTTCCTGGCGCGGCGGTGACGAGCATCGAATGGCATCTGGCCCAAGCAGGGATGCCAACCTACGGTTTCTGGGCGCAGGTCCCGCACTACGTGGGGGACCGCTTCAAACAGGGCGTTGTGGCATTGGTGGAGCGAGTGGCCCGCCACCTCGACGTCGAAGTGCCGTTGCGGGGCCTTTTGGAAGAGGCCATCGAGCAGCGCGACCGGCTCGACCGGCTGGTTGCCGCCAACCCCGAGGTCTCCGAGTTTCTCAACCAGCTCGAGTCATTGGTCGACCCAGACGACCTTCCCAGTGCCGAGGAGATCGCCACGGAAATCGAAGATTTTCTGAAGGGAACCGGCGAATAGCGCACCGTCGCTCTTATGTCAGGACGGAGCGGCGGACGGCCCTGGTACCCTCCCTGCCTCACAGAGGAGCGTGCGTTTGGCGGCATATGACTTCGATGCCATCGAACTGAAATGGCAGAAACGGTGGGAAACCGACCGCGTCTTCAACGTGACCGAGGACCCGGCCCGGCCCAAGTTCTACAACGTATGCATGTACCCGTACCCATCGGGCGACCTGCACATGGGCCACGTGCGCAACTACACGTACGGCGATTTGATCACCCGCTACAAGATGATGCGCGGTTTCAACGTGCTCTCACCCTTCGGTTGGGATTCTTTCGGCCTCCCTGCCGAGAACGCCGCCATTGAAACCGGCATCCACCCCCGCACGTTCACCGAAACGCAGATTGCTCGGATGACTCAGCAAATCAAGAGGCTGGGAGCCGGCTACGACTGGGACCGGGAGCTGGCTGCTCACGAACCGTCGTACTACCACTGGGATCAATGGCTGTTCCTGAAACTCTACGAGCGGGGTTTGGCCTACAAAGAGCGCGCGCCGGTGAACTGGTGCCCGAAAGACGCCACGGTGCTCGCCAACGAGCAGGTCGTCGACGGACTGTGTGATCGGTGTGGGACCGTGGTGGAGAAGCGCGACCTCAGCCAGTGGTTCTTCAAGATCACCGACTATGCCCAGCGCCTGCTCGACGACCTCGAAGGGTTGCAGTGGCCCGAGCGGGTAGTCACCATGCAAAGGAACTGGATCGGGCGTTCGGAAGGCTGCCAATTCACGATGCAGGTGGCCGACTCCGACCTGAGCTTCGAGGTGTACACCACCCGACCTGACACCTCGTTTGGGATGACGTTTGCCGTGCTGGCGCCGGAACATCCGCTCGTGCCTGCGCTGATCGAAGGCCAAGAGGTGCAGCATGAGGCCGAGGCCTACATCACCGCCGCCCGGGCAGCCACAGAGATCGAGCGGGTCGCCGAGGGCGACAAGTCCGGCGTCTTCACCGGGCGGTATGCGATCAATCCGGTCAATGGGGCACTCGTGCCCATCTACATCGCCGACTACGTCCTGATGGGCTACGGCACCGGTGCCATCATGGCTGTGCCGGGCCAGGATCAACGCGACTGGGACTTCGCCACGAAGTACGGCATCGACATCATTCGGACCGTCCAGCCTCCCTCCGACTTCGAAGGCGAGGCGTACACGGGTGACGGGCCGGCCATCAACTCGG
This sequence comes from Acidimicrobiia bacterium, assembly GCA_041577335.1. Taxonomy (GTDB): domain Bacteria; phylum Actinomycetota; class Acidimicrobiia; order Spongiisociales; family JAENVV01; genus JBFGJH01. The sequence goes on along the minus strand of JBFGJH010000022.1, from coordinate 3,221 downwards.
AGTTTCTGGATGGGCTCGAGATGGACGCGGCCAAGGCCAAGACCATCGAGTGGTTCGAGGCGAAAGGTATCGGCTACGGCACCATCAACTTCCGGCTGCGCGACTGGTTGATCTCACGCCAGCGGTACTGGGGCTGCCCGATCCCGATGATCGACTGCCCCGATTGCGGCCTGGTGCCGGTCCCCGAAGAAGACCTCCCCGTGATTCATCCCGACATCGACGATTACGCGCCGGGAGGCCGATCGCCCCTGGCGTCGTCGCCGGAGTTCGTCAACGTCGACTGCCCACAATGCGGGGGGCCAGCCCAGCGAGAAACTGACACCATGGACACCTTCGTGGATTCGTCGTGGTACTTCCTCCGGTATGCCGACGCCTCCAACGACGAGGCGATCTTCGACCCGGACAAGGTCAAGTACTGGATGCCGCTCGACCAGTACATCGGAGGGGTGGAGCACGCCGTGTTGCACCTTCTCTACGCCCGGTTCATCACCAAGTTTCTTGCCGACATGGGCATGGTGGGGGTCCAGGAGCCGTTCGCGCGGCTGTTCACTCAGGGCATGATTCAGCTCGAGGGCGGCAAGATGTCCAAGTCCAAGGGCAACGTCGTGACCCCCGACAGATTCATCGAGTCTCACGGTGCTGACGCCCTGCGGCTCTATCACCTCTTCATCGGCCCGCCCACCGAGGGAGCGATCTGGTCAGAGCGGGGAGTCGACGGCACCAGCCGGTTCCTCGATCGAGTGTGGAGGGTGGCGACCGGAGAAGTCGGCCAACCAGAAAGTCGACCTGAAACAGATGCCGACCGAGGGATCCTGGCCCTTGCCCATCGCACCGTCGAGAAGGTGACCGAGGACATCGATCGGTTCGTCTTCAATACGGCGGTAGCGGCCCTCATGGCCCTTTCGAACGCGCTCACTTCATACGCTCGGGACGGGGCGAGACAGGAGACGCTCGATGAGGTCCTGCGGCTGATGCTCCTCATGTTGTCGCCAATGGCTCCTCATTTCGCGCACGAGCTATGGGAACGAAAGGGCTTCGCAGGCATGCTGGTCTACCACGCTTGGCCAGAGCCGGACCCAGCGTTGCTCGTCGAGGAGACGGTGACGATGGTGATCCAAATCGACGGGAAGGTCCGCGACCGTCTCGATGTATCCGCCTCGATTTCGGCTGACGAGGCCGAAGCCGCCGCGCTCGCCACCGAGAAGATCGTTGGTTGGACAGACGGCAAGACCATCCGCAAGGTCATTGTCCGACCACCCAACCTCGTCAACATCGTCGTCGGCGAGTGAAGCACCGAGCTGGCGAGCTGGCGCAGGTCCCGGCGCGCCACTCGGCTATTCCCGTGAGGTTCGTGCCGGGTCGGCTGTTCGGTCGTTATGCGGGCCTGGCGGCTCCCTGGGGAATCTACGTCAGCCGTCAGGTGCCGGAGGATTCGTTGGATCGGGTGCTCCGTCACGAGCTCGTGCACATCGACCAGTGGCGACGTCTGGGAATGACCCGCTTCGTGCGGCGATACCTCACCGAATACGTGGACGGACGCAGGCGTGGTCTGGGCCACGACGAGGCATATGCCCGCATCTCTTTGGAAAAGGAAGCTCAGCTCACTCGATCGTGATGTCCTCGAGCCCCTCTTCAGCCTCGGGGTAGGACATGTCGAGGGCCTCCAATGTGGAGATGAGGATCTCGGAGATGACGATGTTGCGGTACCACTTCCGGTTGGCGGGGATCACATACCAGGGGGCTGTTTCCGTGGACGTCCGCTGGAGCATTTCCTCGTAGGCGTTCATGTAGTCGTTCCAACGGGCTCGTTCGGCCAAGTCGCCCTTGGCGAACTTCCAATGCTTCTCAGGCGTGTCCAGCCGCTCCTGCAGCCGTTCCTTCTGCTCGTCGAGATCGATGTGGAGGTAGAACTTGAGGATCGTGGTCCCCTCGTCGGCCAGCATCTGCTCAAAATCGCGGATGTGGTCGTACCGCTTCGACCACCGCTCGTGCGGAACCAGTTCGTGGACGCGCACCACCAGCACGTCCTCGTAATGGCTTCGATTGAATATCGCGATTTGCCCGGAGGAGGGCGTGTGCTCGTGAATCCTCCAGAGGTAGTCGTGCGCCAGCTCCTCGGGAGTCGGCTTTTTGAAGGACGCCACCTTCACTCCCTGTGGGTTCACGCCCTCGAACACATGGCGGATGGTGCCGTCCTTGCCGCCGGTGTCCATGGCTTGGAGGACCACGAGAAGCTTGTGCTTCCCCTCGGCGTACATCAGCTCCTGGAGATGCTCGAGACGTTCATTGAGCTCAGCCAGGTAGGCGCGCCCCTCCTTCTTGGACCCTGCGAACAACGCCTTGTCGTTGGCGTCGATTGCGCCAAGGTCGATGCTGCTGTCCGGTGGCACTCGGTAGCGATCCACGAAAGGGTCCTCTCAAGGGGGAAAGGGCGACTCTACCGCGGCAAGGCAACCGTCTTCCAGCGGGACGCGACGTGTGATAGAAGGCAGATGGCGCTCCCCTGGGGCGCTTGTGTCGTTGAGGAGGGTCGGTGTCGTTGGCAGTGGGCGGGAGGATCGCCGGGCTCGGGCTGTTGGCGTTCTTGGTGGTCGGAGGGGCTTGGTGGTTTGGTCGCCCGCCGCACACCGAGCCCTTCGCTGCCCCGGCCGGCGTCACCAAGGTCGACTCCGAGTCGATAACCGTCCACGTGGCAGGGGCTGTTCAGGCTCCGGGACTGGTTCAGCTTCCGGCCGAGTCGCGGGTGGCCGACGCGGTCGCTGCCGCCGGCGGCGCAACCACCGAGGCGGACTTGGGCGCACTCAACTTGGCCGGGGTTCTCATCGACGAGCAGCAGGTCGTTGTCCCCTCGGTGGGCACGGGGCAGGGAGCAACCATGGTGGAAAGCGACGGACGGGTTCGGCTCAACGGAGCCTCCGCCTCCGAGATCGAAACTTTGCCAGGAGTTGGACCTGTGCTCGCCGAGCGAATCGTTGCCCACCGTGACGCGTTTGGCCCGTTCGGAGAGATCGAGGACCTGCTGGACGTGAGCGGTATCGGGGAGGCCAAACTGGCTGCCTTGCGTGAGCATGTCGTTGTCCCGTGAGGCTGGTGGGCATCGTTCGGTGGCCGGACAGACAGGGGTGCCAGACGCTGGCTGTGGCGGCGGTGGTTTGGGTCGGCGTCCTGTGGGGTCAACAGCTCGGCAATGTGTGGTGGGCCGGCCTTGTCCTGGTCACCGG
>JBFGJH010000021.1:0-44520 GCA_041577335.1 Acidimicrobiia bacterium | reverse complement strand
GTCGGCTGCTGACCCATGTGTTGCAACCGGCTTGTCGCTTCCGTTTGGAAGCCACCGCTGCAACCCGTCGTCGGTCGCCCAGCCGCAGTCGCACGGCCTCGGAACCGTGGCAGGCACCGTCACCGAATCCGGAACAGGAACCCCGATCGACATGATGTCGGTGTTCTTCACATCAGCGGCAACCGGCGCATGGACCGGCGACGAATATGAGACCGGCGTCGATGGCGGCTACTCGGCCGAACTTCCGCCAGGCAGCTACTACATGATCTTCGCCAGCGAATCCGGCACTCACACGTCGGTCTTCTGGGATGGCGCCACCCGATGGGACGAATCGACGCCGATCGTCGTGACCGCCGACCAGACCACCACCGTCGATATGGAGATGGACGCCGGCGGAAGCACCATCAGCGGGACAGTCACCGACGGCAACGGCACCCCCTTGGAGGGGGTTTCCGTCTTCGCCGTCCATGAGCACCCGGACTTCGACCAGTTCTCCTTGCCCAAGGCGTCGTTCGGACTCGGTGTGACCGAAGCCGACGGCAGTTACACGGTGAAGGGTCTCCCCGATGGGGACTACTGGGTGTTGGCCGCCACCATCGCCCCGGTAGCCTGGCATGGCGCCCCCGACTACACCGGAGATCCCGTCTCCGACGGTGCGACGATCGTCTCCCTGACGGGCTCGGCGACCAACATCGACGTGACCGTCGAATCGGCCGCGATTGCCGGGTGGGCGCTCGACACCTACGACGGCGCGCCGCTCGAAGGAATCTGCGTCGATGTCGTCGACGCCGGCGACCAAACCACAGTGCACGAAAGCGCAGTCACCGACGACGAAGGCCTCTACACCATCGGCGGCATCACCGATCAGCCGTTCCATGTCCGTTTCACGGATTGTTCTCGGGACGTGTATGTGACCGAGTGGGTCGGCGCCCCCAACCCAAACGATCCGGAAGGCGCGGCGGAGATCCAACTCGATGCCGGAGAGTTCGAGTTCGTCTTTGGGAGCCTTTCGCTACGCCTCACCGACATCGACGGCTCGGTGTTTCGCAACGACATCATCTGGTTGGCCGGCGAGGAGATCACCACCGGGTGCAACGCCGAAAAGACCCTCTTCTGTCCCGGCGATTCGGTGACCCGAGGGCAGATGGCGGCGTTCCTCGTCAGAGCACTCGACCTCACCGAGATCGATCCGACCATCGACTTCGACGATGACAACGCCTCGATCTTCGAGACCGACATAGCCAAACTGGCCACCGCAGGAATCACCACTGGATGTGGCGGCAACGACTTCTGCCCGCTGGACCCGGTGACTCGAGGCCAGATGGCGGCGTTCCTCGTCAGAGCACTCAGCCTCACCGAGATCGATCCGACCATCGACTTCGACGACGATGACGCGTCGCCCTTCGAGACCGACATCGCCAAACTGGCCACCGCAGGAATCACCAGCGGATGCGGCGGCAACGACTTCTGCCCGAGCCAACCCGTGACCCGAGGCCAGATGGCCGCCTTCTTGAAACGGGCGCTGAGTGGTTGAGCCTCGACTCTCAGGTTGCCCACAGTCGCCGGCATTCATGGCCCTCGGCCCCCATGAGCAAGACAAGGCGGTCCGCCACGTCTTTCATTTCGTCGCTTACGGCATCGCGCCAGACATTTGCGGGTCGACGCCCGACGCATCGGGGAAACTCGCCGAGGATGCCAGGCGCGGCCACGCCGCATAGCGGGTCGCCACGCGAGTCCCTGGTGCGAGGAGGTTGCCCACGGGCGAATCTTCTGACGGCACGCCTGCCGCGCATACTCTGCTTGTGCACCTCTTGAGCGACCCACGTCGACGCCGCGCGAGCCCAACTCGAATTCTGAGCCGTTCGGATGTCCGTCACCTCGAACGCCCACATTTCCATTCGTCTCACTGGCGCCGGGCCGCTGCTCAGAATGGACCTCATTGTCGCTGCAACGTGGAGGCGGGGCGCCTTGTCGACGAGAATCTGCAGAGCTCCATCGACCGAGCCGGGCCATCTGTTCTCGACGCACGTAAGAACGATGCCAAGCTCGACATCGAGTCCATATCGTCCACTCAAAGCGAGCACCAGGGGAACATCGAGGTCGGTCGTGTTGCGGAGAATCACGGCGGCATCGGACAAGTTGATGAGCTGGACACGATTCTTTCTGCGAACCCGTGCCGCGAGAATCACGAGAAGATCCTCTGGGGAGGGTGTTTTCATCATCACACCGTTGACGGCGATGTCTCGTGAACGGTCCCCAAGAGGCTCTGCGAAGGACCCTCGGAACGGCCGTTCGGCACGCCGGTATCTGCCAGCGTGAAACGCTCCCGTGATCACGCCGACGTTGATCTCGTATCCATCGACCGTTCTGGTCAGACCGGCGCTGAGATGTGGCTCGACCTTTGGATTGTCGATGCTCGCATAGCGCAATCCGAAGCCGAGGTCGGCTACGCCCACTTCGAGCGCCTCCAGAGCAGTGTTGAGCTCCGGAAACCAGAGGTCAACATCGAAACCCAACCGCCCCTCGTACTGGGGATACAACGCCTCCATCGCCCGGCCAGAAAGCAGAAGGAAGCCGGCGTTGCCAAGGGCCGCTTTGAGGTCGAAGACTGCCGCCCACAGGAGGTTTTGATGCGTGGTCAGGACGTCGCCGAAGTCGGCAAACGTCCATTGGGCAATCTCGGGAACAGGGAAAAGGGAGCGATACGAGAGCGGTGGTGTCGAACGAACGAGACTGGTTGAGAAGCCGATGGCGTCGAGTGATATCCCCGCATTACGCAGGTGCCTGGGCATCAGCAGAACCGACTTCTGGTCCATCAGAATGGGGTACAGCCCGTTCAAGGTCTGTTCGGCATGTAGGTCGGTCTTGATGGCCAACGCAGCTTCAGTGGCCAGCTCGTCATCGAACGGACTGGCCAAATACCATGCCAGCTCTCCGCGGGTTCGACGGCCCATCATCGAGGCTCGAACCAGCAAGCGGTGAGCGGTTCACCTTGAAAGAATCGCATCAAGAGCCGTCCCACCTTCCTGGCGCCCGGATCTGCAGGATGTACCCCATCGGCTGTGAAGTCGACAGGCTCCCAGTTGTGGCCATCAATGCGCACGGATCGCCCGTTCGCCCACAGGTAGGGACCCCAGGCGGTCCAAACCGCGGTCAGTCCGCCGATCGAGTCGGCGACGACTCCCCTAACAGCCAAGCCGTTGTCGAAGCCTGTCACCGGCTCGTGGTGCTCCGGCGTCTGGGAATACCCCGCATAGCTTCGTGAGGTCATGAAGACTTGACGCAGATTGGGGAAGTGCTCGCTGGCTTGCTCCAGAATCGTCTTCAGCCATCGTCGCTCCTGTTGCACCCGTTCAACAGCAGTTCGGTTACTCAGGTGATGGGCTTTTGAGCCCATCTTCACCCATGCGATCTGGACTGAGATCGGATCAAGTCCGTTTCGGCGAATACGATTCTTGGCCATCTCCCAGGCGCGGCCATGCGGCGCCGCCCAGTCACGCATGGAAACTCCCTCTAACGCCCCATTTGCGAGGGTCAGCGTCGGCTTGAGGCTACAGCTGTTCTTTGCGAGCGCCGCAAAGCTGGCCCACTCCCTCATCGTGTTTGACATGCCGAGAGCAACGACGCCGACCGTGCCGGCAATGGGTCCGACCGCCGGTGCTACAGCACGGTGGGTGGGCGGCATGGTGTTGCCACCGTCGTAAAGGCCTAGCCCGTTAGTGGCAGTTAGCGGAACGAGATCCTCGGTTTCAAGGCTCGTCGCGACAAATGCGCCCGAAGGGACGGGGCGGCTGGGCTTATCTCGTCGAGGCCCGCCGCCCGGAACGCCCTCCTGTGCCGGAGTCCCACTGCTCATCTCCCCTCCGATACCGTCTTGCCGCCCTCGTTAAGCTACTGAAACGCGACAGCCGTGTCCTAGGGCTAACTGGCAGGAGGGTTGTGAAGACAGCTGACGACGATGACACCATGCCGATCGTGGTGGCAGTGGAAGGGCCTAACGGGTCAGGGAAGAGTACCGTCGCTCGCCATCTCGCATCCATTCTCGACGGTCGAATCGTCCGATACCCTGAGGCCTTTCTTCAATTCCGCGCCGAACAAGGTCTCGATGAGTTCCCAGCGATCCCACGACTGTTGTACTACCTGGCGGGGATCGCACAGCTGAGCGAGACAATCGCCGGAAGAGATTCGGCGGTCGTGTGTGACCGCTACTTTGCAAGCCCTATCGCGCTCCTCGTGGCCGAGCAGAGCCTGAACGAAGAGCAGATCCTTCGACACGCCGGCCCTCTCCTCGACTCCATCGTGATGCCACACATAACCCTGTTGCTTTCCGCCGATCACCGGGTGCTCCGACAGAGGCTGGCGATGCGGGGCATCGAACGGCCCGGCGCGTCGATGCAACAAACGGCAACCAGCGGCGCCTTTGTCGACCGATGGAACAAGGCGCTGCGGAAGCTCCTGAGTGCGCGCTGTTCGACCATCGAAATCGACACAACTGATACGACGATAGAGCGAATGTGCCAGCTCGCTGGCAGGGCGGTGATTCGCGCATGAGCGATCAGTAGAGTATGACCATCGTCGAGATCGGAGGGAGACGCGTCGTGCCTGTGCACTCGTCGTACACGATCCAATGGGGCTCGACAGGTCGATCGCTTCTTGTACGGGCGGCAGATGCGGACGGTGCCGCAGTTGTGGGTCTGGGCCCAGCATCGCCAGGGGCCCGCGCCGCCTATGTCCGCGAAGGTGAGCAGGCTGTCGAACTCGCCCTGGACTCCTTCACAGAGGTTGACGCCGCGCTCATGCCAGGCATCTATCGCATGCAGCTTCCACCTGAAGTCGTTGCACCCGGCTCGCCTCACGCGATGGTCATCGTTGCTTTTGACGGCGCCGAGATCCCTCCGATCGATCTCGAGCTCGTCGCCTACGATCCCTTGGATGAAGCGTGCATCGGGATGGTCCAACTGCAGGACAAGAGGAGGCACGAGTTCCTTCGGACAGCCCTCCCCAACCTCACCAAGATGGAGTACGAGGCCGGCCTCGACCAGCAGAAACGACTGGCTGACTTCCTCGCACAACAGAGCGAGGGATGATGGCGAGCCATGGCTACACGGTCAAAGCGGGAACCCGCGGGAGAACGGTCTTTGTCGTGGCCCGCACCCGAGACGGCAGTCCTGCCACCGGCTTGGACCCCGAGTCGATCACGGCAGCCTATGTCCGAGATGACGGACAACCGGCGACGCCCATCTCCGAGCCGGTAAGCGAAGTGAGTCCAACGTTGACACCGGGCGTCTATCAAGTTGCAGTTCCCGATGCAATGATCGCAGTCGGAGCGACTCGTGCCATCGCGGTGATCTCACATGCCTCCGCCGTGTTCGACACCGTGGACATCGATCTTGTGATGTACGACCCACAAGACTCCGTCCGCCTCGGCATGACGGCGCTTGGACCCGAACAGAGAATCGATGCTCTACGCGGCGCATTCCCACGTCTCTCGGAACTCGAGCTCAAGGAGCGGGAAGCCCTAGAGGACTCGGTCTGATAGGAGAACACGCGCTCGTTGTCATGAGGGAAAGCCTCGTCGGCCTTCCCCTGCAACGATCGACCTTCAGCCAGCTGTGGTCAGTCGGAGCCTTGGTCGGCAGTTCACACGTTCTCCCAGACGGCCGATTCGGTGCGCGTCTCGACAACAAAGGAAACCTCCTCGTCGACAAGGGCCACATACTTGCCATGAAACGTGCGTTTCCGCCGGAACCAAGCGCCGCCTTCCTCACCGCGCTCGAGACGCGGCGACGCAATCGGTGTGCAGCACTCCTCGACTCGGTTCGTCAGGTCGACGCGCCCATCGCGACCACGGCATCCGGCCTCGTCGCTGAGTCTGGACTCCTGGTGCGCCGAATGGCCGACGTTCTGCCGTACGCGATCCTCACGAAGTTTGTGCCCGAAATACTCTCGGACTGGCTGACGACGGATCCGATTCTGGAGCTTACGAAGCCTGATCGCCCGAGTCCTGGGCTACAGCTCACCCACAACCTCGAGCAACTCGCAGTTTGGTGCGAGCGGTGCGGCTGGCCACCCGCACGAGTGCGTGCAGACTGGCCCGATGTCGATCCTGCGGTGGCCGGCGCCGTGATTGATTTCAGCGCCGCCCACGCCGGTTTCGGCCCTGTTGCGTGGGAAGCGCGAGGCTTCGACGACCCGGCCTTTGTCCTGCGAATGTTGGAGAGGATGGAGCCTCAGAACGTGGCCCGGCCTGCCCAAGGCGGCGCCGACTCCAGGGAGATCGTTCCAGCAGCGCCCGTCGGAATGGATCCATTGGATGTGCTCATGTCGTGGCTCGAGTTCACAGAGTTCCAGATCTGGTACATCCGACATGCGTTTTTCAATGGCCTGATTCCCCGACTATCGGCACTTGCCAAGTGCGAGCAGCGCGAGCCCCAAACCATGTTGTTCATGTCGGCGGAGGAGCTCGCCGGCAGCTGGCCGACGGAGCGCGAGCTGTCCCTCCGTATGGAGGCTTACTGGAGCGATTCGGTGTATCTATCGCACAACGACGTTCCAGCGGAAAGGCTCAGTCAACTCTTCGTGGCGCCGAGATGAGTGTGAGCCACACCGGCATTGGCGCCGCTCCGGGCCGGAGCGCCGGACCGGCGCACGTAGCAGCCGCCGACAGCACGGTGACTTCGGCGCCGGATGGCTCGATTCTCGTGCTACGTGTTTTCCATCCGTACTTCGCCCCCCTCATGCGCCGAATCCGCGGGATCGTCGTTGAACAGGGGGGCATGCTCCAGCACGCGGTGATACTTGCCCGCGAGTTCGGGATACCCGCCATCGTCGGCCTATCCAAAGCGACCGAGGTCATCAACACGGGCGATTACCTGGAGATCGACGGTGGAACCGGAACGGTGATCAGTACGACTCCGGGGCCGCGGTCTCCGGCCTGAGCCGAGCTTCTCATCCATCGTGGCTGGGTCAGAGGTAGTCGTCTTCTGGTTCGACAGCCTCTCCGGAGTCGGATGACAACCTCGCCTCTGCTTCAAAACCTCTCCGCCTGTTCTTCACTGTCTCCCAAAGGGCTGACTCGACGGGCGTCGGGAGTCGGCGAAGGGCATCGATGAGTTCGGGTGCCTGCAAGAACCAGACGTCTTCCTTCTGGATGTCGCCGGTGGCCGCCAGCCGTTTGCCTGATTCCAGGATCAGCTGGCGAAGTGGATAGGAGTACTTCAACCACAGCAGATGGTGGTTTTCTCGTTCTACGTTCAGGTCATGAAAAAAACGCACCGCATGGTTGAGGGCCTGGGCGCGTCCCGACCGCTCAGCCAAATCGCTGTGTAACGCGAGAGCCACGACGTTTCGCCCGAGGTTGCCCTGGTAATCGGTCGGCGTATGCTCTCCCGTTCGCAACGCTGTTTTTATGACGCGCCGCGGCGTGTCCCAGGGCTCAAACAGCAGATCCCGGTCTCGCATCCAATGCCACTCCGCAAGGTGCTTCGAGACAGCCGCCGACACGGACGGCACGGTCCCGACCGCCACGGCCTCGAGCGCTTGCTCCACATCCACCAGCGAATGACGGATCAGGGAATCTCGCACGCCGCTCACGCTGTGCATGTATTCCGCACTCAGGACGGAGGTCGTCGGCGCAACAATGTCGACCGTCGCTGGCGGGCGCATCCCGTCCGGCATATCGGCAATTGCGTCTTGGTTGGCGGAGAGTGTTTCTTCAATGAAGGGGTACAGCACGTCATCGCCCTGCGCTTGTATGAACCAACACAGCGCAAAGAACTCAACCCAGCGAGGCCACCATGATGTGATCAGGGCGATGATCTCGGCATTGTCGAGTTCACCGAAACCCTCTTCTGTGTTTGGGAACAACGCAAGCACTTCAGCGAGATGGTCATACGAATCCCGGACCCGATGCATCAGGTCGGCCATGAACCCGGGATCCCACGTCGAGTCGACGATCGCGCTCCAAACGTCGTCGAATGCGTCCGACCGAAAGTAGTAACGGCAGTTCATCCACTTGATGTGGAGTGGCGCCATTCCGGCGAAGCCGAGCACCCGAGGAACCATCTCGAATCCGGGCTGCACGAGAGATTTCAACATGGCCGAGATGACCAGTTCTGGTCGCACTTCGAGCCAACGGTGGCTTCCGGTGTGGGCATAGGTGTCATACTCGGCATGGAATCTGCCGTATGCGGGAAGCACGCTCCACCAAGCACGCCGTCGTTCCACCGCCGGCATCGGGCCCGTCCGAATCGCCGGTTCGTGACCGAAGAATTTGATGGTGTCGTGCGCGGCCTCGCGCGCTTCCTCGACCGAAGGCAGCGCTTGGCGATCGTCGTTTTCGACCGAACCATCAGTGAGAGCTTCGCCAAGCGGCACCGCGTCCACCGCGCTATCGACAAGCCTCATGTCCGAGCCAGCGCTGGCCGAGAACGCCGATGCTATCTCGACGCCCATCCGATCCGTCAACACCTCGAGTTGCTGGACATCGGCTGTTTCAGCTGCTCGCCGGATCCTGACGACGTAGTCGTCGACGACAACATGGAGGGCGGACTGATCCATCCGTTCGAGGTCCCGCCAAAGACCCTTTTCATCGACCCTCAGATCGATCTCGGGCCGGAGCAACACCCTTTCCAATCCGCGGGGCGCATCGGCCAAAGCCGACACTGTGGACACGATGGGAGCTTTTCCTGAGGCCCGTTGCCGCCACCTCTCCCACACAACGCCCCACCCGACGATGTCATGATCCGGATCGGCGACCACGATCTTCACCCGGCCCGCGTAAACGGCACCATTGGATCCATCAACCGTCACAACCGTGCCGCTGGCGAGGGTTTCGGTGGCAGTCCGCGTTCCCACGACACATGGAAGCCCAAGTTCGCGCGACACGATCGCTGCATGACAGATCATTCCGCCGACGTCTGTAACAATCGCGGACGCGCTCCGCATTGCTACCACCATGTCGGGGTTGGTCATCGGGGTTACGAGCACCTGCCCTGTTTCGATTGCCAGTGCATGCTCGATGTTGAATGCGAGGTGTACCGCGCCAACGCCAACGCCGTGACTGGCTGAAACTCCCGAGAGTATTGCCCCATCGGGTGCTTCGGACGGCTCGGGTGAGATCCAGCTGGCGGTGATTGGTCGAGTTTGAACCAGATGGACCTCTCCGTCGTAGATGCACCACTCGACGTCTTGGGGACCTCCAAATTGCAGCTCCAGTTCGATAGCGAGCTCACCTAGTCGACTAACGTGCCTCGGCGAAAGAAGGTCGACTTCGCCCTCGGTATCGCCGGTTGAACGATCAGTCCAGAATCGAGCAGGTATGACCTCGCCCTTCACCAGCTTTTCGCATCCGCCCTCGACATGTTCCACGAGAGCTCTGCCTTCGTGGAAGCTCGTAAACATGACTCCGCTCCGAGTCGCATCGAGGAACGATTGAATGACAACGGCCATCCTCGGGGGTCCCTCGACGCCGCTATCAGAGGCGTAGGTGAGAGCTCGCTTCGAGAAAGCGGAACTCAACACCCGAAGAATGGCACTCTCGAGTTCTTGGGGGCTTTGAATCTCGATCGATTCGAAGATCCCAGCAAAGGAGAAATCAGCCGAGTCTTCCACCGTCGCCGACGACCGCACAATGAGCCGGCCCCTACCTGATTCCCAGACCTCGCAACGTGCGGCTTCACTCGTGATCTCGCTAGCCAAGCGTTTGGGAAGCTCGCCAAGGAGCAGCGCGTCAATGATATTCGACCCCGCGATGTCGTCCAGCTCGCCGCTGGCTACCGCCCGTCGCAGCTCGTGATATTGCGCTGTCACTCCGAGGTGCTCTAGCACCACATCGAAAGCCTCGGTGGTCATGACAAACCCCGGGGGAACGCGATGTCCAAGTCTCACGAGACGGGCGAGACCGGCTCCCTTGCCACCGAGCAGACCGGCATCAATCTCCGTATCGAACAGCGAAGTTACGAGCGTTCCGTCCATCTTCTGCCGAAACTAGCCGACGGCTCGACGCCGCCCGCCCGGTTGTCCAGGACGCGTGCCTCGCATGCACGGACCCCCGGCCCGAAGATCACGAACGAACAGTCGCCACCAGCCGGCTGAGCCCCACCGGGATCACCAGCAGCAGCGGCCACAGGATGGACGAGTTGAAGCTCCACGTCTGGCCGAGGTCGAAACGGTCGTTCGAGAACGTCATGAGAACGAACCCGCCTGACCCCACCAAACCGATGATCAGGCCGCCGGCTACCCAACCGGGCCGCTGCCGCAGTCCGCCGAAGATAGAAATCCACACTGCGGTCAGACCCAACAACGCGGACAGCAACAACAACAAAACCAACGTGTACACGATCAACAGGCTGGGCTCGACAACAACCCCCGGCAGAGCGAAGAGCGCTACCGCCGGTACACCAATCACGGCAGGGATGCCATAGACCACAGTGGCCGGCAGGGCCAGGACTGCCTCGGCGATCCTACGAAACAGCATCATGGGTTCTTCCAACCGCAACACGGTTGTCGCGGTTCCAGTACCTGTCCATGGGTTTGAGCATACGCTCAACTCATCGGCAAGACCAGCCGCAAACTTGAGCTCAGCGCCTTACTCGTGAAGCTGCCCAGCACCACCTGACTTCCATGAGAAGGGTGTATGGCTGCCCTGCCGACGGAACCAGCTACGCCTCCCTTACGGTGAGCGCTCGCCAGCCCAACGATCGGCTGCAGACGAGATCTACCGGCTTGGGGCCAGCAGGGTCGGCCGAACGGCTGGCTCACGACATGAACTCGGCGGCGCCATGCTGATCTGCGTCCACCATCCACAGCTCGGAGATCTTGTCGCCTTCGAAGTGATAGATGACGACACGATTCGTGGTGAAGGTCTTGTCACCCCTGGTCAGCTCCATGGTGTTGAGCACGACAGCATGATCGTCGCTCGTCAGGAGATCGTGCTCGCGGATCTTCATCGAGTCCATCATCTCGGTCATCTGTGCCAGGTACCCACCAAACGCCGCCTTGCCCTCGAATACCCCGCTCCCGGGTCCCACCCCCGTGGCGTGGGCGATCACATCGTCGGTGTAATGCGCCATGGCGTCTTCGAAATCGGTGGCAGTGATCTTGTCGAGATACTCCCGCATCACCTCACGGATTCCCATACTTGCCTCCTGCTCGGCCGTCCTGGCGAAAGCCACACGCTCACCCTCCCGAGAGCGCTCTGGACGTTCGCACTCAGGTCCTTTGCCCCTACCGGCGCCGGCGGCTGGGTGATTGGGTGGCCGCAAAGGAGAGAGCATGCCGATTCGAAAGCCGGGCGGCCGCGCCACAACGGTGTTGGCCGCACTCGCCGGAGCCGCCGGCCTGCGCAGGGTTTCGCGGCGATCAAGGGTCACCGACGACGAAGCGTTCGGGCCGCTGCCCGGCGACGACGTCATCCCACACCCGATGCTGGAGTGGACCCGTGGTACCACGATCCGGAGGCCACCCAGCGAGGTGTGGCCGTGGCTGGTGCAGATGGGATACCACCGGGGAGGCTGGTACACGAGCGTGTGGCTCGACCGACTGATCTGGCGGGTTGATGCTCGCAACGCCGATCAGATTCTGCCCGAATACCAGAATCTCTCGGTCGGCGACGTGGTTCCTGACGGGCCCGACTACGCGGCTTACTTCTGGGTGCGACAGCTCGAGCATGAGCGGGCGATCGTCTATTCCTCGATCCGCCATCCATACCGAGGCCACCCGATCGACCCCACCGACCACGAAGCGCTGTACCAACTCGAAAAGCGGCTGGTCGAAGGCGGCGACTACATCGACTTCAGCTGGACGTTCGTGCTCCGTCCGGAAGGCGCTCAGTCGACCCGGCTGCTCCTCCGCACCCGGGCCAACTTCGCACCCCGGGCAGTCCGGCTGGCCACCGTACCCCTCGGTCTCGTCGACGCCTACTTTGCCCACTCGATCTTGCGAGGCGTCAAACGCAGAGTCGAGGCAGATGGCGCAGGATGAGCTCCGACAGCGGCGCTCTCACGGCGGTGAAGACCGTTCACACGCTGATCTGGCTGTCGGTGGAGCTGTCGGTTGCCTATCTGGTCTTTGCCGGTTTGACCAAGCGATCGGGGCCCCGCGTAGCGGTTGCCGGGGCAACCGTCGCCGGAGAGAGCCTCGTCTACCTGCTCAACGGCGCTCGTTGCCCACTCACCGATGTGGCGGAACGTCTCGGTGCCGATAGCGGCTCCGTCACCGACATCTACCTGCCCCGAGCGCTGGCCAGAAACCTGCCCGCGATCCACGTTCCGCTCCTGGCACTGATCGTCTACCTCCATCGCGACCGGCTGCTCTCGAGATCGTGAGCCAGCTGCGCACGATGGTTGCCGTCAGTGCTGGATAACCAGGGCGTCGACATCGGCCGTCATCACCTCCTGCCCCACCGAGCGCGGCGCAGGAGCGGTGACGTTGACGACTTCGATCGAAGTCGCGGCCATGGAGATACGGCAAGGCGTTTACCATTCCTGGGGGGCGTGAACCCGAATCCGGAAACCAACGCAGACGACGGCTCGCCACACTCCGACCGCCAGCATGCTCACCGGCGGAGGAGGCGGGACACGCCTGCAGAGCTGACGCGCGCCGCCGGAGGCGACGCGCGTCACGAGCTCACGGTGTCACTTCGGCGGCGAAGGCCGCCTGGTCCCGAGCATCGAAGGCAGTGCTGTGGCCCTCCCCGTTGGTGGTCTTCGTGACCACATCGAGTACCAGCGAGAAAGCACACTTCGTGAGCCCTGCCGGCGGTGGAGCAAGCAAATCAGCGAAGGTCTTCGCCTGGGACTGGTGCGGCGGGACCGCACCGGGGCCGCCCACGTTGACGCCGGTGTCCATGGCGATGTTCCAACTGGGACCGGCCAGGCCCCGTCGCAAGGTCAAGCTGTGACGCAGGATGAATCCTGGCTGCACGGCGTCCGGCTTGAGGTGGTAGGCCCGGTAGCCCACCGACACGGTATCGAGCGCCGCCCCCACCAGGAACTGGCACTGGGCCGAGCTGGCCGCGCCGTTCTTTCGGATGTCGACGATCTCCGCCTTGGCCTTGCGATTGTCCCACCACAACATATGCGTGAGGGCTGCGTAGGCCACCGGAGTGGTAGTGCCCGGTGACACCCAACGCCGGAAGGTGAACGGCTTGTCGGTTCCGGCGCCCGTTGCGCCGCTCGGCCGGAGACGGTTACCGCCGCCGTCGAAGACCTCGACTGCCACCAAGTAACGCCCCTCTTGCTTGGCCGACGTATCCAGCAATGCGTGGTACTGGCCATCGTGCCACTCGTCGTTGGCGCTGAGTGGCGCCACGCCGTCGAAGGGGATCACATACAGGTTGCTCTCGCCCCCGACCGTGACGGGGCCGAGCGAGTGGGTGCCGTCGTTGCCGCTCGATATCTCCCAGAACTTCCATTGCGGCACGGGCAGCGGCGCAAACGAGCCAATCGGGTCGCCGGCGTTGTCGGCAGCGGCAACGCTGACCCGGTAGTACACAGCGCCCAGGGCGGCCATGCCGTCGGTGAACTCGTAGCGCAGCCGTACGGTGCCACCCAGGTTCCGGTTCTTGTTCTTGCCGATCGCGGCAGCGGGGCTGGCCACCGGGTCCAGTAGCCCGCTGTTGTACAGCGGGCTGCCCACCGAGAAGACCCCGTCCTGGTTGGGTGTCGCCAGGCGGTGCGACTCGGTGTCGCCCAAGTCCTGAAGGACCACAAAGGCCCCGTCGCCGGGCACCACTGGTTCTTTGCAGCCCACGGCGAAGGGGCTGTAGGAGGTCAGGTTCGGGTTGTCTCCGGCATGGAACCACTGGTTGGCGGCCACCCCGTTGTAGATGGTGATCAGCGTCCCGAAGCGGGGCTGCTTCACCACGTAGGCGAACTCGTCGTGACACCACGCCGGACTCAAGAAGAGCGGTTCCTGCCAGCAGATCGAGAAGGTTCCATCGTCCTGGATGGTCCCGTCGGCCACCTTCGTCGGCGTGCCGCAACTACACCACAAGTAGGAGCGGGCGTTGAGATAGGCGACCTGTTCGGCAGGCGCCAACTGCTTGAGCGCCGCCAGGTCGCGGCTCGCGTTGACCTTGATGAGGTCGAGTGCTCCAGCAGTGACCACCCGATCGAGGCGCTCAAACGGCACCGGGTCCGGACCCGGCTCAGGGAAGGGGATCGGGAACGGTGGGTCCGGTTCGGGCTCGGGGATCGGGAAGGGCGGATCCTCGAGCCATTCGATGATCTCGGGAATGCGAGGATCGAAGATGACGATCGGAGGACAACAGCAGCGACGGCGATATACCTCGACCACGCCGTGACATACGGGCGAGCACCGCCACGGCCAGAGCTGGAGCGACGGCAAGCTCGCCCGCCCGGCAAAGGTGGGGGCGGGGTCAGCGAGAGAGAGCCGCTCGCCGAGATTGCCGGTCGACAGCTGTGCGCTGCGCACAAAAGGAGTCAGCTCTGCCCGAGAAATGAGCGTGTCGATGATCCACGGTTTGGGGTAGCACCGGCGCACCGAACCACTGACGCACCGGAACCAGAAAATCCACTTCTTCCAGGCTGCTTCGGCGATTGCCAGCGTTCCCGACTCGATGGACGCCATGAACCGATCAGCTGAATACTCGCGAAAGACCCCCCTGTCAGCGCTCGTGGGATCGGCCTCGGCCGGGCCGATCAGGACCCGCTCAGCTTTCTCCAGCTGAGCCGCCGAAAGGTCAAAGGCTCCGCCGTCCCCGATCTGGGCTGTCTCGACGGTCTTCCCGTCCCCGTCGAGCAGACGCACCTCCAAACGAGGGGCCTCGTCATCATCGGTGAAACCGACGAACTCCAGCCTGCCCTTGATCCGCTTTGACGGGCGCTTCTGTGCCACGACAGTCCCCCTTCTGGTAGTGCGATGATTCCCCAACTCCTCACTACAGAGAGTGGCCGCGAAGCGATGCGGCCACCATGACAAGTGACGTCGGACTTCGGCCAGATCTGGCGGGATCATGACGGGCGCCGGGTCGGGGTGTAGGGTTCGATCAGCACACCGTGGCGGGCTGGGGGCAGTTGAAACGGGGTGTGGATGCGCAAGGTTGTCGGGGTGTTCAACGCTCCTCCCGTCTATGCATTGGGATTGGCGAGCGCTCTCTTGGACGCCGACTACCAGCTGGAAGCAATCGCCGAACCACGCGCTTGGTTGCTGCACCATCGTGGAGCGACCGTCCTGGTGGGTGTCCACCAGCTGTGCGACCTGGATGTGGTGGTCGAGCTCAAAGCCTCCGAACCCGACCTCGTCGTGGTCACTCTCGTCGACGAGATGACCGTCGCCGCTGTCGAGGCGTCGTTGGGGGCCGGCGCAACAGGATCCGTAGCATTGGATGCTCCCGCCGAAGAAGTCCTGCTCGCATTGTCGGCGGCGATGGCGAACAACACGGTGCTGCCGGCCGGGATTGCCCGATCGATGGCAGAACGGGGCACCCGTGCCACCGATTCCGGAGACATCGAAGACAATGACTTGGAGTCGCTTCGGTCGCTGGCGGCCGGCGAGACCGTGGCAGAACTCGGCAAGCGGCTGGGCTACTCCGAGCGGGAGATGTATCGACGCCTCCGCCGCCTCTATGCCCGGATCGGGGCACGAGATCGCACCGACGCGCTCATGCGGGCCGCACGCCGGGGTTGGCTCGACTGACCAGGACGTGCCCACGAGGCCAGGCGATATCCCACATGCGCTCGACCGGAGCGAACCATCGCAGATCGTGCAATTGCTCGAGCCGGCAACGGGCCACCATCGAAACCGTCAGTCTGGTTCAATACATCGGTGGAAATGCGGGCGTTTGAGCAACTGGTGGACGAGGCGCTCGATGAGCTGCCCGAATGGGTCAACGACGCCATCGACAACCTGCACGTCGTTGTTGCCGACCAACCGTCAGCCGAACAGGATCCTCACGGGGAAGGGCTGCTGGGCCTCTACGAAGGGGTCAGCCTTGCCGACCGGGGCATCGACTACTTCGGGGTGATGCCCGACACCATCACCATTTTCCGCCTCCCTCACCTCGAGCTCCACCTTCCGCCCGATCAGCTCAAGGAGGAGATCCGCAAGACGGTGCTTCACGAGATGGCCCACCACCTCGGCATTGACGATGCCCGCCTGCATGAGCTGGGTTGGGGTTGACACAACGCAGGCAGGGCCGCCTGCACGAACTGGGTTGGGGCTGACACTCACCTACCAACGACAACGAGGCCGACCCTTTGGTCGGCCTCGTCACTTGAATGGCTCGTCGGTCGGCGATCACCCGGTCTTGCCGTTGACGAACGTGAGGATGTCCCCCGGCTGGCAATCGAGCGCCTCACAGATGGCTTCCAGCGTCGAGAACCGCACCGCCTTGGCTTTGCCGGTCTTCAGAACCGACAGATTGGCGATGGTGATCCCGACATGGTCGGCCAGTTCGGTGAGCGTCATTTTCCGGTCCAGCAAGACTCGGTCGAGGTTCACATCGATCGGCATGATCACACCGTCAATTCGGCTTCGTCCTCGAGGGTGATTCCCGCCTTGTAAAGCTCGGCAACAGCGAGAGCCAGGAGGCCACCCGCAATGGTGAGAAGAGGCAGGTTCAGCTCGATGTGCCAGCTGCCTTCGGCCACGGTCGACATCCAGCTGTCCGTGACGATTCCGACTGGCACCAACGCAAACGTCGCATAGGCGATCCTGCGCAGCCGCCCGTAGTTCTCCTCCCGGAACGCTCGCCCGTCGAGTACCGCACGCAACGAGCGGCGGATCTGCTGAGCGATGTAGGTTCCCACTGCCAACGAAGCCACGATGGCGGTGCCGACCGCATATGCGAACTGGGTCACGGTGTCGGTGTCGAGATCGGCCGTGTCCACCGTGAAGTCCACGCCGAAGAGGGTGCCGGACTGCACCGCATCGCTCGACTCCTTGACCAGGTCGGCGATCACCGGCGACGCCACCGTCAAGCCAATCATGAGCACGATCGAAATGATCCCGAGGAAGAACAAGACGTCAAACGCAATCTTTGACCAGCGGATCACCTTCATGTTCACAACTACCTCCCTTACTGTTTATCGGTATTGATTTATCGTTTCACAATAAATCTTTACCGAGCAACAGTCAAGTCCTTTTAGTCGAAATTCGATATAAAGGACTTGAGACCGGTGAGGCACCCCCCTGCCCCGGAGCACCACGCCGGCGCGTCGGGACGATCAGAGGACAGGCAACCTGCTCAATCCACGGAAGGCAGCGGCTCGTCGAAGTCGTCGAACGAAGCCGGCACTTGCTCGCCGATGATGTCGCCTGGTCCGGCCGACAGCGGAGTCCCTCCTCCAGCCGGAATACCGAGGGCGCGACGGAGGAAACTGGCCATCTGAGCACGCGTGACCAGATCCTCGGGACAGAAGTCCGTTGCCGTACAGCCGACCGTGATTCCCGCCGCTGCCAGGGCGTTGATGTCAACCTCTGCCCAGGAACCGTCGTCATCGGAGAAGATGTCTTCCCCGAGGGGCAGGTCGAACGCCCGTCGCAGGAAAGCGGCCATCTGGGCACGGGTCACCGACTCGCTCGGACAGAAACTGCCGTTGCCACATCCCGAGGTGATTCCGGCGGCGGCCAGGGCATTGATATTGGCCTCCGCCCACGTGCCATCGTCGTCGCCGAAAGCGTCAGGTCCTGCCGGGAGGTTGAGGGCCCGGCTGAGGAACGCAGCCATCTGGGCGCGGGTGAGGTTGGCGGCGGGACAGGCGAGCTGGTCGTCACAGCCGAGCAAGATGGAACGGGCGTACAGCTCCTCGAGCTCTCCCTCATGAACGCTTTGATTGTCATCGGTGAATGGGTCGAGACAACCGAGCCGGCCCTCGGTGGACACCTTGAGATCGTCAATCGAGGTTTCCAAGTCCGAGGCATTCACCACCGACCCACCGAAATAGACGTTCATCCAGAACTGGCGGACGCCGATCTCCTCGCCGTCTCGCCGGAAGCCAACGCCCGGCCAGGCAAGTACCTGCGTTCCATCGATCCAAGCGTCCACGCGACCGTCGTCGGATCCGGGCGTGTTCATGGCTACCCGGCCTTCGACGCAGTACCAGCGATCCTGCTCGACGACTCCCGGGTCCCAGAGAATGAAATCGCCGCATGTGCCTTCTTGACCGAGGTGATAGAGGTAGGTCCCTAAACGCACCTGGCCCTCGCCGGCCCCCTGGGTGCCGGTCGCCTCGAAGAGTGTGCGTGCCGACCAGCCCGGATTGCCTTCTGCCGATGGAATGCAGCCCCGTCCGGAGCTTCCATAGAGCCCCGCCAAGCCGGGCAGTTTGCCCGATGACGAAGCGTCCCACTCATCGAGACGGAGGTAGTACCGAAACCATGCTTCGTCGGGAACCGGGTCGAGCAACGCCAGGCCACCCGACCCGCGATGCGTGAACGCGGGCACTTCTACCTGGGCGCCTTCACCGGCATAGCCGCGCACTGCTTCGGTGCGGTCTGCGTCGTCTCGGGCGTCGTCGAACCCTGCCCAGGGATCTTCGCTGACCTCGGGCTCGTCAAATGGCTCGGCCACCAGCGGCACAGCCGTGGCGGCAAGCATCGTGATAGCAAGAAGGGAAAGAAAGACGGCGCGAATCCGCATAGTTGCATCTCCTGTGACTCCGCCGATCGGCAGGATGGCACAGTTCCAGCCTTATGGTCAATCCTTATTTCGAGCACAGCGGACCGACTGGCTACGATCGCCTTTCCAGGGACATCCGCGACGGATGTCGAGACACAAGGAGCCTCTAAGTGGACCAGCTCGTTTCGATGATTACCGAGAAGTTTGGGCTTCCGGCAGACAAAGCGCAGGAAGTGATCGGCATGGTGATCAACTTCGTCGGCGACAAGCTGCCGGAGCCCATCGCCAGCCAGGTCACTGGCCTGCTCGATGGCGGCGGCGTGGTCGGCGGCGCAGCAGATGCCGCCGGCGGCATGATGGATAAGATGACAGACGGCCTCGGTGGAATGATGGGGGGCGGCAACTAGCCCAGCCCGATTTCCGAGATCAGAGACCCGCCGCATGGCGGGTCTCTTCTTTGGGAGAGGGGACTTCTAGCTGTTGATCGGCACCTGGCTCGGAGAAGGGCGGCGGCTCACCAGCGGTAACACTGCCAGGATCGCGGCACTGGCGATCGTGATGTAGCCAATGGCTCCGAGGAGCCCTCCGAAGTTGGGAGCCATGTCGATGACACCCCAGCGCCCGAGGAGCGTCGCCCAATCATGACGGGAGCCGATGATCGGCAACTGCTGAAGCTGGGCGTCGGCCACGTACACCCCGACGTTGATGAGAGAGGCACCCGCCCACGCGAGAGTGACCGTGGCGGCGACAGTATCGTGACGCCACTTCCAGAAATACACCGAGAGGGCAACCGGGACCGCCACCTGGAGCACTGATCCCGCGAGAAGCATCGCCGAGTCGGGCAGAGCCATCGCCAGCAAGTGACCGAGCTCGTGGATACCGAAGTCGACATGGCCGAGGAGAGGAACAAAGCCGTCGAGCGCCCAAGCGAGGGCCGCCACCACGGCACAGAAGCCGGCTGCGTACCAATGTTTGGCTCGGTCGTCGAACGGAAGCTCCATCAATTCCTATCGGCACAGCGCCGCCAATCCTGGAGGCCAGGAACCCGAGGTTTTCGCGACCTCGGGTGGCTCCCACGAATGGCTCGATACTGAGGTGCGGATTCGGGACCGAGGTCACCTTTGAGAAATGCGCCGCCGACCCTCGAGCGTCTGCCGGAGCGACGCTCGATCAGCCGTCTATTGCTCGATCTCAGTCGGCGCCGAGAACCTCGTCGATCCATCCCACAGCAGCCGTTGCCGCCGGCAGGCCGGTAGTGGTGATCGCCAACAGCGCCGCATGTCGCACTTCGTCTGCGGTGACTCCAAGCGCGAGAGCTTTGCGCACGTTTGATTTCACCGCTCCTTCGGAAACTCGCCCTATGGCTATTCCGAGTTTGATGAGTCGTTGCGAGCGCGCATCGAGCGGGCCCGCACCATCGACCGTGGCCGCCAACGCGTCGAGGCTGCTCGCCACCCCACCGTGGCGCTCACGGAACGTCTTGTATGCGTCCGGAAGGTAATCGGTCATTCTGAGCCCTTCTCCGACTGCGTCCCACAGTAGCGGTCGCCTGCGCCTTCCATGTCCCAGGGGTCTGTCGCAGCTTGAGAAAATGTTCACATAAGGGCCTTATGCCTCTAGTGAGCCGGGACGCGCGCCGGTTCATTGGCACCAACAGGCGACGGAGGGCCAGCATGCAGGAAATCTCCCGGCGGACGTTCGTGAAGGGATCAGCGGTGGTTGCTGGAGGCGCCGTCGTCGCCCGCAATTTCCTGTTCAGCCCGTCGGAGGTCGTCGCAGCCGAATCTGGACTTGCTCTCCAAGGTGGAGTGCGGGACGTCGTTCCAACGACCTGCTGGATCGGCAAGCAGGACTGCGGGATGTTGGCCCATCGGGTCGATGGCCGCGTCATCAAGTTCGAGGGACATCCCGCCAACCCACGCAACAACGGCACCCTGTGTCCAAAGGGCCAGGCGCAAATCATCTCGCTCTACGACCCGAACCGGGTCAAGACCCCACTGATAAGAACCAACGGCAAAGGTGGGACGGGCGAGTTCCGGACCGCAACGTGGGATGAGGCGCTCAAACTGGTGGCCGACAACGTGAACGAGGTCCGTGAACGCGACCCCAAGATGGTCCTGTGGCAAAAGGGCCGTAGCAAGGCCAAGGGTTTCTACGACGACGCTTTCGTGAAAGCAATCGGGTCGAGCAAGCTGGGACACGGCGCATATTGCTCAGATGCCGGCTACCGGGCCCTCGAGTACACGATCGGCACCCATGCCGTGCTCCACCCAGATTTCAGGTACTGCAACTACATGCTGTCGTGGGGTTGGAACATCACCAACGCCGGCGGGAACAAGTTCTGTTGGCTCACGTGGCCGCAGCACATGATCAAAGCCCGCGAACGCGGCATGAAGATCGCCCACATCGACCCGAGGCTCCGCAGTGCAGGGCCCTTTGCAGACACGTGGCTGGCCATCCGGCCCGGCACCGACCTGGCGTTGGCGCTGGCTCTCTGTCATGAGCTGATCGCTCTTGACTATCTGGATCGGCCCTATCTCCGCACGTACACGAATGCCCCATTCCTCGTCGGCGAAGACGGGATGATCGTGAAGACCACAGTCGGCGAAGGCGACGATGCGACCGACGTGGGGCTGGTCTGGGACGAGGCCACCTCGGCAGTCGTGCCCTTCGGCGAAGCGGAAACGCCGGCGCTCGAGGGTAGCTACGACTTCGAGGGTCAGGAGGTGCGCCCGGCGTTTGAGATCTTCAAGGAGCACGTCGCCGACTCGACGCCGGAATGGGCCGCGGACCTCACCGGTCTGACGGCCGATCAGATCCGCCGGGTCGCATCCGACTTCGGCGAGAACGCTCTGATCGGGTCCACGTTGGTCGTGGATGGGGTCGAGGTACCCCACCGGCCCGTCGGCATCATGGCCTACCACATGGCTCAACAAGAGCTCGGTTTTCAGACGATCCGGGCAATGGTCATGGTCCCGATGCTGGTTGGCGCCGTCGGCGCGGCAGGCGGGCAGCTGTCCGACTTCACATGGAAGATCGACAAGCGATACGCCCAATTCGAGAAGTTCGAAGTCGAGGATCCACCCTATGACTTCATGTTGAACAACTCGAAGTATTTCCCGATCAACACCGGCTTCCCCGGCATCGTGGCCAAAGTGATGCTCGACCCGGAGCGCTACGAGGTGGAACAGCTGCCCGAAGTGGCGATTCTCCACATGGTCAATCCGCTCACCGCGTTCCCGTCACAAGCCGAATACATGGAGTCGTACGAGAAGTTCAAGTTCGTGGCCGTCATCAGCCCGTGGTTGTCGGAGACGGCCGACTACTTCGCCGACGTTGTGTTGCCGGCGGCGACCATCGAAAAGTACGAAGGGCCGATTTCGGCCACCAACCAATACGTCGAAGCAACCACGTTGCGGATCCCACCGATGGAGCCACTCTTCGAGTCGAAGGGCGAGATCGATATCTACATGGACCTGTGCGAGGAGATGGGCACGCTCTATGGAGAGGGCGGCTACCTCGACCAGGTAAACAAAGCACTGGGCCTGGTGGACGACAACGCAGCATTCGCCATTGCCACCGACACCAAGCCAACGGTGCGCGAGATCTTCGACTCCTGGGCCCTGTCGCAGGGCATCGACGAGGGCATCGCTTTCTTCGAGGACCCGAACCAGAGCGTGTTCGTCAAAGGCCCGATGTCCCCGAACAAGATGTATGGCTACGTCTTCGATCCACCGTTTGGGGGGGCCCTGCACCGGCTGTACGGAGAGAGCCTGCTCGATGCCCAGCGCCAAATGCGAGACAAAGGAGCCGACGAGATCTACTGGCAGGACTACACGGCCCTGCCCACCTGGCGAGCGCCAACCATGGATGCATCGCCAGACGATTATGAGTTCTATCTCATCAGCTACCACATGATCGAGCACAAACAGTCACGCAGCAGCTTCGTGCCACTGCTCGCGGAGCTCGCTCCGGGTACTCGGCTGGACATCAACCCGCTCTCTGCCTCTCGGCTAGGGATCGCAGACGGTGATGTAGTTACCGTCGAGTCACACAACGCCATCACCGGGGAGACCCGCAGCTTGGCGACCACGGCCGCCTATTGCGACGGGATCAGACCGGACACGGTTGGTGTGCCCCACCACTTCGGAGGCTGGACCCATCCCCAGAACAAGGGTCAGGGCGCCTCCCCGAACGAGATCTACTTCGTCGGCGAGGGCTACATGACGAACACCGCGGACCAGGCGTTTCACGTCAAGGTCAAGGTATCGAAGGGAGGTGAGCTCTAATGGCGAAGTACGCGATGGTGGTCGACTTGAATCGCTGCCAGGGCTGTCGGGCATGCACGGAGGCGTGCAAGATCGAGAACAACACCGGCCAGAGCATGTTCTGGATGCATGTATTCCGCTTCGAAGATGGTGAGTTCCCCGACACCCGTATGAGCTTCCTCCCGAGGCCCTGCCAGCACTGCGACAACGCTCCGTGCGTCAAGGTCTGTCCTACTGGAGCAAGGTTCAAACGGGAGGATGGCTTGGTGCTGACCGACCCCGATCGATGCATCGGATGTCGGTATTGCGAGCTGGCCTGCCCCTACGGAGTGAACTACTTCAACTGGCAGACGCCCGAGGCATCGCAGTATTCAGACGTCATCGACTGGGATGATCCCGACATACAGTCGGCGACCGGGGGCCTCTCCCCGCCCTACCGCAACCCCGATCTCGACGAGGAATGGGGCTCAGAAAGGCGCAGGACGGCCGGCGGGAACCACGACAAGGGCGTGATGGAGAAATGCACCTTCTGCGTGCAACGTGTCGAGCAGGGCAACCTGCCGGCATGTGTCGATACCTGCCCGGTCACCGCGCTCCGCTTCGGCGATGTGAGCGATGCCGAGTCTCCGGTGAGCCAATTCATCCGTGAGAACGAGACATGGCACCTGTTGGAGGAAGCCGGCACCGAGCCGAGCGTCTTCTATGTGGGAGGCAAGCCACCGTCGCATTCGTACAAGGAAGTCGAACGACCGAAGGCGAGGGTGTGAGCATGGCGACTCAGACAAATACTCAGACGAGCATGCTCCCCCAAGGCGTTGGTCGACTGACCACCACGTGGAAGCTGGCGATGGCAGGCAGCTTCCTGCTGTTCGCAGTCGGCGTCTTCGCGTTTGTTCGCGAGCTATCGACGGGCATGATCGAAACCGGCATGCGCAACGTTGGAACGATGGGCGGAGCCTCGTGGGGCCTCTACATCACGATGGTCGTGTACTTCATCGGCGTCAGCTTCGCCGGGATCACGATCGCCGCACTGATCAGGTTGTTCAACCTGCGCCATTTGCGGCCGATCGCACGATTCGCCGAGCTGCTCACCGTGGTGGCACTGATTCTCGGGGCTTTGGCGATCATCGTCGACCTCGGCCAGCCGCTTCGTGGCGTGGTGAACCTGTTCCGGTATGCCAGGCCGCAGTCGCCGTTCTTCGGAACGTTCTCCCTGGTGATCGCGGGCTACCTGGTGGCCAGCCTGATCTACCTCTATCTGGGTGGCCGGCGTGACGCCGCCATCATGGCGCAGTACCCGAGCCGCCTACAGAGGTTCCATCGGTGGTGGGCAGCCGGATACCGGGACACGCCAGAGGAACGGGATCGTCACCGCCAGACCAGCTTTTGGCTCGCTGTGACGATCATCCCTCTGCTCGTGATTGCTCACTCGACGCTCGGCTTCGTCTTTGGGCTACAGGTCGGACGGCCAGGTTGGTACGGCACTCTGCAGGCGCCGGCGTTCGTGGCTCTTGCCGGAGTGTCCGGCATCGGTGCCATCATCATTGTTGGCGCCGTGGTACGCAGGATCGTGCATGACAAATCCCGCATCGACCTCGACGTGTTCGCAGCGCTTGGCAAGTTCCTGCTGGCGTTCTTGTTGGTCTACCTGTACTTCATGTCGGTTGAGTTGCTCACGCTGCTCTACGCGACGCCCGAAGTCGAGAAGCAGCTGTCGGACGCCTTGCTCCTCGGCGAATACGCTTGGATCTACTGGGGGTCGGTGGCCCTGCTCGTCATCCCTGGTCTTGGCCTGCTGTGGCAAGCCTTCAAGAGACGCTGGAATGTCGGCTGGCTCGTGGCGTTCGGCATCGCTGTGAATCTGGCTGCGATAGGCAAACGGTACTTGATCGTGGTGCCGTCGCAGACTCACGGCACACTGCTCCCGTACGAGGTTGGTTCCTACAGCCCGAGCTGGGTGGAGTACGGAGTCGTGCTCGGGCTCTTGGGTCTGGGAGCCCTGATGATCGGAACGTTCGTGAAGGTATTCCCCCCGATACCGTTACGAGAAGACGAGGAGGTGATGGTCGATGCGTAAAACGATCACTCTCGGGATGGTTGTTGGTGGGATCGTCCTCATGTTGATCGGCTACTTGGCGGCCGCTCCCTGGGGGGCCGACACCGTGGCCAACAGCGACCCGAGTTTCGGATTCGCCCCGGCTTTGTTCGTTCTCGGAGTCATTGTGGCGTTTTCCGCTGCCCTCGTCTACGAGCTGATGCCCGACCGACCAGAGAGATGAAACCCGCCGCTGAGATAGCGCGGCTGCGTCAAGGCCTCTACCGGTTCTTCGCCGGCGCATTTGCTCCCCCGCAGCCGGTACGGCTCGGAGAGCTGGTCGCGGCGGCCGAATACCTCGAGGCTATGGACCTGTCTGGCTACGCCTTCTACCGCGAGTGGCGTGCTCTGGCGAGCCTGTTGGAATCGGACCTGACCGTCATGGACATGGCCGCCGAACATGTACGGCTCTTTGCTTCGGGAACCGACGGTGTGCTGTGCCCACCAATCGAGTCGTATTACCGGTCGCACGGCCGGCGCGAAGCCATCGCAGATGTCGTGGCAGCCGTGGAACAGGACTACCGCGACCTGGGTTTGATCACGATCGGCTCGAGCGACCCGCCGGACCATCTGGTGACCCAGCTGGAGATCATGTCGACGCTTTGCGCCCGGGAATCGGCATCCAGGTTGATGCAGTTGGAGGTCGAAGCGACCGATCTCCTTGACGCTGAGGCCAGGTTCCTCCACCGCCACCTCACCGCCTGGCTCCCGGATCTGCGCGCTCGAGTGCATGCGGCCGGCCCAAGCGACTTTTATGCAGCGCTGGTCGATGCAGTGCATGCGTATGTGACGCACGACAGGGATCTGATCGCCGGGCTGCGGCGCTGGTCCGGAGCCACTGCGTGAAGGTGACGGCGCTGGCGTGCGCCGCTCCCGGCGACGTCGCCGTGCCCCCCGAGCTTGAGGGAGTGGTGTACGTCGATGACCTGTGCCGCAGGCCCGACGAGTTGTCGGACTCGATCGATGGGTCTGATCGGCTGGTCATGATCGTGCATCCGGCCAGGGTGTCTCTTGCTCAGATGCAACAGAGCGTGCGCGCTGCGGGTGTCGACCCGCTCGGCGTCCAGTATGTGTCGGCCGAGGCCATCGCCGGCGACGCGCGCCGGGCCATGGTGCTCCTCGGAGGCGCGGTGGCGCGAGCGGCCGCCTACGACGAGAGCAGCCCGGAACAGGCCCGGGCCACGTTCGGGGGCCGCCAATCCCGGCGGGAAATGATTTCGCTCCCCAAGCCCCACTACGAGTCTGTGCCACTCATCGACGAGAACATATGTGCTGCCCGGACGGGTTGTCGGGCGTGTGTGACGGAATGTCCGCAACGTGCCTACCACTGGTCTCGAGGAAAGGTTCGTTTCGACCGCGATGCCTGTGTCACCTGTGGCCGCTGCGTCACTGCCTGCCCCACCGGTGCAATCAGCAACCCGACCCTGAGCAATCGGGCGCTGTCGGATCAGATCACCGCACTGGTTGCCTGCGCCGCTCCCGAACCTCTCGGCGTCGCGTTCGTGTGCGCTCAACGCAGCCAGCACATCTCATCCTCCGAGTGGGCTGAGGTGGAAGTGCCATGTACTGGCATGGTCCCCGCAACGTGGCCGATCGCTGCGTTGCTGCTCGGGGCGGCGGCCGCCGCGGTGGTGCCGTGCTCAGCGAGCGGTTGTGGCTTGGGCAACGAGGAGCGTTCCCGGGCTGCCGTGTCGCTGGCAGGCGCGCTCCTGACCGCTTCCGGTCTCGAGCATGCGGCCGTGTCCGGCGAACCAGGGCCGCTGGCCGACTCGCTGGGTCCAGTTGCGCTGGAAAACCCCTTTGGCACCAAGGGCCCCTTCGAAGTGATTCTGGCGCTGCATTCGATCGCTCCGGCCGATCAGCCGATCGCGGTCACCGGAAGCATGGCGTACCGAGGTATCGCGACGATCGACACGGCCGCGTGCACACTCTGCCTGACGTGTGCGGAAACCTGCCCGACCGGCGCGCTCAGCCACACCGCCGACACAGGACATGTGGAGCTGACATTCGCCGCATCGCTCTGCACGGGCTGCAGCCAGTGCGTTCCTGTTTGCCCCGAGATAGAGCGGGGCGCGATTCGTGTTGACCGCCGTATCGATGTGGCTGCCCTCCAAGGAGGTCGACAGACCCTTGCCGAGTCGCCCACGGCTCAGTGCGAGCTGTGCGGTGCGCCCGTGGCCTCGGCGGCGATGCTCGCCCGGATATCTCACCTGCTTGGAGATGAGCACACTGCGGCGATGGACTATCTCGAGCGCCGCTGTATGGATTGCCGGGGCGCCAGCTGATCAGTCGCCGACGGTGAGCGTTCCAACCATGCCATTGGCGATATGACCGGGGACGGGACAAACGATGGTGTACACGCCGGAATCGAGCCCGGCCAACTCAATCCGCTCCACTCCGCCGGCGTTCACCTCGCGGCGGGCGATGATCTGCAACCCGGGCAGATCCGCCTCTGTCTCGACGGTGCCGTCGATTACTGCCCATTCGTGAAGCACCGTGCCTGTGTTGCGCAACTCGAGAACAATCGGCGTGCCGGCTGCGATGGCGACCTCGCCCGGCGCAAAACGCCAGTCACTCATCGTCACGACGACATCGGCACTCGGTTGGGTGCTCGTCGTAGTGCTCGCCGGGGTGCCCGAACAAGCGGCGAACACGACAGCAAGCGAGATCGACCATGCAGCCGCACGCGACGCAAGTGAGCTTGACATGAAATGCAGCCTATCGGGCAGGGTGGCCACTCGTCCGGTATGTTTGTCATAGCGTTGGAACGAGATATGCGGGCTGCGTTGATTGCATTGGGAGGAATAGCTGCATCCTTCGGCGCGCTCGGCCTCAGCCTCCTGATTGAGGGACTGGTAGGGGCCGCGCTTTTCATCGTTGCGATATTCATCGGACTCGTTGCAATCGGCGTCGCCCTCGCCACGGCCTTTCCTGACCCTGCCCAAAGATCCCCCACGACCGTCTCGAGTCGGTGGATGTCTTCTGTGCGACATTCGAAAGACCCACCACAGAAGAAGCAACCATCCCGATGTAGGCATTGCGGCAGAGCCCGCGACTTACGCCAGCTGATATGGGTGTGCGCCCGCTGTGACGTGGGCGCTCTGGCGCAGGGCAATCGTTAGCTCTCGGAAGGGCCATGCGGACGCGAATGATGTCGCGCGGCGACAAGCCCGGTACCGGCCGATGCCAAGTCTCGATTCGGCCGCATGCCCACGGAGGTCCTGGGTGCGCCGCGTCTCGAACACTGGTTTGACCCAGAACTCTGGTCGTGGCAACCCGAGCCGCACTTCGGGCGGGTATACAACGTCGGATTCTCCCCAGACCGACCAGGGGCGCCCAGAGGCAAACGTCCCCGTCCAGACGGCATCGGCCACGGCCGCCGGGTCGGGAATCGTCCTGGGGCAAGAAAAGGCCCCCGCATGGCGGGGGCCTTTGTTGTGGGCCGTGCTGGATTTGAACCAGCGACCTCTTCCGTGTCAGGGAAGCGCTCTCCCCCTGAGCTAACGGCCCTGGGGATCTTGTCTGTCGATTGTCCATCCTCGACTATCGAGGCGACGCCCGGAATCGAACCGGGGTACAGGGTTTTGCAGACCCTTGCCTAACCACTCGGCCACGTCGCCAGTGAGCCCGACGGCCACAAGGGTACGACTCGTCTCGCCCCTGGAGCGGAAGACGGGGCTCGAACCCGCGACCTCAACCTTGGCAAGGTTGCGCTCTACCAGCTGAGCTACTTCCGCATGCGAGCCGCCATGATAGTCCACCACCGTGGCCGCTCAAGCTGCGGTCCAAGCTACCAGTGAGAGATCGGCGCGCTCGTCACGCTGATGCGGCGCATCACGTGGGCAAGCCAGAAGATCGCGAGGATGAACATCTCTGCCGCGTCGGGGCGGCACTGAGGACGCTCGGAGCGTGAGACGCGTTCCGAATGGCTTTGATTGGCTGGTTCGGGGTAGAACATGTGCACATCCACCATTCTGGCAAAGAAGTGTTAACTGGGCGTTACCTGCCGATCAACAACACCATGGCCTTCTTGATTGGCCGTCGACCCGACCCCGCCAACCGTCTGGTCAGCGGCCCGTCGACCCGAAGCCACCGCCCCCACGGGTGGTGCTGGGCAGATCATCGACCTCCGTCCATTCCTGCGTAGCGATGGGCACCACGACCAGTTGCGCAATCCGTTCGGCTCGCCGAACTCTGAACGGCTCGGGCCCATGGTTGATGAGCAGGACGTTGATCTCACCGCGATATCCGGAGTCCACCAAACCGGGCCCGTTGACGATGCCGATGCCGTGCCGCGACGCCAGACCGCTGCGGGGCACCACCAACCCGGCGAATCCGTCCGGGATCGCTACCGCCACACCGGTCGGAACCATGGCCCACTCCCCCGGTCCAATAGAAGACGCGGCCCGGGCATACAGATCCACCCCCCCGTCGCCAGGATGGGCGTGTTTCGGGGTTGGTAGTTCCGTATCGAGCTTTTGGAAGGTAATCTTCATGATCTTGAGTAAGTGGGGCTTCATCGGGCGGAAAAACGATGGAGCGCATCCGTGGCGCAGGCCCACTGTACAACTTGTAACGCGACTGTCACCGTCCACGACGGTGAGTGTCTCGTTGGTCACCGCATTCCATTGGAGGCCGTCGAAGCGGCCAGTGTCGGGAGTTCGCGTGGCCGAAGGAAAGCCCCACGACGGTTTCCTTCGCTCGAAGCTTTGCGACCACCGGCTGTACCCCGGACCGGGCGGCCCGTGGGAGCCATATCTGTCCTTCGACCCGAGTCCCCCCGTACGGTCAGCCCCCTCATGGAGATGTTCGGATTCGGTGAGACCTCAGACCCGCCGTGGGAGTACTTCGACGAACCAGAGCCCAGGCCGCCCGGAAGGCGGGTATTGAGCCCGGTCGGCCCGTCGCCCGATGCGCCCGCCAGAAACCGCCCCGGCTCGGAAGGCAAGAGCCGACCCAGCATCTTCGACGCGCTCCCCCGGCTCGCCGATCTCGTCAGCGACTCGGCTGCCGACCACGAGAACACCGGAACGCTCATCGAACGCCTGTGGCAAGCCACCGACGATTTCGAACCGATCGATTCGTGGACTCCCAAGTCCGAATACGCTGATCGCCTCAGCGAGAAACCGGTATTGCGCTGGATTGCCGGTGTCGCGCTCACGATCGTGGCGATACTGCTCGTCGTGTGGTTGGTCGCCTCCGTTGGAGGGCCTGACGCTCCTCCCGCGGCCGCCCAAGCGGCCACTGCCGTCAGCACCGCGGAGACGAGCGCAGCGTCGGTCCGTGATGCAATCGACGTGCTCGTTGAGCCCAACTCGAGCGGCGTCGAACTCAACGAAGCAGCGATCGCTTTGAGCGAGTTCGACACGGCTGCCCGGCAAGTGGCGTCCGCTGCCAACCGGCTGGCCGACCAACACGAAGGCGCCGACGTCGCAAGCACGCTCCTCATCAGCGCATCCGACGAAGGGACGGCAATCGAACGGCGACTCGGTGCCGCGCTCACCTACCGGCTCGTGTTCGAACGAGCGTTCATCTTGCCCGACCTGCCCGACAGTGCCGACATCACAAGAGCCGCCGACATCTCGTTCGAGCTGAGTGCCATGGTGGCCGACACGCAGCGCGCTCTCGATCAGCTCCCCTTCGAGGCCTTGCTGGAAGACCACCGCAAGCTGGCGGCGCAGGCGCTGGCAGACATCGAAGTTCTCTCCGGCATGTATGTAGAGGCTCTACGGGAAGGCCAGACCGGCACCGCAGCCCGGCACAGCAAAACAATCGTGGACTTGGCCGACGAGACACGAAACGTTCTCGCCGCGACGCTGCCCGAAGTCGGCAACGAGATCTCCGAACAGGTCGGCCAATTCGAGGCCGCTTTGGACGAGGCCGTAACAGCTTTGGCCCGCCTGGAATCGGGAGGTAGTCCGCGCTGACCAGTCGGGCCGGACCTGTGGCCGGGGTCAGTCGGCGTCCAACTCCGCCATCTCGCGCTCGAAGTCCGATGCACCTTGAAAGTCCTTGTAGACCGACGCGAACCTCAGATAGGCAACCTCGTCGATATCGCGGAGATGCTCCAACACGGAGCGACCGATCTGATCCGAATCGACCAACGGTCCTTCCTGAAGAAGCGCCCGTTCGATGTCGAGCACGAGGCCATCCAGCGCCTCGAGAGCGGCTGGCCGATCGGCGAGCGCATTCTCCAAGCCGCGTCGTAGCTTGGCGACTTGGAACGGCTCTCTGGCCCCACTGCGCTTCATCACGATCAGTTGAGGCTCTGATCGTTCGTAGGTCGTGAAGCGCTGGCTGCACGACTCACATTCCCGACGGCGGCGAATCGTGGTGCCCTGATCAGAGGGACGAGAGTCGACGACCCGAGTGTCGGACGCGAGGCAATACGGACAGTGCATTGAGGCGAGCGTATCAGGATCTGGCCGATGCGCGCCAACCTCCCTCGGCACTGCGACGAACCGCAGAGAATCAGCCAGAGGCTGGGACGATGAGTGTTTGCCCAACCTGCACCACGCTCGATGACATTCCGTTGAGGTCTCTGATATCGGCAACGGTCGCTCGCACGTCGCCTCCCGGGGGCGTGAGGTCCTCGGCGATCACCCACAGATTCTGGCCCTGCCCGACGATGTGAGACTCGGTCGCTCGAACCGTGTCGCCGGCTTGGACCGTTGTCGCGAGAAAGAGGAACAGAGCGACGGCGATCATGGCCGCGATGGCCACGGCCCGAACCAGGGCTCGGCGCATCGCTGCTCCCACATCGACGACAAAACCGCTGTCACGTTGCTGGCGGACAACAGCCGGTGCTGCCTCCCTGAGCACCGGTCCCCGTGCGGGGGCTGGATACATCGCGTGTGCCGTCATCTCGGTTCCTCCTCTCGCGACCTGGTGGGGCGTCCATCACACGGTACGGGCACCCTGTGACAGAATTCGGATCTGGCCAGAGCCTCCCAGAGGGGTACTCCCCAGAGACGAAAGCCAAAACGACTAGCCAGAAACGACCGGCGGACCGCTCCGCCTGTGGGTAGCCAGGCCCCGTGGGCGGTCCTCCCGTCGTTCTTACTCGTTCGCCAGTCGTTCTTCCGTCGTCCTCCGTTCCACCGGATCGAACATGCGTTCGTGTCCCGAATTGTATCGAACATCTGTTCGGAGTCAAGTCGAACATATGTTTGATTTCAGGAGCGATTCCCGGTACTGTGAGAACAGGTGTTCGATTGAAGAAGGGCGAAATGACGGAACTCACGACCCGCCAGCGAGAAATTCTGGAGTACATACGTTCCACGGTTGCCGACCGGGGTTACCCACCGGCGGTGCGCGAAATCGGAGAAGCGGTCGGACTGTCATCGCCATCGACCGTGCACAGCCATCTGAGCACGCTCGTCCGGCTCGGTTATCTCCGCCGCGATCCTTCGAAGCCCCGCGCCATCGAAGTCGTCGACGGGCAAAGCCACGTGCAGGCATCCCCGGCCCAGGCCGGCGTGCGCAACGTGCCGCTGGTCGGTTCGATCGCAGCAGGATCGCCCATCCTTGCCGAAGAAGACATCCAAGACGTATTTCCCCTTCCCCAACAATTCGTTGGCAACGGGCCGGTGTTCATGCTGGAGGTCAAAGGCGACTCCATGGTCGACGCCGGCATCTTCTCCGGCGACTATGTCATCGTGGAGCAAACCAAAGACGCCCGCGACGGCCAGATCGTGGCGGCGCTCGTCGACCAGGACACAGCGACGGTCAAGCGCCTCGAACGACGTGACGATGTGGTGGTCTTGCATGCGGAGAATCCGGCGTACGAGCCCATGGTCTTCAACGACGGCGTCGAACTGCTCGGAACCGTCGTCGCCGTGCTCCGTTCGCTGCGCTAGACCCGCACCGGACTCCCCGACCAGACGCCTGCGAAGCTATACCTGGCCGGGCCCGTGATCCAGGCGCGATCGTCGTCGAACTCAACGATCAGCTCCCCGCCGGGCAGTCTGATGACGACCCGATCACCGGCTCGACCCGCCTGTCGAGCCGCCGCGGCTACCGCGACCGCCCCCGTGCCACACGCCTGCGTCTCGCCACATCCGCGCTCCCACGTGCGCACTTCGATGGCCTCGCTGCCCACATGGGCGAATTCGACGTTGGTACCGCCGTCGACGGAGATCTCGAGGGCCGCGCCAACCCCGTCTACCGGTGCATCGCTCGTGCTATCCACAAACGTGACCGCGTGGGGGTTCCCGACCGAGACACGTACGAACTCGAGGTCGTGGAACTGCACGGACTCTCCGACGACTGCCGTGCCGATCTCGACTCGAGCCGTCTCATCGTCGAGCATCGCAACCTCGAGGCTACCGACCTTGGTTGCAACGGCGAACGGACCGGGTCCGGCCCAGCCTTGGTCCACCGCGAATCGCGTGACACATCTGAGGCCATTTCCGCACATCTCGGCTGCGGAACCGTCGGCGTTCCAATAGTCCATGCGGACAGCGGAGTCTCGCGGCGTCACCACCAAGACACCGTCGGCGCCGATACCCAGGCGCCGATCGCACATCGCGGCGACCTGCGACTCGGTGAGCGTCACCGGCCCTTCGATCACCACGAAGTCATTGCCGAGGCCCTGCATCTTCACGAACTTCACGACAACACCTTATCGACCGCGGCTCTGAGTGCGACATATCGGCCGTCGAGCGTATCGGCCCAAGGGAGCCACGTGATCCGCGGGTCTCGTCGGAAGAAGGTGCGTTGTCGTTTGGCAAGAGCGAGAGTCGCACGAACGATGTCCTCGACCGCCGTGGCGAGCTGCGCTTTCCCCTCCACGACGGGGCGCAGTTGCTTGTAGCCGACCGCCTGGCCGGCCGTCTCACCGAGCTCGAGCCCGGCTACCTCGTCCATGAGGCCGTGATCGAGCATCTTGGACACCCGCGCCCGGGCACGCGCTTCGAGACGGTCTCCGGGATCGATGCCAAAGGCGTGAAACGGGATGAGAGGCACATACTCCCTCACCTGCTGTGCATTGGGATGATTGAATCGCACGGAGGGCGTGAGGCCGGTAATTCGCAACACCTCCACAGCCCGCTCCACCCGCCGGGGGTTCCTCATATCGATGACCTCAGCCGCGGCGGGATCCGCTTCCAAGAGCTCGGCTACACGAGCATCGTCCGACATACCCGCGACGGCTGCGCGGACATCGGGATCGTGAGGCGGGAAGTCGAGCGGATCGAGAACCGCTCGCATGTGCAGGCCCGAGCCGCCGACTACGAGCAGCCGACCCTCATGAGATTTCAGTGCGTCCCGCGCAACCTGCTGAAAGGTCGCCACGGTGTAGGTGTCGGTTGGATCGGCCACATCCACCATGAAATGGGGCACCCTCGCCTGCTCTTCGGCCGACGGTTTGGCTGTCCCGATATCCATCCCCCGGTAGACCTGCATCGAATCAATCGACAAGATCGCAGCCGAAAGATCTGAGGCCAATCGAAGAGCCAGTTCAGACTTGCCCGAGGCGGTGGGCCCCACGATGACGATCGGGGTCAGCAGAGGTGGCCCACGAGGTGGTGTTTGTTGCCTTCGGTGATGGACGCGCGGTGGAAGGAGCCAGCCGGTAGCTCGCCCGGCACATGGACGAGCTTGCCGCCTCTGGTGCGGGTGGTGGCTACGGCGGCATCACGCTTCGACGGTCCTTCGGCGAGAACCTCGAATGTCTTACCGACATCGCCCCGGTTGGATTCGTGGGTGATCCGGTTCTGCAGTTCGATGAGGCGCTCGAATCGTTCTTGAACGACGTCGGCTGGGACGAAATCGGCTTCCATGCCGGCTGCGGCCGTGCCTGGCCGGGCGGAGAATTGGAACATGAACGCCGAGTCATACCTCGCCGTGCTGACGACGTCGAGCGTGGCTTGAAAGTCCATCTCGGTCTCCCCTGGGAAACCCACGATGATGTCTGTGCTCACCGTGAGATCCGGGATGATCTCGCGGGCCATGGCCAACCGGTCCAGATACCGCCGGGTGTTGTAACCGCGATGCATCCGAGCGAGGATCCGATCGGATCCCGACTGCAGGGGAAGATGGAGTTGTTCGCACACGGTCCCCGTCTCGGCCATGGCCACCGCCACGTCTTCCTTGAAGTCGGCTGGATGGGGTGACGTGAACCGAATCCTGCGCAGGCCCTCGATCGCGCCAACGCGTCGCAACAGCTCGGCAAAGATGGGGCGGCGGCGGCCGTCGATGGCCAGGTCGCGGCCATACGTGTCGACGTTCTGGCCCAGAAGTGTGACCTCGACGACACCGTCGGCGACGAGCTGCGTGACCTCGCGCACGACGTCGCCGGGACGGCGGCTCACCTCCGGGCCCCGAACCGTGGGCACGATGCAGAACGTGCACGTGTTGTTGCAGCCGATCTGGATCGTCACCCAAGCAGAGTGATCGACCTCTCGTCGGGCGGGTAGATCGGCCGGCATGTATTGAAGCTCTTCGACGATCTCGGTTATGCCGCCCCATTCTTGGGCGTGGTCCATGAGCGAGACCACTCGATCGAGGTTATGGGTCCCGAGCACCACATCCACCCACGGCGCCCTTTCCCTGACCAGGTCACGGTCTTTCTGGGCGGCGCAGCCGCCTACGACCAGCAGTTTCGAGGGATCGGCATCCTTGAGCTGCTTGAGGTGGCCGAGCGTGCCATACAGCTTGTTGTCGGCGTTCTCGCGAATCGTGCACGT
Source organism: Acidimicrobiia bacterium (assembly GCA_041577335.1). GTDB lineage: Bacteria > Actinomycetota > Acidimicrobiia > Spongiisociales > JAENVV01 > JBFGJH01. Next base: position 8,886 of record JBFGJH010000021.1, on the reverse strand, counting down.
GTTGATGAACACGACGTCTGCCGAGGCATAGTCATTGGCAGACACCATGCCGTCGGCTTCCAACAGGCCGGCGACACGCTCGGAGTCGTGGTCGTTCATCTGGCACCCAAAGGTGCGAAGAAAGTACGTCTTGCCGGCGCGAGTGGGCCGACGCCTTTCTTTGGCGCGTACCGACGGCGTGGGGATGAGGACTGGACTCGCCATTGCGGCTAACGAGCGTAGTCCGTAACCCGGAACTCGCGGATGACGGTGATTTGGATCTGGCCCGGGTATTGGAGATCCTCTTCGAGCCGCTTGGAGATCTTGCGAGCCAAGTCACTCGAAGCAAGATCGTCGACCTCGCCCGGGTCCACGACGACACGCACCTCTCGGCCCGCCTGCATTGCGTAGACCTTCTCCACACCCGGGAACCCGGAGGCGAGCGTTTCCAACCGCTCGAGACGCCGGACGTATGCCTCGAGTGTCTCCCGTCGAGCGCCTGGCCGAGCCGCCGAAACAGAATCTGCTGCCTGCACGAGCACCGCCAGGAGTGTTCGTGGCTCCACTTCGTTGTGATGAGCTTCGATTCCGTGAACGATGCCGGCATCTTCGCCAAACCGGCGGGCGATCTCGCTGCCGATGAGAGCATGCGAGCCCTCCACCTCATGGGTGACCGCCTTGCCGATGTCGTGGAGAAGCGCAGAACGTTTCACCGGAGTGACGTCGATGCCGATCTCCGAGGCAAGCATGCCGGCGATATGTGCAGCCTCCACGGAGTGTTTGAGCACGTTCTGGCCGTAGGACGTTCGGTATTGCAGGCGGCCCAGCAGGGTGGCCAGCTCGGGGTGCATGCGCGAGATGCCGACCTCGAGCAGCGCCCATTCTCCGGCGTCCTTGATGGACCGCTCGACTTCGCTTTGTGACTTCTCATGAAACTGCTCGATCGATGCGGGATGAATGCGGCCGTCGGCCACCAGCATCTCCAACGTCAGACGCGCCATTTCTCTTCGCACCGGGTCGAACGAAGACACCGACACCGCCTCGGGCGTGTCATCCACACTGAGGTTCACACCGGTGATGGATTCGAAGGCACGAATGTTGCGTCCTTCCCGGCCGATGATCCGGCCCTTCATGTCGTCCGATGGCAACACCACCGTCGACATCGTGGTCTCGGTCACCACCTCCGCCGACATCCGCTGGATGGCAGTGGTGAGAATCCGCCGGGCTCGGCGATCCGCTTCCTCGCGTGCCTTGACCTCCATGTCCCTGACGAGGATCATCGCCTCGCGGCGGGCCTCATCCTCCACAGCGCTCAGCAGCTCTTCTTTGGCCGCCTTGGCGTCGAATCCGGCGAGGCGTTCGAGCTCAGATCGCGCCTGTTCCTTCTGACGTTCCGCCTCCGCCCGCACCAGGCTTACTTCTTCCTCACGGTTGATGAGATGCTGCTCACGCTGGGCGAGATTGGCGGCCCGCTGGTCCAGTGTTTCTTCCCGTTGCGACATGCGATCTTCGGAGCTCTTCACCTCGATGCGCTTGTGCTCGAGCGTGGCGTCCTCGCGATTGCGGTAGGCCTCTGCTTTGGCACGGGCTTCTTCTTCGGCTCGCCGCAGGATCCGTTGCGAGTTCAGACGCGCTTCAGCCACGATCTGTTCTGACGTGGTTTCAGCATCATCGGCCGTACGGCGGCTGCGGGCGGCGGCAAAGAAGTAACCGGCTACCGCAGCGACGATGGCGACCAGACTGGCGACCAGTGCCGTGGTTAACGGTTCCATGTGCTTGCCTCTCAGAAAACACGACCGAACTCACCGTGTTGAAGACGGGCAGGAACAGACAGGGTGGACTAGTGAATAACTACCGCTCTGCGGGTGGTTTTCTCCTTGTGACCATGCCGGTTCCTCTGCGTTCGTGTTTTCGTTTGTTATTTCGTTTCTGTGGGTTCATCGTACTCCGCAGATAGCAAAAAGGAAGAGCACATCAGCGCTCTTCCTCATTGCAGAACCGGGGTGCGGTTACTTGTCTTCGGCGATCTCTTCGGCCACCGGGTCGGCATCCGAGATGGCTTCATCAACAGCTTCATCCTCATCGGGCTCGATCAACCCAACGGCCTGTAACACCCGATCCTGAAGCTGGACGGCGATCTCGGGATTCTCTCGGAGGAACCGCTTGGCCGCTTCTTTCCCCTGGCCCAGTTGATCGTCGTCGTAGCTATACCAAGCGCCGCTCTTGCGGACGATGCCTTGTTCCACCGCGACGTCGAGCAACGATCCTTCACGGCTGATGCCCTCGCCGAACATGATGTCGAACTCGGCAAGACGGAACGGTGGCGCCAGCTTGTTCTTGACGATCTTTGCCCGAACCCGGTTGCCCACATTCTCTTGACCGTCCTTGATTGCCTCGATACGGCGAACATCGATACGCACCGACGCGTAGAACTTGAGAGCCCGACCTCCGGAGGTGGTCTCCGGTGAGCCGAACATGACGCCGATCTTTTCTCGGAGCTGGTTGATGAAGATGGCCGTTGTCTGAGAGCGGTGCAGCGTTCCGGTGAGCTTGCGGAGTGCCTGCGACATCAGCCGGGCTTGCAGACCCACGTGGGTATCGCCCATGTCGCCTTCGAGCTCAGCTCGAGGGACCAATGCCGCCACCGAGTCGATGACGACCACATCCAATGCTCCGGAGCGGATGAGCATGTCGGCAATCTCCAGGGCCTGTTCGCCGGTGTCGGGCTGAGAGATGAGCAGCTCGTCGACGTCGACACCCAACGATTTCGCATATCGGGGGTCGAGAGCGTGCTCTGCGTCGATGAATGCCGCGATGCCGCCGTTGCGTTGTGCCTCGGCGACGATGTGGAGCGCCAATGTGGTCTTACCGCTCGCCTCGGGTCCGTAGATCTCGACGACCCGACCGCGGGGCACGCCGCCGATTCCGAGGGCGAGGTCGATGGACAAGGCACCGGTGGAGATGGCGGCATGCTGCTGCGTGGCGGCGTCGCCGAGCTTCATGATCGAGCCTTTGCCAAACTGACGCTCGATCTGTCCCATTGCCATGTCGAGCTGTTTGTCTCGCTCCACCTTCGCCTCCTTTGGCGTGTTCTCTGGTCGTGTCCGTGAGCCAGACCGTACGACCCGGCAGTGACAGAATGTTGTGGCGCAACCCTACACGAACACGTGTTCGATTGGAAGTACTGCTCGTGGACGGCTCACGGACCGCTCACAGGGAGAAGCGGTCGACCTCTTCGTAGCGGGCACCCCCCCGTCCCAAGATCGATGCAAACACCACGATATCGTCAACGGCGACTGTCATGCCAGCATTGAATCCTTCGGCGAGGATGGGCCTCACATCGCCGGAAGGCCGCAACCGGCTCAGGGTGACGTGACCCCGAAACGGCCGGTCCTCGGCCGAGAATCCGGCGGCTTGAATGTGTTCCTCGACCTCACGGGCCAATGAAGCCAAGTGCGCCTCGCCCTCTTCGACGCCCAGCCACAACACTGCGGCTTTCGAAGCGCGCGGAAAAGCTCCCAGCCGACCAAGGCGGAGCTCGAATGGGCCTGTCGAATCGATCTCCGACAGCGCGAATAGCAGCCGATCCTCTTCGGCTGCCGAGGCGGGTCCGACGAATCGGAGTGTGATGTGCCAGTTGGCCGGGGGAACCACCGCGCCCGGCAATGCCGGCAACCCGTCTGCGATTACGGCGGCCAGGCGGTGACGCACCTCGTCGCCGAGGTCGACGGCGACGAACAGGCGCCTCAGGTCCCCCACCAATGTCCTTGCAGGGCGAGGCGCACCAGATGAAGTGACGACGTCGTTGCGAACGTTCTCACCCGCTCGCGGTCGCCCGGCAAGGTGAGCGTGCGAGCCTTGGCTCCTTCTGGCGTGTGGATGGCCACGATCATCGTTCCGGTCGGCTGTTCCAGTGCGTCGGGGCCGGCCGAGCCGGTGACGCCGACGCCGACGTCCACGCCCAGCTTTGCCACAGCTCCCCTCGCCATGGCCAAGGCAACATGTTCGGTCACCACGCCGGCTGACAGGTCAGCCTCGTCGATGCCGATGAGTTGGTGCTTGAGATCGGCGGCGTACGCAACGATCGACCCCCGGTAGACGTCCGAAGACCCTGGCAGACGGCTCAGGGCCGCCCCCACCAGACCGGCCGTCGCCGACTCGGCAGTCCCGATCGTCCATCCCTTGCTCAGGAGAAGAGCGCGGACGACCGTGTCGATGGTGTCGCCGTCTGCCCCGAACACCGACGCTCCCAGCCGTTCTCGCACCACCGACTCGACCGGTCGGATGAGTTCTGCGGCCGCGTCTGCGGTTGGGGCCTTGGCCGTGATCCGGACTTTGATCTCCCCCGCCGAGGCGAGAAAGGCCACCGATGGGTTCACCGAGCCCTGGAACAAGTCATCGAGCAACTCGGCGACCTGCGACTCCGAGCGCCCCCAGCTGCGCAGCAGGCGGCTGTGCACGACATTGCTTTCGCCAGAGGCCTCGGCAATCCGCGGTAGGACCTCTTCATCGAGCAGCAGGTGCATCTCGGGTGGGACGCCGGGGAGCGCAAAGAGCCAGGTGCCATCGTGCTGGAGGGCCAAACCAGGCGCAGTGCCCCGGGCATTGGGGAGCTGGATGGCACCCTCGGGATATTCGGCCTGCCGGTCGTTGTTGTCCGGCATCACTCGGCCGGTCGCTTCCCATCGCTTGCGCAGGGCGGATGCATATTCATCACTGAACAGCATCTGGCGTCCGGTCGCCTCGCAGATCGCCTCCCGGGTGAGGTCGTCTTGGGTGGGCCCGATCCCACCGGTGATGATCACCGCGTCGGACCGTTCCATGGCAGTCCGCAGCGTGGCGACCAGTCGGTCCATGTTGTCGCCGACCACCACCTGGTAATGAGCGTCGTAGCCGTGCTCAGCCAGCCTCGAGCCGATGTGGGCGGCGTTGCCGTTGACGATCTGCCCCAACAACAGCTCCGTCCCCACAGCCACTACCTCAACAATCATGGCGCCACGCTACCGGGTTTTGCCCGAATCAGGATTCGGGCGAGTTGCCGGCTCCCCGGCGCATATGCCGGCTGAGCTCGGACCACCCATCGGGGGAGTTTGAGGGGGCGGCTCCCCTGGCCGGACTCACATTGCGCGTGCGCCGGCACGGTCGCCGCCTCGGCGCCGCAGCTGGAGTTGCATGGCGCCCAGCGAGGACCGTCGACCGACCGGCGTCTGTTTGGGGCCGGTGTGACAGCCCAGAACGACCACGAACCAACAACGGACCGGCGAACCGTAGCCGGACCCAAAGTCGGTCGACCATGAAAAACGCAACTCGACGCAGGCCTGCCTGGGTCGACTACCGCGATATCTCGAAGATGAGCACGTAGTCGCCTACGCAGCAGCCGCTGAGGGCACGGGCGCGGATGACGTGTTCTCCTGGCTCGACGACATCGAAGGACACCTGAGAGTTCAGGCCGTTGAAATCGTCGTTGTAAGCGATCTGGGTGCCATCGGGCCCATTCACCGACAGCTCGGCGTCGAAGTGATCGACGTTGACGTTGCCCGTGGCGATCATGGCCACCGTCACGAAATCTCCTTCCACGGCTTCGAATGCGTAGAGGTCGACCTCTTGGTTGCGGTCGATGCGCCCTTCGATCTCCGCCGGGCCGTCGAGCATCGTCCGCTCCTCGTCGCTCTCCTGGGCGACAACCAGGTCGGGAGTGTTCGGCTCCGTGTACCAAAACAGCCATCCGAAGACTGCCACCAGAGCGACGATCCCGGCAATTGGCAGAAGGTGGGCACGGAATCCACTCGATGTGGCGGCGACCTCTGGTTTTTGGAAGGCTCGCTCGCGGAACGCGCTCTCCACGGCCTCCACTCGCTGGGGAACCGCACCCGTCCGGCGTGCGACCGCCAACCGGGTGGAGAGATGGAGCGCCGGCTCGCCCTCGGAGAGAGCCGACTCGATCTCGTCGAGGGTCTCATTGACGCGGCGATACACCGCCTCTCCCACCTCGCTCTCGAGCTCGGCGTCGCTGGTTACCGCGTCCGTCGCCGCAAGCTGGGCACCGTGCGCCACCAACCGGTAGTTCACCAGCTCGCCGTTCTCGGTGCGGCGCGGCAGACCGAACTCGACCACCAAACCGTCGACCACTTCTTGGGCGGTCGATCCGGGTGGCCGATCGACGACTTGGCCAGTGATGTGCTCGGTGATCACCATTCACTCACGCTACTGATTGCAGTTTCAACGTTGCGGGAGCTCGGTGGGTTCCGGGCGTCGCCCATCGAACCTGAGATAGCTGGCGTAGCCGGCGTCCCGCGCCGCGGCAACGACCTGGTGGTGGCCCCAACCGGCTTCATCGGGGGTGTGGCCGTCCGAGCCAAGGGTTATCGCCACCTCGTGGTCCGCCAATCGCGAGAGGAACGCCGGCGAGGGATATATTTCGGCCGCCGGGTACCGGAGCCCCTGACTGGAAACCTCGACCGCCGTCCCGGTGCGCCACGCCGCACTGGCGACGCGGTCGTACCACTCAAGGGGCTCGCTGGCCGGACGGTACCCGTTCTTCTTGACCACGTCGGCGTGAGCAAGCACATCCACGAGGCCCGACTCGGCGAGCCGCAACTCGAGATCGAAATAGTCATCCCACGCTTGTTCGATGCCGCGCCGGTCGAATTCGTGGGCAACCCGGCCGTCATCGACGCCCCAGCCGCCGATCCAGTGAACCGACCCGATGAGATAGTCCCACGGGTACGGCTCCAAGAAGGCCGCCACGGCGTCGATCGTTTCGGGAAAGAAGTCCACTTCGAGCCCCAGTTTCACCGCCAGCCCCTGTTCTTTCGCCGCCAGTACCGACGCCACATAGGTCTCGAGGCTCAGGGTCCGGTCGGCCGACACAGCGGCTTTCGCCTGGGCGGCCAGATCCGCCTGTGGCTCAGATTCCCAAAATGGCCCGAGCACCGGCGCCGACTCGACGCACCGATAGAAGTGTTCGGTGAAGCCGAGCTCGGTGACCCCAACCGCACTGGCGTGGTCCACATAGCTCTCGATGAGCGGCCCAAACGGGCCGACCGCCTCGGCGGGAACGTCGTGCGGGACCAGGTGCAGGTGATAGTCACTCACTGTGATGGGATCTCGGCAACCATCGCCTCGAGCGGCCCGGGCCCAACCACATCGAGCAGCTGCTGTCGCGTTCCTTCTGATACCGATCCACTTGCGGAGATTTCGTCGACGGCTCGTGCGACCGCTTGCTCCAGTCCCGTGAACAATCCCACCTGATCGAGGGTAACCGCCTTGCGGGCAGCCTCCACCGAGCGAGAACCGTGGTTGCCCTCGGCGAGCGACCGCAACGCCCGCTCGGCCGCCGTCAACGCCTGACGCTGTTTCTGACCATCCATGCCACCGGGAAGGTACCACCCGTGACCCTCTTCACTGCGCAGGGTCGTGGAACTGACGCGTATCGTGATTGTGGGTAAAGTCCCTGACGGAGATGGAGGAGAGGAAACCACCCATGCGACGCTCTGCACTGATGCTTGCCGCAATCATGATCTTGGCCCTGGTCCCGGCGATCTCGGCGGGAGCCGACGAACACCGAGACACGTATGACGAGCCCGATTGGTACGTCGACGAAGCACAGCTGCCTTTTGATGCCATCGCCGGATTCGAAGACTCCACCCGCGAATGGGGCGTGCACCGCAGCGCCGGATATCGCATCGAGGTCCCCTCGAACTGGAACGGCTCGCTGGTGATGTGGGCGCACGGATTCAGGGGCGAAGGCTTGGCCCTCACCGTCGACAGTCACCCTCTGCGCGACTTCCTCGTCCCCAGCGGTTATGCGTGGGCCGCATCCTCCTATCGGTCCAACGACTACAACGTCGGCGACGGCGTGAAAGACACCAAAAACCTCCTCGATTACTTCTCCGCCAACTACGGCGAACCAACCACGACCTACATCACCGGCGCGTCGATGGGTGGGCACATAACGGCACGATCGATCGAGCAATATGACGCATACGACGGTGCCATGCCGATCTGTGGTGTGGTCGGCGACTACGCGCTGTTCGACTACTTCGCCGACTACAACGTCGCCGGCCAGCAACTTGGCCTCGGCACGTCGGCGTTTCCCCAGACCGACGGCCTCACGTATATCGGCGTGGATGTCCCGACGATCAAAGCCAACCTCGAAGCGTTCCCGGGCGGCTGGCCCGTGGCCCTCAACGAAAACGGCGAGTCGTTCAAGCAGCTCGTTGAACTTCGCTCCGGAGGCGACCGACCCAACTTTGACGAGGCCTGGTACTTCTGGAACACGTTCCCGTCGTTCGCATCGGGTCCCGGCAACTTCCTGTGGGACATCGGCGTCGGCGACGGCACCGTGAGCCGCGAGCCGGGCATCGTTGCCGATAACCGTGACACGGTCTATCAGTTCGATCTGGATCCGGCCGTCAGCGATGCCGAAGCGGCATTCAACGACGAGGTGGTTCGCATCCGCGGCTCGCAGGCGCTGCGACGTTCGGCTGCGCTCAACCCGATCCCGGTCGTGACGGGCGACATCGACGTTCCAGTCCTTTCGCTGCACAACCTCGGCGACCTGTTCGTTCCGTTCCACAACGAGGTGGCCTATGCCCAGGACGTTGCCGACCATGGCAAGAGTGACTATCTGGTCCAGCGCGCCATCCGTGGTGTGAACCACTGCGGCTTCACGCCCACCGAGTTGGTCACCGCCTTCGTGGAACTGACCGCCTGGGTGGAGTTCGGCGTGAAGCCGGCCGGTGACGTAGTTCTGGATCCCGTGGCCGTCGCCGCCGACGACTACGGCTGCCAGTTCACCGACTTCGCCACGCCGGACGGTCACGTCCTCGCCACACCCTGCGATACGGAGTAGCCCAAGGCAGGCCTCGGGCTACCTGCGCCCCGTCTACGGCGTGGCTTCGACCT
>JBFGJH010000020.1:0-46632 GCA_041577335.1 Acidimicrobiia bacterium | reverse complement strand
CCCGGCGCGCACCCACTATCGGCTCCGCGAGGCCCTGGGTGGCGTGACACTGTTGGAGGTCGAGCTCGAAACGGGCCGAACCCACCAGATCAGAGTGCACTTCGCGTCGATCGGCCATCCGGTCGTCGGAGACCCGGTCTATGGGCGCCGCGACCCCGTATCGGTGCCGCGAATCTTTCTGCACGCGCTGCGGCTCGGCTTCGTGGATCCTTTCACCGGTGCCGCCGTGACCCTCGAAGCCGAGCTTCCCTCGGATCTGGCCGACGTTCTCACAGGCTTGAGAACCTCGTAGCATCGCCTGACCATGGATGAAGCCCCGGTTTGTTATCGCCACCCCGACCGTCGCACCCGCTTGCGGTGCTCGCAGTGCGATCGCCCGATCTGCCCTGACTGTTCCTACGACGCGTCGGTAGGCCAACGCTGCCCCGAGTGTCACAAGTCGGTCGGCACCACCCAGGTGCGCAGGGTGCGCGACATGAACGCACTCACCGCCGCGCCATTCACTCGAGGGCTCCTGATTGCGATCATCGTTGGCTACCTCGCCCAGATCATGGTGGTGGGCTTCGACTCGTCGCTCATCCAGACTGCCACGGGTATCGAGAACAACGAGCTCTGGAGACTGGTGACCACCGCGTTTCTCCATGGGAGCTTGTTCCACCTGGCTCTCAACGGCTATGCACTGTGGATCCTGGGCCCGCCGATCGAGCGGGGGGTCGGCTCCGTGCCGTTCGTGACGCTGTGGCTGGCGTCCGTCATCGGAGGCGGCGCAACGGTACACCTGATTGGTGGCTATTTCGCCGTTGTGGGGGCGTCCGGTGGTCTCTTCGGGCTGTTCGGATACTTCCTCGTCGTGGGCTGGCGACAACGGAAGACTCAGGCGGGTCGTGGGCTTCTCCGTCAGTTCGGGTTTCTGCTGGCGATCAATGCCGCGGCTCCGCTGTTCTTTCCGATCATCTCCTGGCAGGCCCACCTCGGCGGATTGTTCACGGGAGTGGCGGTGACCACGATGTGGGCGGCGTGGGGGGGCAGGGGCGAGACCGCGAAATCAATCCTCGCCGGGTCGGTTGGGCTGGCCCTTCTGGCGCTGGTGGCCTTTCTCTGATCTGGTATGGTTCGAATCTCACACGTGTAATTCGCTCGGAGGGTCCGTGGCCCGGGACTCGTTTGCCCATCTCCATCTCCATACCGAATTCTCCATGTTGGATGGAGCTGCCCGAGTCGCCGATGTTGTCAGAACAGTGGCGGCCGACCGCCAGCCGGCGGTGGCCATCACCGACCACGGAGTTCTCTACGGAGTGGTCGATTTCTACAAGGCGGCAACGAAGGCGGGCGTGAAGCCCATCGTTGGCGTCGAGGCGTACGTCACGACAGGCAGTCGATTTGACCGACCTCGCGGGGCGGAGAACCGTCGCTATCACATGACGTTGCTCGCCGAGAATCAGACGGGCTATGAGAACCTGATGCGGCTCGTCTCCGCCAGCTACCTGGAGGGCTACTACTACAAGCCGCGAATGGATCTCGAGCTGTTGGCCCAGCATCACGAAGGAATCATTGCCACCTCCGGGTGTCTCGGGGGCCAGGTTGCCTCGTTGCTTGCCCCAGACGCATCGCGTGAGGAAGGGAACGCCGGCGTCGTGCGCGACTTCGACGCAGCGGTTGCTGCTGCGTCGGTCTACCAGGACATTTTCGGCCCCGAGAACTTCTTCATCGAGATTGCCGACCATGGGATCGAGGCGCAGGCCCGCATACTGCCTGACCTCGTCGATATCTCCCGCAAGATCAACGCCCCGCTCCTGGCGGCCAACGATGCGCATTACATCGCCGATGAGGACCACGAGGCACATGACGTGCTGTTGTGCATCCAGACCGGATCGACCATCGATGACGAGAACCGACTGCGTTTCGAGGGGCGAGGGCTCTCGTTGAAGACGGCTCGACAGATGCGCGAGCTTTTTCCATCGGATCTGTACCCGGGGGCATGCGACAACACCGAGTTGATCTCTGATCGGTCGGAGATCAAACTCGACTTCGATCAGATTCTCCTACCCGAATTCCCGGTGCCTGCGGGCCACTCCGAAGGGTCGTACCTCAAAGAGCTTGTCTACGAGGGCGCCAAGCGACGGTACGGCGCGATGTTGTCCGAGGAGGTCACCGAGCGGATCGAGCATGAGTTGCGCATCATCGCCGACATGGGCTTTCCTGCGTACTTCCTCATCGTGTGGGATCTGATTCGATTTGCCAACGAGCAGGGGATCCGCACCGGGCCTGGTCGAGGCAGTGCGGCGGGCGCGATCGTCGCCTACTGCCTGGGAATCACCCACCTCGATCCCCTCCGCTACGGCCTGATTTTCGAGCGTTTTCTCAACCCGGGCCGCAAGGAGATGCCCGACATCGACATGGACTTCGATGAGCGGTATCGCAGCGACGTCATCCGCTATGCAGCCGAGAAATACGGGTCGGATCACGTCGCCCAGATCATCACCTTTTCCACCATCAAGGGCCGCCAAGCGATTCGGGACGCAGCGCGGGTGCTCGGGTATCCGTATGGAGTCGGCGATCGCGTCGCCAAGATGATGCCGTCGGCGATTCTCGGCAAGGAAGCCACACTCGACCAGTGCCTTGCTGCTCCCGACCCGGAGGGCGACCCGACGCTCAAGGACTTCTATTCCAACGCTGCCGAGCTCCGCACGGCATATTCTTCCGACCCCGACGTGGAGCGGGTCGTCGATACGGCACGAGGGCTAGAGGGCCTCCGCCGCCAGGACAGCATTCACGCGGCGGCAGTCGTCATTTCACCGCAACCGGTCGCTGAGCTCATTCCCATTCAGCAAAAGGGCGAGGGCACCGAGATCGTCACCCAATATGAGATGGGGGCGGTCGAAGGGCTCGGGCTGCTCAAGATGGATTTCTTGGGTCTCCGCACCCTGTCGATCATCGAGCGCTGTCTCGAGCTCGTCGAGCACCGAACAGGCGAGCGGGTGGACATCGACAACGTGCCGCTCGACGACCCGGCGACATTCGAGTTGTTGCGGCGCTGCGACACGATCGGGGTATTCCAACTCGAAGGCTCTTCGATGCGAAGCCTCATCCGGAGCCTCCAGCCGGAGACATTCGACGACATCGTCGCCGTCAACGCCTTGTTCCGGCCTGGACCGATGGGCCAGAACATGCACTACAACTATGCCGATCGCAAGAACGGGCGCCAAGAAGTCGACTACCCCCACCCGGCGATTCACCGCTTCCTCGAACCGACCTACGGCATCATCGTGTACCAGGAACAGGTCATGCAGGTCGCCCAAGAGATGGCGGGCTACTCGATGGCAGAGGCCGATCTGCTGCGCAAGGCGATGGGCAAGAAGGTCAAGTCCATCATGAACGCCGAGAAGCAGAAGTTCGTTGATGGGTGTATCGCCCAGGGTCATGGGGAGAAGCTGGGCCGCGACCTCTGGGACTCTATCGAGCCTTTTGCCGGCTACGGATTCAACAAGTCGCATAGTGCCGCCTATGCCTATCTGGCGTTCCAAACCGCCTATTTGAAGGCTCACTATCCGGCGGAGTTCATGGCGGCGCTGCTCACATCGACCAAGCGCGACAAAGACCGGACGGCGCTGTACCTGTCGGAGTGCCGGAGCATGGACATCCAGGTGATCGTTCCGGACATCAATCACTCGTTCATGGACTTCGTCGCTCAGGATGGAACGATCCTGTTCGGCCTGTCCGCGATCCGGAACGTCGGCGAGGGCGTCGTCGAGAAGATTCTGGAGTCGCGTGCCGACGGCTCATTCACGGACTTCGTCGACTTCGTGAATCGCGTCGATGTATCAGTGCTCAACAAGCGCGCGCTGGAGTCACTGATCAAGGCGGGCGCTTTCGACTCGCTCGGGTATGCCCGCAAGGGCCTGTTGTTGTCGTTCGAGAGCATCCTCGAGTCCACGCTGACGCGGCGGCGCAACGAAGAGATCGGCCAGTTCTCGCTCTTTGGCGGCGACGACGGCGAAGTGGACTTGGCGCTTCCGGAGATCTCCGATCTGGAATGGGACAAGAAGACACGGCTGGCGTTCGAGAAGGAGATGCTTGGCCTCTACATCTCCGATCACCCTCTGCTCGGTGTGGAGCGCGCATTGCGGGCGGCCACCACCACGACGATCTCGAATCTGTCGGAAACGTCCGACGGCAGCAAGGTTACGGTGGGCGGTCTCGTTGGTTCCATCAACCGGCGCTTCACGCGCAAGGGTGAGCCGATGATCTTTTTTGAGCTGGAGGATCTCGACGGCTCGGTCGAGGTGCTCTGCTTTCCCAAGGTCACCGAACAATATGGCCCGCTCGTGCAAGAGGATGCGATCGTCACCGTGAAAGGACGCGCTGACAATCGGGGCGATGACATCAAGATCGTTGCGGCCGAGATCAGGGAGCCGACGCTGCGCCCGGCAGACGTCGTGCGGCTGGAGGTACCGGCTCGTCTCCTGTCATCCGACACGGTGAAGCGATTGAAGGCCGTTCTCATCAACCATCCTGGCGATACGCCGGTTCTGTTGCACATGACAACCGACGGCGGGCACAAGGTCGTCAAGATCGGTGACGATCATCGGGTGGCGCCCCGCACTGCGCTCTACGCCGAACTCCGCGAGTTGTTCGGTGAGCACGCCATTCTGTAGGCGTCCCCTGCCGTCTCAGGTGAGCGTGAGATTCTCCGGTTGGAGGCCGGGGACGCCGTCGACCAACTCGGAGAGCAGCTTCAACGATGTCGGTGCAACCGGCTCCCATGGAACCTTTGCCACCGTTGTCTCGTAGCGTGCCGCAAACTCAGCCATGACTCGAGCTTGGCGATGTGCTTCGCGTGACCACGCTTCCAGGTTCGCCGCCAGAGCCGGGTGGACGCCGCGCGGCGGCTGGGCGCGCTCCCATTCCGACGGCAAAGCCCGGTTGAAGACGACGGCCCGGGGCGGCCGTGCCACTTCGGGAAGGGCACGGAAGAAGCGGGCAGCCTCGGCGACCGGCGCAGGATCGGCGGTCGTAACAACCAAGGACACCGCCCGGCGGTAGTGACGTTCGATTTCGACTGCGCGCTTGCTGAGGCCGTCGTAGGTTGTGCGCAGGTCAAACAGAAACGAGGCCACTCGCTCGAGGAGGTCGGAGCCGAGGGCGGTGTCGACGATTCGCAGAGCAGGCCGGGCGGCGAGATTGAACAGCTCCCTCCGTCCCGGGATGCTGCCACCGGTGATCCACCGAAACAGCCGTCCACCGATGAGATCCGTCAGTTCGGTCGGGGCCGTGAAGAACTCGATGCCACCTGCTGACGGCGGCGTGTCGACCACGACGACGTCCCAGCGATTCGTATCGAGGTAGTCGGCCATCTTCTCGGCGGCGGCATACGACTGGCTCGCCGGGAAATGACGCGTGATCGTCGCGAAGAACTCGTTGTTCACCAAGCGCTCGGCTACGTCGGGTCGTGCATGGCGCCGGGCGATCTCAGCCCACGAGGAGGCGGAGTCGAGCATGGCGGCAGATAGGGTGGGCAGCTCGGGATTGGCGGTGGGCTCGCCTCCGATGTGCTCGAGCCCCAGCGCCGAAGCGAGGCGCTTGGCAGGATCCACGGTGAGTACCAGCGTGTCGAGGCCCGCCTCGGCTGCTCGAATGGCAAGAGCCGCCGAGATGGTGGTCTTGCCGACCCCTCCGGCGCCGGTCACGAGAAGGGGCAGGCTCATATTGCCGCCACCTCATCGGCGAGCCGTTCGGCGACTTCGCGAGGACCTGTTGCGCCGAACAGGAAAGGTATGTGGAGCCCGTCGGGCAACTCCTCCAGCCAGCGTTGCTGTTCGGCGTAGATGCCGTCGTGCAATGCAGCGGCGGCACCGACGGGCCGGCTCGTGTCGGCGGGCACAGGAGCCCCGAGGGGGGCTAGAACCCGATTGGTCAGCACTGCCCGAACCGTGACCAGATCCTCCGTCTCCAGCCATGCCAGAGTTTCCTCCGTTTCAATCACGGGCAGCTCTTCGGCGAGCGTGACGAGGATCAGTCCGGTGAGCGCCGGGTCTGCTGTGTAGTCGTGCATCCACCGCACCTGTTCGCGGACCTTGCCGGCGCCGACCAACTCCGAGACGGTCCGTGGCGCTCGGAGATGCGACCCGATCTGGCCGGTGGGAGGTGCGTCGGCGACGACCAGATCCCACGCATTGGTGCGGGCCTCGTACAGGACCTTTCCCATGGTGACGATTTCTCGGATGCCCGGCGCAGCCGAAGCGAGCGCATCGAATGCGCGGGCGATGGGCCCAATGCGGGTGACCTTGGGAACCCCCAGTTGCAGGCGCAGGTATTCGTCGAGCGCCGCCGGCCGATCGATGACCATGCCGTGGAGTCCCGGACGCACCTCCTTGGGGCGATAGACGAGCGTGTCGACCCCGAGGTGGGCGGCGAGCCCGTTGTCGGTCATGCCGATCGCAAGGACCCTTCGGCCGCGCCGTGCTGCGGCGATGGCCAACGCAGCTGCAACCGCAGATTTACCAACACCGCCTTTGCCGGAGACGATCAGCAGGTTCTGGTGCACGCCACCAGGGTATACGTCTTGGGAGATAGACCGATTCACTGCCAACCCGACCTATCCTGAGAGCCGCAATGGTCTACTTCAGGCTTCTCTTTTTCGCAGTCAGCTTCTTGGCGCTCGTTGTCGCCTCGGTGCCGCTGATCGTCCTGATAAATCTCGCGTCGGGTGAGACCGGCTACGGATTGTGCCCGGGAGGTCTCGGCGGCTGCGACATGAGCTATCTGCGCGCCGTGGAACTGTCGGTGGTGCTGATGCTCATCATCTTTGCCTTCATTGCGCTGATTCGAATCGCTGCCGTCATCAGACGGAGGATCGACTCGGCTCGTTAGCCAAACGCCTCGGCCAGGTTGGCTACTCGTCGGTTCCCGCAAGCGGTATCTCGAGGATGAGAGTTCCCTGCTCGGTTCTCCAGGTGGCGTTGGAGACCAGCATGAAGTCCGTGTAGTCACGCTCTGCTTGTTCGATGAATCGCTGACGCTCAGCGCCGGCAACCGGGGGAAGCCCGCGGTCACGTACGGCATCGGCTCGCTCTCGGAAACGGGCGATCATTGCGTCTACGTCGAACTCTGCCATGGCAACCTTCCGCGTCGGTCAAGGAGCCCCAAGACTACTGACGTGGTTCAGGTGTCATCCGCCAACAGGTCGGAGACATCCGCCGATATCAGATAAAGGCCAGATGCTGTCACCGATGGCTTGGCGGTGCCCTGGGCCGTCAGCGCACCCGCAACGAGCAGTCGCCGACCTCGTTGCTCTTCGATCCATGCAGATGCAGTGAAATGGTCGCTCACCTCGGCGGTTCCGGAGTACCGCAGGTCGAGCGTCCCCGTGACGGACATGACTCCCAAATTGAGGATTCCAGCCCACACCATCACTTCATCGAGCGCCGTTGCGGCGATCCCACCGTGGAGCACTCCAAGCGTTCCCCGGTACTCCGGTCGAGGCTGAAATCGGGCGGACACCGTACCGTTGGCATCGAGCTCGAAGCCATCGAGGTGCATGCCGTGCGGATTTGCTCGCCCACAGGCGAAACACTCGTCGTCGTATTTCCTACGGACTGCATCCACCAAGGGGCCGATGTCAGGCATAGGTGATTTCGCCCGTGTCGATTGCCTGAATCACCACGAGGGAGTGGATGGGCCAGCCGTGGTCGGCCAGCATCGCCCGTCCGCCGACGAAAGCCTTTTCGATGACGAAAAACATTCCCTCGACGGTGCTGCCTGCCTCCTCGACGATTTCTCCGAGCGCGTTGGCGGTGCGGCCCTGGGAAAGGAAGTCGTCGACGATGGCCACTCGCAGTCCCGGCTCGAGAAGATGGCGGGCGATCTCCACCCGGTATTCGGTTCCTTTGGTAGGGGAGGCAACCTCACGCCCGAATGTATACCGCTGTGCCGAGCCCACATACTTCTTGGCGTAGATGTACGGGATGTCCAACGCTGCTGCCGCGGCCGCCGCGGGAGGAATGCCCGACGCTTCGGCGGTGACGATCAGGTCGACGGAGGAGCCGATCGCAGCAGCCAGACGTTCACCAACATCCCTCAGGACCGACGGGAGGACACGGTGATTGAGAAAGCGATCCACTTTCACCAGTTGTCCCTCGACGGTGGCGAGGTGCTCGAGAGCTGACATCAGGTTCACCGGCGGCACCCTAGCGGTGGCTGTCGTGTGCCGGGTAGCCGGCGCTCGTTCTTTGTTGCGGCGGTAGCATCCCGGCTCCCAAAGGAGTGAGGCATGGCGACCGGCTATTCCCGGGCATCCGGAGAAGATCCGTCCAGCGAAGACCGGGCGCTTGCCGCCAAGCTGGCGCAGCGGTGGAAGCGGCGCTATCCCGACATAGGCACCGCCCTGGACTACGACGAACCGTGGCAGCTCCTCATTGCCACGGTCATCTCTGCCCAGACCACCGACGAGAATGTCAATCGAGCAACGCCGGAGTTGTTCGCTCGCTTTCCCGACCCCGCTTCGTTGGCCTCCGCCGATCCGGTCGAGGTCGAAGAGCTGATCTTCTCGACGGGCTTCTATCGGCAGAAGACCCGCTCCATCATTGAACTGGCTCAGGATGTGTGCAGTCGGTTCGACGGACGGGTGCCCGAGTCAATGGAGGATTTGGTCACGCTGAAAGGCGTTGGCCGCAAGACGGCGAGCGTGGTGCTGGCTGAGGCATGGGGAGCGCCGGCAATTGCGGTCGATACCCACGTGCGCAGGGTGTCGCAGCGGCTTGGCCTCACCTCCGAGACCGACCCCGTGAAGATCGAGAGCGACCTCAAGGCGCTCTTCGCGAAAGGTCAATGGTCGAAGCTTTCCATGCGAATGATCCAATTCGGGCGCGACGTGTGCAATGCGCGGCGTCCCCGCTGTGGCGACTGCTACTTGTCAGACTTGTGCCCGTATCCCGACAAGATGGTGTGAGCGGAGCCGGCGTGAACCGCGAGATTCTTCGGCTGGCTCTTCCCGCCCTCGGATCGTTGGCGGCTGATCCGCTGGTCTCTCTCGTCGATACGGCGTTCGTCGGGCGGATCGGTGACACAGCCCTGGCTGCATTGGCCGTGAATGCGGCCATCTTCGGCGTGGTGTTCTTTCTCTTCAATTTCCTCGCCTACGGCACTACTCCGCTCGTCGCTGGAGCCGAGGCGGCGGGGGAGCCTGCGGAGGCCAAGCGGGTGATCAGCGCAGCGGCGATCTTGGCCGGTCTGCTCGGACTGTCGGCATTCATCGTGCTTCAGACCGGCGGGCCGTGGCTGCTCGACGTGATGCAGACCCCCGAAGCCGCCCAAGCCGATGCGCTGGCCTATCTGCGCATCCGAGCGTTCGCCGCGCCGGCAGTGCTCCTGATGCTGGTGGGCCACGGCGCCTTCCGAGGTCGCCAGGACACGGCCACGCCTCTCCGGATAACACTGGCGTTCAATCTGGTGAACTTGGTCCTCGATCCCATACTGATCTTTGTGGTCGGCTGGGGTCTTGCGGGAGCCGCCGTTGCGACAACGATCGCTCAATGGATCGGAGCCGGATGGTTCGGGGCTCTTCTGTGGCGAGACTGGGCGGGTGTGAGCGAGGCGCGCACGCTGCTTCCTCGCATGCTCCGGGTTGGGCGCGATCTGACGCTGCGGACGATGGCATTGCTTGGCGCACTCACTTTCGCCACCGCCGTCGCAGCACGAGCAGGAGTGGCGATCGTGGCCGGGCATCAGGTGGTCTCCCAGCTGTGGCTGCTGACGGCTCTCATCCTCGACGCCCTGGCGGT
This sequence comes from Acidimicrobiia bacterium, assembly GCA_041577335.1. Lineage (GTDB taxonomy): Bacteria > Actinomycetota > Acidimicrobiia > Spongiisociales > JAENVV01 > JBFGJH01. The sequence goes on along the minus strand of JBFGJH010000020.1, from coordinate 36,853 downwards.
GGCTGCTCAGGCTCTGGTCGGCCGGCTGGTCGGGCAGGGCGACAACAAGCAACTGACCGCGTTGACCTACCGCCTGGCCGGCTGGTCGGTACTGGTCGGGTTTGTGATCGCGGCTCTCTTCGCGGCCCTCCTTCCCGTCGTGCCGGCGTGGTTTGGAGCGACTGGGGCGACGGCAGCCGAGATCCGATCGGCGTTGCCGCTGCTGGTGGCCTTGCAGCCGATCGGTGCGCTGGTCTTCATCGGAGACGGCCTCTATATCGGCGCTTCGCGATTTCGGCTGCTGACCGTCTCGACGGTGGTGGCCGGCGCGGCGACCATCGGCTACTACCTCGTTGTGGAACCACAATCGTTGTCCACGGTGTGGTGGGGGATCGGCGTGCTGTTGCTCGTGCGACTCGCTTTCTTCGTCGTCGACTTTGCCCGTCATCGGACGGTGGCTCCCTCGCCAACTGTCGCGTACACGACAAAGTGACCGACGTGACTTCGCACAAACCGGTCGGTGCGCCAAACTGATCTGGTGGATTCTCTTTCCGTCGTTTCATTGGCGACGGCAATGTTGTTCGGCGCCTTGTCGTTCATCTCGCCGTGCGTGCTGCCGTTGCTTCCGGGCTATTTGTCCCTGATGTCCGGTTACTCGGTTGCAGAGTTGCAGGCAGGAGAGGGCTCGTCGCGCCGGATGCTGTGGGCCACCGGATTGTTCGTCACCGGGTTCACGATCGTCTTTGTGATGCTGGGCGTCCTCGCCACCCGGATCGGCGCGCTCATCACCACCGGGTCGGTGATCGCCGGCTGGGTCGTCCTGATCTTTGGCTTGACCATTCTCGTGGCAGCTCTCACCAACGCGAACTGGCTCCAGAATCTCATGCGGGAGCGTCGGGTCGATGTCAGGCCCAGCCGATTCGGGCAAGCCGCCCCGCTCGTGATGGGATTGGCCTTCGGCTTCGGATGGACGCCGTGCATCGGGCCTGTTCTGGGCGGTATCTTGGCGCTGGCGGGCACCCAAGAAACGGTCGGCCAGGGAGCTGTGTTGCTCCTTGCGTACTCACTGGGTCTGGGGATTCCGTTCATCATTGCCGGCCTCGCCGTCAACCGAGCCATGTCGACGATGGCGTTTCTCCGCCGCCATCTGCGACCGATCAACATACTTTCTGGCGCCCTGCTGGCGGGGTTCGGCGTGCTGATGATCACCAACCAGTTGTTCCGTCTTTCCTCATGGGTGATCGACGTGATGGAGGAGATCCCGATCTTGGACCGGCTCACCGCGATCTGACTCCTGGCAGTAATCGACCGCCGCTACGCTTTCTCCCCATGCGACCTTCCCTCACCCGCGACGAGTTCATCGCGCTTGCCGCCGAACACGGAGTCGTCCCTCTCGCTCTCGAGGTGCTGGCGGATCGTGAGACCCCGGTCTCGGCCTTCCAGAAGCTCGTCGGAGACGCCGAAGGGTTCTTGCTCGAATCGGTCGAAGGCGGCGAGTCGTGGGCGCGGTGGAGCTTCATCGGCTGGGAGCCGGCCTTCACGTTGGTTTCCGACGACGGCCGCTGCTCTGTGGAAGGCGAGGTGCCGCTGGCGTTCGACCTCAGTGGGGACCCGCTCACCGTCCTCGAGCGGGCCTTGGCCACATACACGATTCCCGACCTTCCCGGTATGCCCCCCCTTCATTCCGGCGCCGTTGGCTACCTCGGATACGACGCCGTGCGCTATGTCGAAACCTTGCCCGATCAGCCAGACGATGATCGGAAGCTTCCTGAGATGTTGTGGCAATTCGTCGGCGCCCTCGCCGCGCTCGACCGGTTCCGGCAGACGATCATCTTGCTGAGGAATGTCTACGTCGGTGCCGAGCCGGGTGCTCAATACGATGCGGCACTGGCCGCGCTCCGTGATGATGTTGCGGTGTTGGGATCTCCGCTCGGATATGTTCCGGCTCCGGTTCCGGCGGGTGGCACAGGCAGCGACCCCATCGCCTCGACGCTCGACCGTGCCGAGTTCGAGGCGGCTGTCCATGTTGCCAAGGACTACATCCTGGCCGGGGACGCATTCCAGATCGTGCTGTCTCAACGGCTGGCGGTCCCCTTCGCGGGGGATCCATTCGGCGTGTACCGCGCACTGCGCGTGATCAACCCAAGCCCATTCATGACGTTCTTGCGGCACCGCCGCATCACCATGACCGGTGCCTCACCGGAGCTGATGACCCGCGTTCGCGACGGACGTGTCTATTCGCGGCCCATTGCCGGCACACGTCCACGCGGATTTTCCGTCGAAGAAGACAACGCCCTGGCCGAGGAGCTCCTGGCGGATCCCAAGGAACGAGCGGAACACGTGATGCTCATCGATCTCGCTCGCAATGACGTTGGTCGCGTCTGTGAGTTTGGCTCGGTAGAGGTGGACGATCTGATGATCATCGAGCGCTATAGCCATGTCATGCACATCGTTTCCCAGGTCAGTGGCTCCCTTCGCCCGGGGGTCTCCGGGGTCGACGTCCTCAGAGCCACCTTTCCTCACGGAACAGTGTCCGGAGCCCCCAAGGTGAGGGCGATGGAAATCATCGACGAATTGGAGCCGGTCGCCCGTGGGCCATACGCGGGGGCCGTCGGATATCTCGACTTGTCCGGCAACGTCGACACCGCCATATGCCTGCGGGCTGTTGTGATCGCCGACGGACAGGCCTGGGTCCAGGCAGGTGCGGGCCTTGTCGCCGACAGCGACCCTTCGTTCGAGTACGAGGAGACCATGAACAAGGCAGCGGCCGCCATCTCCGCGGTAGCGGCAGCGTCGTGATGGTATCCAGCTACGGCGACACCACGGCCGAGTACGTGGCCCTCCACTCTGCCTCGGCTGTCGTCGAGGGTCGGTACGAGATGGTGGCCGTACGCGGGCCGGACGCCATCTCGTTTCTCGATGGCATCCTCAGCCAGGATATCGTCGCCATGGACGACGGCTCGGTCGCCAGAAGTTTCCTTCTCCAGCCGCAAGGCAAGCTGACGGCAGTGTTGTGGGTGCTGCGCGGCGCCAACGAATGTGTTCTCTTGGCCGACCGCGGGTACGGAGAAGTGGCCGCTCGCGAGCTGCGCCGTTTCCTGCTGCGAGTCCAGGTCGAGATCGACGAGGTGGTCACTGCGGTTCGTGCGGTGATTGGCCCTACCGCCGGCGTCGACTTGGCCGCGGCAGGAATCGACCCCCCTGATGGCTGGGTCCGGCGGGCAGACACCATCGTCGCCAACCTTCCTCTCGTCGACGGCATTGGGCGGTTTGCCGTGGCCGGCCCCGCCGACCTCGACACGCTTCCGATGGCGGGATCCGTCGCTGCCGACGCACTCCGCGTCGAAACCGGCGACGCAGTGATGGGCATCGATATCGACGAAAAAACCATTCCTCAGGAGACCGGCCTTGTTCCGAGCGCGGTGTCGTTCACCAAGGGGTGTTATCTCGGCCAGGAGCTGGTCGCACGGATCGACAGCCGGGGCCACGTCAACCGAAGGCTGGTGGCCATCAGGGTGGGGTCCAATGTCTTGCCGCCGAGTGGGGCGGAGCTGTTGGCGGCAGGCAAAGCGGTCGGCCTCCTCACCTCGCCGACGGAATCGCTGGAGCTGCGCGCTCCGGTGGGCCTGGCCCTGCTCCGACGGGAGGTCGAGGTGGGCGCCGAAGTGGAAATTCGTTGGGACGGCGGGACCACCACCGGCACGGTGGCCGAACTACCTGCGGTGACCTTCGCTGACTCATGAAATCCCGTATCGGGACACGGTCGCCGACCAAGGGGCACTCGGTTGTCTGGTCTGTCGGCTGTCCTGCGTACCATGGTTCGATGCTCGACGAAATCGTTGCCCGCATCCGGGAGGACCTACCTACCCAGATCGAATCATTCGACGAGGTCCGGCGCGCCGTCGATGCCCGCAGCGATCACCCGCCGTCATTCGCCGACGCGCTGCGTGGCCCCGGCCTTTCGGTGATCGCCGAAGTGAAGCGGCGGTCGCCGAGTCGCGGCGACATCGACCGAACGCTCGATCCGAGTACGTGGGCAGCCCGCTACACCGCCGGCGGGGCTGCGGCGATTTCGGTCCTCACCGAACGACATTTCTTCGAGGGGTCGCCCCAAGACCTCATCGAGGTCGCCGACTCTGTCACGGTGCCGGTGCTGCGTAAGGATTTCGTCGTTCACCCTGTACAGGTGTGGCAGGCGCGCGCCTGGGGTGCTGCCGCCGTGCTCTTGATAGCGTCGATCCTCGACGACGCCCAATTGCTCATGCTCCGTCAAGAGGCTGAATCGCTCGGTATGGTTGCCCTGGTCGAGGCGCACGACGGCGATGAACTCGAACGGGCCCTCCGATCGGGGGCGTCCGTCATCGGCGTCAACAATCGCGATCTGTCGACGTTCCAGGTCGATCTCACCACCGCCGAAACCCTCCGTCCCCTCATGGGGGACGACGTTCTGGGAGTCGCCGAGAGTGGCGTCTGGTCGCCGGCAGACGCCAAGCGAATGCGGGACGCCGGCTACGACGCCATCTTGGTGGGAGAAGCGCTCGTCCGGGCCGACGATCCGGGGGCCCTCATCGAGTCGTTTCGCTGATGTGGGTGAAGATCTGCGGGATCACCGACCGGGACGCCGCCAGGATGGCGCAAGCGGAAGGGGCGAGCGCGATCGGGGTCGTCATGGCTGACTCGCCGCGCAGAGTTTCGCCCGAGCAGGCTCGCACCATCGTTGCGGCGATCGACATCGAGTCGTACCTGCTGACCGACGACGGCGAGCCGGACCGCGTGCTCGAACTCGCTGCCGAAATCGGTGTGACCGGAGTCCAGCCATACGGTCTCGCCGCACCCCAAACGGCTGCCGCTGCCCGCAAAGGCGGATTGGCGGTGCTCAGGCCGGTCAAGGTGGGATGCGAACGACCGGCGATCGAAGGCATACCCCGCGACCAGATGATTCTCACCGACACGGACGTAGCCGGAGCGCACGGCGGCACCGGGCGGCCATTCGACTGGTCGCTCGTTCGCGGTATGCAGCGCCCGTTCGTCCTGGCTGGCGGGTTGACTCCGGATACGGTCGCTGAGGCGGTTACGCTGGCCCGACCAGACGGCGTCGATGTCTCGTCGGGTGTCGAATCGTCTCCAGGGAAGAAGGACCGCAATCTGGTCCGCGCATTCATCGAGAGGGCAAACACATGACCAAACTCGAACGGCCGGACGATCGAGGGCGATTTGGGGATTTTGGTGGCCGTTTTGCCCCCGAGACTCTCATACCGGCCCTCGATGATCTCGAGCGAGCCTTTGAGAAGGCGTGGTCTGATGAAGCTTTCGTGAGCCGTTTCCACGACCTCCTGCGAACCTACGTGGGGCGACCAACGTCGCTTCACAGGGCTGACCGGCTGAGCGATCGGCTCGGCGTGAACGTGCTCCTCAAACGCGAGGATCTCGCCCACACCGGCGCTCACAAGATCAACAACGCTCTTGGCCAAGGATTGCTGTGCCAGGCCATGGGCAAGAAACGGATCATCGCCGAAACCGGTGCAGGCCAACATGGGGTGGCAACGGCGACCGCCGCTGCGTATCTGGGACTCGACTGCCAGGTGTTCATGGGCGAGGTAGACATCGAGCGCCAAGCACTCAACGTGTTCCGGATGAAGCTCCTCGGGACGGAGGTGATCCCGGTGACCAGTGGGGCCGGAACGCTCAAGGACGCCGTCAATGAGGCGATGCGCGCCTGGGTGACCACCGTGGAATCCACCCACTACATCATCGGCTCGGTCGTGGGGCCGCACCCGTTTCCGTGGATGGTCCGAGAGTTTCAGCGTGTGATTGGCGACGAGTGCCTCGACCAACTCGAAGACGAGCTGCCCGACACCGTGGTTGCGTGCGTTGGTGGCGGATCGAACGCCATCGGGATCTTCTACCCCTTCGCCGACAAAGGAGTTGACCTCGTCGGGGTGGAAGCCGGCGGCCACGGTCTCGCCTCGGGCGCTCATGGGGCATCGATAGGTGCGGGGAGCCCGGGGGTGCTGCACGGAAGCAGGACGTACCTTCTCCAGGACGCCGATGGCCAAGTCGTGGAAGCACATTCGGTATCGGCAGGCCTCGACTATCCGGGTGTTGGGCCTGAGCACGCATATTTCGCGGAGTCGGGCATCGCCCGGTACGTGTCGATCACCGACCAGGAGGCGTTGGATGCCGTCGACCTCTTGGCGCAGACCGAAGGGATCATTCCGGCCCTGGAGTCCGCTCACGCGGTTGCCTGGGTTGCCAAAGAAGCCGCCGGTTTGGCCGGCAAGACTGTCCTGATCAACCTGTCCGGGCGAGGCGACAAGGATGTGCAGCAGATCATCGGGCTCCGCGGATGAGCCAAGACCGGCTGGTCGAGCTCTTTCAAACCGTGCGGAAGGAAGGGCGAACGGCATTTCTTCCCTTCATGACGGCCGGGCTGCCCGATCCGGCGTCTTCGCCGAAGATGTTCGGGGCCATGAGCGGAGCCGATGCCTTCGAAATCGGAATTCCCTATTCCGATCCGCTGATGGACGGGCCCACGATCCAAGAGGCCGGGCATCGAGCCTTGGCCGCGGGCACCGACTTCGCGACGGGTCTCGACGTGGCCAATCAGGTCGTCACCACGACCGGGAAACCGGCGTTGATCATGACGTATACCAATGTCGTGATGCAGGTCGGTCTGGAGCGTTTCGCCGCCGATGTTGCCGGAGCGGGAGCCAGTGGCGTGATTGTGGCGGATCTGCCGCTCGAAGAGGCTGGACCGATCCAGAGCTCCCTGGAACACGCCGGATTGGGGATGGTTCTGTTCGTGGCGCCGACAACCACCGACGATCGGATCCTGCGCGTGGCAGCGGCACAACCGGTCTTCATCTACGGGGTGGCGGAGGTAGGGGTCACGGGCGAACGTACCAAAGCCAGTTCGCGAGCCGTCGAGCTGTCGTCGCGAGTCAGAGCGGTCACCGATGTTCCCCTGGTTTTGGGCGTTGGCATCTCAACCCCTGATCAAGCCCGGGCCGTTGCATCGCACGCCGATGGCATCATCGTGGGGAGCGCGCTGGTGCGCAAGGTCCTCGACGCTCCATCTTCGCGAGCGGCTGCCGACTCACTCCGCGCCGACACGGAGGCGTTCATCGCGGCGCTCTCGTGAGGGAAACGCGCAACGACCACCTACCCGTTTGGATGACCGTCTCGTCCTAGGGAGTGGGGGGAGTGGGGATCGGCGAAACAGTCCGGGCAAGTGGCCGTTGCATGCACACTTTACCGGCCCGGACGAGAATTGGCGGATTCCTCTCAAAAACCCGTGCCACCCGTCTGATATCCTGCGGCATCCAATCTGGCCGGGATGGCGGAATGGTAGACGCGACGGACTCAAAATCCGTTGTCCGTAAGGACGTGTGGGTTCGAGTCCCACTCCCGGTACCAGCCAACGAGATGACTGGTCGATACGGGAGGCCTGGGATGGCGGGCCGGCTAGAGCGGCGCATCCTGCGAATCAACGATCAATTGGCGGCACTGGCGGTCGAAGAGAATCTGGTGCGCGAAGAGCTGTCCTACCATCGGCATATCAACGATGACGCCCAACGCGATGCTGCGCTGGGAAACGCCGACGACCGTGCATTTGCCTACGACTCCGCTCAGGACGTCGAGCGCTTCGAGCGGGCTCTCGCCGATGTTCATGCTCGGCGCGCCAAGGCCGAAGCGAAGCGGATCGCGCTGCTTGCCAAGCTCCCTTCTGCCTGACGGCACGAACATCCGGCCTCTCTACACTGCCCCCATGCCGACCCTTGCCCTGCTCGATGGACACTCGCTGGCGTATCGGGCCTTCTACGCCCTGCCCCAGGATCTGGCTACGACGTCGGGTCAAGTGACGAACGCCACGTACGGCTTCATGCGGATGCTCATCAAGCTCATCGGAGACCATCACCCCGACCGACTTGCGGTCGCCTGGGACGTGGGGAGGCAGACGTTCCGGACGGAGCAGTTCCCCGAATACAAGGCACAGAGGGAGAAGACACCAGACGTGTTTTCCAGCCAGCTGCCCCTGATCGACGACATACTCGCCGCCCTGGGCATCCACCAGTTTCGCGAGGAGGGCTTTGAGGCCGACGACGTCATCGCCACGATGGCCAAGAGCGCTGCCGCTGACGGGTGGGACGTACTCGTCGTCACGGGAGACCGCGACAGCTTCCAACTCGTCGATGAACGAGTCAAGGTCTTGTACACGATGAGGGGCATCACCGACACCGTCCTGGCCGACGAGGGATGGATTACGACGAAGTACGGGATTCGCCCGAATCAATATGTCGAATACGCAGCAATGCGCGGCGACACGTCGGACAATCTCCCCGGAGTCCCCGGCGTGGGAGAGAAGACAGCCTCCAAGCTCCTCAACCAATATGGATCGCTCGAAGGCGTATTCGAAGCGGTCGAGGACCAGACACCGAAGCTCTCGGAGAACCTCGCCGCAGCCCGCGAGCAGGTGTTTCTCAACCGACGCCTCATGACCCTCGTCGCCGACTTGGAGCTCGACCGTAGCGCGGAGGAGTTGGAGTGGACCGATTGGGACGAGGCCGAGCTCAAGGAGCTGTTCGAGCGCCTGGAGTTCGCCACTCTCTGGGACGACCTCGTTGCGGTTCACCCTTCCTATGCAGCGCCCGTTGGTGAGGTCCTCGAAGTCACGGTACGGACCGCCGGCGTCGACGCCATCGAGGAATTGTCTGCCCCACGGGCGGTCGACGTCGTCACCGAAGCAGGAGTGCCGATGGGGCTCGTGGTGGCCGCCACGCCGCACGACGCGTGGTATGTGCCGTTGGCGGACATCCCGGCCGGATGGACGATGGAACATTGGTGCGCACACGGCACGAAGGCCTTGATGCGGGCCCTCATCGACTACGACATCGAGTTCGACACTCCCGAATTCGATTCGGCATTGGCGGCGTATGTGATCAACCCGACCGGGCGGGGATATGGCCTTCCTGAGGTAGCCGAGCGGTATCTCGGCGTTGAGGTCGAATCGCCCGACCGAGGGCCGGATGCCGGGCAGGGCGTGCTGGACTTCGATCAGACCGCCGTCGATCTCGACCAGGCGGGTCGAAGGGTGGCTGCCGCCCGCCTCCTCGTTGATCCGCTGAAGACCGAGATGGAAGAACGCTCGGCGACGTCTCTGTTCGACGACATCGAATTGCCGTTGGTGCCGGTCCTGCTGGCCATGGAGGAGCGCGGCATAGCGATCGACCGGCCCTACCTCGAAGGCCTCGGTATTGATCTTCGCGCTGAGCTTGGCGATCTCGAGGCCACGATCCACGAAGAGGCCGGCGCGGTGTTCAACATCAACTCGACCAACCAGCTGCGCGAGATTCTTTTCGACAAGCTCGGGCTTCCCGTTTTGAAGAAGACATCCAAGGGTGCCGCGTCGACGGATGCCTCGGTACTCTCCAAGCTCGCCGAAGAGCACCCGATCGTCGAGTCGTTGCTGCGGTACCGGGAGCTCGAGAAGCTGCGAGGCACCTACGTCGACGGGCTTCTGCCCCTCATCGAGGACGACGGTCGGATCCACACGACCTTCAATCAAATGGCGGCAGCGACGGGACGTCTCAGCTCCGACCACCCGAATCTGCAAAACATCCCCGTTCGATCCGAGACGGGCCGGTTGGTGAGACGAGCGTTCGTGCCGCGGGACGGCTGGACGTTCTTGGTTGCCGACTACTCGCAAATCGAGCTCAGGATCCTTGCCCACATGAGCGAAGACGCCGGACTTCTCTCGGCCTTCTTGGACGAAGACCGGGATATTCATACTGCAACCGCAGCCTCGGTGTTCGGTTTGGACGACGGCGACGTCACTCCCGACGTCCGCCGGCGCGCCAAGGCCATCAATTTCGGGCTCCTCTACGGAATGGAAGCGTTCGGCCTTGCCGACCGTCTGGGCATAAGTCGCGATGAAGCCAAAGAACACATGGACGCCTACTTCGCCACCTTCCCCAGCGTCAAGGCCTATATGGACACCATCGTCGATGAAGCAAAGGCCAGCGGATACACGGAGACCCTGTTTGGGCGCCGCCGCTACCTGCCCGAGCTCCGGTCGGATCGCTGGCAGGTTCGCCAGATGGGGGAGCGGATGGCATTGAACGCCCCGATTCAGGGCACAGCCGCCGACGTCATCAAACTGGCGATGCTCGCCGTCGACGATATCGCCACAGAACAGGGCGGAGCCCTGTTGCTGCAAATCCACGACGAACTCGTATTGGAGATCCCGGACGAGGGCCGGGATAGGCTCGAAGCGGCTGTGGTGGCGGCCATGGAGGGCGTCGCCGATCTTCGGGTGCCGCTGTCGGTCAGCACGGGCCACGGACCATCGTTGGCCGATGTCAAGGCGTGATCGCCTTCAGCGATCACGTTTGAGAGAACCGATGCTCGGTTTCTCACCTTGTCAGGGCGTGATCGCCTTCAGCGATCACGTTTGAGAGAACCGATGCCTCGGCCGATACTCATTTGGTTCGGCATGCCTGTTGGCTCTGGGCGGGGTCCTTGCTAGAGTTCTCCATGCCTCGCGGCCGTTCGCGCGCGCCGCGAGAGCTTCCCTGAAAGGTACCAACAGCAAACCTATGAGTAACGACCAACCAGACAACGCGCCCGAATCGATCATCGACGAGGGCGTCGAGCAGGCAGAAGCCTCCCACACCGAGGCCCCCGCCCCCGCAGCCGAAGCGGCTGCTCCTGAGGAGAGCCTCCCTGACGACGCATCAACGACCGTTCCCGCAGCCGAAGTGGCTGCTCCTGAGGTGAGTGTCCCCGATGATGCATCAACGACCGTTCCCGCAGCCGAAGTGGCTGCTCCTGAGGTGAGCGTCCCCGATGATGCATCAACGGCCGTTCCCGCAGCCGAATCCGGTGATGCCGGAGTGACGGCCGACGATGATGCCGGCGAGGCCGCCACTGCCGACGTACCAGCCGTCGAACAAGCCGAAACGGCATCGCCCGAGTCCGCAGAGACGGTCGACGCGGCCGTCGCGACAGCGGAGCCGGCTGTCGCCGCTGCTCCGCCGGCAGTCGCCGACGGCGAGGCAGCCGGAGAAGGTGCCGGCGTCGATCCTGCGGCGGCCCCGACATACCAAGGGCCGGCAGCGATCGTGGCGAAGAGAATCTCCGACCTTCCCGATGCCATTGCCGATGACTTCGAAGCGGCGCTCGAGCACACAATGCTCGAATTCAGCGAAGGGGATATCGTCGAAGGCACCATTGTCAGCGTTGACAACGACGAGGTCCTCGTCGACATCGGATACAAATCCGAAGGCGTGATACCGCTTCAAGAGCTTTCCATTCGCAAGGCTGTCGATCCGTCGGCCGTCGTCTCTGTCGGCGACACCGTCGAGGCGCTCGTGCTCGACAAAGAAGACGACGAAGGTCGGCTCATCCTGTCCAAGAAGCGCGCCCAATACGAACGGGCGTGGGGTCGCATCCAAGGCGTCACCGATGCCGGCGGTACCGTCTCAGGGCCCGTGATCGAAGTCGTCAAGGGTGGTCTCATCGTCGACATCGGGTTGCGCGGGTTCTTGCCCGCATCGCTTGTCGAGCTCCGTCGGGTGCGCGATCTCGATCCGTACATCGGTACGACGATCGAAGCGAAGGTGATCGAGCTCGATCGAAACCGCAACAACGTCGTATTGTCCCGCCGGGCCCACCTCGAAGAGGCCCAGGCGGAGCAGCGGCAGGCCTTCCTCGACGACTTGGAGGTTGGTGAGGTCCGGACGGGACAGATTTCATCGGTTGTGAACTTCGGCGCATTCGTCGATTTGGGAGGCATGGACGGGCTCGTTCACGTCTCGGAGCTCTCGTACCAACACGTCAATCATCCGGGCGAAGTCGTCAAAGTGGGCGACGAGGTCACCGTCAGAGTCTTGGAAGTCGACCGCGACCGTGAGCGCATCTCGCTTTCGGTGAAGCAAACCCAAGAGGATCCGTGGGAAGCGTTCGCCCGCCAATACGGCATCGGCGACGTTGTCGACGGCTCAGTCACCAAGACGGTGCCCTTCGGAGCCTTTGTCTCGGTGGGCGAGGGTGTCGAAGGTCTCGTTCATGTTTCGGAGATCGCCATGCACCGGGTCGAGTCGCCAGAGCTCGAGCTGTCTCTTGGCCAGAGCGTCAAGGTCAAGGTCACGGAGATGGACGAGGAGCGTCGGCGGGTCAGCCTGTCGATCAAGCAAGCGTTGCCGGGTTACCAGGAACGGCCTGAGCGTACCGCGGATGCACCTCCGCGGCGCCGCCCACCGGAGCGGCACGAGTTCCAACGAGAGACCGAGAAGGACGAAGAGGAGGAGCGCTCGTTCAACGTCGACTCCTCGCTCGAAGCTATCCTGCAGGAGCTCAAAGAGCGCGGCATTGGCAAACGCTGAACAGCGGATTGACAAAACTTCCTGGCGTGCTGAGGTATCCCTACAGTTGGCGCGGGAATTGAACGATTCATATAGGGAAGTCCGCGCTGGCCGTCAGATTTGTCGGTCGGCGGACCAGGTACCGGGGGGATACCTGACAATGCCAAGAAGACAGCCGGGTCCGGAGGGACGATGTCCTCGGGCGCGACCGAGAACTTAACCGACGGTGGGTCGTACATATTATGGGTAGAAGAGGTCTTGTTCTGATCGTCGCCTTGCTTCTCGCTGGGCTGGCGGCTTATGCAATTTGGCAGGTTCTGTCGGACGCCGAAGCCGAGGCGCAGGCGGGAATCGAGCTGGTTGACGTCTATCGGGCCGTCGAACTGATCCCGGAGGGATCTGAAGGCGCCCTCATGGCCGATAGTCGTGTGAATCGCATCGCCCTGAGCCAGGAGAATGCCCTCTTCCTGCCGGCCAATGCCATCACGACCGAAGCCGACCTGGAAGCGTTCTTGATCGGGCGGGTTGCGGCCGGCCCCATTTCCGCCAATCAGATCATCACAACCGACCAATGGGTGGAGATCACGCTCGACATTGAGCCTTTGGCCGATAAGATCTCAAGTGGAAAACAGGCTATGACCATTTCGGCTCCCGCTCAGTTCGGCGTCAATGATTTCATCAAGCCTGGCGATCTCATCAACGTCATCGTCACCGAAGAGTTGGTGTTCGCCAGTGAGCCCGCGTTCGACGTCTTTTCTGACATTCCGCCCGACCCAACTGCGGAGGCGCCTCCCACCGACGGCACGACCGACGGGACCACCGACCCGAACGCCGACCTCTTTGTGGAAGTCGAGAAGACATACACCAGAACGGTGCTTCAAGGTGTCGAGGTCATGGCGGTCGGTCAAGACGTCGTCCAGGAAGAAGGGGCGACACCGACCATCGACGCGAACATCGGGGGCGATGGAGTCACCGATGAAGAGGCGCCCGCCGACGAAGAATTCCGCGCACTCCTCACTCTCGAAGTGACCGCTGATCAGGCGGAGCGACTCGCCTTCGCATACGAGACCGGCCGGGTATGGCTCACCCTGCATCCAACCGACGATTTCACGCCGGTCAGCACCGAAGGTGTCACGATCGACAATCTCTATGCAGATTTCGGTGTGCTCTCCGACCTCTTCCCAGGCCTGCAACGGCTCGAAGACTTCCTGAAGGGCCGTTGATGAGCGACTTCGTCTGCCTCATCGTCGATGACGACCCCGGTTTCCTGGGTCTTGCATCCGACGCTTTCGGGGGAGCGACCGTCTACCAAGATGTTGACGAGGCCCAAAACCGGGTGGTCCAGGGCGGCGTCGATCTGCTGGTGATCGGCCCGTCGCACAGCCACAGCGAGCATGGCGTCAAACAATTCGGGGCATTCCTCGATGCTGACCCGGGCCTGCCCATGGTCTTGATTGCCCCCGAGGTCAGCGCCCTCCTTTTGAAGGCCGCGATGCGTGCCGGGCTGCGCGATGTGGTCGAGGGCCCGCTCACGGCCACCAAGGCAGCCGAAGTCATGTCGGAGTTGTCCCGTACGCCGCGACGCCAGCCAGATCGAATTGCCCCAGTGAGCGACACCACCGAGGGCCGGGTTCTGACCGTGGCGTCGGCCAAAGGTGGCAGCGGAAAGACGGTGACCGCGACCAACCTCGCGCTGCTGCTCGCCCGCAAGCTCGGCCCCGACCGAGTGGTAGTCGTCGACGCCGACCTTCAATTCGGCGATGTCTACCTGGTGCTCCAACTCGAGCCCAAATACACCATCGTCAATGCTGCCCAGGACCTCCACCGCCTCGACGAGAGTTTGCTGGGCTCGTACCTCACAGAGCACCCGAGTGGCCTGTCGGTGCTCGCTGCCCCATTGGAGCCGGCTTTTGCTGACGACATCTCCTCTCGGATGATGATCGAGATCATCGCCAAGCTTCGCAAGATGTTCGAATACGTCATCGTCGATACGGCCTCTTTGTTGGATGAGACACTGCTGTCACTGTTCGAAAGAGCAGACACCGTCCTCTATGTCGTCGATATGGACTTGCCGAGCGTGAAGAACGCCAAATTGGCTTTCGAGACGCTCCGGCTCCTCCAATTCCCATCGACCAAGATCAGTTTGATTCTGAACCGCAGCAACGCTCGTGCTCGACTCGACGAGCACGAAATCGAGCGCTCACTGAAGATGGAGATCAAGGCATCGGTGCCATCCGATGGACTCGTCCCTGCGTCCATCAACGAAGGGCGGCCAGTCGTGGAGTCGTCTCCGCGTTCCAAGGTTGCCCGCGGATTCGAGTCCGTTGCCATAATGGCGGCACCTGAGGTTTTCGAAGAAGAACGGAAGCGCGGACGACGTCGGCGCTGAGACCGCAACCACACAAGGATTGAGCAATGGCATCGTTATCAGAGAGGGTTGCGGCAGCAAAGACCGCCACCAATCAGGGCGACTCACAGCGCGACGAGCTATTCCGGGAGCTGCGGGGTAAGTTCCACTTCCGAATCGTCGAGGAGCTCGGGCCGACCCTGTACGACCGGCAGATGTCGGATGCCGAGTTGCGTTTGCGCGTCATCGAGATGCTCGAGTGGGCCGTCGAGCAAGAACACGGCCTCCCCTTGTCCGCATCGGACCGCACCGATCTGATCAATGACATCGCCAACGATGTACTCGGATATGGTCCCATCGACCCGCTCCTGACCGACCCGGACGTGACCGAGGTCATGGTCAACGGTCCTCACTCCGTCTATGTGGAGAAAGACGGCAAATTGACGAGGACGGCTGTCCGCTTCGTCGATGAAGTCCATCTCCGCCGCATCATCGACAAGATCGTCGGCCAGGTCGGGCGCCGCGTCGATGAGGCAACCCCCATGGTCGATGCTCGCCTGCCAGACGGATCTCGCGTCAACGCCATCATTCACCCGCTCGCCATCGGTGGGCCCTTCCTGACGATTCGGAAATTTGCGGTCGACCCGCTGACCGAACAAGACCTGATCAACAACGCGACATTTGACAAGAGGGTTGCCGACTTCCTGGCTGGGTGCGTTCGTGGTCGCCTGAATATCGTCATCTCCGGCGGTACCGGTTCAGGAAAGACGACCATGTTGAACGTGGTGTCGAGTTATCTGCCAGACACGGAGCGCATTGTCACCGTCGAAGATGCCGCCGAGCTCCAACTGCGCCAGCGGCATGTGCTGTCGCTCGAATCGCGGCCTCCCAACCTGGAAGGCGCCGGCCACATCACGATTCGTGACCTCGTCAGGAACACCCTGCGCATGCGCCCCGACCGTATCGTCGTCGGTGAGGTCCGCGGCGGCGAAACGCTCGACATGCTCCAGGCTATGAATACGGGTCATGATGGCTCGCTCACCACGGTGCACTCCAACTCGCCGAGAGATACTCTGTCGAGGGTTGAGACCATGGTGCTCATGGCCGGCTTCGATCTGCCGGTGCGGGCCATCCGCGAGCAGACTTCGGCAGCCGTCGACCTCATCATTCACCTCGCCCGACTGCGCGATGGCACGCGACGCGTCACCCATGTCACCGAGGTCGAAGGCATGGAGGGCGACATCATCACTCTGCAAGATCTGTTTTTGTTCGATTTCGGCATGGGCGTCGACGAAGATGGCCGCTACCTCGGCCATCTCAAGGCAACCGGGATTCGACCCTCGTTCTCGCAGAAGCTGCAGGACCAGGGCGTCGAGCTTCCGCCAGATCTCTTCGCCCCTGAGCCTTCCGCTCGACGAGGCTCCTTCGGGATCCGTTGATGAAACGGCACCTCCTGGGGTTCGCGATGCTGGTCGTCGCCATGCTTCTGGCGCTTCCCGCCGTGGCACTACAGGCCGAGCGAGAAGAGGTCGTGCTCGTCGACGTCAACCTCGCCAACTACGACGAGAACGGCCAAGTGACGGTCGTCGCCGAGTTTCGCAACATCGACGAGTTCGATCCTGAGCAGATGGTGATCTCCCAAGATGGGGTTGTGATCGACGGCTTCGAGGTACTCGAAATCGAAGACTCGTCGGTTCAGGTCGGGGTGGTTCTCGCCATCGACGTATCCGGATCGATGGAAGGTGAGCCATTGCAGGCCGCCAAGGACGCAGCTATCCGGTTCGTGAACCAGAAGAGTGAACAAGATTCGATCGCCCTGGTTACCTTCTCTGACCAGGTCAACTTCCTGGTGCCGTTCACAGACAACGCCCGAACGGTGACAGCTCGCATCAGTGAGCTGGAAGCCGAGGGTGGCACCGCTTTCTACGACGCCATTGTGCGCAGCGCCCAGCTCTATGCCGCGGCGCCCGATCTGCAGCCCCACATCATCGCCCTCACCGACGGCAGCGACACAGCGAGCACCGCGACTCTCGAGGACGCGGTCGCAGCCGTGGTCGACGGTGAGGTACGGGTCTTCGGGATCGCCCTCGAGTCGGAGGAATTCGCCGGCGACCCGATCCGTGAGATATCCGACGCCTCCAGAGGCCTCTACCTCGCCACGACAGATCCGGCCCAGCTCGATTCGCTCTACGACCAGATTCGTAGGGAACTGAACAACAAGGTCGTTCTGCGATTCAACGCCACCCAGTTCGCTCCGAGCGACGTGGACTTCGCGATCCAGTATGAAAACCTGCGATCGAACGAGACGGTGAGCGTGCCCGGGTTCGTGGCGAGCGACGTCGTCGCAACGATCCCTGAAGAGCGTCAGCTCGCCGCACCCGAGCCGTATGTCATCACGTCCAACCTGCCCGCGCCTGCTGGGATGCTGCGCGCCGTAGCGGTTATTGCCGCTGCGGCTGCCACTCTGGGAGTTGCATGGATTCTCTTTGGGCCGAAAGAAGAGAGCCAGCAGGACCAGCTCCGGCGACGGCTGGCCACCTTCGAGCGCGGTCCGGAGAAGGAACAGCGTTCGGGCATCTTCCAGATCGCGCTGCTGCGTAGCCTGTCGGATCGAGCCGAGTCGGTGGCCAGCCGACGCGGGCTCTTGCACTCGGTCAACGCAGCGCTCGAACAAGCGAATATTGCCCTCAGGCCGGGAGAAGCGATCGCTCTCGCCCTCTTGGGCGCGGTGCTCCTGGGGGGGTTGGTGGCAGCCGTCACGGGCAACTTCTTGCTTGCCGCACTCGTGCTGCTGTTTGCCTTCATCCTGGTCCTCGCCACGCTCAATTTCCTCGGTAGGCGAGAGAAGCTGAAGTTCGAGGACCAACTGCCCGACACGCTCACTCTGCTGGCGACGTCTCTTCGCGCCGGCTACTCGCTACTCCAGGCGATCGAGGCCGTGTCAGCCGAGGCGCCTCTCCCCACCGGGCGCGAGTTCGGCCGAGCCATCACCGAGATTCGTCTTGGCCGCCCCGTGGTTGACGCCCTGGAGGGCATTGCCGGCCGCACACAGTCAGAGGATTTCGCTTGGGCCGTGATGGCGATCGAGATTCAAAGGGAGGTCGGCGGCAACCTCTCCGAGGTTCTCAACACCGTGGCCGACACGATGCTCCAGCGCAACCGGCTTCGCCGCGAGGTGAAAGCGCTGACCGCCGAGGGCCGAATCTCGGCCTTTGTGCTCTCCGCAATGCCGTTCGGCCTTTTCGCCTTCCTCTACGTGTCCAACCGCTCGTACCTCGATCCACTATTGGGCTCGGTCATCGGCTTGGGTGCGCTCCTCGGCGGTTTGGTGTTTATGGGAGTCGGCATCTATTGGATGATCCGGATCGTGGACATCGACATATGACCGATATCGCTTTTGCATCCGCAGCGGTCTTCGTAGCCATCACCGCGTTTGTCCTCTGGATCGGGGGCGGGGTGCTCCGTGCGCGCATGAGCGCAACGTCGCGATTGGCGGCCTACGGCACCCAGGAGCTTCGTGACGACACGCTGCGACAGCCCCTCTCGCAACGCGCCATCGCTCCGCTGGTACTTGCCGCCGGTCGGCTCGTCAGTCGGTTCATCCCGGGCTCGGGATGGACGAAAAGGACCAACCAACGCCTCGTCTATGCGGGCCTCCAGTCGAGGCTCGATGCCAATTCGTGGGTCGTGATCAAGGTACTCAGCGTCCTGGCTTCAATCGGCGTGCTGGTGCTGATGACGAGGGTCGTGACCGGGGACTTGGGCAGAGTGATCCTGTTGGGCGGTCTCATCCTCGTCCTGGGCGTGTTCGCACCGGACGTATGGCTGAACCGTCGCATCGAGGATCGGCGTCGGGCAATGCAGCACTCCCTGCCCGACATGTTGGATCTGCTCGTGATCTCCGTCGAGGCCGGTCTCGGTTTCGATTCTGCGCTGGCCCGGGTCGTCGACACGGTGCCCGGCCCACTCGCCGAAGAGTTCTTCCGCATGCTCCAGGAAACCCGCGTGGGCGTCAGCCGGCGCGAAGCGATGCGGCACCTGATGGAGCGAACCGACCTCGAAGAGCTGCGTTCATTCCTTCTCGCCATGATGCAGGCGGAGGCATTTGGTGTGGCCATCGCCAGGGTGTTGCGAGTCCAGGCCGACGAGATGCGTATCAAGCGTCGTCAGATGGCTCAGGAGAAAGCCTTCGGAGCACCCGTGAAGATGGTTTTCCCACTGGTTCTGTGCATCTTCCCGACGTTGTTCGTCGTACTGCTCGGTCCGGCGGGCATCAGCATTTGGGACAACTTCGTCAACCGTTGAGATAGCGGGTCGAGGCAGGCCCTCTACCGCAGTTCCGACGCGACGTTGCGAAACGACTCCGAAACCTCGTTTCCGGTCAGGTTGATCGCCGCGATCGCAATGATGGCGATGAGGATGACCAGGAGCCCGTATTCGACCAGCGATGCTCCCCGCTCGTCTACCAGGATCCGGGTGACGATCTGCCTCATATGGTGGGTGGGTTGGCTACGTGACAGGTTCATGGCCTCAGCATAGTGGTCATCCAAAGTGTTGCACTCACCACTGATAGAGGGGAATAAAAAGAGGGAGCGGGCCCGATGGCCCGCTCCCTCTTTTTCGAGTTCGTGTCGAACGAATCGGTTTACGGGAAACCGTTGACGATGTCGCCGTACAAGTCACTCGTCTGGTTGCCCGTAACAGAGACGGCAGCGATGGCAACGATTGCGATGAGGATCACGACGAGTCCATACTCGACGAGTCCTGCTCCACGATCATCGTGGATGAGACGTTGCAACAAAGCGGCCCCCCTGATCACGATCTACTCCAGCGCTAGTTCAGCTCGCTGGCAATCTCCGAGAATGTCCCGGAAACCTCGTTCCCAGCCAGGTTCACGGCGGCGATGGCAACGATTGCGATGAGGACGACCAACAACGCGTACTCCACCATCGAAGCACCAGTTTCATCAGTGAGAGCTGACCATTTTTGGGCCAGCCAGGCGTTCACAGCCTTCATGTTCTACCCCTCCCTTGGGATACGGATAACAGAAGACAAAGTACCACTGAGAGTAAGGGGTTACCATAGGCCTTGCGGCCTATTTGCGTGGCGGTCAGGAGCGGGGGGCGACGCCGAGTTTGATGGCCTCCAGGGCTGCCTGGGCACGGTCGGCGACCTCCAATTTGTCGAAGATCGAGGCAAGGTGGTTCTTGACGGTCTTCTCAGAAATGTAGAGCTGATGGGCCAAGTCGGCTGTCGAGGTCGTTCCCTCCGCGAGGCACACGAGGAGCTCCCGCTCGCGCGAGGTGAGCGCCGCGGCGCGGGGGTCCAGCACCGGGCTTGCATGTGCCTCCAGTACCTCACTGAGAGTGGTATCTTGGGGAAGGGTCGCTCCCTGGGCAAGCGCCCTGATAGCCGCCGCCACATCGACGAGGGGCGATGCTTTGGGGAGGAAACCTGCAGCACCTGCATCTGTGGCCTGTCGCCGCTGATCCTCAGAACTGTGCATGGTCACGATGAGCGTCGGTGGCAGGGTCTTCGCCGACTCGAGCACTTCCATCCCCGATAGACCCGGCATCTCGAGGTCCATGACCAGTACCTCCACCGAGAGCTCGTCCAGGTGATCCAAGAGTTCGGCACCGTCGCCGAAGGTGGCGGCAACGTCGATGTCGGGGATGGTGGACAGGCCCATCGCCAGAGTTTCTGCGAATAACTGGTGGTCATCGACGATCGCGACACGGATCATTGTTTCAACGGCCAATCGAGCGTGAGGCAAGTTCCATCATCGTCAGACTCTATCGCAAGGGCCCCGCCGAGACGCGCTGCGCGCTCTTTCATCCCCACCAGCCCGAAGTGACCTGGGTATGTGCTGTCGACGGAGAATCCCGACCCGTTGTCGATGACTTCGATGCGGCCATTGTCTCGATCGAAGTGGCCGGTAACCGTGATCCGGTCGGCGTTGCTGTGGCGGAGAGCATTGCGCGTGGCTTCGATCACGATGGCATTGACGTCGGGGGCGTGCCCTGAACGCATTGGCGCGCGTTCCTCGAGTTCGTAGACCAACTCCACGTCGCCCAACGGCAAACTCGAGAGGATGGCCTCCAAGGGCCGTGAGTCGGGAGAGCGCAGGTCCTCGACCGTTGACCGGACGTCTTGAACGAGTGTGGTCACCGATTCCCTCATGCTGCCGAGCTCCTTGGCCACGCCCGGTAGGTCGCCCGACTGCATCTGCGCAACGTCGAGTGCCAGGCCCAGCGTCGCCAGAGCCGGTCCGATGCCGTCGTGCAGTTCTCTGGCCACCCGAGCCCGCTCCTCGTGGATGGCAGAGCGAGCGATCCGCTGCACTGCCTCGATATTGGCGAAGGCCAACCCAACCGGGACGGTGAGATCGCCGATGATGTCTCGTTGGCGCTGGGTGACCTCGCGATTTGTCGTGATTGTGAGTCTGCCCATCTTCCGACCGTTGTGAACGATCGGCATGATCATCTCTGAACCTTTCTCGGGCGCCGTGCCCAGCGCCGCCACTTCGACCCGGTTGGCGGTCTGCACCGTTCCGTACGAGTACGGGACGAGGGAGCGAACAGAATCCAGCAGCGTGGCGCCGACACTCTCAGGATCGAGCTCGGCTGCCACCGTCAGATCCTCGAATCGAGTCAGCAAGCTGTTGGCACTCTGGAGGCGCTCGAGTTGGGCTCCTGTCTCGGCAGACAACGCCGCAATGACGTCTGCCTGTTGGACGAGCTCGAGAATCAGCTTCCTGGCGAGACCAAAGGTCACTCCGACAATGATTCCGAAGCCGACCCACACGGCAATCAGCGGCCAGTCAGGGGCACCTCCGGCGATCTCCGAAAGAGACGTCAGCGACACCGACAGGAGAGCCGTTGCGACCCCCAACCGGTAGCCGCCCACGAGCGCAGCGATGACGATCGGGGTGATCGTGAGAAGCACGAACGGGCTCCGGAACCCGCCGCTGAGTGCCGCTGCGACAGCGATGGCGGCGGTGGATGTGACGACGAGGGCTTCTCTGCTCAAGGGGCGGCGCAACCACGACAGCGGAACCGACTGGATCGTGATCACATAGGCGAGCGCCAGCACGATGGCCGCCGCTTCCTGCCACCCGATCGGGCCCAAGAAGATGCCGACGATGCCCACGGTGACGAACACCCAGTTGAGCCCGCTGATGGCGCGCCGCAGTCGGCCGAGCCACCGTTCCGAGAATTCAACCAATCGCAGTACCCTCCGTCGCCGTGACAGGTTACCGACGCATCATCCTGACCGGTGGGATCGGAGCAGGCAAGAGCTACGTCGCCGAGCGGCTCGCCGACCGTGGCTGGAACGTCATCGAGGCCGATCGCATCGGCCACGACGTGCTCGAGCCGGGAGGGAGCGCCTTCGCGGCGGTCGTCGAGCGGTGGCCTTCGGCGGTCGACGAGGGAACCATTGATCGGGCCAAGCTGGCGCATATCGTGTTTTCCGATAGCGACCAGCTGGGGGAGCTCGAGAGCATCACGCACCCCGCCATCCGGGCTTCGATCCTCGACCAGGCGCGGTCGATTGCCGGCGACACGCTTGTTGAGATCCCACTGCTCCGTGACTGGTTCGCCGGTTGGCCGGTGGTGGTGGTGGTGGCGCCTCTCGCGACCCGAGTCTCTCGGCTGCGAGCCCGCGGGATGGTTGCCGACGATATTGCCGCCCGCATGCAGAATCAACCGACCGACGAGCAATGGCAGGCTGCGGCAGACTATGTCATCGTCAATGACGGTCACAGGGGATTGTCCGACCAACTCGACGGGCTCGATCAATTCCTCGACGGGTTTTCTGTCACAGGCGCCCGATAAGCTGGGGCCGTGGCGCAATTCCGAGTTCATGCTGATTTCGAACCTGCTGGCGACCAACCACAGGCAATAGAGGCCCTCGCCAAGGGAATCGAACGCGGCGATTCGTTTCAGACATTGCTGGGGATAACGGGCTCTGGCAAGTCGGCGACCATGGCGTGGACGATTGAAGCGGTACAACGGCCGACGCTCGTCATCGCTCCCAACAAGGCCCTGGCCGCTCAGCTCGCCAACGAGTTTCGACAGTTCTTTCCCGAGAACCGGGTCGAATACTTCGTTTCCTATTACGACTATTACCAGCCTGAGGCATACCTACCGCACACGGACACGTTCATCGAAAAGGACGCTACGGTCAACGACGAGATCGATCGGCTCAGGCATGCGGCCACCAGCGCCTTGCTCACCCGAACAGACGTCATCATCGTCGCCTCGGTTTCTTGCATCTACGGCCTGGGAACCCCTGAGATGTATCTGGGACAGGTGCTGCGGCTGCACCGCGGCGTCGAGTATCCGCTCGAGGCGGCGATGAGGCGCCTCGTCGATATCCAGTACGAGCGCAACGAAGTCAACCTCGTTCGGGGCCGTTTCCGCGTGAAGGGGGATACGCTCGAGGTCTTTCCTTCGTATGAGGAGACGGTCGTAAGAGTCGAGTACTGGGGCGACGAGGTCGAACGCATGCTCCGCATGAACCCCATCACGGGTGAGGTCATCGAAGAGCTTGACGAGCTGTGGATCTTCCCGGCCACTCACTACGTGACCTCGCAGGAACGCATGGCCAAAGCGATTGCCGGCATCGAAGAGGAGCTGGAAAAGCGGCTCGCCGAACTGGAGCGGAAAGACAAACTCCTCGAAGCGCAACGGTTGAGGATGCGGACGTCCTACGACCTGGAGATGATGCGCGAGATCGGCTTCTGCAGCGGCATCGAGAATTACTCTCGCTATCTCGATGGTCGCAGCGCAGGCGAAGCGCCCTACACCCTGTTGGACTACTTCCCGGACAACTACATGACGATCATCGATGAGAGTCACGTCACCGTTCCGCAGATCGGCGGGCAGCATGAGGGCGACCGGAGCCGCAAGACCGTTCTCGTCGATCACGGATTCCGACTGCCCAGTGCCATGGACAACCGTCCGTTGCGCTTTGACGAATGGCTCGAGAAAGCCAACCAGGTTGTGTTCCTGTCAGCGACGCCCAGCTCGTTCGAGCGGGAACAGTCGGTGCAGATGGTCGAACAGATCATACGACCGACGGGCCTCGTGGACCCAGAGGTGATCGTCAGGCCGACCAAGGGCCAGATCGATGATCTGCTCAACGAGATCCGGGACAGAGCCGAGGGAGATCAGCGTGTTCTGGTGACCACGCTGACCAAGAAGATGGCCGAAGACCTCACCGACTACCTCCTGGAAATGGGGGTCCGGGCGCGCTATCTCCACTCCGAGATCGACACGCTCGAGCGGGTTCAGATACTCCGAGAGTTGCGTATGGGCGACTTCGATGTCCTCGTCGGCATCAACCTCCTGAGGGAGGGCCTCGACCTGCCCGAGGTCTCCCTGGTCGCCATCCTCGACGCCGACAAGGAAGGATTCCTGCGATCGCGAACCTCCCTGATTCAGACGATCGGCAGGGCGGCGCGCAATATCGACGGACAGGTGATCATGTATGCCGACGACGTCACCGCCTCGATGCGGGAAGCATTGAACGAGACGAGTCGCCGCCGAACCCGTCAGATCGCCTACAACATCGAGCACGGCATCGACCCCCAGACCATCCGCAAGAAAGTCTCTGATATCCTCGAACTGCTGCAGTCATCCGATGCACCATCGGTAGACCGTCGGAAGCGCTCGGTGGAGCGCAGTATCACCCTCGACATGGAGAGCGATGATCTCGAGCGCTTGATCTTGAGTCTCGAGGAAGAGATGCACGACGCCGCCTCGGAGCTTCGTTTCGAGTATGCAGCTCGTCTTCGCGACGAGATCAACGAGCTCAATCGTGATCTTCGCCAGGAACGTGCTGCGAGGCGTTGACGGGGAATCGCAGAAATGAACCACCGTTACAATCGGTCTGCTCATGGCCTCTGACAAACTGATCATTCGCGGCGCCCGCGAGCACAATCTCCAGAACGTGTCGTTGGAATTGCCACGCGACGCGTTGATCGTGTTCACGGGCATATCCGGCTCTGGCAAGTCGTCGCTGGCGTTCGACACGATCTACGCAGAGGGCCAGCGTCGGTACGTGGAGTCGCTGTCCGCATATGCCCGCCAGTTCCTCGGCCAGATGGACAAACCCGACGTCGACTTCATCGAGGGTTTGTCGCCGGCAATTTCGATCGATCAGAAGACGGCCAGCCGCAACCCCCGGTCCACGGTTGGCACCGTCACCGAGATTCACGACTATCTGCGGTTGCTGTATGCGCGAATCGGGATACCGCATTGCCCCAACGACGGCTCGCCGGTCCAACGCCAGACGGCTGAACAAATCGTCGATCAGGTGCTCGATCTGCCCGAAGGCACCCGGTTTTCGGTGCTGGCGCCCGTGGTGCGGGGCCGCAAGGGCGAATACGAGAACCTCCTTCGAGATCTCTCCAAGGAGGGGTTCAGCAGGGCGATCATTGATGGAGACACTCGGGATCTGACCGACGACATCAAACTCGACCGCTACTACAACCACACCATCGACGTGGTCGTTGACCGGTTGGTGAAGAAGCCGGATATTCGTCGCCGGCTGGCCGAATCGCTCGAAACGGCGCTTCGGCTCGCCGAGGGAGTCGCTTCGGTGGCAGTGGTCGATGGGCCCGTGCTGACCTTCTCGCAGGCGCTTGCCTGCCCGCAATGCGACATCTCGTTCGACGAGCTGCAACCGCGTAATTTCTCGTTCAATTCTCCCTATGGTGCCTGTCCCGACTGTTCGGGCATCGGGACCCGCTACCAGGTCGATCGGGACCTGGTGGTCCCCAACGATGAGCTCACCATCGAAGAGGGAGCGATCGCCCCTTGGTCCGGCAGCAAGAACGGCTACTACCGGCGCGTGCTTGCCGGCGTCGCCGACCACGTCGGATTCGATCTCGATACTCCGTTCAGCGAGCTGACCCGGAAAGCCCAAGAAGCAGTGCTCGAAGGGACGGGCAATACCAAGCTCAAGGTCTCCTACACCAATCGGTTCGGCCGCAGACGGGAGTACTACACCACATACGAGGGCGCTCTGCCGTTCCTTCGGCGGCGGCACAACGACGCCGAGTCCGATGGAGCTCGGGAGTATTACCAGGAGTTCATGCGGGAGGTTCCCTGCGACAGCTGTGCGGGAGCCCGCCTGAATCCCATCAGCCGGTCCGTCACCATCGCCGGGTTGGGAATCGCCGAGGTTTCTGCAATGAGCCTGGCCGACGCGTCCGAGTTCGTGGGGAGTCTGGCGCTCGACGAACGGGAGGCGGCCATCGCCGAACGAGTGCTCAAAGAAGTCCGCGAGCGGCTCCGCTTCCTCCTCGATGTCGGCCTCGAATATCTGACGCTTGCCCGGTCGGCAGCCACGCTCGCCGGCGGCGAAGCGCAGAGAATCCGATTGGCGACCCAAATTGGATCGGGGCTCGTTGGCGTGCTCTATATCCTCGACGAGCCATCGATCGGCCTGCATCAGCGTGACAACCAGCGCCTGATCGAGACGTTGCTGCGGCTGCGCGACCTGGGGAACACCCTCATCGTCGTCGAGCATGACGAAGACACGATCCGCACCGCCGACTATCTGGTCGATATCGGGCCCGGCGCAGGAGAGCACGGCGGGGAGATCGTCGCCGAGGGGACACTCAAGAAGATCACCGCCAGCAAACAGTCGATCACCGGCCAATACCTGTCCGGCAAGCGGGAAATCGCCATTCCATCGGCGCGCCGCGAGCCGGATGGCCGCCACATCCTGATAAAGGGCGCCCGCCAGAACAACCTGGCGGACATCGACGTGCGATTCCCCTTGGGGCTGTTCCTGGCGGTGACCGGCGTGTCGGGCAGTGGCAAGTCGTCTCTCGTCCAGGAGATCCTCTCGAAAGGCCTCCATCACGAGCTCTACGGATCCCGCGTTGTGCCGGGCAGGCACAAACGTATCGAAGGCCTCGGCGAGGTCGACAAGGTCATCAACATCGACCAGTCACCGATCGGGCGAACCCCTCGATCAAACCCAGCCACCTACACCGGTGTGTTCGATCACATCCGTGCGTTATACGCCGGGACCAACGAGGCCAAGCTGCGCGGCTACAAGCCAGGCCGCTTCTCATTCAACGTGAAAGGCGGCCGGTGCGAAGCATGTCGAGGGGATGGCACCATCAAGATCGAGATGCATTTCCTGCCGGACGTCTATGTGCCATGCGAAATCTGCAAGGGCCAGCGCTACAACCGGGAGACGCTCGAGGTCAACTGGAAAGGAAGATCGATCTCCGATGTGCTGGACATGTCCATCGAGGAGGCGCTCCGCTTCTTCGAACATCAGCCTCGGATCGCTCGAGTCCTGCAAACTCTGTACGACGTCGGGCTCGGATATGTGCGATTGGGCCAACCGGCGCCCACGCTGTCGGGCGGCGAGGCACAACGCGTGAAGCTGGCTTCGGAGCTTGGCTAGCGATCGACCGGTCGGAACTTCTACATCCTCGATGAGCCGACCACCGGATTGCACTTCGAGGACATCCGCAAGCTCCTCGGAGTGCTGCAACGCCTCGTCGACAGCGGCAATACCGTCGTCGTGATCGAGCACAACCTCGATGTCGTGAAAACCGTCGATTGGGTCATCGATCTCGGACCAGAAGGCGGTGTCGGCGGAGGGCGGCTGGTCGCCGAGGGAACCCCCGAAGATGTTGCGTCCATCACTGAGAGCTACACGGGGAAGTTCCTCCGAGAGATGTTGTGACCTCCGAATGGGAATCGCTCGCCGAGTGGTGGGTCGGAGAGGTCGCCTCCGATCCTGCCTACCGCCAGTCAGTGCTGCCGCTCACCGAAGCGCTTTGTCCAGACAATGGGCTGATTCTGGAGCTCGGATGCGGGGAAGGTCAGGTGATCCGATATCTGGCCCGCGATGGGCGAACCATCGTCGGGCTCGAGCCCAACCCGATATTGGCGGCGGCCGCCGCGGCGGGTGCGCCGGTGTTCCGGGCCCGCATGCCCGACCTCCGGTGTATCCGCCCCGAGGTTTTCGATGGAGCGCTGCTTGTGCTCGTCCTCGAGCACCTCGATCCCGTTGCCCCTTCCCTGGCAGCCATCCGCCGGGTCGTGCGGCCCGGCGGCATCCTCAGCGCAGTTCTCAACCATCCAGCCCTGACCGCTCCAGGGGCAGCTGCCGTGGTCGATCCTC
Source organism: Acidimicrobiia bacterium (assembly GCA_041577335.1). Lineage (GTDB taxonomy): Bacteria > Actinomycetota > Acidimicrobiia > Spongiisociales > JAENVV01 > JBFGJH01. Next base: position 9,007 of record JBFGJH010000020.1, on the reverse strand, counting down.
GCGACGGCGAGGAGTTTTGGCGATGGGGCAGCTATCTGGAGCCCGGATACACAACTGAGCCGGCCGGGGCCGAAGTGGTCACATTCTTCCATCGGTCGATAAGCGACGTCCTGACGGCTGCAGCCGGGGCCGGTTGGGATCTGGAAGAAGCAATCGAGATGGGATGGTCGGACGACACCACCGGCCCCCCTCGGCTGCTGGGGCTCCGTTGGCGCCGCGGTTCGGATCCAGCGATGATCGGTACACTCGCCTGACAATGGACCGTCCCAAGACTGCCGAGATTCCGGACGCGCCCGGCGCCTACCTGTTTCGTGATCCCCACGGTCAGGTCCTGTATGTCGGCAAAGCCAAGTCGCTCCGCAAACGCGTCCTGAGCTATTTCAACAAGGACTTGGCCGCCCGGACACGGACCATGGTGACAGCGGCCGAGAGCGTCGACTTCATCGTGACGGACAACGAAGTGGAAGCGTTGATGCTCGAGTATTCGTTGATCCAGAAACACAAGCCCCGTTTCAATATTCGGCTGCGGGACGACAAGTCGTACCCGTTCCTCACCATCACTCGCCGCGATGAATGGCCGGCCGCCCGGGTACGACGAGGCCGGAAACGGAAGGGCGATCAATACTTCGGGCCGTATGCCCATGCCTATGCGATCCGCAACACGCTCGACCTGGTGCTGAAGACGTTTCCCGTCCGTACGTGCTCAGATAGCAAGTACCGAGATCATGAAGCCAGGGGTCGGCCTTGTTTGCTCTACGACATCGAGAAATGCTCCGCTCCGTGCATCTCCGCAGTAGATCCGGCTACGTATGCCGAACACGTCGATGGCCTGGCACGGTTCCTCGACGGCGACTCCGACTCGATTCGCGACGAGCTGAGGAGTCAGATGGTCGGCGCGGCGAAGGTACAGGAGTACGAACAAGCCGGGCGCTATCGCGATCGAATCCGAGACCTGGAGAAGGCGATGGCTCGTCAGGAGGTGGTGAGCGAGCGTTCGGAGGACTTCGATGTCGTTGCTGTCGAGGATGGCGAACTGGACGGCGCCGTCGCAATCCTCACCGTGCGCAAGGGGCGGTTGACGGGACGCTTCACGAGCATCGTCGACAAGGTGGAGGAGGTGTCCACCACCGAGTTGATTGGCCAGATGCTCCGCGAGCGGTATGGAGCCCAGGTTCCCCCCCGACTCGTCGTGGTGGACGAGTTCCCCGACGACGCCTCCGTTTGGGAGGCGTGGCTGGAAAAACGCCGCGGCGCCAATGTCGAACTGCGAGTTCCTCAGCGAGGCGCCAAGAGACGGCTGTTGGAGACCGCCCACGTCAACGCCAAGGAAGCTCTGGGCCGACACCGGCTCCGGCGGCAGTCTGATCCAAACGCCCGGGCGCAAGCCCTCCGGTCGCTTCAGTCGGCACTCCATCTGCCAATTCCTCCTCTCCGGATCGAGTGTTTCGACATCTCCACGATTCAGGGCCGCCATACGGTGGGATCGATGGTCGTGCTCGAAGACGGTTTGCCGCGCCGATCCGACTACCGGCGATTCCGGGTCAAGTGGGTAAAGGGTCAAGACGACTTTGCCTCGATGGAAGAAGTGTTGCGGCGCAGATTCGGCGCCTACCTGAGAGAGCGCGAGCTTCCCGTGGAGCAGCGCGGCCGGTTCAGCTATCCGCCGTCGCTGCTCCTGATCGATGGTGGGGCCGGGCAACTGGGGCGCGCCGTCCGTGTGCTCGAGGATCTCGGCCTCGATATTCCCGTTGCGGGTCTCGCCAAGCGAATGGAAGAGGTGTATCTGCCGGACGCCGTGGAAACGGTTCGGATCCCCCGCGACGAGCCGGCGCTGTATCTGCTGCAGCGAGTGCGTGATGAGGCTCATCGCTTCGCAATCACCTATCACCGTCAGCTGCGCGGCAAGAGCATGATCGACTCGATACTCGACGATGTGCCCGGTGTCGGTCCAACGAGAAAGCGATTGTTGTTGCGGCGATTCGGCAGCCTGAAGCGGCTTCGCGATGCGTCGCTCGACGATATCGCAGACGTCGTCCCGGACGGCGTAGCCTCCGACGTGTACGAGGCTTTGCGGTCATAGCTGTCCGTTACGTGGGGGACGCCGAGACCCATCGAGGCAGCGCCTCTGGCGCCTAGCATGGCGGGGCCGTCGACCTCCTGGAGCCCAACGTTGCACGAACCGAACGTCGTCATCGTCACCGGTATGTCTGGTGCCGGCAAGTCCACCGTCGCCCGAGTGCTCGAAGATCTCGGCTATTCGGTGATCGACAACTTGCCGCTGGACCTGATTTCCGAAGTTGCCAAGCATCGTGACTTCACCGATGGGAGAGACAACCTGGCGGTTGTTGCGGACATCCGCGCTGAGATCCGAGCGGTGGACCTACGGGAGCAAGTGGCGCGGCTCGAGCGCGTCGGCCTGCAGACGGCCGTGATCTTTCTCGACGCCACCGACGAGGTGCTGTCCCGGAGGTTTGGAGAGGTACGCCGCCCCCACCCGGTGCCTGCCGCCGACCTCGAAACGTCGATCGCCCGGGAACGGTACACGCTCACCGAAATCCGGGCGATGGCGCAGATCGTCATCGATACCAGCGAGTTCAACGTACACGACCTGCGCGAGCGTGTTGAGCGTGAGTTCGAGCAGTTCGATGTCCGCAAGTCAATGCTCGTCTCGTTTCGGTCCTTCGGTTTCAAGCACGGAGCACCCCGCGACGCCGACCTCGTCTTCGATGTTCGGTTTCTCCCGAATCCACATTGGGTGCCGGATCTCCGCCCACTTTCCGGCGAGGACTCCGAAGTGTTCGACTACGTCTTCGATTCCGAAGACGCCAAGACGTTCTTCGGAAAGCTCACCGACCTGTTGTCCTTCCTGCTGCCTCGCTACGAGGCGGAGGGAAAGTCGTACTTGAGTGTTGCCATTGGATGTACCGGTGGACGGCACCGCTCGGTGGCGTTCGCGCGCGCTCTTTCCGAGTGGGCTCAGGAGCAGGGTATCTCCACCTCGCTCGGCCACCGGGATAGAGAGCGATGAGCACGCCGCTTCCCAGTGCTGAGACTGCCCTTCTCGGCACCCATCAGTCTGGGCCCAACGTGACTGCGATCGGCGGCGGGGCAGGCTTGGCCACGACGCTCGAAGCCGTGCAGACCTATGCCGGTCAAATGTCGGCGGTCGTGACGGTTGCCGACGACGGGGGCTCCTCCGGCCGACTCACGGCCGGCATGAACATCCCTCCCCCCGGCGATCTCCGGAAGTGTCTCCTGGCGCTGGCCCCGGAGCCCACAATGTGGTCCGAGTTGTTTGCCCATCGCTTTGATCGGTCCGATGTTGCCGGGCATTCGCTCGGGAATCTGATGATTGCTGCACTCGCCGACATAACCGGTGATCTGTCCTCGGCGCTTCGCATCATCGAAGACCTGCTTCATTGCCGAGGGTCGGTCTATCCGGCTGCTCTCGAGCCGGCTCGATTGCGGGGAGTCATCGGCGGCGTCGAGGTGTCCGGCCAGGTGGCCATGGCCAGAACACCAGGCGAGATATCGGAGATCAAGATTGAGCCCGATCACCTGGTCGCGAATCCGTCGGCAGTGCATGCGATTCGCGACGCTGACCAGATCGTGCTTTCGTGCGGAAGCCTGTTCACGTCGCTGGTGGCCGTGATGCTGGTCCCCGGAATCGCCCGGGCCATCAATCAGGCTCGAGGTTCGCTGGTGCTCGTGCTCAACCTCGTCACACAGCAGGCAGAGACACTCGGGTTTGCGGGGCGGGACCACGTGGCAGCTCTGGCGGCATTCGGTGGGGTCACCCGTCCGGGTACCATCGTGGCAAATACCGCACCGCTCGACGTGCCAGATGGGCTGGCGCCGGTTTCGATCGGCCCAGAGGACTTCTCAGGTTGGTCGGTGGTCCAAGGAAAGGTCGCTGAACAGGGCGCCGACTGGCCGCGGCACGATCCACTGGCGCTCGGCCGGGTGCTCGGCAGTATCGCGGGAGAATGATGGAGTACTTGACACTTGATGATGTCGACGTCGGGGGCGCCCGAGTCCTGGTGCGGGCCGACCTCAACGTTCCACTCGCTGGGGAAGGAACCGAAAGAACCGTTGGCGACGAATTCCGTCTTCGGGCCGCCCTCCCCACGGTCATGCGCCTCCGTGATGCCGGGGCCGTCGTGGTGTTGGCGAGCCATCTCGGACGGCCCGATGGCGTGGACCCGGCGTACAGCATGACACCGGTGGCCGCCCGATTGACCGAGTTGGCGGGCTTCCCCGTCACGCAGTTGGCCGACGTCGTTGGCCCCGCTGTCGACGCGGCGGTCGCAGGCGCGTCACCAGGCGATGTCCTCCTGCTCGAGAACACCAGGTTCGAGCCGGGCGAGAAGAAGAACGATCCTGATCTCGCGGCCGCGCTGGCGGCGCCGTTCGATCTCTTCGTCAACGACGCATTCGGCACGGCCCACCGGGCGCACGCATCCAACGTGGGAGTCGCCGAGCACGTGAAATCGATTGCCGGTCCTCTGCTGATTCGGGAAGTGGCGGCGCTGTCGAGCCTGCTGGACGAGCCAGCGCCACCGTTCGTCGTGCTCCTCGGGGGCGCCAAGGTATCCGACAAGCTCGGCGTCATTCGATCACTCCTCCCGAGAGTCGATCGGATGCTGATCGGAGGAGGCATGTGCTTCACGCTCCTGGCTGCCGAGGGTTATGAGATCGGCACATCGCTGTACGAGGACGGCATGCACGACGAGGTGCGGGCGGTTCTACGGTCTGAGTACGGGGACCGGGTGCTTCTTCCACGAGATCTCGTTGTGGCGGACAGGTTCGCCGAGGATGCCAACCATTTGACCGTTTCGAGGCAGGCGATCCCTGACGACATGATGGGCCTCGACATCGGCCCTGAGACCGCCGCAATGTTCGCCGAGACCGTTGCCGGGGCCGGCTCGGTGTTCTGGAACGGGCCAATGGGTGTTTTCGAGTGGGAGGCATTTCGGGCCGGTACCGCCACGATCGCCGCGGCAATGGGAGCAACCAAGGCTCACACCGTGATCGGCGGTGGAGATTCGGTGGCCGCGGCGCGAATGCTGAAAGTCGATGGTCAGATCGAGCATGTCTCGACGGGCGGGGGAGCAGGATTGGAATTACTCGAAGGACGAGAGCTGCCGGGCTTGGTGGCGTTAGCGAAATGGGTGTGATGGAACGAAAGAACCTCATGGTTGGCAATTGGAAGATGAACACCAACCATCTCGAAGCGATTCAAATGGTCCAGAAACTTCACTATCGGCTGGATCCACAGGATTTTGATCGGGTGGATGTGGCCGTCGCTCCGCCGTTTACGAGCCTGCGCTCTGCCCAAACGGTCATCCAAGCCGATCACATGTTGATCGGACTGGCCGCACAGAACGTCCACTGGGCCGAGTCGGGAGCCTTTACCGGCGAGGTGAGCGCGGCGATGCTGGCAAAGCTGAGCGTTTCTCTGGTGATCGTTGGCCATTCCGAGCGCCGGGCCCAGTTCGGCGAAACCAACGAAGTTGTGAACAACAAGGCCAAGGCGGTGATCGCCGCCGGCATGACTCCGATCGTGTGCGTTGGAGAGACACTGGAGGAGCGTGAGGCTGGACAGGCCGAACAGGTGGTTGAAGACCATGTGCGAGGCTCTCTGAAGGGTCTCAGCCCCGACCAGGTGGCGTCTGCGGTCGTTGCCTACGAGCCGGTATGGGCGATCGGCACCGGTCAGACCGCCTCTCCTGACGACGCCGGGGCGATGGCCGAGCACGTCAGATCGGTGTTGCGGTCGGGTTGGTCGGACGCCGCCGACCACACGAGGGTTCTGTACGGCGGAAGTGTGAATGCCGGCAATATCGCTGCCCTCATGGCCAAGCGAGACATCGATGGCGGCCTGGTGGGCGGTGCCTCTCTCGATCCCGACGGGTTCGCGGCAATCGTTCGGTATTGGATCTGAAAGGAACTGCGATGTACACGTTGGTATTGCTGCGCCACGGGCAAAGCACTTGGAACCTGGAGAATCGATTCACGGGTTGGACCGATGTCGGTCTCACCGACAAGGGGGCGGCTGAGGCCATCGAAGCGGGACGCCTCATGGCCGGCGAGGGTATTGCCTTCGACGTGGTCCACACGTCGTTGCAGATCCGAGCCATCGCCACCGCCAATGCCGCCTTGAGCGAGATGGGTCAATCGTGGATTCCGGTGAAGCGGCACTGGCGCCTCAACGAACGCCACTACGGAGCGCTGCAAGGTCTCAACAAGAAGGAGACTGCCGAGCAGCACGGCGCCGAACAGGTCTTCGAATGGAGGCGGTCTTTTGACACCCCACCTCCTGCTCTCGATCCACAGGACGAGCGTCATCCCCGCCACGACCCTCGGTATCGTGACCTTGCCCCAGATCTCCTCCCGGCCACCGAGTGCTTGGCCGACGTGGTCGACCGTATGCTTCCGTACTGGCACGACCACATCGTGCCCGACCTTCGCCAAGGCAAGACCGCCCTGGTGGCGGCCCACGGCAACAGTCTGCGAGCGTTGGTCAAGCACCTCGACGGGATCTCCGACGCCGAGATCTCGGGCGTGAACATACCGACCGGCGCGCCTCTCCGCTACGTCCTCGATGGCGACCTCGCCGTCGTCGAGCGCGGGTACCTGGGAGATGCAGAAGAGGTTGCGGCGGCTGCCGAGGCAGTGGCCAAGCAAGCGGGCTGAGACCTGAGCTGCTCCCGCCGCTTCGCACCTCGAAGCTCGGCGCACGCCTCGATGAATATGGGACGGGGAGGCGGACTGCTCCTGTGCGCCGATCGCAGGTGTCTGCCTTCCCAAGAACTTGCTTCCACCCGGAGTGGTGCCATACTTCTCTGACCGCATCCAAGGAATACCTCAATGACGACTGCCCTCCTTGTCATCCACACAATCATCTGTTTCGTCCTCGTCGGCCTCGTGCTGCTCAACGCCGGCCGAGGCGGAATGAGTGACCTGTTCGGCGGCGGGGGAGGGGGCGGTGGCGGATCCACCATCATGGAGCGCAACCTCGACCGCTACACCGTGATCGTGTCGATCCTGTTCGCCATCACGACCATGATGCTCGTCTGGCTCCTCGGATAGCCGTTGCTCCGAGCCTCGCCTCGGGAACGAATCCGACGATGGGCACCTCTATCGGCGGCACTCGTCGTCTCCGCTGTCACCGTTGGGTTCTTCGTCGGCGGAGCCGACGCCGGTTCGCCGACCACGACATCATCTCCCGTGGTCGCGGCATCGACCACGGCTCCTACCACCGTTGCGCCTCCGCCGCCCACCACAACCACCTCCACGTCTCCTCCCGAGACGACCGTTCCCGCAACGACGCTCCCGACCACGACCACCACCAGTGGTCCGAGTCAGAGCGGTGGAAGCGTTCGGCTCGGCCTGGTGGGGACCGCTCCTTCCAACTTGAACCCACTGACATCTGATTCCGACATCACCGACGCACTGACGGCGATGACTCAGGGCAGCATGTTGTCCATCGATCCTGTCTCGTTGGCTCCGGTCCCGGAGCTGTTGTCTGAGATCCCCACCATCGCCAACGGGGGCATCGTCGAAAACGACGATGGGACTGTGACCATGCGGCTGACGCTTCGCCCAGAGGCTGTGTGGAGTGACGGAGTTCCGGTCACCGGCGATGACCTGAAGGAGACGGCCGACCAGCTGGCGGCGCAGAGTCCCTACGATCTCATCGATCCGGAGAGTTGGCTGGTCGGGTACAAGACCGTCCAGTTCGATCTCATCGAGCCGAGCCTGCGCTGGCTCGACTTGTTCGAGATCGTTCTCCCGAGTCACCGCGTACAGGGGACCGACGCATTTGTCGATTGGGAGAACGAGCGGTGGCCTGTAGCCGGGCCTTTTGAGATCAGCGACGTTGGCACCGAGATTCGGTTGACGGCCAACCCCGAGTACTGGAAGACCGACCCGGCCACAGGGGCGCCACTCCCACTGCTCGATGAGATCGTGGTGCGGGTGTTGCCATCGGCGGCCGATGCTCAGGCGGCGCTTGCGCTCGGCTCGGTGGACCTGGTGCCGCTCGGTGCCGCCTACGAGTTCGATCCCCCGCCGACAGCGCCCGAGCTGGCAGTAGCCACCGCCCGAGGCGACGAATATGAGCATTTGGCGTTTCAGCTCGGGCCGACCCGATTCGACCGCAACCCGCGGTCGTTGAATGGATCGTCGGTCTATCGCAATCTCGTGGCCCTGCTTGTCGATCGAGCTGGTATCGCCGACGAGATCGGAGCGGTCGCGGAGCTCACCTCGATTGTCGGAGCGTCCTGGCCCGAAGCGGCGGGCAATGGGTGGCCAGAGCAGCCGCTCTCCTCGGGACAGGTGGCAGCCGCGGTGGATGAGATCGAAGCCGAACTCGGTTACGACTTCGACGCCGACCCACCCGAGGTGCGCTTCAATACCACCAATAGCCTCGAGCGGAGTCTCGTTGCCGGTGTCGTGACCCAGGAGTTGGCTTCGGGAGGCATGTTCGTGGATGTCGGTCTCGAGGACCCTGGACTGTTCTTTCGAGACTTCGTCATCGCCGGCGAATACGATCTCGCCCTCTGGGCGTGGGAGGCAACGCCAGGGCCATTGGGCGCGTATGGGGATCTGTCGGACCGATTTGGCGACCCGGAAACGGTCGGCGAGTTCAATTTCTATGGATGGGTCGCCACCGATAGCCCACAGGCTGCCGAGGTCAACGCCGCCCTCGAAGAGGTAGGGAGAACGATGGACCTCGACGGCATCGCCGCCGCGCTGCAGCGTATCGACGAGCTGATCGCCGCCGACATGGTCGTGATCCCGCTCTATCAAGGGCTGGCCGGAACCGTATACGCACCGGATGCTGTAGCCGGCGTCGACACTCCCAATGGCGGTTTGCCGCTCACTGTGGACGCTGCCACGTGGTTCGTGCCCTGATTGCCCGCCAGCTCGGTCAGGTATACTCCCCGGCCTTACCACGTCGGAGTGGCGGAATTGGCAGACGCGCTAGCTTGAGGGGCTAGTG
>JBFGJH010000019.1:0-46883 GCA_041577335.1 Acidimicrobiia bacterium | reverse complement strand
GCTCTCTACCGCACACGGACCAGCGATGACGGTGAACGCTCCTCCACCGATTTTCACGCCACCGACGTCGATGACGGTGTTGTCTGTTTGGAACTCCCTGCTCACGAACTTGAACGACTTGAGCACCGGGACTGCCCGTTCGACACCACTCATTGCTTCCCACGGGAGTTGTTGGATCTTGGCGTCGTCTCCGATCGCACCGATCATCGTGCGGGACTGGCCGCGGCTGACGTGGGCCTCGCATCCAATCGTTGCCAGCCTTTCGGTGACCGCGGAGACATCCTCGTCGGTGGCGTTCGCCTTCATGACGATCATCACTGCACTCATTGGGGAATCTCCAGGGCTTTGTCGGGAATGGAAAGCTCGAACCGGCGAACCCGCGCCGTTGCATCTGTCAGGCCGCGCAGCCCCGCCTCCACTTCGGCAGCGACCGCGTCGGCCCAGATAGTAACGAGCATCACCGTGTCCTCGTCCGCGCCGAGCAGCAGCGTCACACAGTACGGGTCCTCGGTGAACTCGTGCACAACCTCTTCGAGCCAGTCTGGCTCGGAATAGCGTGGGATTTCGAGAACAATTGATTGCATCAGGAGAGCGTACCGCCGCCGTCGGCCGCTCCGCCGACCAAGGATGCGGCCAGGCGACGCACGTTGTGTCGGCCATTCCCGTGAGACCACACGGCCGAGCCTCCGCCGGAGGACGGTATCGTCTTCCTACATGGAACGGGTATTGGTAACGGGCGCCGGGAGCTGGGTCGGCGGTCAATGTGTTCAGGCGCTGCAATATCGAGCCGATGTCATCGCCGTCGACGAAGTGCGCCCTCGACTCGACTTCGATGCCGAGTTCCATCGCTATTCGTTGGACTCACTCGAGTTCGCCCACTTCCTGCTCAAGATCGATCCCACCATCGTGCTTCACCTGCAGACATTGGACCGGACCGCCGAGCTGGGCCGCGCCCGGGCGCGAGAAGGGGCGGTGCTCGGCGCCCAAGCACTGTTTGGCGCCATCGGACGCTCGAAGCGGGTTCGCCACGTCGTTGTCAAGAGCGACACTGCCATTTACTCCACAGGACCGCGGCACGCGTCGGTGTTGAGTGAAGCGACGCGTATCACCGGAAGCGCTACCAGGTACGAGCGCAATCTTCGCGAGATCGAGCAGTTCGTCACCGAGCTCGACCGAGAGTTTCCCGACAAGACGTTCACGGTGTTACGTCTGGCCAGCATCATCGGTCCAACGATCGCCAACCCGCTGAGCGCCTACCTGACCCGTCCGGTGGTCCCGACGTCACTGGGGTACGACCCGCGTCTCCAGCTTCTCGCCGAGAACGACGCCGTGACCGCCATGTTGACCGCGGCGTCGTCGGAGGTACCTGGCATATTCAATATCGCCGGGGCCGGCTCCATCTATCTCCATCGGGGTTTGCGACTGGGGCGCAAACTCGCCCAACCGTTGCCTCCCGGCAAGCTGCGTCGCGTCCGCAAGACCTTGGGAGTGGCCGGCGAGCCGCTCCCCGACCACCTCGCCGAGCTCTTGAAGTACGGCCGGTATTGCGAGACCGATCGCATGCGGGATGTCCTCGGCTTCACCCCGGCCCGCACGACCCGCGAAGCAATGCTCGATCTCTTCGCCGGAGCGAAGGTATGAGCGGCGTCGTCGACCTCCTCGGCCGGCTCACGCGGAACGATCTCTTGGGTTTGGCGCGAGCTGCCGGCATTTCTGGCCGCTCGACGATGTCCAAAGACGAGCTGTTGGCAGCCGTGCTCGACCACCTCGACCTTTCCGACGGGGATCCCCACGTCGAAGCTTCGCCAAGCCGACCTGACGCCGCCCCCCGTTGTGGGCATCAATCGGAGCGCGGCAACCGGTGCGGCCTGCCTGTCCTGGAGGGCGGTTCGCGCTGTGTCCTGCACTCCGATGTTGACCTGTTCGACCGAGTGATTCCGATCGCCGGCCGGGTGGGCTTCGACACCTGGCCCGAACTGCTCCGCCAGTTGGCACTGGGGATGTATGACACCGACCCCCTCGGGTTGGATCCGGTCGCAGCCGAAATGATGTGGCACATCATCAACTTCCTGTATCGCGACTACTTCCGGGTCGACGTCACCGGTACCGAGCACATACCCGGGTCGGGTGCCGCCGTGTTGGCGGCCAATCATGCCGGCGCTGCCCTCCCCTACGACGCCGTGATGATGTCCGCCGCCGTGGCCAACGAGGCCCCAACCCCGCGCCGAGTCCGCACGGTCGGCACTGAAATCCTCAACATGGTTCCCTTCGTGTCCCATTGGTACCGAAAAGCAGGGGGCGCATACGCATCACGCGAAGACGCCCAGTGGATCCTCGGCAACGGTCACCTGCTGGGTGTGTTTCCTGAGGGGGTAGCTGGATTCCAGAAGGCTCAGCGAGACGCATACACGACGCAGAGATTCGGACGCGGCGGATTCGTCGATCTGGCCATGCGAGCGGGAGCTCCGATCATCCCGGTAGCCATCGTCGGTTCCGAAGAAGTCCATCCCGTTCTCTTCACATCGAAACGACTGGCCGCCCTCGTGAGGATGGTTTTCCCGCAACAACGTGTTGAGGAGATGGCGGTCTTCATCAACCCGCTACCGCTTCCCGTGAAGTGGTACATCGAGTTTCTCGAGCCGATCGACGTCGGACCTGCCACGGACCGCCCCGATCGCCTCACCGTGTTGGAGCTCTCCGAAGAGGTGCGAGGCCGGATCCAAACTGCCCTGGATCGCACCCTGGCACGCCGCGACAGTATCTTCTGACCGCATCTTCTGACCGCCATCCTCCGACCGCCCAGGCAATCCACGTATTGCTAGCTTCTGCAACCGCTTTGCGTTCTCTCGCTAACGCTTGCAATAGTTAGCAAAACGAGTTATTATGCAAGCAATGAGTGACAAGGAAACGGTCGAGCAGGCAACCCACATCGGAACGTTCATCCGTCAGCAGCGGGAGCGGTCCAAGATGTCTCTGCGGCGCCTGGCCGACAAGGCGGGGATCTCCAATCCCTACCTGAGCCAAATCGAACGGGGCCTCCGAAAGCCTTCCGCTGAGATTCTCAAAGCACTGGCCCGCGGCCTGTCGATACAGGCCGAATCGCTCTACATCCAGGCCGGGCTCCTCGACGACGGAGACACTGCCCCGTCGGTGCGCAAGTCGGTCGAGGCCGACGAACGCCTCACACCGCGTCAGAAACAGGTCTTGCTCGAGCTCTACCGAACATTGGTGGAGTCGAGCGAAGTCGAACCAACCAGATAGAACCGAAAGGAGGCCCCTCGTGGCCGAAATGAAAAGCGCAGAAAGAGCGCAAGAAGCTGCCCACAAGGCCCTGTACGCCGCCATCGGCGCCCCCGCCCGTGCAACCAAGGTTGTCGGTGATAAGTGGGCCGATGCGAGCACACGCTTCACAGGACGTCGTGACAAGGCAATCAAGGACATTCGCGCAGAGTTCGATGCCTGGGTTGCGGAAGGCGAAGCACTCGTCGACCGTCTCCAGGATCGCAACATGGTCGAGGACATCACGTCCCGCGCCAACGTCGACCAGTTCCAGGAGCAGGTCGGCAAGCTTCGCCACCAGCTCGAGGACATGCTCGAGACGTGGCGGGCAAACTTCTTGCCCGAGCGTGCCGATGCCGTGAAGGTCGCCGAGAAGGTCGAGGTCGTGGCCAAGTCTGCCAAGAAGGCAGCCCAACCGAAGGCCGACGACTTGACTGCGATCGACGGGATTGGACCGGCCTTTGCTGACCGTCTCAATGCCGCAAAGATCACGACGTGGCGCGGAGTGACCGAAAGGTCCGCCGCCGAGATCGCCGAGATCGCTGGAACCAGTGAGGTTCGCGCCGCTGAGTGGATCGCCGAAGCTGCCCAGATGGCCAAAAAGGCTCCTGCGAAGGCATCAGCCGCCAAGAAGTAGCCCAACCAACCCGGCGAAGGCCCGCCCTCGAGGGCGGGCCTTCGCGCGCCCGCTCATCCTGGAGCCACGGCGGCGTGTACGGCGTGCCGACAACATCAGCGCGGCCCAAGGGCCGCACGATCAACTCGGCCCGATCATGATCGGGCCGAAATCAATGCGTGACCACCGGCTCGAGGGTCTTGGCGTGCTCAACCCAGCGACCAACCATGGCTTCGGTTGGGAGGCGTCGGACGAGGCGCTTCTGCTCGTTGAGCGTGATCATCTTGGCGGTGAGGGATATGGGGTTGCGACGGCGAAGCTCTTTCACGGTGTCCACGCCGGCTGCCTCCAGCAGGTCCGAGTACTCCGAGCCGATGCCCTTGCAGCGCATCAGATCTGCCCGATTGACCCAGATGAGGATTTGTTTCTCGTCGAGTCCCGTGATGGCGGCCAAGTCCCTCCGACCCTTCCGGGAAGCCGCCCGCTTCAGCAATGCCTCGGTCGTTCGAATGCCGGCTTTGCGCATCTTGGTTGCGTTGCGCTGGCCCATCCCTTCGATGGCGTCGATCGACGGCATAGTTGTCCCTTCGCGATTCTGTCGTCCCTGGCGCTGTGAGGAGCGCACGATCGAGGAGAATAACAGTCCCGATCTCAGGGTGAGCGAGAGTGGGAAAACCCCGAAAGGATTGAGTCTTCTGACCTACTCCCTGCCCAAGAGACGCTTGAAGAAGTTCACGATCGCAGCCCAGATGCTCGACAAGAACAGGGTGGCGCCCTTGACCTCGCCGGCAGCAATCTCCGCTGCCTCGGCATCTGTCTCAGCGCCGAGTTTGGCCTCGAGGCATTCCACGAATTCGGCGACCAACCGATTCGACATCTCCTTGATGAGCCCGGTCCGCCCGAACTGGGCTGCCGCGCCGGACAAGGTCACGTCGGCTTCGACCGTGACGCTGGTTCCCGACTCGACAGCCTCGAGCTGGTAGTCGACCTTCACCTGGCCGCGACTGCCGCCGCGCTTGTCGGCGCCTTGGCCTTCGATGTGTCCCGACTGCGCGGTGCTATCGGTTGTGACCTTCGCCTTGCCTTCGAACTTTGCGGTCATTGGCCCGAGTTTGGCTTCGAGGGTGCCTTCGTAGGTGCCATCGCCGTGGTCGGTGGTCAGCTCGGCTCCGGGGAGGCATTGGGCAACAGCAGGGATATCTTGAAAGAAGTCCCATACCGAGCTCACGGGTTTACCGACTTGGAATTCTTGTGTGATTTTCATCCCGGGCTCCTCGGCCGCATTTCTTCTACATCTGTCCGCGTGTCGATGTCACGCGGAGGCATCCGCTCGAACAGTACCTCCTCAACCCAATCGGGGTGGGCCTGAAGTAGCTGGCGAGCCCCGAGATCTCCTTCGAGGCTCATGAGTCGTGTGAACAACGTTCGATCGACGACGACGGGATTCGAGCGGGTATACCGGTATCGAGGAACCGCCGCCATTCGACGGCTCTTGGCGTGGCGCTCCAGCAGTTCAGCCACAACCAGCGGATCAATGGTCGGCTGGTCGCCCAGGGCGATCACGGCCCGCTCGGCCTTGCCATCCTGCATCAGTGCATCGAGACCAACACTCAATGAGGAGGCCAGGCCGTCGGCGTAGTCCTCGTTGATAACGACGTTGGCGGCACCGAAGTCGCAGGCGTCCATGACCTTGTCTGCCTCGTGGCCCAACACCACCCAGACTTCGTCGACCTGCCACTCAGACACCCCAGCCACAACGTATTCGAGGAGCGGTCGCCCACCCCAGTCGAGCAGCTGCTTCGACGAACCCAGGCGCGACGAAGAGCCGGCAGCGAGAACAAGGGCAGCGGTGTACATGCCGAGCGATGGTACTTCGGCCCCGCCTGCACCACCAAGGTTGGCTCGGCGTGGCGACTCACGACTCGTGGCTCACGGCAGACCGCGCGCCGTTGCTCGACAAGCTGCATCGGAGCGGCGCTGGGGCGCAGTCGGCCCGATCTTGAGCGGAGCCGCACCTATTCGCGCTGGTGGATGGGTCCCGACGAGCCTCGCAGAGACAGCCCGTCGCCGGAGCCATACCGCACCTGGATCATCTCGGCCAAGATCGACACGGCCGTTTCTTCGGGTGTCTCCGCTCCGATATCGAGACCCACCGGGCCGTGTATCCGGGCGATGTCGTCTTCGCTGTAGCCGGCCCGTGCGAGTTTCTCGACGCGTTTGGCGTGGGTGCGCCTGCTCCCCATCGCCCCGATGTACTTGGCGGGGCTGGCCAGGACCATCGGCAGCACCGGATCTTCGAAGCGAGCATCGTGGGAGAGGAGGACGACATAGGTGCGCCGGTCGATCACCAATCGGTCTTCGATTTCATCTGGCCACCCCACCAGCACCTCGGCAGCGGCTGGAAACCTCTCCGGCGTCGTGAACGCCTCTCTGGCATCCGAAACGACGACCCTATATCCAAGTCGTGCCGCCAGCTCGGTCAAGGCTTGGGCAACGTGTACTGCTCCGAAGATGACCAGATGCGGCGGCGGGGCAAGCGTCTCGATGAAGATCTCTCGGTCGCCGTAGGCGAGAGTTCGGTTCTGCTCTCGCTCCATCAACGAGCGTGCATCGGCGAGAAGGTCCGCTCCAACATCGAGCGTGCCCGCCACAGGGCCCTCGTCGTACTCGACGACTGCCTTGGTGCCGACGTCGGATCCTTCCACGACTGTGAGGACAGCTGCCAGGCGCTCCTCGTCGAGAGCAGCCCGGACGGCCGCCTCGACCGGCGCTAGTCCCATGGCTCTATGAACACTTGGATGGTGCCACCACAGGCCAGCCCGACTTCGAACGCATCTTCATCGGCGATGCCATACGTGACCAGCTTCGGCTCGTGGGTTTCGATCACTTGTTGGGCGTGGAGGAACACGTCGTTCTCGACGCAGCCGCCGCTCACCGACCCTTCCATGTCTCCGCCCGACGAAACCAGGAACTTGGCGCCCTCGGATCGGGGCGCCGACCCTTGAACTCGCACCACGGTCGCCACCGCCACTTGCTTCCCCTCTGCCCGCCAGCGCTCAGCTGTCGATATCTCTTCCCGCATCTATGCCACCCGTATTTGCTTTGTCGTCGACTCTAGAAGCTCCACCACGTCGGCGAGATCGCCCAGCGTTGCCGCCGGAAGGAAGTCGTCGACGTACGGAAGTACTGTCTTCATACCGCGGGTTTCCGGGGCGTAGCCATTGCGACCCGCCAGTGGGTTGAGCCACACGACGCGATGAACGCTCCTGCGCAGTCGAGCCATCTCCCGGTCGAGAAGGCCCGGTTCGCCGCAGTCCCAACCGTCGCTGACGATCAACACCACGGGGCCTCCGCGCAATACTCGCCGCGACCAGTCTCGGTTGAACGTCTCGAGTGCTTCTCCGATCTTGGTGCCGCCGGACCAATCGTCTACAGCTGCGGCGACCCCCGCCAAAGCTGCCTTCACCTCGCGACGACCCAGCTGCCAGGTAACCCGGGTGAGCTTGGTCGAGAAAACGAACGATTCGACCCGGCTGATACGAGCGCGCGCAGCATGTGCGAAGGTCAACATCATCTCGGCGTAGGCCTCCATCGATCCGCTGACGTCGGCGATCACAACGAGCGGCCTCCGGCGAAACCGGCGCCGGCTCATGACCATGGGAACCAGATCGGCGGCAGGGCCGGTCATGGACCGCAGCGTCGCCCGCATGTCCGGCCTGAGCCCACGGGCGTCGGTCTTCCATCGCCTGCTCCGAGCATCGGACGGCTGCCACACCATCCGGGCGATGAGCTGGCGAGCACGGTCGATCTCTGCGTCGTCGAGATCCGAGAAGTCGCGGTGGCCCATTCTCTCGAACGCTGATGCGCCACGCTGATCGGATAGCTCGTCGTCGGCCTCGTCCACGGCGGAGAGCGCCGCCGAAGGACTACGGATAGCCCATTGCTCAAAAGACAGCGGTTCTGGCTCACCGGCTTCGACAGCCTCGTCCGGGATGCGACCCGTGAAATATTCGCGAAAGACGCGATCGAAGATCTCGAGTTGTTCGGGTCGAACGATCGTGAGCGACCGCAGCGCGCTATAGACGTCCGCACCGTTGGAGATGTCGATGTGCTCGAGAGCCGCAAGCGCATTGATCGACGTGTCCGGCGTGAGCGTCAAACCTTCGCTTCGCAACGCTCGTACGAAACCGACCATCCGCTGTGCCAGTCGCTGATCACTCACCGGCGACAACCACTCCCATGCCAACGGTGCGCACAGCTTCGATGTCATCCTGATACTTCAGGACCACACCAATGGTGTCATCCGCCATTTCGGCCGAGAGGACATCGGCGCCGAGCACCTGCAACGCCGCAGCCCAATCGAGCGTCTCCGCGACGCCGGGAGGCTTGAAGAGGTCCATCTCCCGCAGGAGCTCCATGGTTCGTGCCAGCTGGCCCGCCAGGGATTTCGAGATGCCGGGAATCTTGCGGCGCACGATGGCAACCTCGCGTTCAAAATCCGGATAGTCGATCCAGTGGTAGATGCACCTGCGCTTCAACGCATCGTGAATCTCTCTGGTCCGATTCGACGTCAGCACCACCACAGGAGGCTGCTCCGCTTTGATCGTTCCGAGCTCGGGGATCGTCACCTGGAAATCGGACAGCAGCTCGAGCAGGTATGCCTCGAATTCCTCGTCGGCGCGATCCAGTTCGTCGATCAGCAGCACCGGTCTCCGGCCTTTCCTGGCGGCTTCGACTGCTGCCAGCAGAGGCCGGACGACGAGAAACTCGCGTGACATGATTTGGGAGACACCCGCCGTCGCGACTTGATCGGACGCTTCCAGCATGCGAATCGCCAGCATTTGACGGGCGTAGTCCCACTCGTACAACGCGTGACCGACGTCGAGGCCCTCGTAGCACTGCAGCCGGATGAGTTCCTCTCCGAGCGTGGCAGCCAGAACCTTGGCGACCTCGGTCTTCCCGACCCCGGCTTCGCCTTCCAAGAACAGTGGCCGGCCCAGTTGCAGGGCAAGATGGACGGACACCGCCAGCGAACGATCAGCCTCGTATTGCTGCTCCGACATGGCTGCCAGAACATCCTCTACCGACTCGAGTCTCACCACCGGGAGCCTAGTAGCGGGGCGAACCTTGCGGCTCATCAGGCCATCGGGCTTGACTTTCTCAGTACTGAGTGATACAAATATCTGAGCGTATACCGCTAAGATTACTTATGCGTTGGCAAGAGACAGCTTGATACAGAAAGGAGTACCGACATGGCGGTTCGTATGCAGCATCCCTTGGCAGAAGTCGAAAGGATGTTCAACCGACTCGAGCGAGACTGGACAGGTGGTCTGTCCATCCCCATGGACGCCTACACCAAGGAAGACGCGTTCCATCTGCGATTCGACCTCCCCGGAGTCTCGTCAGACCAGATCGACCTCACCACCGAGAAGAGTGTTCTGACCCTCACGGTGAGCCGACCGGTCGAAGTCACCGACGATGACGTCATTTGGTCTGTCCGAGAGCGGCCGACCGGCAAGCACACCCGTCAGATCCGGGTAGGCGACATGGCCGATCTGTCACGTATCGAGGCCGACTACCGCAATGGCGTGTTGGCGGTGACCATCCCCCTCCGCGAAGAGGTCAAGCCCAGAAAGATCTCGATTGCCGTCGACGAGCAAGCGGAGCTCGAAGCCTCCAAGACCTGATCCGTCCCCCCTCCCGCAACCTCCCAGAAGGCCCTCCGGGGCCTTCTGGTGTTGTCAGGCTGAAATGTGGTGAGGGTCCCATGCCGCGGTAGCGGCCTCGATGGCATCGAGAACTTGGCCGGGTGCTTGCGTCACCGCAGCATGCTCAGCGTCGATGTCAACCGTCGGAACTCCGAAGTGTTGCGCCGAGATCCGCTGATGGGATGGGCTGATCACGCCGTCGCGCGTGGTGACGAGCCACACTGCGGGCGGGAGATCCATCGGCGGCCATGCGCGAGCGTCCAGATTGCGTAGCGCCCGGGCCGTATCATCGAGGATTCGACGGTCGGGCCGGCTGTCGTATTCCCACACGATCCGGCGGGCATCCTCCGGCCGCTCCAACAGCTCGGCGTGCTGACGCCGGATGAGCACCGGCGAGCGGGGCCCCATGACGACCGGGGCTGCCGCCAGCGTCACCCAGAGACGCGGCCGCACCCAATAGGCCGACGACGCCAACAGGATGAGCCCTGAAAACCGGTCAGCTCCAAGCTGGCGTATGGTTTCCAGCGCAACGGCGCCGCCCATGGAATGGCCCACCATCGTGGGGCGGTCGATGCCGGTGTGGGCGAGCACTTCTTCGATCGCATCGGCGGCTCGGTAGAAGCTGAATCGGCCGTTGAGGCGAGATCGACCATGTCCGGGGAGATCGACGACCACCAGGGTGCGGTCGGTCTCCCAGACGAGTGGCCACCAGGCCGAGTCGCCCGTCCTCCCCCATCCGTGAACCAGCAGCAGGGGGCTGCGGTTGGGGTCGCCATGAACGACTCGGTAGGAAGCGTTGCCCCAAACGGTCGGGACCGATCGGACTGCTCCCGGCAGCACGGGTTTGCCGGGTAGATGGCCATCGATCTCGCGGACAGCTTGGCGGTATTGCTGGAGGCCTACCGCCATCAACGCGGGCACCGTGGCCCAAGCCAACGACCGGATCTTGTTCATTACCCCGTAAGTATCGGCCAACTCTGGCAATAAGCTGAACGGCAAAAACCCGACACAACAACTACCTAGTCACCGCGGCCGGACGACGCAGCGCAGTCGGCCCCGATCCCGAGCGGGGTCGAAGCCTCGATCGGATCATGATCCGATCGGCTAGCTCTCGACGGGCCTGCCTTCTTCGGCCCATCGCACGATGCCGCCGGTGAGGTTGAATACGGTCTCGTACCCGGCCTGGTTGATGAGTGCGTCAGCGATCCGTCCCGACCGATTCCCTGTCCGGCATACCAAGACGATGTCTTGGTCGGAAGGGAGATCCTGGTACCAAGAGTTGAGCAGCGACATCGGCTGCAGCACGGCTCCGGGGATTCGAGCAGCGTCCCACTCTTTCTGTTCACGCACGTCGATCAGCAGGGCGCCATCGGCCATGCGCTGCTGGGCTTCTTCGGGCGTCAGCTCAGGTACCGGCTTTTCCATGCCGGCCAGGATAGTTGCCGTTCGCACGGGCTCCTTCTGCTCTTGGTCTGGCAGAAGAAGACCGCCCAAGGGCGGCCTTCTTGCAGCCTGAAAGATCGCCCACGCCTCGTTCAGGCAATGGCCTGCTCGAGCGCCCTTCGCACATACACCTTGGCCAGGTGTGCCTTGTACTCCTCGGACCCGTAGAGATCCTCGAGAACGGTCACTCCTTCGGTGGCCCTCTCCGCAGCCGCTGCCACGGTATCGCCGGCGTTGCCGGTCAACGCTTCCATGACGCCCAACGCGAGCTGCGGCTTGGTCCCGACGCCCGTCAGTGCCACCGCACAATCCGAGACGGTCCCGCCGTCCATGGCAACCCATGCCGCCGCTCCGGCCACGGCGTAGTCGGAATGCCCGCCGCGGCGTCCGAGTTTGTCGTAGGCGGAAGCGCCACCCTTCTTGGGAATACGCACCTCGATGAGGATCTCATCGAGGCTCAGCGCCGAGGTGAGCGTATCGACGAAAAACTCGCCCGCAGCGATCTCTCTGGTTCCTCCCGGACCTTGCGCGACCATGGTGGCACCCAGCGCCAGCACCGCGGCCGGCGAGTCGGCAGCCAGATCGGCGTGGGCAAGTGCACCAGCCAAGGTACCGCGTGTCCGTACCTGGCGGTCACCCGTCCAAGAGGCTGCTTGGGTCAAGGCTTTGGCGTGCTCTGCGAGGATGGGTGATGCCGCCACTGCGGCGTGCCGGACGAGCGCACCGATCGAAATATGGTCGCCTTTGTCCTCGATCTGGTCGAGGCCGGCAACCCTTCCGATGTCAACAACCGTTTCTGGCGAGAGGAGCCGGAGCTTCATCATGGGAATGAGGCTCATGCCACCCGACATCACCTTGGCTCCCGGGTTGGCGGCCAAAGCTGAGACCGCCTCGTCGATCGAGCCGACGGCTAGGTAATCGAATTCGCGTGGATACATCTCCTACGCTCCCTTCGCGTCTTGGATTGCCTGCCAGACCCGTCTGGGTCTGAGCGGCATCTCGATATGCTCCACACCGAGTGGGGCCAGGGCGTCCACCACCGCGTTGACGATGGTCTGAGCAGAGCCGATGGTGCCGGCCTCGCCGATCCCCTTCACACCCAGCGGATTGACGTCAGTCGGCGTAACCGTTCGGTGCAGCTCGAATGACGGCACATCGGACGCAGTCGGAATCGGATAGTCCATGAGCGACGGCGTCAGTAGGTTGCCATCTTGGTCGTAGATCGCCTCCTCCAGCACGGCCTGGGCGACACCCTGGGTGATCCCGCCGTGCACCTGTCCGTCGACAATCATCGGATTCACCACATTGCCGCAATCATCCACCGTGACGTAGCGAAGGATGTCGAAGTTGCCGGTCTCTGGATCGACTTCGACCATCGCCAGGTGCGTTCCGAATGGCCAGGTTGCGTTGGGTGGGTCGAAATAGTTGACCGCTTCGAGGCCACCCGCCATGCCTTCCGGCAACATGTGGGGGCGGTGAGCCGCCTTCGCAATGTCGGCCCACGAAACCGCCTTGTCGGGGCTTCCGGCGACGTGAGCCGATCCATCTTCGAACCGGATGTCGTCAGCCGAGGCTTCGAGCAGGTGGGCGGCAATGGCGGCGGCCTTGGTCCTCACCTCGGCCGTTGCGCCATACGCGGCAGCGCCGTCGACGGCAATCGAGCGGCTTCCGAAAGTGCCAACCCCAAACGGCGACTCCTTCGTGTCTCCGTGGAGAACCGTGACGTGCTCCATCGGGATGCCCAGCCCGTCGGCAACGATCTGAGCCCAAGCCGTCTCATGTCCTTGACCCGACGGGCCTGTTCCGATGATCACTGTCGCCGAACCGTCTGTGTTGACACGAACCAGACCGGTCCCGGTGAAGGCAGACGGAGCTCCATAGCCATCGAACGAGAATCCGAACTCGGCGAGGATCGACGGACCGAACCCGCAGACCTCGACGTAGCTGGAGAGCCCAATGCCTACGTGTCGGCCGGCTGCCTGCGCCTGATCCCGCTCGGCGAGAAGATCCGACCATCCGACACCCTCGAGCATGGCGTCGAGGCTCTTCTCGTAATCGCCAGAGTCCATCGTCAGGCCGATCGCGGTCGTCGCCGGAAACTGCTCCTTCTTGAAGTAGTTCTTCCGTCGGACTTCGGCAGGATCCATACCGATCTTGCGGGCGTAGATGTCCACGATCCGTTCGATGTAGTAGGCAGCCTCGGGGCGACCCGCACCCCGGTAGGCATCGGTCGTCATCGTGTGGGTGTGGACTCCCTTGATATTGAAGCTCAATGGGATGTCATATTGGCCCTGGGCCACGTACACGCCGAGCAACGGAATCGCAATTGTGATGTTCTGGCTGTAGGCGCCCATGTCAGCAATGCCGTCGAATTCGTACCCGAGGATCTCGCCGTCGTTGGTGCCAACGATCGTCGCCGTTCCGATCCAGCCGCGGCCCTGAATGGTCGACACGGCCGCCTCGCGACGTGTTTCGGTGAATTTCACCGGCCGGTCGAGGTCTTTGGAGGCAAAGCAAGTGAGGATCTCGTCGACGTAGACGTTCAGCTTGCACCCGAATCCACCACCCACTTCGGGGGCGATCCCGTGCACGGCGTTCGTCGGCAGTCCGAAGGTCTTCGCAACCGCGGCTGCCACCGCATGGATGATCTGGCTCGACGAATAAAGCGTGATGCGGTCGTAGCCGGTATTCCAGTCGGCTACGACAGAGCGAGGCTCGATTGCTGTCGGGATGAGGCGCTGATTGACCATCTCCTGGGAGACGATCACGACATCATCTCGCTGCTTGGCCGCTTCGATCTCAGCGGAACCATCTTTCCCGGGGATCACGCCTGCCCACCACTCGTGCCCGGCCCAGGCGATGATCGTGTTCGACTCGAGATCGTCGTGCACGAGGGCTGCATCGGATGCGGCTTCTTTGAGGTCGACGATCGCAGCAAGCGGCTCGTAGTCGACATCAACGAGCTCAACGGCGTCCTGAGCGACGTACGGAGAGTCGGCGACGATCATCGCTACGGCCTCGCCGGCGTGGTTCACCATGCCATCGGCGAGCAGCGGACGCTGCTTGCCTACGGGCAGCTGGGCGAGGAGGGGACCGAGGTGGCGAACATCATCGATGGTGTAGACGGCTCGCACACCGTCCATCGCGAGTGCGGCCGCGGTGTCGATGGAGTTGATACGAGCATGGGCGAAGGGGCTACGCACGAACGCGGCGTAGAGCATTCCTGGCAGTTTCACGTCGTCGACGTACAGGCCTTTGCCTTGAATCAGGGCCGGGTCTTCGCGGCGCTTGACGACGCCCCCGAGAACGCTGGTGGTGCTCATGCGGACGCCTCCTCCCATTCAGCCGGCGGAGGCGTTTCGCCTCGCATCTTCGCTGCGGCGTATTCGATCGATCTGACGATGTTGTGATATCCCGTACAACGACAGAGGTTGCCTTCGATCCCGTGGCGAATCTCGGCCTCGGTCGGGCTTGGATTGTCGGCGAGCAGCGCAACCCCGGACATGATCATCCCTGGCGTGCAGTAGCCACATTGGAGCCCATGGCGCTCCCAGAAGCCCTCCTGAACGGGGTGCAGCTCATCGCCTTCGGCGAGGCCCTCGATCGTCGTGATCTCGGCTCCGTCCGCCTGGACGGCAAGCATCGTGCACGATTTGATGGCCTCGCCATTCACGTGCACCGTACAAGCGCCGCAGTAAGACGTTTCGCATCCAACGTGTGTGCCAGTGAGCAGCAACTGCTCACGAATGAAATGGACCAGCAGTGTTCTTGCCTCCACGTCCTCGGATACGGTGTTGCCGTTCACCGTCATGGACACCTGCATGGAGACCTCCTCTGGCCGTTCGATAGAACGAAACTACTCGCGCAAACCCGGCGCCACGCCGTCGATCCGAGAAAAGATCACGGGGAATTCGGATCGGTCTTCACAAATCGGCTCACTGTCTCGATGTGATAGGTCTGCGGAAAGAGGTCGACCGGGGCAACCCAGTCCAGTTCATAGCCGGCTCCCGTCAAGCCTCTTGCGTCGCGCGCCAGGGCGGCTGGGTCACAGGAGACGAGCGCGATTGCCCGAGGCGCGGCCGACGTCACGGTCTCGATGCCGGAAGGCC
This sequence comes from Acidimicrobiia bacterium, assembly GCA_041577335.1. Taxonomy (GTDB): domain Bacteria; phylum Actinomycetota; class Acidimicrobiia; order Spongiisociales; family JAENVV01; genus JBFGJH01. Next base: position 31,728 of record JBFGJH010000019.1, on the reverse strand, counting down.
CCAGTCCTGTGCGCGGCGGATCGACGACTGCGACATCCCAGAAATCGACCTCGGACGCTGCCTCTTCGAAGGGAACCGGGACGATCGCCGCAAAAGCCCCGGCGGCTTCGAGGTTATGTTCGAGGTCGGCCAGTCCGAGCGGCGATGTTTCGACCGCAACCACCTCGTCAACCGAGCCGGCCAGTGCCACCGAAAAGAGCCCGCCACCGGCGTAACCGTCGAGGACAACATCTTCAGGCCCTGGTTCGAGCGCCTCCCGAACCAGTTCGACGAGCTGGGCGGCGCCCTCGGTGTTGTTCTGAAAGAAGGCATTGGCCGTGATCCGATACCGATTCCCGGCAACTTCCTCGAAGAGGTGACTGCGACCGAATTCGGCAACTGGCTTGCCGCGTCGAACTCGGGCCACGTGGACGCCCCATTCTTTTGCTTGCGGGGGCACGGCGCCCCGGATCACCACCATCTCTTCACCGGTCGCTTCGCCGGCCCGCAGCGTGATCTGCTGCACATCATCGAGCGGCCCAAGCCGAGAGAAAAGACTCGCCAGCACCGGGATGAGCAGATGGCATTCACCGAGCGGGACGAGATCGTGGCTGCGCGAACGATAAAGCGCCGGCCGGCCGTCCCTGACATGGAAGTCCATGCGGTTGCGGTAGCCATACGGACGGCTCGACGGCAGCGTGTCGCGCACTGCCACCTCGGCGAGACCTCCAAGGTGGGCGAGCTGGGCAGCCACGGTCTTCGTCTTCCAGCGGAGCTGCGCGTCGTAGTCGAGATACTGCCACTGACAGCCGCCACACGCGGCGAAATGAGGGCACGGCGGCGAGACCCTGTCAGGTGATGCCTCTACGATCTCGTCGAGTTCAGCGCGAGCCCACGAACCACCGTCCCTGGTGATGGACGCCTCGATCCGTTCCCCCGGGATGACGCCTGCCACGAATACGGCTTTCCCATCGAGTCGAGCGACGGCCTCGCCGCCGTGGGCCATGTCGTAGGCGGATAGCTCAGTCATTCCTGACAACCCGAGAAGCTCGCGGCCAGAAGCTCATTCGACAGGGTCGGGCAAGAGATCGCTCAACGCGTCGACGAGGCTGTTTTGGATCCATGACAGATAATGCAGGAGAGCGAGCTCCGGAGTCTCTTCCATGGTGTCGTCCGCCTCCCAAGCATTGGACGTCACCCCGAGACGGTTTCCGAGCACCAGCCGCGCCTTGCCGACCGATCGAAGCCAAGCTTCCGCCTCTTCCGCATCGAGCACCACACCATCGAGCGCAGCGCTGAGCGTCGTCATGACGATTGCCATGTCGCCACTGTCTGCCTGCTCTGCCTCGTCGGCCATGTACCGGCGATACTCGGAGTTCGCCAACGGGTCGTCGGCATAGGCGTCGGCGGGCAGCGCCTCGCCGCCGTTCTCCACCAACGCCGGGATCGCCGCCAAGAGCTCCACCTGCCACGTCGAGAGCTCCATCCGCACTCCCCCCGCCTCGGGACGGAAAACCTCGGTCACGGACGTTCGATCGTCGCCCAGAGACCGTACCGATGTAAGCGGTAGCAGTCCATCTCGGCACGTTCGCGCGGTGCGGATGCGACGATGCTCTTGCCGTCGTGGTGGACCTCGAGCATGAGCTTCGTCGCCTCGGCTTCGGAATACCCGAAGAGTTTCCGAAAGACGAAAACCACATAGCTCATGAGATTCACGGGATCATCCCAGACGACCACGTTCCATGCCCGGTCGGTCCGAACATCTGACTCGACATCGATGGTTTCCTGAGGCGCCGTGGCCATGATGATGGGAACGTTAGCGGTGCTCGGCTGCTTGGCGCTCGACAGCACCCGCCTGACGCTGCGAGTTGATCCAGTTCTCGAAGTCCTGGCGAGCGACGCGCCACTCGCGGCCGAATTTCACAGCAGGTAGCTCGCCTCCCCGCAGCACCGACGTCACGACAAAGGTGGAAACACCCATGTATTCGCAGATATCTGCGACCGAAAGCCATTCCTTGTCGAGGTTGACTTCGATTCGCTCCATGTGGCCAAGCGTATGGGTTGTTGCGTGCGACATCAACCCCATTGACTACGCACCGAGGAAAGCGCGAAACATTTCGCCACCCCTCTCTTGGCAGATCCTCGCCGAACGGGATAGATTAGCGCTAGTTAGCGATTGATAGTGACAGACATGGCCGAACCATTCCATCATCCGGACCTCGTCGAATTGGCAGAAAAAATGCGCCGGCAACTCGACGCCGTGCTCCAGGCGGAGCAGGAGGCAGCGGCAGCGTCGCGCCTACGCCGCCGAGTGTTGCGCGATCGTCTCCTCGAGGCGGAGGATCGGGCCGAGACTGTCACCATCAGTGCCACCGCCGGGCGAAGCTGGACTGGCTGCGTGAGCGCCGTCGGAGCCGACCACGTCATGCTCGGCGACCGGACCTTCATTCTTCTCGAGCATTGCGCCGTCGTCGAGTTCGGAACGTGAGACCCCGGGTAGCGACCGTCCTCACGGCCCGGCCATGGGAGGCCAACCTCGTAGAGGCGGCTCGCGCCACCGCTTCCGTCCGGGTCGTCACGAGGGCGTACGCTGCAACAGACCTCGACCCGCGAGCGGTCGATGCCGTCGTGGCGGGTGCCGAGACGGCGTGGGTTTCTGCTCCGCAAATCGCATCGTGGAAACGATCGGGATGTCGGGTTGTCGGCGTCTTTCCCCCGGGAGACGAGCCTGCCCGGCGCTTGCTCGCCATGGGAGGGGCGGATGAAGTCTTGCCTGACTCCACCAGTACCGCCGATCTGCTGGCGAGCCTCCGTCTTCTCACCATGGGGGCGCCCCAACCGGGCTCAGGTGGTCGGGTCGTTGCAGTTACCGGCGCCCACGGCGCGCCGGGTCGCACTGAGATCGCCCTGGCCGTTGCCACCGGACTGGCGCAGCTCGCGTCATGCCTCCTCATCGACCTCGATCTCAGCGGGCCGTCCATGTCTCTTCGCCTCGGATTGTCACCCCAGCCGTCCGTCGTCGAAGCGGCCGCCGCCGTTCGCTCGACGGGTCACATTTCCGAGCCATTGGTCCGCCGGGTAGGAGGTCTCCCGGTCGTCACCGGCGCCTTTGGGCGTCGAACGGTGCCCGTGCCGCTGCTATCGGATCTGGTGTTGGCAGCCCAGGCTGACTACGACTGGGTGGTATTCGATGCCGGCCCGACCTACGGGATGGTGGGGCCGGTGGCGGCCGAGCAGGTTGTCTTCGTGTGTGACGCCAGCCCCACCGGGATCGTCCGTGCCGCCGAGGTGTTTCACGCATGGACGGGCCCCCGTCCGCTCTTGGTCTTGAACCGAGTGCCTGATCGTCCTGCCGACTCGACGGCGGCAGTGCGACGCGCCACGGGACTTGATCCAATCGTGGTCGTTCCCTACGACAGGCAGATCCGGCGCGCTGCCATCAGCGGCCAACCGATCAGCGCTGGACTGGGCTCTGCACTGCAGCCATTGATAGAGGTCCTGGTCGGGGAGACCAACGCCACCGCATCTCCGAGCGAATAGCCTTCAGTCCCCCTTCCGGCTCGACTGTGTCTTCGCTCCGACGAGCTGCTGCAACTCGACACTGACTTCGCGGTCCAGCTCGGCGGAGAGATCCTCGGCAAGCCGTTCGACGCTGGGGGCCTCGGTATCGCCGGCAACCACGACATCGACGTTGGTCACGCCATCCTCCACCTCCACATCGACGTTGATGACGTCAACCGGCGATGGTGAGCCAGACGACCATTGCTCCACGACCGCTCCGACATCGGTCCCTTCCGGTGGCGGCGACAGCAAGCCGAAGCCGCTCCATTGAAGCGGCACGATCATGAACACGGTCGCTACCGCCACCCAACGAAACCCACGCAACATCTGCCCTCCGCCGATGGCCAGTGTCATCCCCGGGACAAAACCACCGAACAAGAAGGTCAATGCCCCACTGAAGACGACGCCGACCACGTTCGCCGACACGAGCAGCAGCGCGCCAAATGCCATGTCGAATCGACCCTGCTCGAACGAGATACCAATCGTTGCCAGGGGAGGCACGAGAGCCACCGCGATGGCGGCCCCGGCCATCGCCTCGGCCGCCTCCTTTCGAACGATCGTGTAGGCACCCACGGCGCCGGCGGCAATCGCCACACCGAGGTCGAGAGCATTCGGCCGCGTGCGGGCGAGCAGCTCCGACGGAGCTCCTTGCAGATCGCCGGGAAGGAATGCCGACAATACGGCCGCCAGTCCCACTGCACCGACCGCCGCCAGCACAACGAGGGTTGCTTGTCGCCATGCCCGCCGTGGCCAACCCATGACAATCGAAGCAGCAATGCCGAGGACAGGTCCCATGAGCGGGGCCACGACCATGGCGCCGATGATCACTGCCGGCGAGTTGGCCGTGAGGCCGAGCGTCGCCAGACAAACCGAAAGCGCCATGAGCACGGCGAACCTCCACGAATACGAGCGAGCCCGGTCACCCTCGTGGAACATCGTCTCGATCACCCGGCGACGATCATCAGCCGTGACGGGTGACTTCAATTCGAGTACGAGTCCAAGCCAACGAACCAACCCGGTGGCTTTCCCGCGCATGTTCGCCCGCCGTCCGATACCAACCCTCGATCCGCTTCGGGCCACCATGCCACGTCAGTCGCTAAGCCGAGGCAAAGTGAGGGTTATCGTCGGGCGCGATTTCTTTACTGTGCCGCCGGGTAGGTGCCGAGATGGTGGAATGCTCGCATGGTGACCGGAAGAGGCTCGAAGATGGAGTTGAAGCCTTCTTTGCCCGGCGCATGGATGAGGTCGATGAACATGCGGTAGCTCCACGCAACATCACCTGGCCGAGACTCGATGCGGGTGAGGTTGGCTCCCCGCAGACCCAACTCGGTGAGAGCCAAAGCAAGCGAGCCGGGCGTATGAGCCGCCTCGAACGCCACTGATGACTTGTTGGCGTTGTCGGCAAAGGGCGATTCACCGTGTGCAAGCACCGCGAATCGGGTGGTGTTGTGCTCGCGGTCGACGATGCCATGCTCGAGCACATCCAATCCGTATGCGGCAGCAGCTGTGATCGGCGCCAAAGCCGCCTGAGTGGGATCCTGGCGTTCTGCTACCAGACGCACCGCCCCTGCGGTGTCGTGTTCAGGCATTGGGTCCCATCCTCGTTCCACCAACGCTTCCTCAGCCTGGCGAAGCGCTTCTGGATGAGAGTGCACAGTGGTTATGTGCTCCACGCGGGCACCGGGGAGGCCGAGGACCGCGTAGTGAATCTCCACCAAATGCTCGTCGACGATGGTCACTCCGCCGGAGATCAATCGATCGAGGACGGGCAGAATGCTGCCCGTGGTGGAGTTCTCGATGGGGAGCACGAGGAGACTCACCTCTCCCGCCTCGAGTGCCCGGAATGCGAGAGGAAAGTTGTGGAACCCAACCGGCTCGCGGCCGGGATAGAGCTCGGTCACCGCTCGATGACTGTTGGAATGCGGTTCGCCCTGATAACCAATTGGCATGACCCCAGGGTAGTTCCGATCGGATCGGGATCCGTATCGGATGGGGTGTCGACCCGACCGGCTCGGGTCGAGTTCTGGTCGATCCGTACGACGGCGGAGTACCCGGGATCACCGATTCTCACCAACGGGACGCACGAACCGAGGCCGGATCCGAAGTCGGTCGACCAACAACTCAGTTGCCGGTTTGGGAGAAGTGCATCCAGTCTTTGAGGGTGCTCCAATCGCCGCCCCAGGTCCAGCCGATGTCGGAGAAGGCCTCGACAACCAGATCGTCACGGAACACCATGCCGGGCCGTGTGTCGTCCCGGTCGAGGTAGGCGGAGGCCAGCTCCGGGATCACCAATCCGTCCTTGAGGTAGGGATTGTGAAACGGGTTGACGTCGATGGCGAGCCCGTAGGCATGCTGCGACCATCGCTCCGAGTTGACGGTCGGCCGGCACACGAAGGAGGTGGTGTCATTCCAATCACCGGTCGGTGGCAGATCCAGCTCGAATTCGTCGATGACTCTCATCTGTTCGATCGGGAAGCGAGCTTCGTGGAGTCTCCGAAACACTGCAACGACGTCGTCGTCAACCGCAGCGTTGACGATCATCTCCCCGGTGTGGAACTCGCCATCGAATCCGTAATGGGTCATGGTGAGGTAGGAAAGGTCTTCCGGTGTGACCGGGCAATCCTCCTTCCACGTCGACCGAGCCAGCACGTCGTCTGGGATCGGCCCGATCGTCGCTACGAACTCCTCCCCATCGGGAGCGGGCAGGAGATCCAGTGTCAAGAACCGTCGGTCGACGAGTTCCGGAGGCGTGGGCACCACTTCACCGAAGCCATCCTCGCGTTCGACGAGGACGCGGGTCCCGAGCCAGTCAGGTCGGGCAAAGGGCGAAAGCGTCGTTGGAGGGGCAACTGCGGTTGTGGTCGTCGACCCCGGGACAGTCGTGGCAACGCCCGTCTCGCCCGTGACCGTGGTAGTGGCCCGATCGGCAACCGGCCCGACGACCGTCTCGGCGGCGGTAGTGCAGGACCCCAGCACGATCGCCAACAGAGCCACGCCGAAACTCACGAGAGGCAGTGATCGCATGGCCAAAAGCCTAATGAGCATCGAAGGCTTTGAGATCGATCCGACGTTCCTCGCGAGGTGCGACGCGTGGAGGATCCCGGGCGCCCTCTCGTCACCGAGCGCCTGGCTGCCTACTGGGCACTGCCGACTGAGCTGCTTCGGCGGAAGCGCGGCGGCTCCCGAGCCGCCGTTGTAGCGGCAGCTCGGCGACCGCACTTCGCGACGGGGCGTCGGGATATTGGGACCTGCGGCCCACAGCGCACCAGGCAGAGGCGTTTTACACTGCCGGGCGAATGACGCCTTTCGATCAACCACCTGCATGGGTTTCCGACGCCATCTTCTATCAGATTTTTCCTGACCGGTTCGCCGCCTCAACGCGCTGGGCGAAGCCTGCCGGGCTCGAAGCGTGGGACAGTCCACCAACGACCTACGGCTACAAGGGCGGCGACCTCGCCGGGGTGATCGACCAGCTCGACTATCTCACCGACCTCGGCATCAACGCCCTGTATTTCAACCCGATCTTCGCCAGTGCCTCAAACCACCGGTATCACGCCTGGGATTACCGGCGCATCGACCCTCTTCTCGGCGATCGCGAGCTCTTCGACGAGCTGGTGACCGCCTGTCACGAACGCGGCATCAGGGTGGTGATCGACGGCGTCTTCAATCACTGCGGCCGAGGGTTCTATCAGTTCCACGATCTCCTCGAATCCGGTGAGGCTTCTCCGTGGCGCGACTGGTTCAACGTGCACAGCTGGCCGGTGGATGCCTATTCGGTCAACGCCCCGAACTACGACGCATGGTGGGGTCTCCCTGCCCTCCCCAAATTCGACACCGACAATCCCGAAGTTCGCGAGTTCCTGATGCAGGTCGGGGAGTATTGGGCACACCGAGGCATCGACGGGTGGCGTCTCGACGTTCCTCTGGAGATTCGGACGGAGGGGTTCTGGGAGGAGTTCCGCCGGCGAGTGCGGGCGGTGAACCCGGACCTGTACATCCTGGCCGAGATCTGGGACGACGCCTCCGAATGGATCAACGACGGAGACCGATTCGACGCCACGATGAACTACCTCTTCGCCGGCCATACCTTGGCATTCGTGGCAGGTGATCGCATTCCCGGCGAACTGGCGGACGGCTTGAGCTACCCCCTGAAGCCCGCTCTCGATGCGACCCAATACGCCGCCGCCATCGACCATTTGCTCGATATGTATCCCTGGTCACGGACGCTCGTCAACTTCAACCTGCTCGACAGCCACGACGTCCCTCGGGTGTTGTCGCTGTGCGGAGGGGACCCAACCTCGGTCATCCTGGCGACGCTTCTCCAGATGACCTTTCCTGGCACGCCGTCCGTCTACTACGGAACCGAGGTAGGCATGGCGGGAGGCAAGGATCCCGCCAACCGAGCCGGTTTTCCGTGGGACCGGACGCAATGGAACCAGGAGATCTACCAAGCGCATCGCCAGCTGATCGCTCTCCGCCACGCCGAACCGACGCTGCGCCACGGCGAGATGGAATTGCTCCCCACCGATCCTGGGTCGATGCTGTATATCTTCACGCGTCGCCGCGACCGAGATATCGTCGTTGTGGCGATCAATGCCGGCACCGATGCGGTCTCGGCGATGACGCAGCTGTCGATCGGCACATCCTTCAAGACACTGTGGGGCGACGGTGGCATCGCCGGCGACGCCAATTCTCTGCGAGTGGCGCTGCCACCCCGCAGTGGGGCCGTCTGGAAGGTCACCGACCTCAGTTGACGGTGACGGTAACCGTTGCGGTGTCGGCGCCGCCGTTGCCATCGCTCACGGTGTAGCCGAAGGAGTCGGTCCCGGTATACCCAGCCGGCGGTGTGTATATGCAGCTGCTCGAACATGCCACGGATCCCCCGGCCGGGCTGACCGCGTCGAACGATGAAATCGTTCTCTGGTCGCCCTCGGGGTCGGAGTCATTGGCGAGTACCGAAATCGATACCGGGGCGTCTGCGCTCGTGGTCGCCGCGTCGTCGCGAGCAACCGGCGCATCGTTGACTGGTGTCACCGTGACAGTCACGGTCGCAGAGGCGGTGAGTCCTACCGAATCGGCGATGGTGTACGAGAACGTGTCTGTTCCATTGAAGTCAGTGCTCGGCGTGTAGGTGCAGTTGGCGGCGCACGAGACCGCTCCGCCCGATGCCGACTCGGCATCTGATGCGACGATCGAGAGACCGCCCCCATCGGGGTCCGTGTCGTTGGCCAGGACGTCGATGGTGATGCCCGTGTCTTCGCTTGTCGTCGCTGCGTCGCCCGCCGCGCTCGGCGGTAAGAGGGGTGCCTGAGTTGTCGGTGGTGCGGTCGGCGGCGGGCTCGTGACGGCAACCGTCGTCGTGGGCGCCACTGTGGTGGTCGGGGTCTCGGGGGGCGAGGTGGTTACCGGTGCCGATGAACCCGGGCTTGTCGTCGTGGCGGGCGCCTCCGTCGATGGAACGGTCGTCTCGGGCACGGTGGTTTCCAGGGGAATCGTCGCCAGGGAGCCTTCGTCCGCATCCACGTCCGCCGGCTGAGTGGTAGTCACCGCTGGGCCCGCCACAATGGCCGGTTTGGGCGGAGTGACCCAACCGACGTTGGCCACGCCGACGAAGACCGCCGTACTCGTAGCGAGAATCGCCAGATCCCGCCCGATCCGCTCGAGACCGCCCACAAACGGGATCTGAGCGAACCAGCTGGCCGGCCCGATCACCCAGCGCAGCTTGCCCAGAGACACGTTCAAGAACGCACGCACGACCGCCGGATCGAAGTGCGTTCCGGCACTGCGGGCGAGCTCTTCGCGAGCAGCCGTGGCAGAGATCGGCTTCTTGTACGAGCGAGCAGCCGTTATTGCGTCATAGGCGTCGGCAACGGCAACGATGCGGGCCGCGTGCGATATTTCTTCGCCGGCGAGGCCTTTCGGGTAACCGGTGCCGTCGTATTTCTCGTGATGTTGCTCGACCGCAGGTGCCCATTCGCCCAGCCACTCCGTGAGCGGCCCCAACATCTCGGCGCCTTTCGACGGATGACTTCGCAAGGCCATCCACTCCTCGTCGGTTGGCCGGCCGGGCTTGTTGAGGATGTCGGCGTGAACGTCCAACTTTCCGATGTCGTGGAGGAGGGAAGCCCATCGCAGCTTGTCGCGCTCGTCGAGCTCGAGCTCGAGCTCCTCTGCGATGAGGTCGGTGAATACTCGCACCCGCTCAGCGTGTCCACGGGTGAGCCGGTCGTGCTTGCTCAGTGCAGCTGCCAGCCCGAGTACGTTCTGCGCAGCTTCCGTTGTGGCGTCGTCACCAGCCGTGCGGGACAACTCCAAGCGCTCCTCGAGCCGCTTCGTGCTGCCGGCTTTCCGGACCAGTTTCACCCGGCTGGGTGCCTTGTCGGGAAACAACATGGTCATCTGCATCAGGATCGCCAGAGGCAAGGCTCGCCGGGCGATACGGTCGACCGCGATCATCGCGATCGTCGCTCCTCCCACGACGGCGACCCACCACAGCACGATGCCCGGCGTTGTCGCCGCCTTGGGGAGGTACCGGCTGAGCAGCATCGAGGCGATAACGGCGGCGATGACGGGAACCATGAAGATCGCGAAGCGCACGAGCCTCGCGGACCACACGCGGCTCTCCCATCGGTTTTCCTTGTCCGCGTCGATCAACGAGGCACTCCAAATCGGCGTTCAAAGAATCGGCCGCTTGGTGGTGAGGCTGGAGCCTTTCGTCTATTCGGCCACTGAGCGTGACGAGCTTCCCCCCGCGGAACTCACGGTTGCGTCGTCGACCATTTGAGCGAGATCACGGACGGTGACGTCGTCGCGTCCGAGCTCTTTGACGCCGTCGTCGATCATCACGTAGCAATAGGGGCACGACACGGCAATCTCGGTTGCACCGGTCGCGAGCGCCTCTTCGGCTCGTTCGATGTTGATCTTCTTGCCCGTCTGCTCTTCCATCCAGAATCGTGCACCGCCGGCCCCACAGCACAATGCTTTGGTGCCGTGACGTTTCATCTCCACCAGGTCGATGTTCCCGGTCGCGGACACAACCTCGCGCGGGTCGACATACACATCGTTGTGGCGGCCGAGATAGCAAGGGTCGTGGTAGGTCACGGTCTTGCGGTCTGCAGCTGAAGCGCCGTTGGTGTTGAGCTGCTTGGCTCGCAGGAGCTCCGCCAGCAGCTGGCTGTGGTGCACGACTTCGTATGTGCCACCGAGTTGCGGATATTCGTTGCCGAGTGTGTTGAAGCAGTGCGGGCACTGGGTGATGATCTTTGTCACTCCGAGGCCGTCGAGAGTCTCGATGTTCTGGAGCGCCAGCTGTTGATACAGATACTCGTTGCCGGCCCGGCGGGCGGGATCGCCGTTGCAGGTCTCGTTCGACCCGAGAATGGCGAACTCCACGCCGGCCTCCTTGAGGAGTCGTGCCGTCGCCTGGGAGACGGCCGTGTTGCGATCGTCAAAGGAGCCGGCGCATCCCACCCAATAGAGATATTCGGCGTGGTCGACGTCTTCACCAAGCACCGGCACGTCGAAATCGAGGCCCTTGGTCCAGTCGGCGCGGTTCTGCTGGCCCATTCCCCATGGGTTGCCCTGGTTTTCCATGGCCACGAATGCCTTGCCCAGCTCGGTGGGGAACTCGGCTTCCATGAGGCTCTTGTACCGCCGCATGTCGAGGATCTTGTCGAGGATCTCGATGTCGACGGGACAGATCTCGTCACACGCCCGGCAGGTGGTGCACGACCATAGTTCTTCGGGCTGGACCCTCTCGAACACCGAGTCCGACTCGACAACGATGCCGGCCGCCAGCGTCACCGGTGCCGTGATGACGGCAGGAGCGGTGCTGGCGGCTACTTCGCCGACCTTCAAGACCATCTCTCGGGGGTCGAGCGGCTTCCCGGTGATATTGGCCGGGCACACCGACGTACAGCGCCCGCAGATCGTGCACGCGTCCGTGTCGAAGATCTGCTTCCAGGAGAAGTCGGCGATCACGTTCGCCCCAATGGAGTCGATGTCGGCTTCCATCAGATTGGGGACATGTTTCATGGCTCCCTTCGGCCGATCCTTCGGCGATAGGAACATGTTCGCCGGCGAGGTGACCATATGCCGCAACTTGGTTGTCGGCAGAATGACCAAGAAGGCGATGAACAACACGGAGTGCGAGACCCAGAAGACCTGGTGGAGACCGGACGCGATCCCTTGGTCGATCAAGAAACTGAGCGGATATCCGACAAAGCTCGCCTGCTCGAAGCTCGGCTGCCCGGCCAGGGCGATACGAGCAGCCTCGGTGAGCAGACCCGTCACGCCGATCAGGGCGAGGACGGCCAGGATCATGCCGTCTTCCGGCTTCGTTTTCGAGCGGAGGCGCCAGGGACGCTGCCCGTATCGGCGCAGGAGAGCCCACCCCAAGCCTCCTAGGTACACGAGGGCAGCAGCATCCAAGATCGCCGAATACGTCTGGTAGACGGTTCCCTCGAGAAACTTGAACCGGACCGGGAGGAGGTGGTCGATCTCCAACGTCACCGTTCCGAGAAACAGGACGATGAAGCCGTAATACACCATGGAGTGCATCAAGCCGGCCTGGCGATCCCGATTGAGCGTCTTCATGCGCACACCGCGATCGAATTCTTTGACTCGCTCCAACCAGTTGCCGGTCCGGTCTTCGGCGCTACCCCGTTGCCAGTTCTGCGCTCGGACGGCAAAGAGGTAGAACGTCAAGCCAAGGAAAGCTGACACGCCGACGTAGAACAGGCCCACCAAGGCCAGGGGGATGTTTCCGAATACCTCACGACCGACTTCGAAATGGGGCTCCTCGGGCAGGCTGCCCAGCCACCACAGTGCCAACGTCCCGAAGAAGGCCGATACGCCGACAGCGACCAGCACCCGACTCGCGGTGATATTCAGCTTCTTGAACAACTGCGCCACGGACTCCATGCCGGCGGAGTGTAACGAGGCTGATTCGATCGAATCACGATTCGATCGAGTTTGATGGAACGGACCCGTTCACCTGCAGCCGAGGTCCTCTCCTGACGCTCGGCCGGCACGCCGACTCGTGAGTCGGGCGTTGGTGAGTCGTGATTCGTGAGTCGTGCGTGATTCTCGAGTCTTGTGGCTACTCCGTGAGGCCCAGCTCGGCTTTCAGCTCGTCGAGCTTGGCGTCGGCTCCTGCCATCGAGATGGCGTCGCGCAGTTCGGCTTCGGCACCGTCAGGGGTGACCTCGCGAAGCTCGGTCCGCGCCTTGGCGTTGGCCAAGCGACCTTCGATCTTCTCCTCGACCTTGTCGAGGCTGGGGGCGTCCTTCTCCATCGATGCCGAAATCGACTCGACCGCCTTGTTGACCGACTCTTGCATCTCGGCCTGGCGGAGCTTGCCGACCAGTTCCATCCGCCTGGCAGCGAGCTCCTGAAGCCGCATGGCATTCGATTGAACGGCCACCTTGGCGTCCTCGGCCTGGCTCACCGCAACCTCGTACTGAGATTTCAGGCCCTCGAGATTGGATTCGGAAGCCTGCAACTTCATCGCCTGCGACTGGGCTGCTTGGGTCCATTTGGCAACCTGATCGGCCTGGCCCGCATTCTTGGCCTCCTCGGCCTTGAGAAGAGCCTTCTTGGCAATTTCACGAGACTCTCCGACCGAGTCGGCTGCTCTCTCGATCTTCGACTCGAGCTGAGTGCGATGGGCGATCACCTTGGCGGCCTGATTGCGAAGCTCCTGATCGCGCTTCTTCGCTTCGTTGATCGCCTGCTCGATCTCGATCTCGGGATCCATCACCTTTTCGGTGGTGACTTGGAACAGGGTCTTTATATAGCCCCAGAGGCGTTTGAACATCGTCCGTCCTTCGGTCTTGACTCGAATGTCATCTTATCGGGCTTTTTCACCACGGCGCCGGGCTGTCAGCGCCGGCGACTGCCCCGGCTGCGAGTCCCTTTCGAGCGTGACCTTCGGCCGGTGCTGCGACGCCCCCGTGACGAGCTGCTCCGCGTCGAGGTCGTCTTGCGCCTCGAGGTCGATGGAGCTGCCGTCGGCGAGCGGCGGCGGGAGGGCCGCACTCTCGACCGGCCAATGTCGTAGCCAACGCTGGCGCCGCCGACCAGTATCTGGAATCCATCGAGCCAGTCGAAGCCGGACCCGCCGTGTGAGCGAGGCGCTCGCGGCGCCGGAACCGGCCGACCTCCGACACTGATATCCCGAGGCGCAACCTTCTCACCCCTCTCCAAGCGAGATTTGCACTGTCGGCACACCGAAACCATCTGCGAGCCTGCCGCGGTCGCGATCTCGGCCTCCTCGGTTCCCGCACGGTGGTTGGGGTCAAAGAAACACTTCGCCGGCCGGTCGATCGGCTGAGGAGGGGGAACCTTGCCATCGAGTTTCGCCTCCGTCGATTCCAGCTGCCACCGAGCTTGATCGAGCCGATCGGACAAGAGCTCCATCTCGTGCAGTTCATCGGCTTGCGGGAGGTCCTTTTGCACACCCGAAAACAACTCGATGGCCTCTCGGTACAGCGACTCGGCTTCGTCGTCCTCGGCGACGGCAACCCGATCGGACAACTCGACGATGTAGTTGGACACCACGGCGATCTGACCGTCCAGCTCCTGCTTGGCTTCTTCCAAACGGCCGGCATGCTCCGTCTCACGCTCTTTGCGGCTGCGGCGCACGAGTAGCCAGACCCCCCCGCCGATGATGGCGACCAGGCCAACAGGGATCAGCCAGCCAAGGCTTCCATCGCCCGACGCCTCAGCTTGCTCCGACAGGGCACCCGCAAGCGATTCCAGCCCGCTTGCCGGCGATCGATCGAAATCGGACAGAGACGTATCGAGGGCGGCTTCGATTTCGGCGTCGGTGTAGCGATCGCTGGCCCAACCGATCTCGAAGGGAGTGACCACCATGACGGTGCCGGAACCGATCTCTCGTTGAAGGTCGTCGGCCAGCGCGAGCGGGTCGACATCATCAGTGACCTCGACGAGGTAGAGGGCAGGAACGCCGGCCTCGGCCAAGACCGCCGCGACAGCCTCGGCCTCTGCTTCCGTCCGGTCCTCGAGGTAGAAGCCGTCGTCGAGGAGCGAATCGACGACCTCGCTGGGTTGTCCCGACGCTTGCGGAGCGAGCAACACCAGCGTGGCGAATACCAGGAGCATGAAGCGGCGAATCACGGCATCGAACCTACGCCAGCACTGAGCGGGCTATCCGCTCGGCGTGACCGGTGGCTTTGACGTTGTAGTGCGCGCTACGCACCATCCCGTCCTCGTCTACGACGAATGTCGAGCGAATCAGACCTTCGTACTCTTTCCCGTAGTTGGTCTTGATGCCCCACGCTCCAAATGCGTCAGCCATCTGATGATCGGGGTCAGACAGCAAGGTGAACTCGAGACCGTATTCGTCACGGAATCTGGCGATCTCTTCGACGCTGTCGGGGCTCACCCCGACGATGCGGTACCCGGCGCCCGACAAGCCGCCCGATTGGTCCCGAAAGTCACACGACTCCGTTGTGCATCCGGGAGTGAACGCGGCCGGATAGAAATAGATGATGGTTGCCCGACCGCCAAGGTCTTCGTCGGTGACGCGGTTCCCGGAATGGTCATGAACCGAAAACGCTGGGATCTGATCGCCAGGTTCGAGTTTCGTCACTGCACCCCCAGCTCCTTCGATCGTCTGGCAGCCGCAGCAATTGCGCGACGCACGGCGCCAGAGAAATCCTCGCGTTCAAAAACGCCGAGTGCCTCCTGGGTCGTGCCCCCCGGCGAAGTGACCCGCACTCGCAGCACATCGGGTGGATCGTCCGAATCGGCCAGCAAGTGGGAGGCGCCCACGAGGGTCTGTTCGACGAGTAGTTGGGCAACGGCATCACTGAGTCCCTGCTCACGCGCGGCTGCCATCATCGACTCGGCGAGGAGGAACACATAGGCAGGACCGGATCCGGACACGGCGGTGACGGCGTCGAGGTCGCCTTCGTCGACGCCGACGATGGCTCCGACGAGCGACAAGATGGCTTTGGCCCGGTCGAACTGCTCATCGGAAACGTGTTCGCCGGCGGCCAGAGCGGTCATGCCTCGGCCGACGAGCGCCGGAGTGTTCGGCATACACCGGACCACGGCCACGGGCCCGAGCCGCCGCTCGAATTCTCTGGTGGGAACACCGGCGACCACCGACACGATGAGCTCCTCGGCCACGACTCCGTCGAGCGGTTCGAGAGCACTCGCCAAGTGCTGAGGCTTCACCGCGATGACCACCACCTCCGCCCCCGCGATCGCGGTCACATCATCGGAGGTGGCCAGGCCCATGGCATCGTATTCGGCGCGAAGCTCGGGGCTCAGATCAACGACCAGCATGTCGGATGGCTCCGTACCGGAGGCGATCAACCGTCGGATGATCGAGCCCCCCATCGCCCCACCGCCGACGAAAGCCAGCACGGTCACAGTTCGCCTCCTGCCGCGACGCGCTGAATCATGTGGATGACCGTTCCCACCGCTCCCGGGTTGTAACCCTCCGGGACAATGAGGTCGGCGTATCGCTTCGAGGGTTCGACGAACTGAAGGTGCATCGGCCGCACCGTCTCCAAGTACTGGGCAATCACCGAGTCTGCGGATCTGCCTCGTTCCGTCATATCCCGACCCAACCGCCGAGCCAACCGCACGTCGGATTCCGTGTCGACGTAGATCTTCAAATCCATGAGAGAGCGCAGCTCCGGCTCGGCGAGTACAAGTATCCCCTCGAGCAAAATCACGGGGGCCGGCTTGATGGTACGAGTCTCACCCGATCGCAGGTGCTGGCTGAAGTCGTACACCGGTATGTCGACAGGCGCGCCGGCGACGAGCTCCGACACATGCTTCACAAAGAGATCGGTATCCAGGGAATCAGGATGGTCGTAGTTGATCCGGGCACGTTCGTCGAACGGCACATCAGGGTTGTGGTGGTAGTACGAGTCGTGCTGAATGAGCACGGCGTCCGTGCCCACTTCTTCGAGAACGGATTCGGCAATCGTCGTCTTCCCCGATCCCGATCCGCCGGCAATGCCTATGACCAATGAGCGAAACGGCTCTCCGGAGGGCCATTTCACGAGAATCGCTCGAGGATTGGGCACACAGCTGTCATGGCCCAGATCGTAGTGCGCGCGAGTGAGCCACATCGCTGGGCCACCTCGCCCGCCGCGATTCTCTCGAACAAGACGCCAACCGCGATGGGCACTACGCTCGACATATGACCGATTCACTCCCCTGGACTGGTGACGCCGACGCCGACCGACTGCTCGCCTCCGACCCACTGGCGCTGCTCATTGGCATGCTCCTGGACCAACAATTCCCCATGGAGCGGGCCTTCGCCGGACCCCACATCCTGGCGACCAGGCTCGGCCGCGACCTCGATGCCTCCGACCTCTCGGATATCCCTGAAGACGAGCTCGTCGAGATATTCCGGGGCCCACCGGCCATCCACCGCTACCCGGCCAGCATGGCGAAGCGCACCCAGTCACTGGCTCAGGTGATCGTCGACGAATACGACGGGCAGCCGGCCCAGGTGTGGGAAGGCGCCACTGACGGCAAAGACCTCTACAACCGTCTCCGCGCCCTGCCCGGATACGGAGACGCCAAGGCCCGGATCTTCGTCGGCGTTCTCGGCAAACGCCTCGGTGTGGCCCCACCCGGGTGGGAGGAAGAAGCCGCTGACTGGGCGTCGATCGCCGACGTGGCCTCCTTCGATGACATCGCCGAACTCCGCGAAGCCAAGCGCCTCGCCAAAGAAGCCGCCAAGAAGTGAGCGGCACCAGCCAGAGGCTGGTCCCCGAGTCACGACTCATGACCCACGCCTGTTGGTCGGCCGGCATCCACATGTGCACGGCCGAGGGCCGCTCGTTCGTGCCAATCGAATCCTGATTCGCTCGGCTACAAATCGAATCTCGCGACGAGCCAGACGGCGAACAGAACGGCAATGATCACTCCGATGCCAAGCTGGGTGAGTGCACTGAGGCCGAAGCCGATCAGTACCCCTTTGGTGGATTGCCACGCCCGAGAACGTTCCCGCGTCCGGTAGTACTCGGCGCCAAAAACGCCGGCCACACCTCCCACGATGAATCCGACCACCGGGATGACGAAGAACCCCACAATCGCGCCGACCCCACCGAAGATCGTCGACGTCCGCGAAGCGCCGCGCCGTTCAACCTGTTGCTGGGGGATGCGAATCGTGAGGATGTATGAGCCCGCCACCAACAGCGTGACGACTGACATGATCACGATTCCTATGGCGTCGAAGCCGACGATGAGGCCGAAGATGAGCATTGCTAGCCACGCAATGACGAGACCGGGAAACGCCGGGATCACGGTTCCCACCATCGCCACGGCGATGGCGACGGCCGCCGTCAACGCAGCCAGAATCTCAACAGGCCCGGGTCTCATCGGACAGCAGTGTACGGAGAGGTCAGGGCTTTTCGGGTTGGGCGACGTGAAACAAGGCATCGCCCTGGGTGACGATGGGGTTGCGGTTCAGGCCGATGACGGTGCCTGCTGTAGGCGCCTTCACGAACGAGGGTTTGACGCCCCCCACTTCGACGACCCTTCCTAGAACTTCTCCCTTTCGCACGCGATCACCGGGGCGCGTCTCGGTGCGCAGGAGGCCGGCCTTGCGGGCTCGAACCCAGCTCGATGACGAGTAGAACTCGGTCCCGATCGGCCCCGTCGAAGGTTGGCCGATCATGCCCAAATGGGCGAGCACTCGGAGCGCTCCGGCGATGCCGACGTCGATGATCTCGTTCTCGAATCGGTGCGCTTGACCCCCTTCGAAAAGCAGTACGGGGAGATCCTGGCGAGCAGCGGCTTCTCGCAACGAGCCATCGCGACTACGCGAGTGGATCGCAGCGGGTGCACCGAACACCGAAGCCAGCTCACGGTTGCGATCGTTGCGAAGGTCCGATCGGATCTGGGGAAGGTTGGTGCGATGGGACGTCCCGGTGTGGAAGTCGATGCCCATGTCAGTCCCTGCCACTACGTTGTCCATGAACAGCCGGGCGAGACGGGAAGCCAGCGAACCACGTTTGGAGCCGGGGAATGCCCGGTTGAGATCGCGACCGTCTGGCAAGTAGCGCGATTGATTGAAGAACCCGAAGACGTTCACGACCGGAACCGCGATGATCGTTCCCGTCAGGTTTCGTGGACTCCCCACTGCGTCGATCACACCGTCGATGATCTCGACACCGTTGACCTCATCGCCGTGGATGGCTGCGCTCAGCCACACCAACGGCCCGTCCTTGGAACCGCGGAGCACTCGCACCGGCATGGATACCCACACTCCCGCCGGGAGCCGGGCCACGGGGATGTCGATTTTGGCTGTCCGACCCCGAGGTATCCGATGGCCGGCGATCTCCAGCATGGTCATGCTTTGGTACGGGGCTTCGATTTGGATTGCACGGACCGTTCGACGTACTCGATGATCGAACCTGCTACGTCAATGCCCGTTGCCTTTTCGATCCCCTCCAAACCCGGTGACGAGTTGACTTCGAGGACGAGAGGGCCGCGCTCGGAACGGAGCAGGTCGACACCTGCGACACCCAAACCCATGGCCCTCACAGCCTTGACGGCAGTCGCCCGTTCCTGCCGAGTGATCGGCGTGACCTCTGCAGAACCACCTTGATGGAGGTTCGACCGAAACTCGCCCGGCTTTCCCTGCCGTTTCATGGCCGCAACAACCTGATTACCGATCACCAGCACCCGCACATCGGCTCCACCCGCTTCCGCGATGAACTCCTGAACCAGGATATTTGCGTCGAGCTGGCGAAAAGCACCGATGACCGACTGTGCCGCTTTCTTGGTCTCGGCGAGAACAACTCCTGTGCCTTGGGTGCCCTCGAGCAGTTTCACGACGACGGGTGCGCCGCCAACAGTGTCGAGCAGGCCATCGATGTCCTTCGTGGCATGGGCATATCCGGTCACCGGCAACCCGACACCCGCCCGTGCCAGCAACTGCATCGACCGCAGCTTGTCACGAGACCGTGAAATCGCTTGCGATTCTGCCGCAGAGAACACTCCCTTCATCTCGAACTGGCGGACGACCGCGGTTCCATAAAAGGTGTAGGTGGCGCCGATACGAGGGATGATCGCATCGAAGTGCAGCGGAACCCCCACCAGCATGACCGCCGGCTTCTTCGACGTGATGTCCATGTAGCAGCGCAGGTAGTCGACCACCTGCACCTCGTGTCCCCGTTCAGCGGCCGCTTCCACCAATCGCCGTGTCGAGTAGAGCCGGCCGTTCCGTGACAGCACTCCGATTTTCATTCTCATTTCTCCAAGTCGTAGGTAAATGATCGGCCTGAGTCCACCACGAACCGGCGTCTCAGCGCGCGCCGCCCGAGGAGCATCCGAAAGCCCATCTCGTCTCGCCGGGTGAGTGTGATCTCCGCCCGGTATTGCTCAGCTCCCAGTTTGATAGCTGTCTCGATGACCGGTCGGATCTCGGACTTGCCGCTGGTATTGCGGACCGGTCGTTCGTCGACGAGCCATCCTCCCGCTGCCACCGACGGCACCTCGCTTCGCTGAATCGGATGGACCTCGAACGTCAGCCAGGTGCCCGCCTCCCGCAGCTCCGACCGAATGTTGCTCACGTGGAGCGCCGATGTGGCTGCACCGGTGTCGATCTTGGCCTTGATCCGCTCAACACCGAGCTCGGGCAGGGCAACCCACTCTCGCCATCCGATGACCGTGGGAGCTTTCACAGGTTCACTTTCTCGACTACATACGGACAACCGCTGGTGTGCTGGTGCATAGACCCGCCAATAAGGTAGGAGTTCTCGATTCATTGCGCTGCGACCGGGGGTATGTTCGCAGGTAGTGGCAACCCAAGGAGCAGGCATGGCCGACGACACCAAGATCGTACTGACCGAGTCGGAGATGCCGACCCATTGGTACAACATCGTTCCCGATCTTCCCGAGCCGCCTCCTCCCGTTTTGCACCCCGGCACGCACCAGCCGGTGGGCCCTGATGACTTGGCGCCTCTGTTTCCGATGGCTCTCATCATGCAGGAGGTGAGCCAGGACCGTTTCATAGAGATACCGGAAGCCGTGCGAGATGTGTACCGGTCGTGGCGGCCCTCTCCCCTCTACCGGGCGCGCCGTCTCGAACAGACGCTGGATACCCCGGCGCGCATTTATTACAAGTACGAGGGCGTGAGCCCGGCCGGGTCGCACAAACCCAACACCGCAGTCCCCCAGGCCTACTACAACGCCCAAGAAGGAGTGAAGAAGCTCACCACCGAGACAGGCGCCGGCCAATGGGGAAGTGCCCTTTCGTACGCGTGTGCGTTGTACGGGATGGAATGCGAGGTCTGGCAAGTGCGTGCCTCTTATGACGCCAAGCCTTACCGCAAGTCGATGATGGAGGTGTGGGGAGCCACGGTTCACCCTTCTCCATCCGATCTCACCCAGGCAGGCAAAGCGATCTTGGCCGGCGACCCCGACAGCCCAGGCAGCCTCGGCATAGCGATCAGCGAGGCGGTAGAGGTCGCAGCCACCAATGAGGGCGTGAAATACGCGTTGGGGAGTGTGCTGAACCACGTGCTCATGCACCAGACGATCATCGGCGAAGAAGCGCTGCTGCAACTTGCCAAAGTCGACGAAACACCCGACATCCTCATCGGTTGCACCGGCGGCGGTTCCAACTTTGGTGGACTGTCATTCCCATTCATTCGGGAGAAGATCGCCGGCAACATGAACCCGGTCATTCGTGCGGTGGAGCCGGCGGCGTGCCCGTCACTCACCAAGGGCATCTACACGTACGACTTCGGTGACACTGCCGGGATGACACCGCTCGTGAAGATGCACACGCTGGGCCACGACTTCGTTCCGGACCCGATCCACGCCGGCGGCTTGCGCTATCACGGCATGGCGCCGCTCGTGTCCCACTTGTACGAGATCGGTCTGATGGAGGCCGAAGCCATCCATCAGACCGAGTGCTTCGACGCGGCCGTGAAGTTCGCTCGGACGGAGGGCATCATCCCGGCTCCTGAGCCCACCCACGCAATTGCTGGAACCATCCGGGAGGCCAAGGCCGCCGCCGAATCGGGCGAGGAGAAGGTGATTCTCATGGCGCTGTGCGGCCACGGTCATTTCGACCTGGCCAGCTACGACGCCTATCTCGGAGGCGAACTGGAGGATTACGACTACCCCGAAGAGAAGGTGGCAGCCGCCCAGGAGCGCATTCCTGTGGTGGGTTAGGCGCCGAGCCCACGCCGACGCACCCAGAACGCAAAGAGGGGCGGCAAAGCCGCCCCTCTTTGATAGCTGATTGCTTCTAGCGTCTAGTTGCCCAACCCCATCGCACGAGCGATGAAGGTAGCCATCTGCGCTCGGGTGACGTCAGCCGAAGGACCATAGGTTCCGTCAGGCTGGCCCACCGAGACACCGGCCGCCGCGAGAGCATTGATGTCACTCTCGAAGGTCGTGCCGTCATCGTCGGGGAAGGCATCCGCCGAGCTCGCCGGGATGTCGAAGGCTCGTACGAGGAACGCCGCCATCTGGCCACGGGTCACGTTCTCACCTGGACCGAATGTACCGGTTGCCTGGGTGATGCCGACGGCAGCGATAGCGTTGATGTCGCTCTCGAAGGTCGTTCCGTCATCGTCTGAGAAGGCATCCACCGAGCTCGCTGGAAGGCCCAACGCACGGTTGAGGAATGCTGCCATCTGGCCGCGAGTCACGGAGTCGGTGGGACCAAAGTCGTCCGCCGTCTTGCCGGTCGTGATGCCTACACGAGCAATCGTGTTGATATTCACCTCGTGAACGCTGTTGTCGTCGTCCGTGAAAGCTCCGCTGGGGCCCAAGTCGCCGAACGACTGGGTAATCAGCGTGAACGTCGCTGCGCCCAGGTCGCCGATTGCGTAAACCACGATGGACTCGCCCTCGGTCACCGGAAGATCGGTCGGGCCAAACACCACGGTCGCCATTCCGGCTGGTGTCAGCTCAACCGAATAGGTTGCTGCGGGCACGTCAGCCTGAGCTTCATCCGGGTTGGTGAGACCTGGGATGAGGACTCCACCATCGGCGAGAACGTCGACTGAGGGAGCCGCGGCCGTGTGGCGGACCACAACTCGACCGTTGCCGGCATCAATCGTCGACAGATCGTTGACAAACACGCTGAACGTCGGCGTTCCTACCTCATCGAGGTGGGCCACCGCCGATGCGTTGGCGCCCGCCGGGAGGGTTGTCGATGCCACCAAGGCGGGGGCTGTCGTCAACGGATCGGCGCCTTCCGCATAGAGAGCCACGTCGTAGTCGCCGGCGGCGACGAGCAAGTTCTCGACGATCGTCTCAGGCTGGAAGCCAGGAATCGCCAGGACGCCATTCAGGTAGACGTCGACGGGAAGTCCGGGGATACCGTGGACGACCGAGAGCTCACCGTAACCGTCCGGGGAGGCAAGGTCGAAGGACTGGAGGACCAGGCCAAAGGTGCCACCAACCAGGTCGCCGATGGCGTACACGTGCAGGGCTTCTCCTTCGGTGATCGGCACGTCGCCCGCATCGAACGCAACGTCGCTGGTTCCGGCTGCGTTGATCGTCACCGGGTATGTCGCGGCCGCAACGTCCAGCTGACCTGACTGGGGATTCTCGACATTGCTGAGAATGGCTCCCACGCCTGTCACGACGATGTCGACCGCAGGAGCGGCAGCGGTGTGGCGGACCACGAGACGGCCCTGGCTGACCGCGGCGCTGGAGAGATCATTGACGTAGGCAGTGATCGTGGGCGCGCCCAGTGCGTCGAGATGCGCAATCGCGGACACGCTGCCGCCGGGGACCAGTTCGACCGATGCCGAGACAATGGCAGGATCGGTCATTGGGTCGTCGCCCGCTGTGTAGATGTCGACGTCATAGTTGCCGGTCGGCAGGGTCAGCGGACCCGCAACGTCGCCAGACTCGAAACCGGGCAGCAGCAGCGCGTCGTTGGCGTACACGTCTACGGTCGCTCCGGGGATTCCGTGAATGACCGACAGGTCACCCATGTCACTTGCCGCGCCTGCACTTCCCGCCATGAGCGGGACCATCAGGGCCATCGAAATTGCCAATGCGAACAATCGCCGCATGTCTTCACCTCTTCTATCGGTTTGATGGCATACGAAGCGAACGGCCCTGCCGGATGGGTCCAGATCGACGGGCGACCTCCAGTGTTAGAACTGACGTGCTCTGGGCCGGTGCAAGGAGCGGTCGATCCGAAGCTCCGGCTGTCTCGCCGGTTGGCGAGAACCATGCCCGGGGCCGGGACTCCCCTCAGGGGCCGAACGGGCCAGTCAGAGCCCTCTTCAAGAAGGCGGCCATCTGGCCCCTGGTGACGTTGTCGCCGGGGCAGAAGAGATCAGGTGTGCAACCGAACGTGATTTCGGCCGCCGCCAGAGCGTTGATGTCCTCCTCGAACTGCGACCCGTCGTCATCGGTGAATCCGGCATCAGCGCCGGGCGGCAGATTCAACGCTCTTCCAAGGAACGCAGCCATTTGGGCGCGGGTCACCGGATCCCAGGGGCAGAACTCGGTGGCCGAACACCCGAAGGTGATGCCCGCTGCCGCCAGCGCATTTATGTCGCTTTCGAAGCTGATCCCATCGTCGTCCGTGAAACCCGCGTCAGGGCCGTCAGGTAGGTCGAGCGCCCTCACCAAGAAGGCTGCCATCTGGGCACGGGACACTGAGTCTGATGGGCAGAATTCGTCGTTGTCTGGAGGATTGCATCCCAGAGTGATCTGCTCTTCCCCCAACCAGTTGATGTCGGATTCGAAGATCGAGTTGTCGTCGTCATGAAACAGGCCGGAGTAGTCGATGGGATCCCAGTCGTCTGGGCATTCCCAGTCGGGCGGCCGTGCCCAGCCCCTGTCCTGAGGGCCGTCCGATCCTCGCCAGGTCGTCATCACGCCGTCGGTGTTGACCCACAGGTCGTCCCGTCCATCTCCATCGAATTCCAACGCGGCGACCGAGGACGTCGCTTGGAGGTCAATGCCGGTGGCGACCTTGGTCAGGGTGCCGTCGTTGGCAACGACGTGGAGCGTAGCCCCGGAGGCGCCTGGTTCGAGGGCGTACACGTCGGGCCGATCGTCGAGATCGAAGTCGCCAACGGTGAACTTCCACCCGTCGGTGTCGTTGAGCGACCCAAAGCTCGCCAGAAGCGTGGTGAAGTCGCCGCCGTCGTAGATGTCGATGGTTGTGCCGGGCCGGACGACGTAGATGTCGGGCGTGCCGTCCCAGTTGTGGTCGGCGACGAGGTACTGGGAGCCAGGGGTTGGCGTGATGCCTGATTCGATAGTCTCTTCTTCGACCCACCCCTCGATCAGCCGATAGAGGTCGATCACGAGTTTCGGTCCAGACTCATCGACGAATCCGACGTCCGTTCGCTGCATGCCGGAGAGGTCACCAACGATGAGAGGCTCGTCGATCGAGTGGCCGCCGGCGAACCCGCGACCTCCCGAGCATTCCTGGAACTGAGACGACTGCGTTGTGAAGCGAATGAGAACACCACCGAGGTCCTCGTTGAGGAACAGTTCGTCGCCCGCCCCTCGCCCCGTGACGTTGGCCACCAGATGGACGCCCGGGCGACCCGCGAACAAAGCCGTCTCGGAGGAGGTCTGCTCGGTGAACGGCACAAGGCCGGTGGTGACCGGCATGTCGCCGGGCGGAGCACCGTAGCCGGGCGTCTGCGATGGTCCCTGCCATGAGTAGTGCATCGGGTCCTTGAAATCGATCCAATCACCGCCCCAGCAGAAGCCGGCATCCTTCCAGGCATTGACGAACCAGTCGGGCATGTTGGTGATGAGGGTCTCGTCGCTCCGGAAGGGGTTGGTGTGCCAGTTGATGTCGATCGTCGAACCGTACGAATGCCGGGAGATGCCATACATGCCCCCAACCGTGCGGGGCACGAAACTGCCCGTGTACGTCGGATTGATTGCGTAGTAGTTGCCCAAGGCTTGTTCGGCAGCCAGGTTGGCGGAAACGAGTTCAAATGCAGGCAGCGCTCGCTCGTGCACTTTCACGGTGTGCCCGCCGCTCATGGGCACGGTCCAATCAACGAGATGATCCCGTACCTCTCCGATCGTGCGACCGAAGAAATCGCCGTACGGGCCACCGATCTTCTCGCTATCGCCCAGCGTGCCGATCTTGCTGGCCGATGGTGAGGGCGCACTCAGGAGATCGCAGCCGTTCGATTCGTTGAAGCTCGGCCACGTTTCCTGACCTTGTGGGTCCGGGCCGTGGTCGTGGACGATGTCCGTTGGGGTGCGCGGCGTTTGTTCACCGTCCTCTTGGGCGGTGGCGGGCACCTGCAGGAGAAGCAGCAGAACAAGCAGGAAGGGGATCAATCGAGCGGAATGCACGGCGGCACATTACTGCCTTCTCAGATATGTCCGCGATAAGCGCACAGCAAACAAACCCCGGGTTCAACCCGGGGTTCAGCGTTGCAAAAACGCGTCACTGAACCCGGGGTTCAACCCCGGGTTCGAACCTGGAGTCCCACGGTTGCAATAACGCGTCACTGAGCCCGGGGTTCGGGTCTCTCTAGACTGGCTCCATGACCACCACGGAACAACCCCGGCGGGAGATGATCCTCGACGCAGCCGTCGCGCTGTTCCGGACGCACGGATTTCACGGGGCAGGTATCGACGAGATCGGTGCCGCCGCGGGTATCTCCGGCCCTGGGGTCTATCGCCATTTCCCAAACAAGCACTCGCTGCTCGTGGCAATGTCTGAGCGGGTCGTCGACCGATTGCTCGCGCACAATGAACGAGTGTTTGCCGAAGAACCAGACCCGACCGCCGCGCTCGCCCGCCTGGTCCGTACGCACGCCTCTTTTGCATATGGATCAGCGGAATTGATCAGCGTCTACGTCCAGGAAGAGCGGAACCTGCCGGATCCGGATCGGAAGCGTATTGGTGAAAAACAGAGCGCCTACATAGCGGGATGGGTCGGGCTGCTCGAGGAGATCTCGCCAAAAGCTCCCGAGGAACAACTGCGGGCGGTGGTGCTGGCAGTCTCCGGGATGATCAACTCGGTGACCATGTCCAAACGCATGGACGAGTCCTCACGCGAAGTCGTCGAGCAGATGGCCATGGCTGCGTTGTTGGCCGGTGCCAGAGCCGCCGCTCAATGACGCATCAGAAAGATCCCGCTCCGAGCCTTTGGCTCGAAGTACGTTGATTTCGCAGGCATGGCCAAACCGCGATCGGCGACGTCCATGACGTCGGCCACGGACACTGCCGCAAGGGCAAATGCTGCCCCATCGCCGGCACGCACCTCCAACGTTTCGAGTGACACCGAGCCGGGAACGAATTGCAGTCGCTCGTCGGTGGCCGGGTTCTCGATGCCAAGGATGGGCGCCAGAACCTCTGTCTGCAGAACCGACGGGTCCAACGACTCCGGAGGATTGCGGGGGACCGCCGGCAGCGATGCGCGGTACCACCTTCCATCGACGAATACACCCACAGAACCTGGCTCCAACGACACCGGAGGAGTCTCGCAATTCGTTGCGCCGACGGAGGTCAGCCATTGGCGGAGCCCGGCGAGCGGCACGTCACGCACCACCCGGTTGAATTGGGTGATGAAGAGGTGATGGTCGGGAAACAGCACCGTGAGCACCGGCGTTGCCGGCGAGATGTGGAGGGCGGCGGCGCTGCGATGATGGCCGTCGGTGATGTACGCCTTTTCCACTTCTCCGAACGCAGCGAGCAGCGCGGCAATCTCAGCTTCGTCGGTGACGGCCCAGATATCTTGCCGTAGGTCGCTGGCGTCTCCGAAGTTCAACAACGGCGCTCGGGCAGAGTGGTCTTGCAGGAGTCGCTCGATGGTTGCATCCGAGCGGAAGGCGGCCTTCACGGGGCTGGACGACACACCGAGCTGCGCGAGGTAGCGGGCAAGGTAGTCCACGAGATCCGGCTTGACGGCTTCGTGGGGCAACACATCACCCCCGGGGGCGAATTGGGTCGCAGCGATGCCACAAACCACGCCGGTCTGCGCCCCGCGAGAGTGCGTCATCCGGTAGACAAACAAGACCGGATCGAGCTCGTCTCCAAAAACGTCGGCTTCCACGAGATGTGTCAGGCCTGCCTTGGAGGCTTCGAGAGCCCGCTCGAACGAAGGCTCCGGAGAGTGCATGGCGTGCAGAAACGACAAAGGATTCTCACGCCGAATCGCCTCTTTGTCGTCGTCGGACAGCGCGTCGAATGAGGGTACGACCACCCGGGAGGCGACCTCGGCGCGCACACACTGGGCAGCGATCGCCTGAATCTGCATGTCGATCAGGCCGAAGCCTGGAAATCCTCCATATAGGCCACCAGCGCCTCGACTCCGGCGAGAGGCATGGCGTTGTACAGAGACGCCCGCACCCCCCCAAGACTGCGATGGCCCTTGAGGTTGACCAGGTCGCGATGGGAGGCACCAGCCAGAAACGCCTTCTCGATTTCGCCGTCGGCCATCGTGAACACAACGTTCATATGAGACCGCGAAGCTGGCTCCACCGGGCTGCGATAGAACCCTTCGCTGGCCTCGATGGCTTCGTAGACGAGACCTGATTTCTGGGCGGCAGCGGCTTCCATGGCTGCCAACCCGCCCTGATCTTCCATCCACCGCAGCACCTTGCCAACCATGTAGATGGCAAAGACCGGCGGGGTGTTGTGCAAGGATCGCGTCTCGGCATGTATGTCGTACCGGAGATACGCGGCGAGGTTCCGATTCGTTCGTTCGAGCACGCTGCGACGCACGAAAGTGATGTCGACGCCGGCCGGTCCCAGGTTCTTTTGGGCGCCGCCGTACACCACGTCGAACAGGTTCCACGGAATCGCCCTGCTCATGTAGTCGGAGGACATGTCGCCGACGAGCGGAACGCCAACATCAGGAAACTCCGCAAGACGTATGCCGTGGATCGTCTCGTTGGATGTCACATGGAGGTACCGGGTGTTGTCGACGAGTGCCAACTCGTCGGGGTGGGGCATCCTCGAATATGCCTCGGCTCGGCCACTCCATGCGGTGTAGACATCGCCATGGTGGGAGCCGTCGGATATTGCTTTGGCCCCCCAAGCTCCCGAATCCACATATGCCGCCTGCTCGCCGGCGCCGAGCAGATTCATCGGAACCATCGCAAATTGCAACGTTGCCCCTCCACCGAGGAAGAGGACCTCAAAGTCGTCGGGGGCGCCGAACACCGACTTGGCAAGGCTCATCGCACCTTCGTGGACGGCGTCGTACTCAGAAGAACGGTGGCTCATCTCGATGAGCGACATGCCGGCACCGCCGTAGTCAACGAACTCGGCCCGAGCCTCCTCGAGCACCTCCAACGGAAGCGTGCAAGGGCCCGCGCTGAAGTTGTAGACGCGTTTCACTGTTGCTCCTCGTGGTTGATGCGAACGCCAATGACGTGATCGAGCTCGGCGATTCGGTCGGCTACCTCAGTCGGGATGGACCGGTCGACACTGATGTTGGCCACCGCCGCGGTCGAACCCTTGAAGATGCGATTCTCCATTTGCCCGACGTTGATGTGCTCTTCTTTCAGAACTCCGAGCACAGCCGACAACACCCCGACCCGATCCAGGTGGCGGACCGAGATCGAGCAGGTGCCGCGTGGCGAGGTCTCGAGGTTCACACAATTGTGAATGACCCCGCGCCGGTAGTCGGCGAGAATATCGAGAACCGCATCGGCGATGGAGAGTTGTGCCTGGGCGGTCGACGCTCCGATGTGGTGTGTCCCATATACCGACGGATGGGCAGCCAACTCGGAGTCGTACTCATCTGCTCCGGTCGCCGGCTCATCCGGAAAAACGTCGAGACCGGCGCGCATGCCTCGCTGGGTGAGTGCCTCGAGCAGTGCCGGTTGATCAACTACCTCACCACGCGAGGTGTTGATGATCCAAGTTCCGTCCCGGCACTTGGCGAGAAACGCACCGTCGACGAGTCGGCGCGTTTCGTCGTTGAGTGGCACATGGATTGTGATGATGTCGGAGGTCGCCAGCAACTCGTCTTGGCCGGCCACCCACTCCACGCCGGCATTCTCTGCCGCCTTGACCCGCTCGGGCGGCCGTCCCGGGTCACGAACTCCGACAACGCGCATACCGAACGCCGACGCCCTGGTAGCGACCTCGAGGCCAATCGATCCGAGGCCGAGAATGCCAACCGTCTTCCCGTAGAGGCCATGTGCCTCGCTGAATCGCTTTTTGTCCCATTGGCCCGCCCTGAGCGCGGCAACGTTGTCCGGGATGTTGCGATCGAGAGCCATCATCAGACCCATGGTGAGCTCAGCCACGGCAATCGAATTCTTGCCGGGAACGTTGCAGACGTAGATCCCGCGAGCGGCCGCCGTGTCGGTATCAATCGTGTTGGTTCCGGCACCTGCGCGAATGATCAACGAAAGCGCGTCGGAGGCCACGATCGTGGCAGCGCTGACCTTCGTCGAGCGGACGATGAGCGTCTCGGGGCCAGCCACATGCTCGGGCAGTGTTTCCGCCGTCAGCGAAGGTTGATAGTCCACCCTGTGGCCGGCGATCGCAAGTTGTTCGAGATGAGCTGCCGGGAACGAATCTGCGATCAGGATGTGCATATCGATCCTGTATACCAGCAAGGACGGCGGCCCGGTGCGAATCGTCGGCGGTGTATCAGATCCTGAGCATGACCGAGATAATGCCCGCCAGCGCGATGGCGAGAACGATGCCGATCACGACGTACCAGTTCTGGCCGATCTCCTGTACCGATTCCTCCCCAGGCCGGTCGATTTCCAAGACCTCACAGGCCTCGTCGACAGCTGATGCCGGGACCATGAGACGACCCTGTGCCGGTCCCTGTTTGGCCAGGTCTTCGACGAAGACCTGAGCCGGGATACCCGCCGATTCCAGTTTGGCTCGTTCGATCTGAGCTGTCGTCGAATCGAAGTAATAGGCGATCTGCACGAGGCCTTCCATAGGCCGATGGTATCGGGCTATCGGGGCAATGACACACGTCCCATGGGAGCCGCCGCCCGCGGGGTGCTGAGAGCCGGCCCGCTAATCTGTCAGCCCATGCCTGTGCTCACGTCGAAACTCACCCGCACCAGCGATGAGTTCCATAGCAACGCATCGGCCATGCAAGCAGCGGTCGACGAGCTCGATGCGCTGCTCGCCACCTCGCGAGCGGGTGGCGGAGAGAAGTACATCACCCGTCACCACAAACGAGGGAAGCTCCTCGTGCGTGAGCGCATCGAGCTGCTCTTGGATCCCGACTCACCATTCCTCGAGTTGTCGTCACTGGCGGCGTGGGGCAGCGACTACCTCTTGGGAGCCAACCTCGTCACCGGCATCGGCGTAGTCGAAGGCGTCGAATGCGTGATCTCGGCCAACGATCCCACCATGCAGGGAGGCAGCCTGAACCCGTACAGCCTGTACAAGTCGCTGCGGGCTCAGGACATTGCCCGGGAAAACCGGATGCCCTTGATCAACCTCACCGAGTCCGGCGGCGCCGACCTTCCCAAACAGGGCGAAGTGTTCATGACCGGTGGGAAATGGTTCCGCAACCTCACGCAGATGTCTCGGATGGGCATCCCCACGATCTCGCTGGTGTTCGGCAACTCCACGGCCGGTGGCGCCTACGTCCCGGGGATGGCCGACTACGCCGTGATGGTCAAGGAACGCGCCAAGGTGTTCCTGGGCGGCCCACCACTGGTGAAGATGGCGACCGGGGAGGAATCAACCGACGAGGAACTCGGCGGCGCCGACATGCACTCGCGGGTTTCAGGCCTGTCCGACTACTACGCGGTCGACGAACACGACGCGCTCCGGATCGGACGTCAGATCGTCGCTCATTTGAACTGGCGAAAGCATGGCTACGGCCCCACCCAGCCGACCGTCGAGCCGAAGTACGACGCCGAGGATTTGATGGGTGTCGTATCGGCCGACCTCAAGGTCCCGTTCGACATGAGAGAGATCCTGGCGCGGGTGGTCGATGGCTCGGAGTTCGACGAGTACAAGCAGCTCTATGGCGTCTCTCTGCTCACCGGCTGGGCACACATCCACGGATTCCCGGTCGGCATCATCGCCAACCAACAAGGTGTCCTCTTCAGCGAAGAGGCCCACAAAGCAACCGAATTCATCTTGCTCTGCAACAAGTACGACATCCCCATCATCTTCATGCAGAACACCACCGGCTACATGGTGGGCAAGGATTACGAGCAGCGGGGCATCATCAAGGACGGCGCCAAAATGGTGAACGCCGTTGCCAACTCCACGGTGCCGCACATC
>JBFGJH010000018.1:0-49209 GCA_041577335.1 Acidimicrobiia bacterium | reverse complement strand
TGGGTGGCACACATGAAGGGGGTTCGTAAGGGGGAAAGGCTCTGCGGTCCCCCTTACACGGAGGTGCCGGGACCTGCGCCCGGCACCGACACGAAGAGCGTCGCCGAAGGGCGACACGACCAGGACTCAGGCTGGGCCTGCCCGGCCTGAAATGTTCTCGATGATGAGGCCGTTGGCCATGCCGCCGCCCTCGCAGATCGTTTGCAGGCCGTAGCGACCGCCGGTTCGCACCAACTCATGCACGAGAGTGGTGAGCAATCGGGCACCCGACGCTCCGAGAGGATGGCCCAGCGCCACCGCTCCCCCATTGACATTGGTTCGCTCCCACAGCCCGTCGGGATCTGTGCCGCCGTGCTCGATGCGCCAGGCAGCTGTGACCGCCGCGAACGCCTCGTTGACCTCGAACAGATCGATGTCATCTACCGAGAGCCCGGCCCGGTCGAGCACCTTGCTCGTCGCCGGGATTGGGCCGGTCAGCATCGTCACAGGATCAACGCCCGCAAGCGAGAAGGCTGTGAACCGGGCCATGGGCTCCAATCCGAGCTCTTCTGCCTTGGTGGCGGCCATGATCAGCACGGCTGCCGCGCCGTCGGAGATCTGTGAAGAGTTTCCGGCCGTGACAACCCCATCGGGATCGAAAGCAGGCTTCAGAGAAGCGAGCTTCTCGAGCGACGTCTCCCACCTGATTCCCTCGTCGATCGTCATGGTTTCGCTCGAGCCGTCATCCAACCGGATATCGACGGGGACGATCTGCGTGTCGAACCGCCCTTCTTCGGTTGCCGTGGCCGCTCGCATGTGTGAGTAGTACGACAGCTCGTCCAGCTCGTTTCGAGAGAGATTCCATTTCTTCGAGATCATCTCGGCTGAGATTCCCTGCGGTACGAGACGGTGGTCGTATCTCTCCAACATCAGCGGGCCGAAGGGAAGGCCTGGGCCTTGCTCCCATGATGACCCGATGGGGATCCGGGTCATCGACTCGACACCCGCGGCGACCACGACGTCGTAGGCGCCGGCCATCACGCCTTGCGCGGCGAAGTGGGCGGACTGCTGCGACGAACCGCATTGCCGATCGATGGTGGTGCCGACGACCGTCTCGGGAAAGCCGGCAGCCAGCGCGGCATTTCGACCGACGTTGGCCGACTGCTCTCCGGTCTGCATGACGCAGCCCATGATCACATCTTCGATCAACTCGGGATCGAGATCGTTGCGCTTGACGAGAGCATCGAGCGGTTTGGCGGCGAGATCGACGGAGTGAAAGTCCTTGAGCTTTCCTCCTCGCCTTCCAACGGGGGTCCGTACGGCATCGACGATCACAGCTTCGGGCATCAAACTCCTAGTGCGCGCGTGCGTTGAAGAATATCAGCCGGTCCGTTTTCCGACGCCGGCGGGCAACGTCAAGACGACCACCCGACAGCGAGAGGGCGCAGCGTCCGGGCCAGTGAGGGCCCGGACGCTGCGCGGAACTCAGTGCGGCCTTGTGCGAGCGTTATCCGTGGACCAATTGGCCCCGGACAGCGCCGGACGGGACGGTTGGATTGTGCACGTTGACGTAGTACTCACCGGGATTCCTGTGGATGTCCTTGATCAGATCGAGGTCTGCGCTCACGCAGCCATCGGCATTGGCGCCCGATCCGTTGGCGGCCCAGTCGAAGTTGACCACTACCGGCCCATTCACGCCGGCGGCGCCGTCATGTATATGAGCTGCGATCGGATCGGTGGTCAGACCATCGGTCGTGATCCGAAAGCACACCTGGCTGGTTTCCGGGCGAAGCCGAATAACGGCCCATCCCGTAGCGTTGCCGTCTCCGCCGCCGACCTCGTTGTTTGCATCGAGTGACGCGTAGAGCTGACGACTCGATGCCGCTGCAGGCAGGGCTGCTCCCAAACTCAACACCACCAGCGCAGCAATGATTGACCGTCGCATATGTTCCTCCTTGGCTCGGTCCCTACTCAATACGAGAGGAAACGCCCCTCGGTTCGCGACTCGCGAAGAAGGGTGGGAAGAAGGGTGAGTTGGGGTGAACTTCCCAACTGAGAGGGAACTCTGACTAGCTATGCGGTGTCAGGCTTGTATAGTCACAGATCCCAGTAGGTCGCCCGGAGGTTTCCATGCGCACAGGCAGTGCCGCTCGCCATGATCGCGTTCTTCGTCTATTCGAACGTCACGCACAGACGGCAATTGAGGCCAACTTGTGTCGGATAAGGGTTGAAGACACTGAGCTCGCTGGGGATATCGTCACCATCGAAGGCAAGGAGCTCGTCAATTTCGGCTCGTGCGCCTACCTCGGCCTGAACCTCGATCAGCGGCTCAAGGACGGAGCCAAAGCTGCGATCGACGCATTCGGTCCCGTCTTCTCGAGTTCTACCGCGTATACCTCAGTGCCGCTGTACTCACAGCTCGAAGAGAAGTTGGAGCAAATCGTCGGAACAACCGTGGTGGTACCGACGACAACCACCCTCGGCCATCTCGCTTTTCTGCCCACGGTGATAGGCCCAGGAGACGCAGTAGTCGTCGACGCTCAAGCGCACTCTTCAGTTCATCTAGCCACCCAAACGCTCATCGCCCAAGGAATCCCGGTGGAGCCCGTACCTCACAATGACGTTCCCGCTATGGAGGCGGCGTTTGAAATGCTGAGTTCCCACCGTGCTGTGTGGTATTTGGCCGACGGCATCTATTCCATGCTGGGGGACGTGATGCCGTTCGAAGCCCTGAAC
The DNA here is from genome assembly GCA_041577335.1 of Acidimicrobiia bacterium. GTDB lineage: Bacteria > Actinomycetota > Acidimicrobiia > Spongiisociales > JAENVV01 > JBFGJH01. Next base: position 46,494 of record JBFGJH010000018.1, on the reverse strand, counting down.
GACAGTCTCGATGTCCACGACAACCTCTGGGCGTATATCGACGATGCACATGGATTCGGATGGTACGGAAAGTTCGGCCGCGGCATGGCACTAGAGGCTTTTGGGGGGCACCCCCGAGTGGTCGTTGCCGCCTCGCTAGCGAAGTCATTTGGCGCCGGCGGTGCCATGATCGCTTTCCCCGACGATGACATGGCAAGGAGGGTTCAGATCTGCAGCGGGACTCTCACCTTCTCGGGCCCCCTGCACCCGGCCGAACTCGGAGCAGCAGTCGCAGCTGCAGACATTCACCTTTCGGCCGAGCACCTCGAGCGACAGGAAGTGCTCGAACGCCAAATCGAGCTCACCTCCACTGAGCTGAGCCGCCTCAAACTTCCCGTCTCCCGCAAAGACCCAACGCCCATCTGGTTCGTCAGAGTCGGCGGCCATGAAGAATCCATTGAGGTCGGCAGGCGAATGATGGCAGATGGCTACTTCCTCAACTTGGCTTCGTTTCCCGCCGTTCCGGCTGGCCACAGCGGCTTTCGTTTCACCAATACCACGTACCTATCAGCCGACCAGTTGGTATCGATGCTGGAAACGCTTGCTCACCACATAGAAGAAGTCGTTGGATTGGATCATGTCGTCGTCGACCTCGTAGAGTACGAATCGACCGACGTGGCCGCCATCTAGCGCAGCGCCCGCGTGGTCGGTGAAGGTGACCGATAGCGCGGACCGATCAGGTTCCCGGTTGGCTCGACTTCTCAAGGATCGACCGGCGGTCTACTGACGGGTTCCCTCAAGTTGCTCAATACGCCGCTGTTCGCTACCGATACAGAGGGATGTCGTCCTCGCCGAGTCCATCACGACGAGCTCTTTCGCGCAGCTCCATGGTGGTGCTTACCCTCCTAGCAATCGGTGTCGTCGCGGCCGCTGTAATGCCTGGATGGGCCGAACTCATCGCCATCATTGCGGTCGTGTTCGGGAATGGCTATGCGGCAATTCTGATGATTCGCCGGTCCGGCCGGCTCGATGACAAGGAACAGCAGGCTTGGCGATTCATGGGTCTGGGATTCGCTGTCTCCTCTCTCGGCGTCCTGGCTGGGGTGGCGACCGCCATGATCGTGGGAAGCATCCCCGCCTTCAGTGGCTTCGATTTCGTGATCTTGGGAGGCTATGTCTTCTTTGTCACCGGTCTGGCTTTGCTCCCGGGCGGAGGAGGCGACTGGCGTGAGCGAGCTCAACGAATCATCGACGGCGTTGTCGTCTCTCTGTCGATCGCCGCGATTCTGGCGGCAATCGTGCTCGAAGATATCTTTCTGGGCTTGGCCGACGCTCCAACTTTCGACCGGTGGGTCGGGAGCGCATATCCGCTGCTCGATACTGCCGGCGTCGTCTCAATCGGGATCGTGTTTGTTCGCAGGCGGCAATACCGATTCGACGTTCGGCTCGTGCTTGTCGCCATCGGCCTCACGCTGCAGGCAGCAGCCGATCTCAGCTTTCTGTCCACCGCAACAGGTGTCTCATTTGCTGAGGCAACGCCGAACTTCGCAATGTTCACTGCAGCTGTGTTCTTCTATTTCGCAGCGGCAGAGATCACAGACAAGATGCCCGTTGCCCGCGAGGTCAGTGATCGCCGTACGCCAATATGGTCACTCGTAGCACCATACGGCGCAGCGGCGGGGATGTTCGTTCTGCTTGCGATGGAAATCCTGGCGGACGGGGACCAGCACACGTTGATGCTCTTTCCTGCCACATTCCTCGTGGGTTCTCTGGTATTCGCTAGACAGGCGTTGGCCATCCGCGAGAACCGCATCCTTGTCGAGCACGAGCGAACTGCGCTCATCTCGTCGTTATCTCACGAACTGCGAACGCCGCTCACCTCCCTCGTCGGGTTCCTGAGCGTGCTCGACGATGATGGAGACCTACTCACGGCCGGTGAGCGAATCGATATCATCTCGACGACACGCCAGCAAGCTGATTACATGGGCCGGATGGTCACCGATCTCGTGATGCTGGCTCGCGACGACCTCGACTCTGTCGAAATCGACGTCAGTGCCGAGGTCTTGGCCGAGCTCGTAGAGCGCTCAATCGTCTCTTCAGACATTCCCCGCCGTGGCCTCACCGTCGACGTGAACGAGCGCCTGTTGGTTTCTGTCGACTGCGATCGCATCCAACAGGTCCTCGTCAACCTGCTCACGAACGCCAATCGGTACGGTTCGGGAGAGGTCACGTTGGCTGCTACATCGCAAGGCGCGGATCTCTTCTTGTCCGTCCACGACAACGGTGCGGGCGTGCCAAAGAAGCACCAAATCACGATGTGGGAGCGGTTCGAGCGGGCCCATCACCGGTTCAACGCTTCGATACCCGGATCAGGCATCGGACTCAGCATTGTCGATTCGCTCGTCAAGGCACACAATGGTCGTGTCACCTACCGAACTTCTGAACTCCTCGGGGGCGCTTGTTTCATGATTGAGCTACCAGGCGCAGTGCTGCCCCATGCGCCAGCCGTGCGCGAATCCGTAGACAGTCCCCAAATGGCGGCCGGTTCGACTCACACGCGGGCAGCCAGTTAGGGGCCGTCGGACCGACCGATCCTGGATACGTCACGGCTCACCGTCGTTCGACCGGCGAACTCAGGCGGGCTCTCGGGCGCACAAGCAGAGCGGAGGACCGTCCCGCCTTTTCTTGAGTCCACGACCTCCCAACCGCGAGCTTCGTACCAGGCGCTGATGTCGGTGTAGACGTAGAGCCATTGCGCGCCGGTGGCCGCCGCGACGGCAGCCGCTTCGGTGACGAGACGGGAGCCCAAACCCGAGGATCGGCGTCTCGGCATGACGAACAGAGCATCTATCCAGAGGTCGTCGGTGCCGGTACCGCCGAGATCGAAATGAGCGAAGCTCACCACACCCACAGGTTCCCCGGCAACAACCGCGATCAGCGGAGCCGGCAAGCCGGGTTTCTCGAGCGAGGCGACTGTCTGAGCGTAGGTCTTGGCGCCCCAAGCATCCCAGATCCAGCGGGCCACAGTCGGCACCGCATCCGGCATTTCGGAAAGCCGCTCGATTGTCGCAGGGATCTTCGTCGACGGCATGGGACCTCGTAGGGCTGTGAGTTAGCTCCGGCCGGTCCCCTCGCCCGTCACGGGTTCCAGCACTCGTAGCCGGGATAGTGTACCGGTGTTGCGCTCCCACCCGGCGGCTCAGCGCCGCTCCTTTCGAGCCGGCCTCATGAACAGCCCACCAGCCATCTCTGCCCCCAGCAAGGGGCGCCGAGAAGGACCAATGCCTCTGGCGCGCAGTACGCCGGTGCCGCAAGGTCGACCTGTTGAACCATCCGATTCAAGGGGGTAGGACATGCCGAGGAAGCTTCTCGCGATCATCGCGGCCGTCGGAATTCTGGTCACACTCGTTGCAGCACCCGTTGGAGCTGACACTCCACTGGTCGGTGAGATGGACCTGCAGTTCAATCTTGGTTTGGGTGATCCCACCGCGCCGTGTCCTGAGTTTTCGTGGGCGGGGACCATCGACTTCGAAGGTGACACGTTTGGCTTGGCATTCATTCCCACTGGTCGCGTCGACGGCGGCCGTGGGTTCTTGTTCCAAGAGTTCTGGGTCGTCTACGAGTCGTTCGTGCCCGAATTCACCGATGGCGTCATGACGGCCTGCATGGGCGACGTCGCGATGTGGGGATATGACGAGGGAGTCGCCAATGCACCACATCTCACGGCTACGGCCGAGGGCTACGTTGTTTGGGTAGACGCCGGAGGATCATTCCCGACCGATTTGGTGGGGAATCGAATGGTCTTTCGAGGTATGAGCGACGCCAACTTCCTCGAATTCAACGGAACCCTCGCCATCGCACCGTAGCCGGCAGGGCTGTTCGCCAACGCCGCCCAGATCGCCAGACAGCCGTCGGCCGGCGGGTTGAGTCGCCGCCGGCCAACCCTTGTGAGCGCGTTCGAAATGGGACTTGACGAACGACCAATAAGACGCCTACTTTGCGGGGAGCAGACAGGAAGAGTCGCATGGTGCCACTGGGGATCGCTGCTGCTCTCAACAGAAAGGCCAACCGCAGATGGGATCAACCGTTTCCCGGCGTGAGTTCCTGGTCCGATCCATGTCGATCGGTGCCGGCGTCGTAGCACTTCAGGTTTCTTCAGGGGCAGCGGCGCTCGCGTTGGCACCGGGGCATCCGCTCACGAACGCCTACGACGCCGAGGTCCTCCTCCGGTGGATTCAGGCGGTGTATGACGCGGTCAAGTTCGAGAGATACACGCCTCCCAATGCTGCGAGGACCTACGGGTACATCGGTGTAGCTGCATATGAGGCTGTCGTGGGAGGCATGCCGCGACATCGATCCCTCGGACGGCAACTGAACGATCTGCCCCGACTCCCCCTCCCGCAGGTCGGCCTGGCCTACGACTGGCCAACCGCCGCCAACGCAGCGATCGCAACAATTGTCCCGGTTCTTTTTGAAGGTCGCGAGACATCGATGGCGTCGCTCGCCGATCTCGAGGCTGACATTCGTGCCGAGCGCCAGGCATCCGTGCCAGACCAGGCCACGATTGATCGATCGGTTGCGCATGGTCGGGCGATTGGAACCGATCTGGCGACCTGGATACGTCGTGACGGATGGGCAGCGATCCAAGGTCTTGCCTACACGCCGCCGGTTGGTCCTGGGCTATGGGAGCGGACCCCACCCAACTTCGGGTCGGCCATCGAACCGTACTGGGAGCAAGTCAGGCCATTCGCCCTCTCACCCGTCACCGCGTGCGCACCTCCCCCTCCGGTGCCATTCTCGACAGACCCTTCATCCGCGTTCTATGCAGAGGCGCTTGCAACCTACGACGCCGTGAACGCCCTCTCGGACGTGCAAAAGGAAACCTCCCTCTATTGGCGAGACAATCCCGACGGGACAACAGGCCTGCCATCGGGGCACTGGGCATTGATCGCCGTAGGTCTTGTTCGACAGCTCGGTTTCGACCTCGCCCGGGCAGCAGAAGTCATGGCACTGCACGGGATCACCGTCGCTGACGCCTTCACTTCCTGCTGGACCGAGAAGTATCGCTCGAATCTCGTGCGGCCTGTGACCTATATCAAAGCCAACATCGATCCGGCTTGGAACTCATTCGTCAACAGCCCCGCCTTCCCGGAATACACCTCGGGGCACTCGGTGGGCTCGGGAGCGGCAGCCACGGCGCTGACGGCATTGGTCGGCACGGTGGCCCTCACCGACGACAGCGCAACACCAAACGGCTTCGCGCCCAGAAGGTTTTCTTCGGTCTGGGAGGCGGCCAACGAGGCCGCCCAGTCGCGTCTTCATGGGGGAATCCACTACCCGATGGGCATCGAGGCCGGATTGGAACAGGGTATCTGCGTTGCCGAAGAGGTGTTGAGCCGGGTGAACACCCGCAGGGGATCACCACGGCGCAACTGACCGAATGGCGACCCGCCGTCCCTTGGGTCAATCACCACCAACGAGGCGGGGAGTTACCGGATTGACCATCGACCAGCAAGAGAAGTGGAGCTGAGGGGATTTGAACCCCTGACCCCCTGCTTGCAAAGCAGGTGCTCTGCCAACTGAGCTACAGCCCCTTGCGGTGCCACATTCTATGTCAACGGGGTGCCGGACCAAATCGTCTTGGAGGGGCTTCTCGGTTGCTGATACAATCCCGCACCCGTCGGACGTTACGTCCAGGCACGGGCCCATAGCTCAGCCCGGTTAGAGCGCTTCCCTGATAAGGAAGAGGTCCCTGGTTCAAGTCCAGGTGGGCCCACAGACCGTTGTGCACGTCGCAACGATTCTTCCCGGTCGAGAACGTTTTGCGTGTGCACGCTCTCTTCGGGTCACGCGAGCCGCCTGCGGCTGAGCCCTCTTGCTGCATGCAAATGACCGTGCCGGCCGAGCAGTTCTCCGCCATGAAATGTCGGCAATCGGCAGCACTTCGGACGGTCGTCCGGTCAGAATCGGGGGGACGACAGCGTTCGACAACGGGTCAGCTGCTGGTTTGCATTCATCAGTCGCCCTTGGGCGATCCGGTGCGCGTAGAACGCTTCGGACATGGGTACTCACGTCGTCGCCGAGGCTACGCCTCACCTCCTCCGCCCCCTCCGTCCTCGGCTTCCGCCGAGTCCACCTCCCCCAACGCTCGCTCCGCTCGCTGGAGGAGGAGATCGCGTCTGCGAGGACATCTCGACCGACCGGCGTCTGTTTGGGCACGGTGTGACACCCCGGACCGACATCGAACCAGTAACGGGACGCACGAACCGACGCCGAGCCCAAAGTCGGTCGACCATAGGAGCAGGAATCGACCGGCGTCCGTTTGGGCACGGTGTGACACCCCGGACCGACATCGAACCAGCAACGGGACGCACGAACCGACGCCGAGCCCAAAGTCGGTCGACCATAGGAGCAGGGATCGACCGGCGTCTGTTCCGCTCCGGTGTGACACCCTGGTGCGATTCTTCAGCACCAACGGGTGCGACGAGAGGCCGAGCCGAAAGCCGGCCTTCCAACAGAAAGAGAAAAGGACCCGCGTTCCCGCAGGTCCTTTCCTAACTAGCCTCCCAGCTAGCCCGGGTTCTCAATGGGACCCGTCCCCCCCCTGTGTTGCCCGGTATCTCAGAAGTGGGAAGTCGTAGGGGGAGCCTCTGACTCACCTCCGGTTTCCCGGGCTACGAGCGCCGTACTCGTGACACCAAGGTACAACCACCCTCTGTGGGAATCTATGGGTCGCTCGACCCATTTCTCCTCTCATCGAACGTTGATCCGTGCGGTTGCGAAGCGATCTAGACTTCGGTTCATGAAGATCAAACGCCTCATTCTCTTCGCGGTGGTGGCTGGTGCCGCCGTGGCCGCATATCTCAAGCAGCAACAGCAACAACCAGCAGGCCCCGAAGACATCTGGAAACCTGTCGACCCGTTGCGCCCCTTCGGAGATCGTTCCGATACTCAGTGAAAGTCGGGCTCTCTCCCGGCGATGAACTGGCGACGCGCGTCGGGCGTGTGCTGCTGGCGGATCGTCGGCTAGAGCAGCTTGGAGTTCCCCGCCCCCAGACGTCCGAGCCGCGCACCGTCCCGCTCACCGGATTCACGGCTGACGTGGTCATTGCATTCGATCTCGGCCACCCGTACGTGACCGCCGCGCTCGAGGTTGGCACACCGGTCGTCACCGTTGAAGGCGAGGCCACCACTGAGAGTGGTGGATTGTCAACCATGGCCGCCTCCCTCGCCAGCCAAATGAACGGAGACGACATTGAGCTTGTCGCCTGGACCGCGTCTGGCTCAGAGCTGCGGGAAGGCGTCGTCGTTGACTTTCCGGAGCCACTCGGCAGGGTCCATGGGTCCGAGACGCCCACTGGGGTCGTGGTTCCCAACGACGGGCAATGGGCTGGTGTGTTGGTACAGGCCACTGACGGAGATGGCCGGCAACGAACGATCGCTGCGGTAGATGACGTGCTCTACATGACCTCGATCAGCCTGGTTGCCCGAGCTATCAGCTTTCTCGAAGGTGAAGAGAGCCCAGGACCGCGATTCCTCGAAGAGGCTCAGGCAGCCGGAATTGAGTTCGCCGCAGTTCCCGGACACTGACCGGATCTAGGCGTTGACTTCGGTGACCTCGGGCGATTTCGGGGTCTCCAGCGACCGGGGCGCCGAGCCTGCCACAGCAGGCGCCTGCCACGACTGAACTGGCCGCGTTTGTGATGTCTGGTTTGGCGCAGCCGTCGCCGGCACATTCAAAGTCTCCTCCAGCACAACCACCTCGAGGCCGCCGACGACATCGGCCGTGAGGTTGTACATCACGGCGGCGAGCGTCGTGAACCCGGTCATCAAGACCGTCCATGCAACAGCGAGGAATGCCGACGTCCTGAACAGAACCTCGCCCTCCGGCACCAGTGGCGATTCGCCCGACTCCCAGATCGAGATATCGGCAAGGAACGATTCGATGGTGTCCGGATACCCGGCGGCGTTTACGAACGACCAGAAGATGACCAGGCCGAGCACGATTCCCAGCGCCATGACGGCGTAGAAAACAAATGACACTTTGAGAACCGTCCACGGATCGATCTTTCGAACGATCCTTCTAACCCGACGTACCGACGCCATACGCGTCTTCTCCTTACCGACTCGGGACGAGTGTACCCTCGCCCGTGCCCTTCTCTTGCATTCGTTCGCCCACCCTTCAACGTGACGGTGTGTGCGGTAGTTCCCTTACTCGTCGTCCTCGGTGATCACCGGCGCGAACGCAGCGACCTCCTGATCGGCCGGCAAGTCGATGATCTTGACACCAGAGGCTTCGCGTTTCTGGCGACTGATATGGCCAACGGCGGTCCGAATGGCAACGCCACCCGAAGAAACAACGAAGATCTCGGATCCGTCCGGGACGGACCGGGCACCGACGACGGTGCCGCGCACCCGCGTCAGTTTCATTGCCTTGAGGCCGAGGCCGCCCCGCTTCTGCGGCCGGAACTCGGCGACCTTCGTCCGCTTGCCATATCCGCCGCTGGTGATCAAGAGTATTTCCTCGGCTTCGTCGTTCGAGGCCGCTCCGACCACGGCGTCGCCTTCGCGGAGTTTCATCCCTCGGACACCCTGCGTTGCCCTGCCCATCGGCCTCAGATCGGCCTCCGCGAAGCGGATGCCCATCCCGTCGCGTGTGAACATCAGCAAGTCGTTCTCGCCGTTGGTCGCCCGGACGGCAACCACTTCGTCGCCCTCTTGCAGCTTGATGGCTATCAACGTCTGTTGGCGTGAGTCGTAATCGCTGAACGATGACTTCTTGACGACGCCGTCCTTGGTGACCATGACCAGATAGCGGGACGTTTCGTAGTCGCGAGTGTCGATCACGGCCTCGATACGCTCTTCGGGCTCCAATGGCAAGACGCCCTGGGCGAGCACTCCCTTGGCGGTTCTCCCCTGTCGGGGCACTTGATGGGCCTTGATCCGGTGGACCCGACCCTCATTGGTGAAAAACAACAGGTAGGCGTGAGCCGTCGTATGGAGGAGGTGGGTGACGACGTCATCCTCGCGAGTCTCATTGGACTTCACACCCCGACCGCCTCTCCCCTGGGCCCGGAAGGTCGCGGCAGTCACCGACTTGATGTAGCCGGCTTTGGTGACCGAAATGATGAGTTCATCGTCGGCGATGAGGTCTTCCAGTGAGAGGTCACCCTCGTCAGGAATGATCCGACTGCGGCGGCTGTCAGAGAACTTGTCGCGGATCTCACCCAGCTCGTCCTTGATGATCGACCGACGCAACTGTGGATCGCGGAGGATCAATCTCAACTCGACGATCAGAGCTGTGAGGCTCTCATGCTCGTCTCGCAGCTTGGTGATCTCCAGGCCGGTGAGCCTGCGCAACCGCATCTCGAGGATGGCGTTCGACTGAATCTCACTGAGCTCGAACCGTTCCATCAAGGCGGCTCGGGCGGCTTCGGTGTCTTCGGCGCCTCGGATGATCGCCACTACTTCATCGATGTTGTCCACTGCGATGAGCAAACCCTCGACGATGTGAAGGCGCTCCTCAGCCTTTTCCAGGCGGTATTGGGTCCGCCGCTCGATGACCTCCATCTGATGGTCGATGTAGTAGCCAACCATTTCGGCCATGTTCAGCGTGCGTGGCACACCATCGACCAGCGCAACGTTGTTTACTCCGAACGAATCCTGCAGCTGGGTCAGCTTGAACAACTGATTGAGGACGACCTGAGGAACGGCGTCCTTCTTCAGCTCGATGACGATTCTGGTGCCGACCCTCGAGCTCGAGTGGTCATGAATGTCGGCAATTCCTTCGAGCCTCTTGTCATTCACCAGATCGGCGATCTTGGCGATGAGCCGGGCATGGGCAACTTGGTAGGGAAGCTCCGTGACGATGATCGCCGTCCGCCCTTTTCGCACCTCTTCGACATCGCAGACGGCACGAATCTTGATTGAGCCACGGCCGGTCAGGATTGCTTCGCGACTTCCGGCGGTGCCCACGATGTATCCCCCAGTCGGGAAGTCGGGAGCCTTGACGAAATCGAGGAACGCCTCGGGCGGCGCGTCGGGATTGTCGATGGCGAATATGACAGCATCGATCACCTCACCCAAGTTGTGGGGAGCCATATTGGTGGCCATGCCAACCGCGATCCCCTGCGATCCGTTGACGATGAGGTTCGGGAAGCGAGCCGGCAGCACCGTAGGTTGAAACAGCTCGGCCGAGTAGTTCGGGTAGAAATCAACAGTCCGCTCTTTGATGTCCTGGAGCAGGTATGCGGCGAGTGGACTGAGCCTCGACTCCGTATATCGCATGGCAGCCGCCCCATCGTCGGGAGTACCGAAGTTGCCTTGCGGGTCGATGAGCGGATACCGCATCGAAAAGTCTTGACCCATCCGGACGAGGGCGTCATAGATCGCAGTGTCACCGTGGGGGTGGTAGTTCCCCATGACCTCACCTACAACTTTGGAGCTCTTGCGGTGAGGACCGGTCGCCGTGATGCCCGATTCGAACATCGCATAGATGATGCGGCGCTGCACGGGCTTGAGCCCGTCCCTGACATCGGGCAAAGCCCGTGACACGATCACCGACATCGCATAGTCGAGGAACGACGATGAGATCTCGTCGTTGATATCTATGTCGGGTATCCGCGCGGGTTCGCTGATTTGGGTGTCGTCTGCCATGGTTTCTCCTCGCCGCTTCTAGATGTCCAAGAAGCGAACGTCTTTGGCGTTCTGCTGGATGAATGCCTTTCGCGACGCCACGTCGTCGCCCATCAGCGTCGAGAACATCTCGTCGGCGATGGCTGCGTCCTCGATCTCGACCCTCACCAACGTACGAGTCTCGGGATTCATCGATGTCTCCCAGAGCTCGTTGGCGTTCATTTCGCCGAGGCCTTTGAAACGGTTGGGAGTGATCTTGCGGCCCTTGTGCTCTTCTCGTAAGGCGTCGAGCGCCGCGTCGTCCTTGAGATAGATGACCTCTTTGCCCATCTTCACGCGGTACAGCGGAGGAACCGCTATGTAGACGTAGCCGGCCTCGATGAGGCCCTTGAGGTGGCGGAACAAGAGAGTGAGCAGCAGAGTGCGAATGTGCGCCCCGTCTACATCAGCGTCGGCAAGGATCACGATCTTGTGATACCGAGCTTTTTCGATGTCGAATTCTTCACCAATGCCGGTTCCTGAGGCGGTGATGATGCCCTGCACCTCGATGTTTTGGAGGGCTTTCGCCAGCCGGGCCTTCTCGACGTTCAAGATCTTGCCCCGGATCGGCAGGATCGCTTGATACATGGAGTCACGCGCCTGCTTGGCAGGGCCCGCCGCCGAATCACCCTCGACGATGAACAGCTCCGACTCCTCGGCGTTGCGCGACGAGCAGTCGGCGAGTTTCCCGGGAAGGCTCGACGACTCCAGAGCACTCTTTCGCCGGGTCAGATCGCGTGCTTTGCGGGCTGCCTGGCGTGCTTTCTGGGCTTGGAGGCACTTTTCGGCGATGCGCCGACCCTCGCCGGCGTTCCGCTCGAGCCACTCGGGAAGACGGCGATTCAGGGCTTTGAGAACGTACCCGCGGATCTCGGTGTTGCCGAGCTTGGTCTTGGTTTGGCCCTCGAACTGGGGCTCACGTACCTTCACCGACACGATGGCCGTGAGGCCTTCGCGGACATCGTCGCCACTGAAGTTGTCGTCCTTCTCTTTGAGGACCCCCTTGGCACGAGCAAATTCGTTGATCGCCCTCGTGAGGGCGGTGCGGAAGCCCTCTTCGTGAGTTCCGCCCTCATGGGTGTTGATGTTGTTGGCAAACGTCAGGACCGTCTCGGTATATCCGGTAGTCCATTGCATCGCAACGTCGAGCTCGTGCTCGTCTGCCTCGTCTTCGAACTGGATGATGTGGGGGTGGGAGGGCTCTCGGGTCGAATTGAGGTGCTTGACGAAATCGATGAGGCCCAGCCTGTACAAGAACGAGTCTTCGACGGGCTCTTCAGGACGCTCGTCGCGCAGCCTGATTTCGAGGCCCCGATTGAGAAACGCCATCTCACGCAGCCGGGCGACGATCGTCCCGTAGTTGAACTCCCGTGTTTCGGTGAACGTTGCCTCGGAGGGCCAGAAAGTGATCGTCGTTCCCGTCTTCTTGATGGGCTTGCCTTTTTTCACAGGACCTTGCGGGGTCCCATGAACGAATGACTGGGTCCAGACATGACCGTCCCGGCGGATCTCGGCATCGAGCCTGCTCGAGAGAGCGTTGACCACCGACACACCGACACCGTGTAGCCCACCTGACACCTGATAGGCCCCGGCCTCGAACTTGCCACCCGCGTGGAGTGTCGTGAGGACCGTGGTGAGGGCGGACTCCTTGCTGGTCTTGTGCTTGCTGACCGGAATGCCTCGACCATTGTCCGAGACGCGCACACCTCCGTCGCTGAGGAGCGTGACCTCGATGCGGGTGCACTCTCCTGCCATGGCTTCGTCCACGGAGTTGTCGACAACTTCCCACACGAGGTGGTGAAGACCACGCGGCCCCGTTGATCCGATATACATGCCGGGGCGTTTGCGGACCGGTTCGAGACCTTCCAGGACGGTGATGTCCGAGGCGCCGTACGAGCCGTTCTTGTGTGTGGTCAAAACAATCCTCACTTATCCGCTATCGAGTCCACGGGCACCAGAAAAATCCGGGTCTGACGGGTGGGGTCCGAAGGGCTTCGGAACCCGTTGCCAAGAACAACATCGACAGTGCTCTCGTCAGAGGGTGGTGATCCCTGTCTCAGAGTCTCAGGTCCCTCGGACAGAATCTCCCGTGACGACCCGCCCTGGGCTCGGTTTAGCGGCTATTTACAACAATGTGATTATACCGTCTGGGCGGACAATTCCCAAGACTGTCGGCAGCCAAAAAAGCCTATGGGATAAGGGTATTACGAGCCTGGCACAACAACTCGGACCGAAGTCACCACTCCCTCGCCGAGTTGAGTGTCGAGACGCTCGATCAGACTGCCCGTGGCATAACGAAGGACCCGTACAGAACTTGATCTCTCGGCCCGAACCACCAGTTCTCCGGCCTGGAGTTTTACTGGCTCGGATGCCCCCGACCACGGTGGGCCCGCCATCGAATCCCACTCCCTCAGCAGCCTCAGCAAGACCTCGATCTCTCCGAGTCCGAGGTGCCGAAGGGCGTTCCTGAGCGGCGTATCGATCGATTCGAGAGGTGGCCGGTCCATATGCCTATTCAACCCGACCTTCGGTAACGGTCCATCGCCGACCCAGAACGGGCACCTCCTCGTGGCGAGCGGTGGTGATGAACGTCTGTGCTTCGGGTAGGGCCGAGGCCAGAGACCGGGCCCTCTGCAAGTCGAGCTCGGAAAACACGTCGTCGAGCACGAGGAGCGGAGAGAGGCCGGCCAGCTCCGCAACGGCCCGATGGGCGGCAAGTCGTAGCGCCAGCACCAACGTTCGTTGCTCGCCCTGTGATGCGTGAGTTCGTGACGGGCGGCCATCGAGGGCAAAGGTAGGCTCGTCGCGGTGGAGACCAACGGTTGTTGTTCGCCGGTCCTTGTCGGCCCGCTCTGCAGCCTCCAGAGCGCTCCACAGCCGGGCCGCCCACTCCGCCTCGGGTGTATCGATGGAGAGTCCACCGCCCCATTCGCTGTCGTATCCAAGGGCAATCGTGATATTCGAGCTTGCCAACGCTTGATACGCCGCCTTCACATGGGCGGAAAGAGCCTCGATTGCTCGGGCGCGCCGGATCATCACCTTGGCGCCCGCCGCGGCCAACCGTTCATTCCAAACGCCCAAGGTCACCGGATCAGCCTCTCGGCCCATCTGTCGTAGCAGCGTGTTTCGCTGCCGTAACGCCCGCTCGTAGTCGGATTGATCGAGGTGTGATCCCGGCCACATCTGGATACATACCTCGTCGATGAAGTTTCGACGGTAGGACGGGGAGCGCTTGATCGTGTCCAAGTCGTCCGGGAGAAAAACAATCATGCGCAGATGACCGAGGAGATCGGTGCTCCGAGCGAGGCGCTGGCGGTTGACCTGAACACGCCGGCGGCCTTGACGAGGCAGTTCGATCTCCACGAGAGATCGTGACCTCTGATGTTCCACTTCACCACGGATGATGGCCGCCGGTGCGCCAAGCGACACCAGGGCCTCCTCGGGGGCGCCCCTGAAACTCTTCAATGAAGCGAGATAGGCGACCGCCTCGAGGAGGTTGGTCTTTCCGATGGCGTTCGGGCCAACCAGGATATTGATCGACGGATCAGGACGAAATGTGAGTTCCTGGTACGAACGGAATGATGCAAGCTCGAGCCACTCGAGTATCACGGAATCCGGACGGGCATGAGGAGATACAGGAAATCCTCCTGCCCGACGCCACGAATCACACTCGGCTTGAGGCCGTCGATCACCTGGATCTCGATCTCATCTGCGCTCATCACCGATACCCCGTCACGCAAGTATCGGGGGTTGAATGCGATGAGGACTTCGTCGGCCTCTCCGGAGTAATCACCTGCCAGGTGCTCAGCCTCGCCTCCCACATCCTGGCGAGTGACCGTGATCTCGACTCCGCCTTCGGCCATTTTCAGGCGGACCGGTATGTGATCTTCAGCGACGAGCTCGGCACGGGCGAGCGCTTCGAGCAGTCCCTCCCGGTTCACGACGACTCGATTCGGGTAGGAGTCAGGCAGCAGCTGGCGGTAGTTGGGAAACGTCCCCTCGATCAAACGCATCGTGATCGTTCCCAAATCGGATCTGAAGATGGCCTCTCGCGGCGGTACCGCCATTTGCACGTTGTCGGTTCCGACGGTGCGGGTCATTTCTCGGAGACCACGGGCCGGAACAAGGCCTCCGGTCTCCGGCGCAGCAACCCCCTTCACTGTTCGCACTGCCAAGCGGTACGAGTCGGTGGCGACCAACCGGACGCCGTCGTCGTCGTTCTCGACGAGCACACCGGTCAGAATCGGCCGAGTGGCATCGGCTGATGCGGCGACCGTCACCTGAGCAATGGCCTCGGCCAACTGATTTCCATCGACCGCAGTTGCGTTGCCCATGTCGGGGGCCTCGAGCACAGGAAACTCATCGACGGAGAATTCCCTGACCGTGAACTTGGGACCCTGCCCTGTGATCGTGAGCTCGCCCTCCTTCGACTCCAGCGTGACAGCACCTACCGGCATCTTGCGAATGGCCTCGGTCACGAACTTGGCAGGGATGACCGAACGGCCTTCCTCCATGACCTCGACTTCGGTCATGGTCCGAACCGTGATCTCCAGGTCGGTCCCCGTGACGCGCAGCGTCGATCCCGTGACGTCACACAGCACGCCTGTTAACGGAGGGGCGGCAGCCCTCGCCCCTACAGCCCGATTGGCTCGGCCGAAGACATCGGCAAGGTCGTCTCGTTCAGCACGGATCTTCACAGGGTTCGGTTCCTTCTGTTTCTACTGTCTAGTTAATTATTGGTAGGAGAAGTAGTAGGCGGTTGTTGAAAAGTGGAAAACATGTCACAGGCCTTTGGTTACGGCGCTAATCCGTCCACAGGGCCCTGCGAGGAACGGTGACACCGTCCCCAGGCCCGGCCGGCGCAGGATCGCGCCTGTGGAGAATACTCATGTTGTCCTCAGTTCTTTGGACAAAGCCGTGACGCCGTCGAAGACCTCAGGATCTTGCTCCATGAGCAGCTTCACCTTGGCAACGGCGTGCATCACCGTGGTGTGATCTCTGCCACCGAAGAGGCGCCCGATGTTCGGCAGGGATAGATCGGTCAACTCGCGGCAGATGTACATCGCGATTTGGCGAGCTAGGGCGAGCGGCGCCTTCCTGCTCTTGCCAGTGAGATCAGCCATCGAGAAGTTGTAGCGAACGGCGACGGCACGCATGATGTCATCGGGTGTGAGCGGCCGAGGTGCCGAAGGGGGCACGAGATCTCGGAGGACGTCGGTTGCCATGGTGAGATCGACGGCCGTGTGATGCAGCGTGGCAAAGGCAGTCACCCGAGTGAGCGCACCCTCGAGCTCCCGTATGTTGTTTTCAACGTGGGTCGCGATGAACTCCAAGACATCCTCAGGGAACTCGTGGCGAGCGCCGTCAGTGTTCTTTCTCAAGATCGCCAAACGAGTTTCGACGTCCGGAGGGTGGATGTCCGTGAGAAGACCCCACTCGAACCTGCTCCGTAGCCGATCCTCGAGTGTCGCCAGGTTGCGCGGGTGCCGATCGGATGAAATCACCATCTGTTTGCCCTGTTCGTAGAGGGCATTGAAGGTGTGGAAGAATTCCTCGAGGATTTGTTCTTTGCCTTCGAAGAATTGCACGTCATCGAGTAGCAACAAGTCAGTTGTCCGGTATTGCGACTTGAACTCATCCATCCGTTTGCGTCGGATTCCGTCGATGAACTGATTGAAGAAGTTCTCCGACGTGATGTACCGGATCCGAGTGCGTGGCTGAAGCTCTATGGCGTGATGTCCCACGGCGTGGAGCAGGTGGGTTTTACCGAGGCCTGCGGCGCCGTAGATGAATAGCGGGTTGTAATGCGTTCCCGGCTGCTCCGTGACCGCCATGGCTGCGGCGTGGGCAAACCGGTTCGAAGGGCCGACGATGAAGTTGTCGAACGTATAGCGCGCCAGAAGGCGGCCCTCGCGGGGAGCGGCGGCCGGGATGATCTGGTCGTTCACCTGGTCGTTCACCTGGTCGCTCACCCGGTCGTGTCCGGGAGTTGCGATAACAGTGCGGGGTAGTGAGAGGATTTCGAGGTCGTCCTCGTCGTCGGCCTCGAGCTCGATACGAACCTCGGATCCAAAGACCGTCTGGGCGGCGTCTTCGAGTGTGGCTAGGTGCTTGTCAAGAATCCACTTCAGGTGAAACTGGCTCGGTGCATGAAGTTTGAGTATCTCCGAGTCCTGATCCTGGCAATCCAATGCTGCCAGCCATCGCTGCCACGTCGACGGCTCGACTTTTGCCTGCAGCGTCTCCCGAAAGAGAACCCAGTCGGCGTCCGTTACTTGAGTCACATATCCCTCCCTGCGATCAATCCACAGGACTATCCACAAGTTGTGGAGAACCAATACCGGTGCCGATCAGCGAAAAGGGAAGTGCGTAGGCCAATCCTCCGGCGCCGTCCGGAAGTGTAGGTTCGCCCAAATCGGCGATTCAAGACGGACAAAATCCGGCGTATCCGATGCATTTTTCGTCTGCATGAATGCAAAACGCCTGTGTACCGGTTGTTTTTCTTGAAGTGAATTTCGCGAGGACGGGCGCGGAGACCAATTTCGGGGCTTCAACGGGATTTCGCGTCCTACTGGTATTTCTCGCGCTTTATGCACCAAACTGGGTCGGGAGACCTAGTGCGCAGCTCTCACCGGCGTGGTAACCACGCCAGCTGCCTTTGCATAAGGCGGCCGCATTTCGTAATCTTGGCACCACCTCGTTTTCCTCAGGGAGATTCCCAATGAAGCGGACCTATCAACCAAACACGCGCCGGCGGAAGCGCAAGCACGGATTTCGATCGAAAATGCGCACCCGGGCCGGCCGCGCCACCCTCAAACGGCGTCGTGGCAAGGGTCGTCATCGGCTCGCCGCCTAGCGCGCCTGAGCCGATCCGCTCCCCCGCTGACTTCCGTCGTATCCTCCGGGAGGGTCGACGGATACGAAAGGCCGGCTTGACTGTCGTGATCGCTCAATCCCCATATGACTACTCCCGCTTGGGGCTGGTGGTATCGCGTCGAGTTGGCTCAGCCGTGGTTCGCAACCGAATCAAGCGAAGGGTTCGCGCTGCAGCACGAGAAGCCGACCTCCCCGCCGCCGACTACGTGGTCATACCCACCGCCGAAGTAGCGACCATGCCATATCCAGAACTGGTCTCGGGGCTCACAGAGAGCTCCGTCTCATGACCCGCAGGTGGGCACTGGTTCTCATCCGGGGCTACCAACTCGTCGTATCACCGTTTTTGGGGAGAAACTGCCGGTATTCCCCCACTTGCTCTGCTTACACCTATGAAGCGGTCGAGCAGTACGGCCCTGTTGCCGGGGTACGCATGGGCATCAGGCGCTTGGGGCGCTGCCATCCATGGCATGACGGTGGATACGATCCGGTGCCCGAGCGAGAGACAGCAGCATGAACGACCTCCTGGGATTCATCGCGACTCCCTTGGCTTGGATTCTTTCCATTATTTACCAGTTCATACCGAGCTTCGGTTGGTCCATCGTGGGCCTCACGGTCATCGTTTCGGTGGCGCTGTTCCCGTTGACGCTCAAACAGACACGGGCGACGCGGGCGTTCTCGGCGATGCAGCCTGAGGTGAAGAAACTCCAAGCCGAATACAAGGAAGAACCGCAGAAACTCCAACAGGAGATGATGCGGCTTCAAAAAGAGCATGGTGCGACTCCTGCCGGCTGTCTGGGCCCGATGCTCATCCAAATGCCCATCTGGTTCGCCCTGTTCCGACTGCTCCGGAATGAGGAGACGCTTTTGGAGTTCGTACCGCCGGGCGGTCTCCATGACGCAATCGCCCGCGGTGAAGTCGAGTTCCTGGGCATGAATCTCCTGTCCACAGCAGCTTCGGCGTTCAGCGCGGCTATGGAATCCTCCGTGATGAGAGGAATCACCGCCTCGATCCCCTACGTCATCTTCATCCTCGTCATGGTGGCGGCTCAGTTCTTCCAGCAGGCCTATTCGCAGGCGGGTCAAGCGCGAGATGACAATCCGCAAGTGCGGGCGACTCAGACGATCACCAAGGTACTGCCCCTCCTCTTCGGTGTGTTTGCGTGGAACTTCGTTGCCGGCCTGGTGGTGTATTGGGCAACCTCCAACGTCTTCCGTTTTGGGCAAATGGCGTTCATCTATCGAATCGATGGACGGCCGACGCCCGTGGCTACCGCAGCTCCGCCTGCGGTCAATGAGAAACCGGAACCCCCGCGGCCGTCAAAACCTCAGGGTTCCGCGAAGAAGCGCAATCGGCGCAGGAGGAAGTAATCGTGGAATGGGTCGAAGTGCGCGGCAAGTCGGTTGAGATCGCCGTGGAAGCAGGTCTGCAAGAGTTGGGCCTCGAAAAGACGGAACAAGCAGACGTCGAGGTGTTGCAAGAACCTGAACGAGGATTCCTCGGTATGGGTGGTAGGGACGCCGTGGTGAGGCTCAAGGCCAAACCCAAACGGCGTCGGAGTCGCAGCCGGTCCAAGTCGGCGAGCAAACAGGGTGAGACGACCGAATCCGCCAAGCCGACTCGCTCGGCCGATAAGAACCGCACCAGTGGGAGCAAGAAACCCAAGCCAAAGCCAACCCGGCCTGAGAAGGAGT
Source organism: Acidimicrobiia bacterium (assembly GCA_041577335.1). Lineage (GTDB taxonomy): Bacteria > Actinomycetota > Acidimicrobiia > Spongiisociales > JAENVV01 > JBFGJH01. Next base: position 27,273 of record JBFGJH010000018.1, on the reverse strand, counting down.
CAACCGTGTCCCGTGAAGAACAAGCCGAGGTCATCACCCAGTTCCTCAATGGGCTCCTCGACTCCTTCGGGCTCGAGGGGGATGTCCAGACGTCAGTCGACGGCGACGCCGTGATCGCCAATGTCGTCGGCGATCAGACCGAGGCATTGGTTGGCACCAAAGGGGTCATTCTCCAAGCCGTCCACGAGCTGACTCGGACCGTTGTCCAACGGCGGACCCACGAGGGTGTCCGGCTACGGCTGGACATTGCCGGATACGTCGAGCGGCGCCGTGAAGCACTCAAGATCTATGCCGGCCGCCTTGCCGAGCAAGTGATCGAGGATGGCCAGGAGCGCATGCTGGAACCTATGAACGCATCAGATCGGAAAGTCATTCACGACGCCGTGCAGGAGATCGAGGGAGTGTCCTCATACTCGGAAGGCGAAGAGCCCCGTCGATCGGTCGTGATCAGCCCTTCGTAGAGGTTGGCTAGGCGTTCATGTGAACCGGCCGCGAAGGTTTCACGTGAAACATTGAGTACCATCGTCGACCGTGCATGCCGATATCGCCGCGGTTGTCGCCGCCTTTGACTTGCCCTGGTCTGCGACCCAGACCATCCAGCTCGAGAAACTCATTTCATGGTTGAAGTCTGAGGCCCACGCCGCCGGCGGCATAGGTCCAGGCGAGCTCGACATCTTGGAGAACCGTCACATTGCGGATTCTCTGCTCTACCTGCCACCCGATCTTGATGCGTCGACCGTGCTCGATGTTGGCTCAGGGGTGGGCCTACCAGGGCTGGTTCTTGCCATCGCCCACCCTGACATCGGGGTGACGGTCGTAGACCGGTCGGTGGGCCGCACCGATCTGATGAAGCGGGCTGTCCGAGTGACCCAGTTGGAAAATGTCGTCGTGCTGGTGCGAGATGTGCTTCGCGACGAAATCGACGCGGCGGAGGCAGTGACCATGCGGGCGGCTTTTCCGCCGGCGAAAGCCGTGGACGTTGCTGCCGGACTGGCAGACCGGTTCGCCGTCATCGGTCTATCGCGCATGCGGGAACCGGGTGGGTTGGAACCCTGTCGAGAGGCGGCCGATCGTCATGGATTCGTCACAGAAGTGAGGAAGGTCGAGATACTTGATCCGCCTTCGTGGCTGCTTATCATGACCCGCACATGACGTCGTCACCAATCATCGTTGCCTTGGCGAATCAGAAGGGTGGGGTGGGGAAGTCCACCACATCGATCAATTTGGGTGCTGCCTTGGCGATGCAGGGGGAGCGGCTGCTGCTGATCGACCTCGATCCGCAGGGCAACGCGTCGTCCGGACTCGGCATTGATCGTGACGCCATCGCCTCATCCGTGTACGACGTCGTGCTTCACAAGGTCGATTTGATGGACGTAGTTACCCCTAGTTCAGTTAACAACCTCGATATAGCACCAGCTACGGTTGATTTGGCAGCGGCCGAGATCGAATTGGTGTCGGTGTTTTCTCGCGAACAGAGACTGAAACAGGCACTGTCCGGCATCGAAGGCTACGACATCATTCTCATCGATTGCCCGCCCTCGCTCGGGCTTCTCACCATCAACGCGCTCACGGCGGCGTCGGAAGTTCTCATCCCGATTCAGGCCGAATACTACGCCCTGGAAGGGGTTACCCAACTCATTGCCAACATAGAACTCGTGCAGGGGAATCTCAATCCTGATCTCGTGATCGGTGGGGTAGTGGTCACCATGTACGACGCACGCACCAACCTCGCCGCGGACGTCGTCGACCAGGTTCGAACCCACTTTGGTGACACGGCATATCGGACGATCATTCCGCGATCGGTGCGACTTTCGGAAGCGCCCTCGTACGGTGAGCCCATCGAAGCATTCGATCCCATGAGTCGAGGAGCGATTGCGTATCGCGAACTGGGCCGTGAGTTTCGGCGCCGACACGGGCGGGCCGTGGCGTCCAGCGACACCATGGATTACTAGGAGGACGACTGTGACACGACGAACCGGACTCGGCAAGGGCCTGGAAACATTGATCCCTCGAGGCCCGGCCGCGGCAGCTCCGTCTGAAGGCTACGCGATCGTTCCCATCGATCGTATTTCACCGAACCCGCAGCAGCCGCGCGAGATCTTCGACACCGAGGGCTTGGCGTCCCTCGCCGCCTCGATCACCGAGGTAGGGCTGCTGCAGCCTCTCGTGGTGCGGAAAGACGGCGACGCCTATGTTCTGATCGCTGGCGAACGCCGGCTTCGGGCGTGTTCACTCGCCGGCCTCGATGAAGTGCCAGTGGTCATACGGGTGGTCGACGATGAGGGGTCGCTGGTCGAGGCGCTCGTCGAGAACCTCCAGCGTGAGGATCTGAACCCGCTCGAAGAAGCTGGAGCCTACCAACAGCTCCTGGAAGATTTTGGCATGACCCACCAGCAAGTAGGCGAGCGCGTGAGCAAAAGCAGGAGCTCGGTCACCAACGCTTTGCGGCTCCTGTCGCTGCCTGCGTCGGTGCAGAGCCTCGTGAGCAGCCGGCGGCTGTCGGCAGGCCATGCCAGGGCCCTGGCAGGAGTGAGCGACGCCAGGTTCGCCGAGTACATTGCCAAGCGCGCAGCTGCGGAAGGCTGGTCGGTTCGCCAAGTCGAGGATGCTGCGCGGGCGCGCGCGAATATGCCCGAGGACGAGGCGCCTGCTGCCTCTATGAGTAGTGAGCCGCGACCAGCGGCGATCGTTGAGCTCGAGCAGCGGCTCACCGACAGGCTCAACGCCGACGTCGACATCTCCTACCGACAAGACCGCAACCGGGGCCGAGTGGTGATCAAGTTCACATCGATCGAGGATCTCGAGCGGATATATCGCGTCCTACACGAATAGCGAGGCGGTCTTGGCAGCTCGCGCCGGCTAGCCCAGAGCGTCGCGAGCTTCCTCGAAGAATGCGCATACCCCATCGACGATGTCTTCGGATCGAGTGGTTTCCAGGTGGGTCGCGATGGTGGCAGCGGGAGCGCGCGTGTGCTTGAGGATGGCAGTTGCCCGGCCGGCTGTATGGATTCCGAGCCGGCTGGCGATTTCGTGGGCCAGCAGGTGTCCCGCCTCGGAACGGCTGTGCGCTGACTCGAAGTAGTGAACTGCAGGCTCTTCTTCGACCGCAGGCTGGAGTGAGATCGTGATGTGGACACCGAGCCGGTTGGCACGACGAGCCCGGGTGGGAGCTGGGGGGCTGATATCGGCACTCCGCGAGAGCACGGGCACGCCTCCCATCGCCTGCATTCCTCGAGCTACTGAGAGCGCCAAGTCCCATGCCGGCCCGCCAACTTCGTTCGGGTAGCCAACTGGATCGAGGTAAAGCCTCGTGCCTGCGATCGACGTCGGGAGCCCTCGAACCCACTCTCGTTCTCGTACCCGCTCCCGACCGGCGATGGGATCGCCCCTGGTGATCGCGGCGAGCTCTCGGACGACCAACGGTCCACATATTCCGTCCTCCGCCAACCCACGGTTGGACTGAAAGTCGACGAGTGCGGTGTGGGTGTGTGGGCCCAGCACGCCGTCGACCTTGTCGGCATCGAAACCCAGATCGTTGAGCCGTCGTTGGAGTTCGGCGACGTCGTCGCCCCGGAACATCGGGAGGCGGTAGTACAGAATGCGGTCGCCAAGCGAGTACCCGGCCTCGTACAAGGCCCGCCAGGTGTCAGCACCAATGATCCCGTCACAAGCCAGGCCACGCCCGGCTTGGAAGGCCTTGACCGCAGCATCGGTGGCCGCTCCGTACTCGCCGAGAGCGTCGGGCTGAAAGGCGAAGCCCAACGCAGCAAGCCGGTCCTGGATGTCCCGGACCGGCTCTCCTGAATCTCCGACGCGATAAAGGCGCATCCGCGAGCTAGCGGCTGTCGTTGGCGATGCGAGTCGTCAACCGACGAACTCAGCCAGCTCCCGAACGAGATCGTCCTTGCGACGTGCCCCCACGATTCGCTTGGCTTCGACACCATCTTTGAAGACGATCATCGTCGGGATGCCGAGAACGCTGTGCGAAGCCGGGCTCTGGGGGTTCTCATCGATGTTCAGTTTGGCGATCGAGAGGCGGCCTTCGTATTCGACTGCCAGCTCGTCGAGGATGGGCGCAACGGCCTTGCACGGCCCGCACCACTCAGCCCAGAAGTCGACGAGGACGGGCTTGTCTCCGGCAATGGCGGTGTCGAAGTCGCCGTCGGTGAGGGTGATCGTGTTCGCTCCCATGGTTCCTTGAAATCCTCTCGCTCTACTGATCTGAATTCGCTTCGAGCCAACGCTCGGCATCGATGGCGGCTTGGCAACCGGTTCCGGCAGCGGTCACGGCCTGACGATACACCGTATCGGCGACATCCCCGGCGGCGAAGACCCCCGGTACCGACGTGGCGGTCGACCGGCCGGGGAGGTCGATGTAGCCCTTGTCGTCGAGTTGTAGTTGGTCGGCGAAGATGTCGGTATTGGGCTTGTGGCCGATTGCCACGAACACGCCGTCGATCGCCATCTCGGTCTCTTCGCCGCTCTCGACGTTGTGGAGTCGCACGCCGGTGACACCGGTCTCGCCCATGATCTCAACGACCGTCGTGTTCCAGATGACGTCGATCTTCTCATGGTTGAGCGCTCGCTGCGCCATGATGGCCGAGGCCCGGAACTCGTCCCGCCGATGGACGATGGTCACCTTGGAAGCGAACTTCGTCAAAAAGAGCGCTTCTTCCATTGCAGAATCCCCACCGCCGATCACGATCAGCTCGCGGTCGCGAAAGAAGAAACCATCACAGGTCGCGCAGGCGCTCACGCCCATCCCCGTCAACTCGGCCTCGCCGGGGATACCGAGCCACTGGGCTGATGCCCCCGTTGCAATGATGACCGAGTTGGACTCGTACTGGTTTTCTCCGACCCAGACCTTGAATGGACGGGAGGAGAAATCGACACGACTGACGTCGGATGTCTCGAGCCGGGTGCCAAAGCGCTCGGCCTGTTTGCGGAACTGATCCATGAGGTCGGGGCCCATGATGCCGTCGGGGAATCCCGGATAGTTCTCCACGTCGGTAGTGATCATGAGCTGACCACCTCGCTGGCTTCCTTCAAAGACGAGCGGCTCGAGGTTGGCCCGTGACGCGTAGAGGGCAGCCGTGTAGCCGGCCGGACCGGAGCCGATGATGATGACGTTCTCAGGCATTCGGGGAGTCCTCGGTCGTGGGTTTCGAGAATCGTTTCGACCATACAAACGCCCCGGCGATCAAAAATAGTCCGCCCAAGATCGCATAGGCGGCCGTGACCGTCACGTAGTTGCTCAGCAAGCGGAAAAAGGCAACCGTGCCAAAGACTGCAGCGAGCAGCAGGAGCATCGCTGCCACCAATCCCAGCACCGTGAGCACCAGTATCCGATTGACGCGGTCGTCGGTGATTTCTCTGACTGGCTTGATAATGCGCTCGTCGAGGAAATCAGCAAACTTTGTTGCGAATTCATCCATGAGGCGGAAGCCTAGTGCCCGCTACTTGGACCCCGTTCCGGGGAAGGGCAGCTCGTCACATTCATCGGGAGCCAACACGACGAAGAACTCCTCGTCGACCTCGAACACTTCCACCGGGTCACCGTCAAGCGTTGCCTGGGCAGCGATAGTTGGGATACCCAGCACCTGGGCATCGACAAGACATGAAAAGTCCCTTTGCTGATCGTCGGTGAGGGCCATGGTCTCGGGCACCGCAAGGGAGAACGCCTCCCGCGTCAAGGTGTCGAGATCACGAAGTTCGCCGAGATCGCCGTAGATGATGACGCCTTTCGCCCTCACGGCGCCGGCGTCATCTGCGGCGGCCTCTTGGTCAGCCGCGGCTAGGGGCGCTTCCTCTGCCTGGAGGGCAGTCGCTGCTTCTGCTTGCATGCTCTCTTCGGCGGGCGCCTCGGTGACCTGGGCTTGTGCCCCGAGATCCTGGGCACCATCGGAGGCGCCGGTGTTGTTGAAGAACAAAACGCCGAACGTTCCCACAAACGCGACCGCGGCAGCCGCTACTGCTACGCGAGGCATCCAGATGAGCCAGCCCCTGCGTTGGGCCGGCTGCGGATCGAGGCGCCCGACTGCTTGGTGGAGCCGAGCGCGCTCGAGTTCCGTGAGGGTTGCCGGTGCCGGCTCGCTCAGCACTTCGAGAATCATCGACTGGGCGGCGAATTCCTCCCGACATTCCTCACACGAGTCAACCAGGCGGCGGGCGGCGTCATGCTGCTCGGGTTCGAGCGAGCCGTCGGCCAGGGCGGCAACGATGTCTAGGTCGTGGCTATGCATGATCGTCCTTGTGACGTTCGGAGAAGCTGGTTTGGTTCCCCAGAATGTCGGCCAACATTCGCCGGCCGCGAAAGACACGCGACTTCACCGTGCCCTCCGCCACGTCGAGCACTTCGGCCGCCTCGGCGATCGACAGCCCTTCGATGTCGGACAGGATCACTGCGGCTGCGAATTCGGGTGAGATCTGGTTGAGTGCGGCGTGGAGCTCGGGGCGAAGCTCTGCGCTGGTGAATGGGTCTTGCGATGTCGGGTCGGAGGGGTCGTGGAAGTCGGGAAGTGAGTCGGCGGCCCGCCGCTTCCGTTTTCGCAGCTCGTCGTAGCACGTGTTCATCGCGACCCGGTAGAGCCACGTCGAAAACGCCGATTCACCGTTGTACATATGCGCTTTTCGGAAAACGGTGATGAAAGTCTCTTGGAGGGCGTCGAGCGCCGCTTCCCGGTTGCGCATGACTCTCAGGCAGATCGAAAACACGCGGTCTTCGTGGGCGCCCATGAGCTCGTCGAAGGCGCGTCGGTCACCGTCGAGGAAACGTGCAACGAGGACCCGATCGTCCTCGGCCCGGGCAGCTGTCATGGCCGAAAGCGTACCTCGGCGACGGTGGTTGCGAATGTACCCTCGTTGGATGCGGGGAGGTCGGTGAACCAGATCAGCCAGACGCCGTCCTGGCGAACCTGAACGTCGCTGTCGAAGCGCCCCGCCCGCACGGTGCCGTTGGCAATGAGCGTCCAGTCCTCGAGGTTCTGGGTGACCTCCGGAGCCCACATGAGCGACCATTGTGATCCGTCGCGCACGCCTGAGACCTGCACGCCTCCAACAGACCCCTCGGCTTCGACGGCGATCCCGACGCCTGGCTTGATGCGCGGCAGCGGATCAAAGTATGACTCCGTCTTCCACTCCGTTTCGAAGTCGCCGTCGATGACCAGATGCTCGAGCTCGTCGTGTTCGCCGTCGGACCCGAAAGGGTCGAAGGCCACGGCTCTGACCGGGCTCACTGATGGCGTGTCCTCTCCGGAGTCAGGCTCGGCGTTGGCCTCGACGCCGGTCGTTGCCGGTGTCTCGGTGGCACTGGGGGTGGTCGTGGTTGCGGGAGTCGGCAGGTTTCTGTCGCCTCCAGTCCCGGACACCAGCGAAGCTCCAAAGCCGACCAGCACGACTGCGACGAGCGCCAGCGCTGCGGTTGGGACCAGCCATCGCCACGACCAGCTGGACTCTGGAGACGGGTGCCGGGGAGGGGTGGGAGCTGCGCGGAGCGAGCTCGCCAACATATGCGCCCCGGTTTGGCCCAATTGCGCTTGCGACAGAGCGGTGTCGACCGTTGCGTCGAATCCGTCGATGACCTGGCTGGGAGAGACAGAACCGGCTGCCCGGCCGGTGAGCGACCGCTCCAGGGTCTCCGCCAACATGCGCGTGTCGTCGGCGGGGGACATGGCAATGGGTGGCCGCCCGAAGGCGGCGAGCTTGGCTGGGTGGGCGGCAGAGAAGAAGATGGCGCTCTCGTCGATTGCGCCGTGCAGGGCGCCTGCTGCGTGCAGGGCGGCGAGTGCCGATGCCAGTCCAGATGCGTTGGGCAGGAACTCGTCGCTCCCCACCGGCTCGTGTGCAGCAGTCCGATCGGCGAGTGTCATGCCCCCCGCCCATTCGGACACCGAGTACGAGTTCGGTCCGTGATCGCCGGCCTCGAAGATGTGCACGATGTGGGTATGAGCCACTGCGGCGGCAGCCCGCACTGAGTCCAGGAACTGCCGGCGACGACGGGGTGACGCTCCCGAGAGGATGCGCACGAGCACCGGCCTGTCGAGTGAGGTATCGGTGGCGAGCCACTCCTCGATGTCGCTGTCCTGTCCCAATCGGACTTCGAGCCCGAATCGACTCGGCACGAGGTGTTCGTCGACGGTCATGAGAGCGGTCCCGGAAAGCGAAGCACGTTGAGTCCGGCGGGAAGTTTGCGAAAGCCTTCCGACTGGTACAGCGCTGCCGCAGGATCGTTGTCGGGTTGGGTATTGAGCAGCATCGACCGCCCGCCTCGGGCCCGGCCCCATTGGGCACTCGCCCGCACCAACGACCGTCCGTAGCCGCGGCCTCGTGCCTGCGGAAGAACCGCCACGCGTTGCAGGTAGGCAACCGGCCCTGCTACTCCCACGATGGCGAACCCGGCGAGAGAGTCATCGTCTTCGAGGGTCAAGAACGCAGAGCGGGAGGTGGCGTCGCGGGCTTCGGCCAGACCTACCGATCCGAGCCGCCATCTCACCTGGAATGCCGCCGAGTCGATCGCCACGGCTTCGTGCCACAAATCAGGCCGGTCGCTGCGCACCGGGTGAGCAGGGGCCTTGGGAAGCGTATGCAAGTCCATGGAGAACAGGTCGAGATGGAGGTAGTTGTGATACCCGGCCTTGCGCCACGCATTGGCGCCCACCTCGGGCAGCGGCGGTGAAGTGACCCCCAACGCAACCGTGTCGAGGAGATGACTGGTCGCCGCCGCGATGAACCCAGCGGATCCGCGCACGAGCCGCATTTGTGCATCCGGTACGAATTCGTTCCACTGCCGGGCGACGGCCTTTGCCCACCCCTGGCGCAGAGTGATGGGCCCCGGCCAAGTGCCGCGGGCGGTGATGTGCACGATCGGTCTCCTCTCATACAACATCGTAGAGCCTGGCGAGTTTTCGACCGTCGCCCGTCAGCGCATAGAGTTGCGAACGATGCAGACAGCTCTCATCACTCACTCGACCTTTTTCGAGCACGTGTCTTCGGATTGGCATCCGGAGCGACCTGAGCGGCTGAACGCCGTCATTGACGGCGCGATGGCTTCGGGTACCGTCACTGCCACCCTCGAGGCTGCGCCCGTGGACATGGAACTGCTTTCGCACGTTCATTCCCGACGGTACATCGCCTCCATCGAGGCGTTCTGTGATTCGGGCGGAGGCCATCTCGATGCCGACACCTACGCAGTGGAAGCCAGCTGGGATGCCGCACTCCGGGCGGCCGGATCGGGACCGCAGGCTGTGGGCGCTCTGCTCGAGGCACAGGCCGACGTTGCCTTCTGCGCCGTTCGGCCACCCGGCCATCACGCGGTCGCAGGGCGTGCGATGGGCTTCTGCCTCTTCAACAACGTTGCGGTCACCGCGGAGTTCCTGATCGAGGCCGGTTTCCGGGTTGCCGTGGTGGATTGGGATGTGCATCACGGCAACGGCACGCAGGACCTATTCGTGGACCGCAAAGAGGTTCTGTACATCTCAACCCATGAGTACCCCTTCTACCCAGGCTCGGGCTGGCTCGACGAAGTGGGGTATGGCCCAGGGCGCGGCACCGTGTTGAACCTGCCGCTGCCGTCTGGCACAGCCGGCGATGTGTATCGGGCAGCGTTCGGTCGAGTCATCCAACCAGTGCTCGAGCAATATCAGCCGGACTGGGTCTTGGTGAGTGCCGGTTACGACGCCCACGTGCTCGACCCCCTGGCTGATCTCCGCCTGGAGGGTCCTGACTACGCGTTCATGGCCTCGGTTGTTGCGCGAGTCGTGCCGGCCGGGCGGACCATCTACTTTCTCGAAGGCGGCTATAACCTCGACGGCATCCAGAGCGCCGTCGAGGCCACCCTGCGTGGTGCCGCAGGGGACGCCCTCCATGAGGAGACGGAGCACAAGTCGCCGGCGAGCTCATGGCGAAACCTCGAATTGGTGAGCGAGGCCGCAAAAGCATTCTGGAAGATCGGTTAAGTCCTCCCGGCAACCCGCCGATAGGAGTCGGTAGCTCGCCCGAGACGCAAGGAGGTTGAGGTGGCTGCGTCGCTCGATGAGCTTCTCAAGAAGATGATCGAGGTGGAAGCCTCTGACCTGCATCTCAAGGTGGGGTCCCCGCCCGTCATGCGGCTGGATGGAGAACTCCACCCGACCTCGCTTCCTGTCCTTCTGCCGAATGACACCGAGGAGTACGCCAACCAGATCTTTACGCAACGTGCGGCCTCCGAATTCAGGGAGCTGTCGGAAGCAGACTTCGCATACGGAAAACCCGAGCTCGGCCGATTCCGCGTCAACGTGTACCGCCAGCGTGGCTCGGTGAGCCTGGTTTTGAGGCGAGTGCTTCCGTCGACGCAGAGCTTTGGTGAGCTTGGCCTTCCAACCGTGCTCGAGAAGCTCGCCGGCGAGGCGCGCGGCCTCATCCTCGTGACGGGTCCCACGGGATCGGGCAAGACCACGACGCTGGCGTCGATGATCGACTACATGAACACGACTCGTCGGGTCAACATCATCACCATCGAAGACCCGATCGAGGTTCTCCATCGAGACAAGCTGTCGATCATCGCGCAGCGTGAGGTGGGAATGGATACCAAAGACTTCAACGAGGCACTGCGCCGTGCTCTCCGTCAGGATCCCGACATCATCCTCATCGGTGAGATGCGTGACTCGGAGACGGTCAAAGCCGCATTGCAGGCCGCCGAGACCGGGCACCTGGTCCTTTCGACGTTGCACACCATCGATGCCACCGAGACGATCAACCGGATCATCGACTTCTTCCCTCCCCATCAGCAACAGCAGATCCGGATTCTCCTGGCATCGACCTTGAAGGGTGTCGTGTCCCAGCGCCTCCTCGAACGAACCGACGGCGGCCGCATCCCGGCGATCGAAATCATGACGATGAACGGACGCGTCTATGACCGCATTGTCGACGGATCGGAAACCAACAGCCTCGTCGAGGTGATCAGGGAGTCCGAGTTCTACGGCATGCAGACCTTCGACCAGTCGATTCTCGATCGTTTCAAGAACGGCGAGATCACCTTCCAAGTCGCCATGCAGAACGCCTCCAACCCCCACGACTTCCGCGTCCGCGCCGAACAAGCCGGCATCATCAAGACGTAGTTCAAATCGGATCAGGATCCGAGCGGGTTGGTCGTGCGGCTCTACGTCCGCCCTCTTCCTGTCGGCCCGCCGTACCCGCCACGGTGCCTCCAGCTGCACGGTGGGTGGAGCTTTCACCAAGACCCCCTCGTTTCCTCCTCCCGTGAGCGGAGCGAGCGGTTGAGTCGAGAACGCTTTACGTTCTCGTATGCAGTTGCGAAGCAACTGCACGGAGGTTGGCTTCGCCGGTAGGCGAAAGCGGAGCGGTGGAGGAGGCGAGGCGTGAGCCTTGCTGACGACGCTCGTTCCCAGCAGGTATGGCCGTTGGGCCATCTTGGATTTTCCCCCCGGCTCCGCTGGCGGAAAAGTGGCGCCGCCCGTTGAGGCGAGGCGCAGCTCGACCAGGGCCTGCCCCGGTCGAAACCCGCCTAGCCTTTGGGCCGATGATTCCGGAACGTTTGCAGTGGCTTTTGGCCGATGGTTCGCCGACGCTTGTGTTATCGGATTTGTTCTCCGACGCCGGGCATGAGCTCTACCTCGTTGGTGGCTCTCTGCGTGATGCGCTGCTCGACGTTGCTCACGACGATCTCGACTTCGCCACCGACGCTCGACCCGACGCGATCAAGCAAATCGTGCGCCCGGTTGCCGAAGCCGTCTACACGATGGGGGAGCGCTTCGGGACGATTGGCGTTCGCATCGGCGACCACGTGTACGAGATCACCACATTTCGGGACGAGGTCTATCACGAAGAGAGTCGCAAGCCCGACGTGACGTTTTCCGATTCCATCGAAACGGATTTGTCCCGGCGAGACTTCACGATCAACTCGATGGCGCTGCGGCTCCCCGACGCAGAAGTCGTGGATCCCTTTGGAGGTTTGGCCGATCTCGCCCGTCGGGAGCTCCGGACCCCACTCGGCCCGGAGGTGTCATTTGGAGACGATCCACTGCGGATGCTCCGGCTGTTCCGGTTTGCGAGCACAACCGGTTTCGAGATCAACGCTGAAACTGAGGCGGCCGTCGTCGACATGGCCGATCGCCTCGAGATCGTATCGGGCGAACGGATACGTGACGAGCTGAGCAAGCTGCTCGTGTCCTCGCGACCCGCGACCGGCCTGCGGGGGATCGTGCGCACGGGCCTTGCTGAACATTTTCTGCCTGAGCTCGTGCAGCTGCAACAGCAACGGGACCCTCTCCATCGCCACAAAGACGTATGGGAGCACACGCTGGCCGTTGTGGAGAAGACAGAGCCCACCTTGCGCATCCGTTTGGCCGCGCTCCTTCACGACATCGGCAAGCCCGCAACGAGAGAGTTCGGACCGAAGGGCGTGTCGTTCCACCATCACGAGGTGGTCGGCGCGCGTATGGCTCGGCAGAGGCTCAAAGCGCTCCGATATCCCCGCGAGTTGGTCGAGGAGGTTGGCCAGCTGGTGTTCCTGCACCTTCGACCCCACACGTTCAAGATGGGGTGGACCGACTCCGCCGTCCGCCGCTACGTGCGCGATGCCGGGCCCTTGCTCGACGACCTGAACCAGCTCGTGCGGTGCGATGTGACCACCGGCAACAAGAAGCGCGCCGACGCAATCCAGCGACGCATTGACGAGCTGGAGGAACGGATCGAGGTGTTGTCCGCCCAAGAGGAACTCGCCAGTCTTCGCCCTCCGATCGATGGGACCGATGTGATGGCGTTCCTCGGCATCGAGCCCGGGCCCGAAGTAGGCAGAATCATGAAGCTGCTGACCGAGCATCGCATCGATCATGGCCCGTTTACTCCAGAGGAGGCCTACGCTCTCGTGCGTGACTGGACATGAGACCCCGATTCGTCGCGGGCATTTGCTGATCGTTTTGTTGTTCCTGCTGCTCGGCGCGTGTAGTTCGACCTCGGCAGACAGCTCTCAGATCGGCGCGGTGGTGTCCTCGGAGGCAGCCACTGATACTGCCGCCGACTCCACGGAGGGGTCGGCTTCCACGACGCTACCCCCCGGCGTCGATGCCGCAGATGGCATTGGCGATTCCCTGTACACCGATCTCGGCAATGCGGGGTACGACGTTCAGAACGTGACCCTGACGTTGTCTATGGACCCCGCTGTTCCCACCATCGAGGGCACTTCGGTTCTCACGGCCATTGCCACTCAAGACCTCGACAGTTTCACACTCGATTTCGATGAGCTGGAGGTCGAAAGCGTGGCAGTGGACGGCGTGCCTGCGGTGTTCGACCACCAGATGGGAGAACTGCGCATCGACCCAGATACCGTGATCGTCAGCGGTACGGAGTTCGAGGTGACCGTCGCTTACGGGGGATCTCCCGTCCCGTTCACTTCCCAGGGAGCGCCGTTCGCCACCGGCATGCTCAACGTCAACGGTGCTCTGTTTGCGCTGAGTGAGCCCGACGGGACCTCGTCGTGGATGCCCGTGAACGACCATCCCCTGGACAAGGCGACGTATCGTATTCAGGTCACCGTGCCCAATCCGCTGGTGGTGGCGAGCATTGGGACACTGGTATCCACTGACCTCGTCGACGAGGACACGACCACCTACACCTGGGAATCGCGCGATCCCGTCGCTCCCTATCTGGTGCCGCTGGCCGTCGGCGACTTTGTGGTCGAGCAGGAAACCGGGCCAAACGGCGTGCCGATTCGCAACTACTTCGACGACGACATACCGGCACCGTCTTTGACCTCATTTCGCCGCCAGGGAGAGATGCTCGCCTACCTCACCGAGATCTACGGGCCTTACCCATTTGAAGCCTATGGCTCGCTGGTCGTCGACACCATCAATCTGGGTGCTGCGTTGGAGACGCAGACGCTTTCCACGTTCGGACGCCAGAGCCTGCCGGCAGGGGAGACGGTCGTCGTTCACGAACTGGCGCATCAGTGGTTCGGCAACAGCGTCAGTGTGGCCGACTGGAGCGACATCTGGCTGAACGAGGGCTTTGCCACCTACACGCAGTGGCTGTGGCTCGAGCACCAAGGACTGACCGAGGAGTTCGACGCCGAGATCGGATTTGCCTACGACTTGATGAGTGGCGGCATCTTCCTCGACACCGCCGCCGACGCACAGGCGGCTCGGGCTGAAGCGCAGGCGTCGTTCCCTCCACCTGGTGAGCCGGACCCGTCTGATCTCTTCAACGGTTCTGTGTACCTGCGCGGCGGGCTGACGCTTCATGCGCTCCGTCTCGAAGTCGGCGATGAGGTGTTCTTTGATACATTGCGCACATATGCGGATCGATTTGCGTACGGAAACGCCGGCACTGCTGATTTCATCGCGGTAGCGGAGGAACAGTCAGGTCGAGAGCTCGGCGGATTCTTCGATGCCTGGCTGTACGATGCAGAGATCCCTCCAATCCCGGAGATGGGCCTCGAGCCTCCCCGATGACCGAACATTGACATATGCGCATATGCGTATAAGGATGTCGTAATGAAGACTGCGATCCTCGGCGCGTCCGGCTACGGAGGCGGAGAGCTGGTGCGGCTCGTCGACGGCCACCCGACCTTCGATGCAACATATCTCGGTGCCCATTCGCAGGCGGGAAGAACCCTCGGTGAAGTGCACCCACATCTCTGGGGAGGGGATCGCGTGCTGTCACCGATGACTGCCGACCTTCCCGGGATCAAGGTGGCCTTTCTCGCCCTTCCCCATGGCGAGTCTGCTGAGCTCGGCTCCGAGCTGGCACGCGGGGGCGTGAAGGTGATCGATCTCGGCAGTGACTTTCGCCTCGACACTCCAGATCGATACCAACGCGCATACGGGGCTCCCCACCCGCTTCCGGATGAGTTGGGCCGGTGGGCGTACGGCCTTCCCGAGTTGTTTCGCGAATCCATCGTGGACGCCGATCGGGTGGCAGCACCCGGGTGCTACCCGACTGCGGCATTGTTGGCGCTGGCGCCGATGATCGACGCAGGAATCATCGAGACGAATCACGTTGTAGTGAATGCCATGTCAGGAGTCTCGGGCGCAGGTCGTGCGGTGCGAGCGGACCTCTTGTTCGGCTCCGTCGATGAGGGTGTTCGCGCCTATGCCGTGACCACCCATCGCCACCGCCCCGAGATCGAAATGGCCGTTTCAGCCTTCGTTGGCTCACCCATCTCGGTGACGTTCACCCCCCATCTCGTGCCGATGCAGCGTGGCATCCTGGCAACCATCACGGCGCCGGCTGCCGGCTCGGTGACGGTGGCGAGCGTGAGGTCAGCCCTTGCCGAATTCGCCGGCAGCAATCCATTCGTGGAGCTCATCGACGAACCTCCTCAGACGCGCTGGGTCGTTGGATCCAACCGGGCGCTGGTGAACGCATACCTGGACTCCGCCACCAACACGGTGATTGCCATGTCGGCAATCGACAACCTGGTGAAGGGAGCAGCCGGACAGGCAGTCCAGGCCGCCAATCTGATGTGTGGTCTCGACGAGACGTCCGGCCTCGGCGCTGCCGGGTGGATGCCATGAGCGTCACTGCGGCCGCCGGGTTTCTCGCTGGAGGCGTCAGCGCCGGCATCAAAGCAGACGGGGCACGCGACCTGGCGCTGGTCACGGCCGACCATGCATGTCCCACCGCCGCCGTGTTTACCTCTTCGCTGGCTGCCGCGGCCCCGGTGCAGGTGAGCCGAGCACACATCGCATCGGGTCGAGCCCGGGCAGTGGTGCTCAACTCAGGCTGCGCCAACGCTGGAACAGGGGCGGCCGGCGTGAGCGCTGCCAACGCCATGTGTGAGAGAGTCGGTGTCGAACTCGGCGTCGAGCCCACAGAGGTTCTCGTGTGCTCGACGGGCCCCATCGGAACACGACTGCCCGACGACCTCCCCGATCGTGTTCCTGGCGTGGTAGCAGCACTGAGTGTTGACGGGTCGGCGGCTGCCGAAGCGATCCTCACAACCGACTCGCGCTCCAAGGAGGCGGCGGTGACCCTGGATGGGGGTTGGACGGTGGGCGGTATGGCCAAAGGGGCCGGAATGCTGCGGCCCGACATGGCGACCATGCTGGCGGTTCTCACCACCGACGCCGTCGTCGATCGAGCCAGGGTTGGCTCGATGCTCCGCAGGGCGGTAGATCTCACGTTCAATTCGCTCAATGTGGACGGCTGCCAGTCGACCAACGACACGGTGATACTCATGAGCAGTGGGGTGTCGGAGATAACGCCCGACCACGACGAGTTCGAGGAAGCCCTGACCGCAGTGTGCCGTCAGCTCGCCTGGCAGATGGCCGAGGATGCTGAAGGCGCCTCACGGGTTGTGACCATCGAGGTACTCGGGGCCGCCAACGACGGAGACGCCCGGACGTTGGGCAAAGCCATGGCGGACTCGGCGTTGGTGCGAAGCTCGTTCTACGGTGGTGACCCCAACTGGGGGCGGCTGCTTGCTGCGGCCGGAGTTGCCGGGGTTGGCTTCGATCCGAATGCGTTCGATGTGAGCTATCAGGGTGTTGACGTCGCTCGCAATGGGATGGCCCTCGACCATGACGAAGCTGCAATCCTGGAGCTCATGGACGGCGACCTCGAGGTGAAGGTGCGAGTCGGGCCCGGAGGCGGGGAAGCGTTCATCGTGACGACCGATCTCACCCCTGCCTACGTGGAGCTGAACGGCGAGCGATCGTGACGACCGGGCACACCGCTCCCAGTGAGCGCAAGGGACGCATCGCCTCGACCATGGGCAAGGCGCGCATACTCATGGAGGCCATGCCCTTCATCCGCGCCTTCAAAGGCCGCACCATCGTCATCAAATATGGCGGATCGGCGATGACCGACGAAGCACTGAGAGATACCTTTGCCGGTGACGTGGCCCTCCTCAATCTCGTCGGCATTCACACCGTCGTTGTCCATGGTGGAGGGCCGCACATCACGCGCGCCATGGGACGAGCCGGGGTGGAGCCGGAGTGGGTCGATGGGCTGAGGGTGACCGACGCAGAAACGATTCGGGTGGTGCAATCGGTGCTGGCCGGTGAGATCAATCCCGACATCGTGCGGTTGCTATCGGGACACGGCGCCTCGGCGGCCGGGATCACCGGGATCGATGGGGGCCTTTTTCATGCGGTGCCACAGGATGAGCGCCTCGGTTTCGTCGGTCGAGTTGATGCAGTGAACCCGACCCTTGTCGAAGGACTCCTGGAACGCGACATCGTGCCAGTGGTTGCTCCCCTCGCCAGAGGTAGTGACGGCCAGGTGTACAACATCAATGCCGACACCGCTGCCGGTGCCCTGGCCGAAGCTCTGGGAGCGGCCAAGCTGATCTACCTCACCGACGTCGAGGGACTCTACCGAGACTTGGGCGATGAGGATTCGCTGGTTGCCCGGATGACCGTCGGCGAGCTCGAAGACATGATCTCGTCTGGAGCCGCGTCGGCCGGGATGGTTCCCAAGCTCAGATCGTGCATTTCAGCGACGGCTTCGGGCGTCCCGCAAGCCCACATTCTCGACGGCCGGGTACAACACAGTCTCCTGCTCGAGATCTTCACACCCGAGGGCATCGGCACGATGATCACCTAGGGGTTTCGACTCGAGCAGGCTCGGGTAGAGCTGCGCCTCGGCTTCTGGTCGTGCCGCACTTCGGCGGCGCTCATGTTGTCGGTGTCGGGCGCACGTCCCGACACCTCTGTGAAAGCGGAATGGCGGAGCCTGCTCCCTCACCAACTCTCTTCGAGATTGTCGACGGACCTTCAAGAATCGAGGAACAGTCGGCTGCTCGGAGGGCGGGCAGAGGGAAGGAGCGCCCTACGCCGAGTTGCATGAATATGCGGGCTGCTGCATAATCGTGCGGGCATGAATACTGCGGCTCGGCGGCGCCTCATCCGGCGGCTTCTTCTCGACAACAAGGTGTCCTCACAAAAGGCCCTGGTCGACCTCTTGTTGAACCAGGACTACGACGTCACCCAGGCGACAGTGTCACGGGACCTGCATGCGCTTGGGGCGGTGAAGCTGCGTGACGGATCGCGCCTCCGCTACGTGCTGCCAGAAGAGCCGATCCCTACCGGTGAGGCGTTCGAGTCGCTGGCTTCGGCCCTCTCTGGCTTCGCCGAATCGATAACGGTTTCCGGCAACATCGTGGTGGTACGAACCTCTCCCGGCGCGGCCCACGTCGTCGCGGCATCGGTTGACACGGCCCCCCTCGACGGGGTGCTGGGCACGATTGCCGGCGACGACACGTTGCTCGTGATCGCATCCGAGGGCGTGGGTGGGAAACGCGTGGCCAAGCGGCTTGAACAGATCGGAGCGGGCTGATGAAGAAGGTTGTCCTGGCGTATTCCGGAGGGCTCGACACGTCGGTCATTCTTCGCTGGCTCATGGACGAGCATGGCGTCGAGGTGGTTGCGTACACCGCCGACGTAGGACAGGGCGACGAAGTCGCTGACGCCAAGGCGAAGGCTCTCGAGACAGGCGCCACCGAGGCCATCGCCGAAGTACTCACCGACGAATTCGTCGCCGACTATGTATTCCCGGCGTTGCGAGCCAACGCGGTCTACGAAGGCCATTACCTGCTCGGCACCTCGCTGGCGCGCCCGGTGATCGCCAAGGGATTGGTACGAGCGGCCGAGCAGACCGGAGCAGATGCCATTGCGCATGGCGCAACCGGCAAGGGGAACGATCAGGTTCGATTCGAGATGTCGGCGTTCGCGTTGAAGCCAGACATCAAAGTCATCGCGCCATGGCGGGAGTGGTCGCTGAAGGGCCGGGCCGATTGCGTCCGCTACGCCGAGGAGCACGGCATTCCTGTCCCGGTGACACCGGAGAAGCCGTATTCCACCGACGCCAACCTCCTCCATATTTCCTACGAGGGTGGAGTGCTGGAAGATCCGTGGGTGGCCCCGCCGGCCGGGATGTTCTCCATGACTGTCGATCCGGAACTGGCGCCGGACGAGAGCGAGACCATCACCATCACCTACGAGAAGGGCGACCCGGTTGCCATCGACGGTGAGGCGCTGGCACCGGCCGCACTCCTAGCCAGGCTCAATACGATTGCCGGCCGCCACGGTGTGGGAAGAGTCGACATCGTCGAGAATCGCTTCGTTGGCATGAAATCGCGCGGCGTCTACGAGACGCCTGGTGGGACGGTTCTCCACTATGCCCACCGAGCGGTCGAGTCACTGACCCTCGACCGCGAAGTCATGCATCTACGCGATGAGCTGATTCCCCGCTATGCCGAGATGGTCTACAACGGGTTCTGGTTCGCACCTGAGCGGGAGGCGTTGCAGTCGTTCATGGACACTGTTCAAGAGAGGGTGAGTGGGGAAGCGAGGCTGAAGCTCTACAAGGGCGGCGTGTACACCGAAGGGCGTCG
The DNA here is from genome assembly GCA_041577335.1 of Acidimicrobiia bacterium. GTDB lineage: Bacteria > Actinomycetota > Acidimicrobiia > Spongiisociales > JAENVV01 > JBFGJH01. Next base: position 7,943 of record JBFGJH010000018.1, on the reverse strand, counting down.
CTCCGACTTCGAGCTCTACGACCATGCAACCGTGACCTTCGAAGAAGACGACGTATACGACCAGGCAGACGCGGCCGGCTTCATACGCCTGAACGCCCTACGACTCCGGCGGATAGCCGAGGCGAGGCTGGGAGAAGGGGAGTGACCCTGTGGAGTGGTCGCTTTGCCGACGGGCCTGACGCGCGGTTGTGGGCGTTCACGGTTGATTACAGCGATCGGCGGATGCTGGCCGATGACATCCGGGGCTCGCTCGCCCACGTCACGATGCTGGGAGAGCAGGGGATCCTGACCGGCGACGAGGCCGTTCTGCTCGCTGAAGGCCTGCGACGCGTGGAGGCCGAGGCAAGCACCGGGACATTCGAGTTCACCGACTCCGACGAGGATGTTCACTCGGCGGTCGAGCGAAGGCTCATCGAACTGATCGGTGATGTCGCCAAGAAGCTCCACACAGGGCGGAGCCGCAACGATCAGGTAGCCCTCGACATCCGGCTCTATCTTGCCCGGTCGGGTCGTGACCAGATCAAGCGCATCGCCGGCTTTGCCTCCGTGCTGGTCGATCAAGCGCAAAACCTCGCCGACGTGATCGTACCGAGCTACACCCATCTGCAACAGGCGCAGGCGGTACCGTTCGCTCATCACCTCCTGGCATACGCCGAGATGCTGCGCCGAGACGCCCAACGCATCTCGGCGGCGGTCGGGAGGCTCGAGGTGTCGCCGCTCGGGGCGTCCGCCTCCGGTGGCAGCAGCCTCCCCCTGGACCCAGCCATCTCTGCGCAGGCGCTCGGCTGGCAATGGCACTTCGTCAATTCGATGGACGCTGTCGGTGCGCGAGACGTCGTGGCCGAATATGTATTCGCGGCTGCGCAGACGATGGTGCACCTGTCGAGACTCTCGGAAGAGATCATTCTGTGGTCATCATCCGAATTCGGGTGGATGACGCTCCATGACTCATTCGCCACCGGCTCGAGCGCAATGCCGCAGAAGAAGAACCCCGATATCGCGGAATTGGTGCGAGGTCGGGCCGCAACCGCGATCGGCGACGTCACTGCGCTCCTGGCGCTGCAGAAGGGCCTGCCACTCACCTACAACCGTGATTTCCAGGAGGACAAACGAGCTGCCTTTCACGCCGACGATGTGTTGGCCGGAGCTCTGGAGGCGCTGGGCGGACTGATCGCGACGGCTTCATTCCATCCGCCGGAGCCAGGTGCGGATGTCACAGCTCTCGATCTCGCCGAATCCCTGACCACCCGAGGGGTTCCCTTCCGAGAGGCCCATGAGGCAGTTGGTCGACTCATCGCCCAGCTCGCAGCCGCTGGCCGGTCGCTGGCCCTAGCAACCGAGGCCGATCTGTCGGCCGCCGACCCGAGGTTTGTCGCCGAGGATCTTGCCCGAATCGACGTCGCCGACTCCGTGCGACGCCGTACCTCCCCCGGAGGCGGCAGCTTTGCCGAGGTGGCTCGCCAGATTGCAGCCGCCCGGGCGAACATCTCGCAGATCCTCGACGACTGACGTGGTACCCATGCGCCGACGCGCCGGTACAGCGGAGCATCGAGCCGGTAGAAACCCTCCATGAAGCGAATGCTCGTGTTCGCCGTGTTCGCCGGGCTGGTCGCCCTCGGCGTTCCGGCCGCCGCCGAGGATCACACGATCACGTGCGACGACCTCGATCCCTTCGTCGGCATCGATGCCGAGTTGCTGGCGGCGTGGCCTGGCCAGCGCTTCACTGCGGCCATCTACGACACGCGCACCGAATGCAGTTACGACCTTCGGCCAGAGGGCCGAATCACGACGGCCTCCGTGCTCAAGATCGAGCTCATGGCGGGCGTCCTGCTGCGAGCCCAAGACGAAGACCGAGACGTCACCGCAGCCGAGGACGCGTTGATCGTGCCGATGATCGCCGAGTCGGCCGATCCGCCCGCATCGAGTCTGTGGCTCAGCCTCGGAGGCCAATCCGGAATGAGCTCCCTCGACGATCGCTTGGGCCTCGACGACACCGTTGCGGCGACTCCGTGGGGCGGAACCTCGACGAGCGCAGCTGATCAGACAGGGCTCGTTCGACAGGTGCTGTTGGGCGAGGGCGGCCATTTCGATGCCGACTCGAGCACTCGGGCGAGGGATTACATGGAAGGCGTGATCGCATCACAACAGTGGGGTATCACCGCGGGTCTGCCGGAGGGCTGGACCCATCCCATGAAGAACGGTTTCTTCCCCCTCACAGGGAGCGGGTGGCGGATCAATTCGGTTGGTTTCATCGACGATCCGTCGGGCGGGGGCTACGCCGTTGCAATACTCAGCGACGGTTGGAGTACCGAAGCGGCCGGGATCGAGGCCGTCGAGTTCATCGCCGAGTCGATCAACGATGTCCTGGCGGTGGAGGGGCTCGTGCTGGTGTGGCAGGGCACGTTTCGAGATGACGATGCCAGCATCCATCAACAAGCTATCGAAATCCTGGTGGAGGCAGGGATCACGTCAGGATGCAACGCCGAAGGTGATCGGTTCTGTCCAGGAGATGCGGTGACGCGCGGGCAGATGGCCAGCTTCCTCATGAGAGCCCTCGGCCTCAGCCCGCAAGAGCCGTCGAGGTTCGTCGATGTCGATGCTTCACCCCACGCCGGAGCTATCGAAGCATTGGCCCAGGCAGGCGTAACGTCGGGCTGTAATACAGAAGGCGACCGGTACTGTCCCGACCTACCCGTTACCAGGGCTCAAATGGCGAGTTTCTTGGTTCGAGCGCTCGGCTGGGACCCTATGGAGCCGGTGACCTTCAGCGACACGGGCGACACCATTCACGCCGCCGCCATCGAGACGCTCTCCGCCGCGGGCGTCACTGCCGGGTGCGTCGCCGACGGCAGTGAGTATTGTCCAGACGAGCATGTCACCCGGGCCCAGTTGGCCACGTTCCTGGTCCGGGCGTTCGATTTGTGAGGGAGTCGCCATGACCAAGCAGTACGCCACCATCAAGGGCAAGCAAATGGCTTATCTGGATCGCGGCGAGGGTGACGCCATGGTTTTCCTTCACGGAAACCCGACCTCGTCGTTTCTGTGGCGGCACGTGATGGCGGAGCTCGAGGAAGCCGGTCGCCTGGTGGCGCCGGACCTCATCGGTATGGGCGACTCGGACAAGCTCCCCGACTCCGGGCCGGATAGTTATCGGTTCGTGGAGCACCGTGAGTACCTGGACGGGTTGCTCGATCACCTCGATCTGGGCAACCGGGTGACACTGGTCGTTCACGACTGGGGATCGGGCCTTGGCTTCGACTGGGCGCGGCGTCATCCCGAGCGAATCGCCGGCATCGCCTATATGGAAGCCATCGTTCAGCCCGTCACATGGGATGCGTGGCCAGAGCAAGCCAGGCCAATCTTCCAAGCAATGCGTTCAGAAGCCGGTGAGACGATCGTCTTGGAGAAGAATGTGTTCGTCGAGCGCATCCTGCCTGGGTCGGTTCTCGCGACCCTCAGCGACGAGGTGATGAACGAGTACCGCCGCCCGTACCTCGACGCCGGCGAAAGCCGCCGACCCACGCTCACGTGGCCGCGCCAGATCCCGATCGAAGGCGAGCCCGACGACGTGCACCAGATCGTGTCGGACTACGCAGCCTGGCTTCCGACCGCGCAATTCCCCAAGCTGTTCATCAACGCCGATCCCGGATCGATTCTGGTCGGGCCGCAGCGAGAGTTCTGCCGAACATGGGAGAACCAGACCGAGGTCACGGTCCCGGGGCTGCACTTCATTCAGGAAGACTCTGGTCCGGCGATCGGCCGGGCAATCCGCAGGTGGTCGACCGAATCAGGCTTCGGTCGAGTCAACTGAGCCGCCCTTCGGCGGCACACATCCTGTCGGCACGACGTACACGCCGCCATGCTTCCGTGTAGGGGGATGGCGGAGCCTTCCCCCTTACCAACCCCCCGCAGGAGGCTTCAGGAGATCAGCGGAGGCCAGGTACGATTCTGGACTATGGATAATCACCTGAGGCGGCGGCGGGAGTTCGCCAAGACTCTTGGGGATGGCATCGCCGTGATTCCTGCTGCGACCGAGGCAGTTCGGAACGACGACGTCGATCACGAGTTTCGCCAGGACTCAGATTTCTTCTTCTTGACGGGATTCGACGAGCCCGACGCGGTGGCCATCATCGACCCGAGCGGCGAAGAGGAATATGTCCTGTTCGTGCGACCGCGCGACCCGGAAATGGAGATGTGGAACGGCTACCGCGCCGGCGTGGACGGTGCCAAGGACCAGTTCGGAGCCGACCAAGCCTTTCCTGTGGCTGAGCTGGCCACCGAGCTGCGATCTCGTTTCGAAGGACGATCAGCCGTCCATTACCGCCTCGGCGGTCGTCTCGACCGTGAGGTCCTGGCGGCCACGTCGGCAGTCAGCGCACTGGCCAGCCGTTATGGAGTGGCTGCCCCGCGCGCCATTGTGGATCCGACGGCGGCGCTGGCCGCGCTTCGCCAGCTCAAGACACCGGTGGAAGTCGAGTTGCTCGCCAAGGCCGCCTCGATTTCCGTGGACGGTCACGCCGCCGCGATGCGAGCCACCAAGCCCGGCCTGTACGAATACCAGGCCGAGGCAGAGATGGAGGCGGTATTCCGCCGTGCCGGATCTCCCCGCAACGGTTACCCGTCGATCGTCGCATCAGGGCCGAACGCCTGCATCCTGCACTACACGGAGAACGATCGGATGATGGAGGATGGCGACCTGCTGCTCATCGACGCTGCCGCCGAGTACGGCTACTTCTCAGCCGACATCACAAGGACCTTTCCGGTCAACGGGACCTTCACAACTCCCCAGCGTGCCATCTACGAGGTTGTCTTGGCTGCTCACCAAGCGGCAATTGACGCCGCACAAATCGGAACACCGTTCAAGGAGCTCACAGACGTTGCCGTCAAGGTGGTCTCGGAGGGTCTGGTCGACCTGGGCCTCGTGCCCGGGTCTGTCGACCAAACCATCGAGATGCACCACTATCGCGAGTTCTTCATGCACGGGCTAGGTCATTGGCTAGGCATGGACGTGCACGATGCGGGCCCGTATAAGCGCAACGAGACTTCGGTGCTGCTTACCGAAGGCATGGCGTTCACCGTCGAGCCTGGCCTCTATTTGGACGCCGGCCGCCAAGAGGTGGAGTTCGTCAACCAACCCTATGACCTCGAAGCGCGCTACCAGCGCAGGATGCGCCTCGGCGCCGCCAAGGCCAAAGAATTGGAAGCCGAGGAGACGGCCGACGCCGAGCGGGTCACCCACCCCGTGCCCGAGGAGTTTCGGGGCATCGGGGTGCGGATCGAGGACGACATCCTGATGACAGCAGCGGGACCAAAGAACCTCACCGGAGGTTTGCCCGTGTCGATCGAAGAAGTCGAGGCGCTCTGTCAGCTCTGAGGGGGATGCGCAGCGGCTTTGAGCGCAGCCAGAAGCACTGAGTCCTCGAATGAGTGGGGGAGCGGGAGGTCAATGACATACGTCGTGGCGAATTCATCGACTTCGACCGGCTTGGCTCCCGCTGATTCGAGCGCCGCCCCCAAGCCCTCGTTGTCTTCACCGACATATGCGGTGAAGTGCTCCACCCCGTTGTCAAGGGCCGACTCTGCCAGCAGTTGGACGAGCACCCTGCCGATTCCGCGGCGCTGAAAACGATCGACGACGGTGACGGCCGCTTCGGCATAGGACGGACGGTGCGCCTCGCGGATATAACGGGCCACTCCCACCGGGTGCCCATCCTCAGTGAACGCCGCCCAAGCGAAGTGGTCGTGCTGATCCACTGACAGAAGATGTTCGAGCTCGCGTTCGGAAAGCTCCCGCATGGGCCGGAGGAACCGGGTGTAGATGGAGCGCTCGCTGAGTTGGCTCAAGCCCTCCAGCAAGTAGTCCCGGTCGGCCCGGGTCGCCGGTCGGACGACGATGTGGGTTCCGTCCTCGAGTTCGACGGTGGCGGTCCGGTCGGCGACGAACGCCGCGAGATCGATGTCACTCGGCGCCGACCCGGCGCTACTTTCCGAAGCGTCGCTCACGCCGGCCATACTCGCGAAGGGATCGGAAGAAGTCGATGCGGCGGAAGGCTGGCCAGTAGACATCGACGAATGAGAACTCGGCGTATGCGGACTGCCACAGCAAGAAACCCGACAGCCGCGACTCACCCGACGTGCGGATGATCAGGTCGGCGTTGGGCAGATCCGACAGGTACATGTGCCCACTCAAAGTCTCGGGAGTGATGTGCGTAGGAATCTCCTCGGGAGGGACTCCTTCGGTCACCAACCTGGCGACCAGCTCCCGCACCGCATCGGCGATCTCCTCATGGCCGCCGTAGCCCATGGCGATGTTCAGCCGTCGGCTGCCGGTCGGACGCCGCTCTTCCATCTGCTTGGCGGCGGCCACCAGCCTGGCTGGGAGCAGGTCGAGGCTGCCGATGACGCGAATCTTCATGTCGTACCGGGAGGCGAGGTCAGGGAGTCGGGCGAACAACTCGATGAGGACATCGAAATACGGCTCCAGCTCTTCAGGCGGGCGGTCGAGGTTTTGTGTGCTCAACACCCAACCCGTGATCGTGGGAATCTCCAGCTCCTCGGCCCATCCGAGGAAGTTCTCGAATTTCGCCATGCCGGCCCGGTAGGCGGCCGTGTAGTCGGGCAAGCCGGCCGACCGGGCGTAGCGCCGATGTCCGTCGAGGATGATTCCTATGTGGTGGGGGAACCGAGCCGGGTCCAGCGACGCCTCGAGGCGTCTCTCGTAGAGCCGGTAGACCGGGCCGGTCAGGCTGACCATCGCCGCCCCGGCGTCGTGATCTCAGTGGTCGTGTGGGTGGTCATGGTCGTGAGAGCCCGAACTGGGCTCCGAGAGGCCCGCTCAACAGCCGGGCTCGCCGTGATTGCCACAGCAACCCTTTCCGGTTCGAAGCTTGATCAGGTTGTTCTTCGCGGTGAGTCGAGCCTTCTCCAGCACGGGAAGGTCCGAATCTCGCCAGTTCGTGAAGGCGTTGCCCAGTGAGTATTTGGCCATGCCAAAAGGCTACAACGTGTCGCGCTGCCACGCGGTAGACAGCGCGTCGGCATATTCGTTCCACCGACTGCCTGAATGTGCTCGGATCCAGCGAATCGTGATCTCGGGACGTGCCTTGGTCAGGTCGTACAACTCTTGGACGAGATCGAGGTTGGCGACGGGTGCGTTGTTCTTTCGTCGCCAGCTGTTGCGGGCCCATCCCTCGGCCCATTCGTTGATGGTGCGGGCGGCCAAGTTGGAGTCGGTGTACACCACGGCCGCTTCGCCGGCGGGCACCAATTTGATGCCTTCGATGATGGCGGTCAGCTCCATACGATTGTTGGTGGTCTCTTCTTCGTGGTGCCCGAACGCCTGGTCGACGATTTCACCCTTGGAGACGTAAACGGAGCCCCAACCACCAGGGCCCGGGTTGGGAACCGAGCTCCCATCCGTGAAGACGCCGTCCGTCGGGCCGTCAGCGAATCGGTCGAGAACCTCGGCCAGAGTGAGATTGTTGTTGGCGGTTGCAGAGCGCTTGGGCTTGGACGTCTTGGGTCGAGATCGCGAAGCTCCCGAAGAGGGTCCAGGGCTTGCAGACTTGTCCCGGCACTCCATACACGAACGAGGTGTCCAACCGGGATACCTATCGAGCACCGCCTGCGGCAGCGTGAACTCGGCGCCACAAGACGAACACACAAAAGACGGCATCAGAACAGTGTAAGAGCGATTCGCGGTCCGCTAATCGCGATTCGCGCAACTTGGGGGAGTTAGAGGGGGAGGTTCCGCCACCGCGCAGTTGCTGCGCAACTGCATTCGAGAACGCGAAGCGTTCTCGCCTCATTGGGTCGGGTGAGGCGACCGCGTCGTCACACCCGACAACATGAGTGCGGCTGAAGGATGCGGTTCTCGGGCAATGCAGCGGGCTGTGGCGAGGCGGCAACTGCCGATGCGCCCGACCGGCGTCGTGCGGTTGCGC
>JBFGJH010000017.1:0-53181 GCA_041577335.1 Acidimicrobiia bacterium | reverse complement strand
GCCGAGTACGGTGACGAAGGATCGGACACGCTGGGGCACACCGCCTCCGTCGTCGGAGGGTTCTCCCTCCCCAACTTTCAGGCAGCCGGTTTGGGCAACCTACATCCCAACCTCCACGGCTGCGCCCCCGCGCCTTCTCCGACCATGGCATTCGGCAGGTGTGCAGAAGCGTCCGCAGCCAAGGATTCCACCACCGGCCATTGGGAAATCGCCGGACTGGTGACCGAGCAGCCATTCACCACCTTCACGGATTCCGGATTTCCCCCTGAGCTCGTCGACGCTGTCGAAGCGGAAAGCGGCCACCGGTTCATAGGCAACTACGCAGCCTCCGGCACCGTCATCATCGAGGATCTCGGGCCCGAGCATGTCGCAACCGGATCGCTCATCCTGTACACCTCCGCCGATTCGGTGTTTCAGATCGCCGCCCACAAGGATGTCGTGCCGCTCGATGAGCTGTACAGGGTCTGTGAGATCGCCAGGCGTCACTGCAACGACTTCCATATCGGGCGAGTCATCGCTCGGCCCTTCGTCGGAGAGGCCGGAAGCTACCAGCGGACCTATGAGCGCCGAGACTACGCAATGCCGCCGCATGCTCCGACGTTGCTCGACATCGCCAAAGACGCGGGCCTCCCAGTCCATGGAATCGGCAAGATCGAGGACCTCTTTGCAGGTCGGGGCCTCACCTCAGCAGAGCACACCGAGGGCGACATCGACGGGCTCGAACGCACCCTGGCCCGCATAGCCTCCCAACCCGACGGGATCATCTTCACCAACCTCGTCGACTTGGACATGGTCTACGGCCACCGAGAAAACCCACAGGGGTATTACCAAGGTCTGCAAGTCATCGACCGATATCTGCCGAGGCTCGTCGAAGCGCTACGCCCCACCGATCTACTCGTATTCAGCGCCGACCATGGCAACGACCCCACCGACGGCTCGACCGATCACACCCGCGAGTATGTGCCACTCCTCGTAGCCGGCCTCAACTCGGCCGGAGTGAACTTGGGCGACCGCGCCCAGTATGCGGATATCGCGGCCACGATTGCTCAGGGTCTCGAACTCCCTTCTCCTCCACGAGGAATCTCATTTCTCGCCGACATTTCATGACCGCGATGCCGGACACACCATCCCGAGGCCGGGTCGACGAATGAACGCTGTGGAGTTGATCGAGCGTAAGCGAGACGGCGGAACCCTCACTGGAGACGAGATCGAGTGGCTCATCCGCTCGTTCACGACCAAGGCCGTCCCCGACTACCAGATGGCATCCATGCTGATGGCGGTCTTCCACAACGACCTGGACCCGTCGGAGCTGGCTGCCTGGACAGACGCAATGCTCAACTCCGGGTCACGTCTTTCGCTCGGTGATCTCGGGCTGCCCAAAGTGGACAAGCACTCAACCGGAGGTGTCGGCGACAAGGTCAGCATCCCTCTCGCTCCGATGGTGGCCGCCTGTGGGGTTGCCATCCCGATGATGTCGGGTCGAGGGCTCGGCCACACCGGCGGCACGCTCGACAAGCTCGAGTCCATTCCCGGCTTCACGACCCAACTCGATCCCGACCGGTTCCATGCCGTGCTGGCACAAACGGGTTTGGTGCTGGCCGGCCAATCGGAGACGATGGTGCCGGCTGACCGGGAGATGTACGCGCTCCGTGACGCCACGGGCACGGTTCCGTCGATCCCGCTGATCTCCTCCTCGATCATGTCCAAGAAGCTGGCCGAAGACCTCGACGGCCTGGTGCTCGACGTCAAGGTCGGCTCGGGAGCGTTCATGAAGAGCCGGGCAGACGCCCAAGCTCTCGCCGAGACGATGGTGGGAATTGGCAACCGGGCCGGCACCGAGACCGTCGCTCTCCTCACGGCCATGGATCAGCCGCTCGGACGGGCAGTTGGCAACACGAACGAGATTCGAGAATCGATCGCGGTGCTGCGCAACGAAGGGCCGGACGACCTCACCGAGATCACGATGGCTCTCGGGGCGGAGATGCTCATGCTCGCCGGAGTCAGCGGCACCGCCGCCAACGCCCGCGCCCGGCTTGCCGAGGCGGTGGCTACGGGCCAGGCATTGGAGCTCTTTGCAGCCGTCATCGCCGCGCAAGACGGCGACCCGAATGTCATCGACGACCCAAGCCTGCTGCCGGATGCGCCGTATACCTTCGAGCTCGCTTCTGACCGAACCGGAGTCGTGACCAAGTGCGACGCACTGGCCGTCGGAGTCGCCGCGATGCGGCTGGGTGCAGGCCGTGCTCACAAGGAGGCATCCATCGATGCCTCCGTCGGCATCGACGTCCTGCGCAAGGTGAGCGAAGAGGTGCAGGCAGGTGATCCTCTGGCGCTCATCCACTATCGAGAGGACGGCCGGCTCGGAGACGCAATGCGGTATCTGAAAGGGGCATGGGAGGTCGGCGAAGCCGCCGAGGCGCCACCGCTCATCATCGATCGAATCACTGGCTAGCGAAAGCAATGCTGCTCGGGAAGCGGCTGCTGATTTCCTCAGCAAGTGAGCGAGCATTAACATCCCGGCGGCCAAAGAATCGTCGAAGGAGCGCCGAATGAAGATAGCCGTCTGCGTGAAGCAGATTCCCGATCCGGCATCGCCGTACGAGCTCGATTCCGAAACGCTCACGCTGGTCCGCCCCAACGAGCAGGTCCTCGACGACACCGACCGCTACGGCGTGGAGGTGGGTCTGCAGCTGGCCGACCAGCACGAAGGGACCGTGACGCTCGTGTCGATGGGCCCGGCCGGAAACCTCAACGGCATCCGCCAAGCGCTCGCCATGGGAGCCCACGGAGCGGTGATCGTCGACGACGAAGCCCTGCATGGCTCCGACGCTCTCACAACGGCAAAGGTGTTGGCGGCGGCCATCAAACGGGACGAGTTCGACGTTGTGATTGCCGGAACCGAGTCGACCGATGGGTATTCAGGCGTCGTGCCCCAACAGGTGGCCGAGCTGTTGAGCGTACCCGCCCTCACCTACGCCAAGCGCGTCGCAATCGTGGACGGCTCCGTGCAGATCGACCGCCAGACCGCCGGCGGCTACGACACCGTCGAAGCGCCGCTGCCGGTCCTGGTGACGGTTACCTCAGGGGTGGTCGAGCCCCGCTACCCCACCTTCAAGGGGATCATGGAGGCGAAGAAGAAGCCCATCGACCAGCTCACCGCGGCAGAGCTCGGAGTCAGCCCCGGCCCGGGACAACGGATTGTTTCGGTTACGACCGCTCCGGAGCGCGCCTCCGGCGAAATCGTGGTGGATGAAGGCGAAGCGTATCTGCGGATCGTCGAGGTCCTCGAACAGGCAAAGGTGATTTAGATGGCTTGGGTGTTCGTTGAAGAAGCCGAGGGACAGCCCGCCGTCGTGGGCCTGGAACTCCTCGCCAAGGCTCGCGCCTTGGGCGAAACGCACGTCATCTACTTCGGTGCGGGCTCAGAGGAAGCGTTCGCCACGTTGGGCGACCATGGCGCATCTGCAGTTCACCACCTCGCCCCAGCACAAGGCCAGCTCGGCATCGCGGCGGCCGCCGCCGCCGTTGAAAGCCTTGTGTCGACTCACGGTATCGATCTGCTCCTGTTTGGACAGACGTACACCAGTCGCGACGTCGCAGGCCGCCTGTCCGCTCGGCTCGATCGGCCCGTGCTCGCCAACGCCATCGAATTCAACATCGCCGATAGCCAGGTCTCCGTCGTGAACGAGATCTTTGGGGGCACGAAACTCGTCGAGACCGTGTTCGAGGCTCCCGCTCCTCATCTCGTCCTCGTCCGACCCAAGTCGTTCGCGGCCGAAGCCATCGGCGGAGCCGCCCCATCGGTTTCCGAGGTGTCGATGCCAGACATCGGCCATCCCGGGAGCGCCTCGATCACAGGATCGCACGCGGAGAAGACGGAAGGCCCTCAACTGGGCGACGCGGCCGTCATTGTGTCTGGCGGAAGAGGACTGGGAAGCGCCGAGCATTTTGGGTTGATCGAGCAGGTCGCCGCGCCGCTGAAGGCAGCCACCGGAGCGACACGCGCCATCGTTGATGCCGGATGGGTGCCCTACTCCAAACAGGTGGGCCAGACAGGAAAGACGGTGAAACCGGACATCTACCTGGCCGCCGGGGTATCGGGAGCGATGCAGCATCTGGTTGGCATGAAGGATTCCAAGATCATCATCGCCATCAACAAGGACGAAGAAGCCCCGATCTTCTCGGTGGCGGACCTCGGCATTGTTGGTGACGTCCACACCGTGCTGCCCAAGCTCATCGAGGCGTTGAACAACCGGTAGACCGGCAGCCGGCCAACACCGGCAGTGGTCGGAACCCCTCAGCGAGTCTCCGCCTTCCGGAGTTGCGAACCCGCCAGAGAGACACCGCAGTTGGCGGGCGTTCTGCACGCTGATATCGTGCCCGTTGGGCAAGCCTGGGAGGGCTCGAAGTGCTGCCGATACTTCACAGGAAAAAGACGCGCATCAAGGAAGCAGACCGCCGGTCGCTTCGGCGTCTACGAACGCTATATACCCCGCCGGTGAGTGCCGTGCCGGGTCGCCGACTCGTCAAACCTCACGCGATCGACCGCTGAGCCGTACCGAGCGTAGGGGCCAACCATCGGTGCCGTGCCGACGAGATGGAACATGGGATCTGGCCGACACGAGGGCATCATTACCGACAAGAACACGACGCCCTGTACCCTCGAGCGCTACCCGACCCTTCGAGAGGACCCCATGGCAGTCTCCGATCAAGTTCCCACGAACTCAGGGTTCGCAGCCAGGACCGACGGTGCCGACGTGATAGCCGACCTCGATCTCGCCGGCAAGACCGCCATCGTGACCGGCGGCTACAGCGGCATCGGCTTGGAGACCGTCCGCGCTCTTGCTGCCAAAGGCGTGCGGGTCGTCGTTCCGGTCCGATCTCCGGAGAAGGCAACCGAGAACCTGGCCGGCGTCGAGGGCGACGTCAAGACGGCGCCGCTCGACCTGGCCGACCCTTCATCGGTTCGTCGGTTCGGTGAGTCGATGCTCGGCGAGCTCGATCGGCTCGACTTCCTGATCAACAATGCCGGCATCATGGCTTGCCCGGAGGCGCGAGTCGGACCGGGCTGGGAGTCGCAGTTTGGCATCAACCACATGGGCCACTTCGCACTCACGAACACCCTGCTGCCCCTTATCGAGAAGACTCCCGGGTCCCGCGTCGTTGCGTTGTCCTCGACCGCCCACAAGCTCACCGACATCCACTGGGACGACCTTCAGTTCGAGAACAGCGCGTACGACAAGTGGCAGGCGTACGGACAGGCCAAGACCGCCAACGCGCTCTTCGCCAACGCGCTTTCGAGGCGCATCTCAGACAAGGGCGCACTGGCATTCGCAGTTCATCCGGGGGGGATCCTCACACCGCTCCAGCGTCACCTCCCGCAGGAGGAGATGGTCGCCCTGGGCTGGCTCGACGAGAACGGAGAGCTCACCGAGCTCGCCAAAGTCGGCTTCAAGACGCCCGAACAGGGCTGCTCAACCACGCTGTGGGCGGCGACCTCGGCGAAACTCGAAGGCAAGCCCGGGGTCTACTGCGAGGACTGCGACATCGCGGCGCCAACCGACCTCGACAGCCCGATGGCCCGCTACCAAGGCGTCGACGAGCATGCATGCAGCGACGAGTCGGCGGAGAGGCTCTGGGCCATCAGCGAAGCGTTGCTGGCGGCGGCGTAGGCGAAGAGTCGAGGTCACGCGCAGGGCGCAGCTGGCGAACCAGGTTCAACAGATACGTCGCATGATCGCAGCCGGTGCCACTCCGGGGTACATTTGCTCGGTTCGAGATGCGCCACCCTACGGTCCACCATCGTCTGCACCACGTCCACTGCGCTCGCACCGTCGACCGGCTGGTAGGTGTGGGGCGCCGGCCAGCCTTCCGGGTTGCATCTCGTACAGAAGATCCAATTGCTCTCGAGCGGGGGTGACCGTAGCCTGTGGCGCAGTAGGAAGGGAGACCACCGTGCACATTGGTCGGATCGTTGCGATAGTTGGCGCCTTGATCGGCGTCGTGGGCCTGTTCTTCAAAGGCGCTACCAGCGACGGAGAGTCGTTGCTTCCTGCGCTCAACCAAGCGAACCCCGCGTTTCCCGACGGCCTGCCCACGGTATGGGGAGGCCTCGACACGTTGGCCCAGGTACTGGTGGTGATCGCCATTGTGGCCGTGATCGGACTCGCCGTCCGACCTCCGATCAGGGTGGCGCAGGATCGGAATGCCGCGCTGGTGACGAGTGTCCTCGGCGTTGCGCTGATGGTTTACGCCATCGTCAAGCTGATCGAGGCGCGCGACGATGCGTCAGCGCTGCAGGGCGCCTTCGCCGAGGCGGCAGCCGGTGGCGCGGTTCCTCAGGCGTTCACGGTTTCCACCGGCGCCGGATTCCTGGTTGTGATCATCGGAACCGCCCTCGTCGCAGTCGGTGGCGTGCTCGGGTTGATGGGGCAGTCGAACCAAGCGGCCTGAGTCGATCCACCTGGAGCCGAGCTGGCGGCTTTCTCACGAGTTCAAGATGTCCCGTCGAACGGCCGGTGGGCGATACTGATCGCCGGCCAAGCACCGTCGGCATCGGGCGCCTCGCTTTGGACGCTTTCCTATCGAAGTGTCAGTTTCTGATCAGCCGCAAGGCGATGCTCGATAGAGGCCGGCCGAGCGCGACGCTTGGCAAATGCCGATCTTCGTCCCGACCAGCCGAGGTTTCCGGCACCGGATCGGCCGGGCGCGCTATCCCCTCAGGCTTTCAATTAGAGCTTGAAACCATGAGGGAACAACTCGCTGAGCTGGTGCTTCCGAGACTCGCCTGAGCCGGCGGATACTTCGACGAGGCCGATGCCGAACTCCTCCATGAGTTGGCGGCAGTTCCCACAGGGATAGGCTCCGTCTACCGAATCGGCATCGATGCACGCCACTGAGATCGAGACCAGGCCCGACTCTCCTGCAGCGATGGCGTTGCCGATTGCGTTGGCTTCGGCACACATCGTTGATCCGTAGGCGGCGTTCTCCACGTTGCATCCCAGGTAGACGGCACCTGAAGCGGCGACCACGGCCGCTCCCACCCGGAAGTTGGAGTACGGGGCGTAGGCGCGGAGTGCAACCTCGCGAGCCTGGGCGAGTGTCATACCTTCGGCGTCCATGTCATGCATCGGCAAGGAGCGCATCCACGAACTCACGGGGGTCGAACCGCACGAGGTCATCGATTCCTTCGCCTACACCTATGTACTTCACCGGTATGCCCAGATCCTTCTCCACGGCAATTGCGATGCCTCCCTTGGCGGTGCCATCCATCTTGGTGAGCACCACGCCGGTAACACCTACCGTTTCGGTGAATTGCTTCGTTTGGGCGACACCGTTCTGGCCCGTCGTGGCGTCAAGCACGAGCAAAACCTCATCGATGCTTCCCGCTGCGCCTTCCAAGACTCGGTTGATCTTGGCGAGCTCAGCCATGAGGTTGGTCTTCGAATGGAGGCGGCCGGCAGTGTCCACGATGAGCACATCCTTGCCACGCGATTTGGCGGCCTGGTAGGCGTCGAAAGCCACCGATGCCGGGTCCGAGCCGGACTCCGCCGCCACGATGTCCACGCCCACCCGATCTGCCCAGGTCCGGAGTTGGGTATCGGCAGCCGCTCGAAAGGTGTCAGCCGCGCCAAGCAGAGACTCGGCCCCCTCCTCACGCAAGCGAGCCGCCAGTTTGGCGATGGTGGTTGTCTTCCCGACCCCGTTGACGCCTACCACCATCACCACCGACGGGTCATTGGCCCTCTTGATGGACCGGTCGGCACCGGCGAGGATCCCCAGCATCTCTTCCCGAAGCGCCGCCTTGGCGGCGTCGGCATCCTCGGGATTGGTGCGCCGAATGGCTGCCACCACGGAACTCGACGTCGCGACACCGACGTCCGCGGCGATGAGCGCCTCCTCGACGGCCTCCCAGAACCCGCTGTCCAGATCCTCGCGGCCAAAGGCGGCCCGGAGTCGATCGCCGAGCGCTTGACGGGACTTCCCCAGACGATCGGCAAGGGTCTTGGACGGCAGCGCCGCGGGCTTGAGGGCGGCGGGAAGCTGTGATCGTCTGCGGACCGTCCACACACCTCCGCCGACGATCAGGGCAGCAGCCACTGCGACAATGATGATGAGAAGAATTGGATCCATAGCGTCTCCCGAAGGGGGAGTCTACGACGGGTCGAGGACCAATTGGCCGGTCATGCGCTTGGCGACCACCTGGGAGGAGCCGCCGGGCTCCATCGTCACGCCATACAACGTGTCGGCCGCCTCCATGGTCTGCTGCTGATGAGTCACGATGACAAGCTGGGCGGCACTGCGGAAGCTGGCCACCAGCTTGAGGAACCGGCGAAGGTTGGCATCGTCGAGTGCAGCTTCGACTTCGTCCAAGATGTAGAAAGGGCTGGGTCTCGCCTTGAATACCGCAAACAGGAACGCCAACGCCGCCAGGGATCGCTCACCGCCCGACAGCAACTGGAGTCGAGACACCTTCTTGCCAAGTGGCTGGGCTTTGATGTCGACACCGGAGGTGAGTGGCCGGTCGGGATCGGTGAGGACGACCCTCCCCCGGCCGCCTGGAAACAGGATCGCGAAGTTTTCTTCGTAGAAGGCAGCCACTTCGTGGAATGCTTCCACAAAGAGCTCCTCGATCGTCTCATCGAGCGATCGAACGACTCGCTGCAGCTCGTTGCGGGCCTCCTCGAGATCGCCAAGCTCACTTCGAATGTGCTCATATCGCCCGTTGAGATCGTGATATTCCTGAGCGGCGAGCGGATTGACAGGTCCCATGCGCCGCAAGTCGGCTTCGAGTGTCTGCAAACGGGCAGCTCGATCGACAGACTCGTCGTAGGCGGGCTCGGGCGCAGCCAGCGCCTCCGCTTCACTCGCGTCGATGTCCCGTCGCAAGGTCTCCGCGATGCTCTCTCGGCGTACCCTCATCTCAGCCATTTCCACCGCCAGCTGCGACAACCGATCCTTGAACGCCGCTATGGAAGCTTGGAGCTCGTCGCGACGAGAACGTGCGGCGGCAAGGCGTCGACCCGCCTCACCGGCCTCACGTCGCAACACGATCTGGCGCTCACGCAGCGCCTCGATATGGGATCGGACGACCGTGTGGGCAGCACGGGCGGACGACTCGACGCCTGCGTGGTGGGTTATCTGCTCGGGGTCGACGGGATGCTCAGCCAGGTCGTGAAGCTCTACCTTCAGCTCGGCAAGGCGTCGCTCGAGCATGGCTCGCCGTTCCACCACAGCACCGTGGGCAGCAGCGACTTCCTGGCGGGCGCGACGTGCCTCGTCTCGCCTGCGCGCCACCGCCTGGCGCCGCTCGACGAGCTGTTCCCACGCTTGCTGCTGTTCCGATTCCTCGCCTTCGAGCGCAGACAGGCGCCGCTGCAACACTTCGATCTGGCCGACCCGATCTTCGTGCGCTTCGGCGATCGTCTCCTGCCGACTGGAGAGTCGAATGATCTCAGCCTCCATTTGCTCACGAGCGCGGTTTCGCCGGTCGAGTGTCTCGGATGCGCTGGCGAGCACGACCGCGAGGCGCTCCCTCTCTTCCAGCCGCTTCTGCTCGAGCTGATTGGCCCCGTCGAGGGCCCGTCTTCCCGATGTTGCCAGGCTCCGCGCTCGGGCGCCGGCTTCCTTGGCTCGGTCCAGGTCGGCTCTGGCGGCTTCCACCATGGCCGGACTGGCGCCTTCTGGGTGTGCGACCCGGATGGCGTGTGATGTCACGAGATCGCCGTCCGGCGTCACGACTCGTACCTGGGGATGTTGCTGAGCCGCGGCATACGCTTTGGGCCATCCAGGAGCCAAGAGCACGTCTCCCAACAGCATCGCGGCGAGGCGCTTGTCGGCGGCTGGACCGAGCCGATCGACCAGAGCCTCCAGCCCTGTCTCTTCGGCGATGGGACGAGCGATGATGTCATAGGTCTCGGCCGGCGGGGCCACCAACGGAACTCCTCCCAGCTGGTCCGCCTTGAGGCCCGCAACCATGTCTTCGACCGAGAGATGATCGGCCACCGTGATGGCATCCGCCCAGGGACCCAACGCCGCGTCAACGGCTGCCGCCAGATCATTGGGGATGTGAAGGGCGGTCGACAGCGCACCCGTCGCGGTCGGAGCGCCCTCAATCCGCTCACGGGCCACCGGGTCAGCCATTCCGCGGACGGCGGCTTCGAACGCTTCGAGCCGCGCCTCGCTCCCCGCGATCGCAATCTCGGCGGCCCGGAGCCGCTCGTCGGCCGCTTCCCACGCCTCCTGGTCGCTCGCCCGAGCCGCTTGCGCCTCTCGGTAGGCAATCTCAGCAGCTCTGGCCAGGGCATCCGTCGCCGCGATATCCGCCACCAACCGGTCGATTTCGGAGCTCTCGACCTCAACCTGGGCCTGCAAGGCTTCGAGGCGCTGAACGAGATTGATGCCTTCGCGTGCATCACGATCAGCGGCCGCATGGAGCGAGCGAAGATCCCCGCGGACCATGGCCACCGCTCCCTCGGTTGGCATCTGCTCCTGCTCGGCGAGCGAGCGCTCTTCGTCTTCGAGTGCTGACAGAACCCGCTCGGCTCTTTCGATCTGCTCGGCGTTCTCCTCCTCGGCCCGGCGCGATCCTTCCAGGTTGGCTTCGATGGTGGCTTGCTCGTCAACGAGATCCTGGCGGCGCTCATCGGCGCCTTCCAGTCGGCCTTGGAGTGCTCGAATACGTTCAGAAGCAAGGTGAGCGATCGAGCGAAGCCGTTCAGCGGTGGTCTCGAGACGCGCTGCTGCCGCGGTATCTCGGTCGAGGGCGCGTCCTGCCTCCCCGGCGGCATCAGCCAGGCCGTCCAGCGAGCTCTCGATCGCTGCCAACTCGCGAACGGCTGCGTCCTTGTCGGCGGAAATACGAGCCTGTTCAGCTGAAGCGCCCTCGAGTCTCGTCCCGATCGAACGGAGCTCCTGGCCTCCCAAGAACAAACGGAGAGCAACGATCTCGGCCTTGAGCCCATCATGACGTTCGGCGTCTGCGGCCTGGCGCTTGAGGGGACCCAGCTGCCGCTTCAGTTCCTTGGCGATATCCAAGATGCGGAGCACGTCCTGGTCGGTCCGCTCCAAACGCCGAATCGACCGTTCTTTCCGAAGTCGATGCTTCAGGATTCCGGCGGCTTCTTCGATGACGGCACGGTGATCATCGGGCTTGGCGTTGAGAATGGCGTCGAGCTGGCCTTGGCCCACGATGACGTGCTGGTGGCGGCCGACTCCCGAATCGGAAAGCAGGTCCTGAACATCGAGCAGCCGGCACTCAACGCCGTTGATCTCGTAATCGGACGAGCCGTCACGGTACAGCCGCCGGGTAACAGAGACTTCGTCCAACTCCAGCGGCACGCTGCGGCGCGAGTTGTCGAAGATCAACGTCACCTCCGCCCGGTTCAGAGCAGGCCTGGTGGCAGTGCCGGCGAAAATGACGTCTTCCATCTTCTCGGTACGCAGAGACTTGGTCGACTGGGTTCCCATGACCCACGCGATCGAGTCGACGATGTTGGATTTTCCCGATCCGTTGGGCCCAACAACTACGGTCACGCCCGGTTCGAGCTCCAAGCGGGTCCTGTCAGCGAACGACTTGAATCCCGTGATCTTCATGGACTTCAGAAACACGAATTACATACCTGTGATTTGAGTAGGGCCAGATTATCACAGGCGGTCGAGCGGCCTTCACATCTCAGACCTGGCAGGCCGGGCAGAAGTGAGACGAACGGGCCGCGAGGACCATACGTTCGATGGGCGTCCCGCACCGTCGGCATGGCAGGCCATCCCGGCCATAAACCTTCAGCCTGGCCACGTACTCTCCGGCGCGGCCGTCCGGGAGTAGATAGGCGAGGTCGTCGAGGCTGGTGCCGCCGTGGCGCAACCCAGCCTCGAGAACCGGACGAATCGACGCGCGGAGTCGCTTGATCTCTTCGCCCGACAGCGATCCTGCCGGCCGATCGGGGCGAATACCGGCCCGGGACAACACCTCGTCGGCGTAGATGTTGCCAAGCCCGGCAATTACCGACTGATTCAGCAGGAGCGTCTTGATTGCCACGGTTCGGCCGGCCAACACGGATGCCAGGGCATTCGAACGTGGCAGGTCATCCAAGGCATCGGGTCCCAGCATGCTGACGCTCGAATGGGCGAGCTCTTCGGGAGTGAGGACGGCGACAAACCCGAATGTGCGTGGATCGATGAATCGAATCTCCACCCCGGAATCCATGAGGAAGATGACATTGGTGTGCGGGGGGCGTTCGTCGGATGGGGCGCCGACCTGCATCCGACCAGACATGCCGAGATGGACGATCAAGGCCAGGTCACCTTCCACCTCTCCCACGATGAACTTGCCATGCCGTCCCAGCCGGATCAGCGTCCGCCATGAGAGGCGGTCGACCACATCCTCAGGTCGCTCATTGTGGCGTGCCATCCGGGGGCGCAGTACCTCCACCGCCGCGATCCGCTTGCCTTCCATGAAGGGGACCAAGCCACGCCGGGTGGTCTCTACCTCGGGAAGCTCTGGCATGTCACAGTGAACGCAACGCTTCCTGGGCGGCTGCCTGCTCAGCTTCCTTCTTCGAACGGCCAACGCCTCGTCCTGATACCACCCCAGAGACCACGACCTGGGCCGTGAACTGCTTGGCGTGGTCGGGCCCCTCTTCGGAAACGGTGTACTCGGGCCGCTCCCCACCTGGAGCCAGCACTTCTTGGAGCCTGGTCTTGTAATCCCGTTGACCTGGATCTACAGCCCGGCTGACGATGATGGGCTCCCACAATGCCAGCACCATGCGGCGGGTTGCCTCGAGCCCGCCGTCGAGATAGACGGCGGCGATCACAGCCTCCATCGCGTCGGCGAGTATCGAGTCTTTCGTGCGGCCGCCGGAGGCGACCTCACCCCGGCCGAGATGGAGATATCGCCCCAATTCGAGACTCCGGGCGATCTCTGCCAAGACATCTCGGTTCACACAGGCAGCTCGGACCTTGGCCATCTTGCCTTCGGGCAGGTCAGGAAACTCCTGAAACAAAAAGTCGGTCACAACGAGTTGGAGAACGGCATCACCCAGGAATTCGTGCCGCTCGTTGTCTGCGTGGTCAATGTTCTCGGCAACAAACGACCGATGAATCACCGACGTCTGGAGATGACCGGGATCAGCAAATTCATGCCCGATCGCATGGGCCAGGCGGTCGAGAGACGGCATCAGGGCTTGTCGAGATGCTTCGCCATACGGTCGACCAAACCTACCTCGGCGCCCTCTGCGGCCATGGCGATGGCGTTCTTGATCGCTACCCGTGACGACGAACCATGGCTTATCACGACCACACCTTTCACGCCGACGAGATGGGCGCCGCCGGCGAGCTCGGTGGAGAGCTCATCGGTCATCGAACGAAAATGCGCCGAGAAGGCTCCCTTCGCTGCGTCATCGACCTGCGAAAGGCGCTCACGAAACATCGAAAACATCAACCGGATGACTCCCTCGGCTGTTTTCAACATGACGTTGCCGCTGAAGCCGTCCGTCACGATGACGTCGGCCTTGTCCTCGGCGACATCATGGCCCTCGACATTGCCGATGAAACGAATCGACGGGTGGGAGTGCAAGAGGTCGTATGCGGCGCGCTCGAGGTCACGGCCCTTGCCCTTCTCTTCACCGATGGTGAGGAGTCCGACTCGCGGCTCGACCGTACCGACATAGATCTCCGAAACCAGCGATCCCATGACCCCAAACTGAACAAGCTGCTCGGGCCGGCAGTCCGGGTTGGCACCCGAATCGAGAAGAACGGTGGCGCTCCCGGGTGTTGGCCAAATGGTGGCGATGGCCGGCCGAGTGACGCCGGGCAGCCGCCCGATGACGATGGCTGCAGCGGCCAGGGCTGCTCCGGTGGAGCCGGCACTCACCAGCGCTCCCGCGCTGCCCTCGCGGACCGCCTTGGCGGCCTGTACGATCGAAGAATCTGGGCGCTCCCGGATCGCCGCAGCAGGATTGTCCGCCATCTCGATCGACTGGCTCGCGTGTCGTATCGGGATCTCCGCCCCGTATTCGTCGAGGAGAGGCTGTAGAACAGCTTCGTCGCCGACCAGGAGAACGTCATAGCCTTCATCGGCGGCGGCAGCTGCGCCGGCCACGGTCTCGATCGGCGCAAAATCACCCCCCATTGCGTCGAGGGCCACACGCGCCATGGGTTCCCGCCTACTCGGCGACGTCGATGATTTGACGGCCGCGGTAAATGCCACATTCGGCGTTGGTGCACGCCCGGTGGGGACGCTTGGGCTGATGACACACAGGGCATTCCGACAGCGTCGGCCTGGAGGTCTTCCATTGAGCTTTGCGCCGATGGGTTCTCGAGCGCGACATCTTTTTCTTGGGTACTGCCACGGCGTTTCCTACTCCTGAGGGTCCAAAAGGTGTTCGAGGACGGCGAACGGCGACGAGGATAGCTCCTCGTGGCCCCCGCAAGGCTCAGTATTCAAGTCGTTTCCGCACGTCGGGCAAAGTCCGGCGCAATCTTCGCGACAGATCGGGGCGAGTGGCAGGGACAATCCGACTTCGTCATTCACCGGTGGGAAGAGATCGATGAATCCGTTGGCGTCGACCTCCATGATGTCAACATCATCGCTGGAGCCCCGAAATCGATAGACCTGGGAGAACCGAGCACGGCCGCCACTTTCGTTGGCGTTGAGGCACCGATGACAGGTCAGGACTGCCCGATAGTCGACGGTTCCTGCAGCAATGATGTCTTGGGAGGTGACATCGAGCCTCACGTTGACCGACACCGGGCCAGTGAGCACGGCCATGTCCATGGCAATTTCGAGATCAGCCGTGAACTCAGCTGTCCGGCTCGCGCCGGCACGACCGATGAGGTCCGATACCTGAAGACGGAATGCCGACATCAGCCGGCTCTAGATGGGCGGCTCAGGTGACGGCGGCCGCGGGTCATGGAACTCGGAGCGCGCCTCGCGGGCCTGATGAAGGAGGCTGCCGAACAGATTCTCCAAGTGGATGAGGCGTTCCTCGCTGTAGTCCTCGGCGTCGAGGCGAATCCGGCGGGCCTCGGATTCTGCGTTGCGGATCAGGATGTTGGCCTCTTCCACCGCTTCTTTGAGCACATGAGATTGGCTCACGAGCTCATCCGACCGGGACTGAGCCTGGGCGATGATTTGTTTTGCCCGCTCTTTGGCGCGATCGGTGATCTCGTGACCGGCCTCGTTGGTCCTCGCCACGAACGCCTCACGTTCGCGGATCATCCAGCGCGCCTGGCGCAATTCCTCGGGAAGGCTCGAGAGAACGCGCTGAAGGTTGTTCACCATGGCATTCCGGTCCACCAGCACGTTGCCCGACAGCGGCACGGTCTTGGCCGCTTGGAGCGCATCGACCATCTCATTGATGATGGCTTCGGCAGTTCCAACCTCCGTCTGGTCGAGCGGGTCATCGACAGGGTGGAGTGGCGTCACTTTGTCGCCAGGACGCTCATCGTCCTCGCCATCCAGCGGAAGCTCAGAGGTCTGCGTCGCGGCAGCGTCGTTTTCCCAGTCGGGAACGATGTCTTCAAAATCGTCGAGTGGATTGTCACCCATGTCGCTCCTTCAGTGCCCGGGCCACGCCCTCTGGGACCAACTCGGCAACGTCGCCTCCCAGTTTGGCCACTTCTTTGATCAGCGACGACGACAAATATGAGTATTCCGGCTTCGTCGCAATGAACATCGTATCCACTCCGGCGATGTGCCGGTTCATTTGAGCCATCTGCTGTTCATACTCGAAGTCGGAAACCCCCCGCAGGCCTTTCACCATCACGTCGGCTCCGATTTCTTGCGCGAAAGCGACCAAGAGCCCCTGAAACGACGTCACCTCCACGTCATCGCCGAAGGCCTCGCGGATGAGGCCGATGCGCTCCTCGGTTGTGAACATCGAAGCTTTCGAGGGGTTTTCGACGACAGCGACAACCACTCGGTCGAATAGTCCGACACACCGGTTGATGACGTCCACATGGCCATTGGTCAGCGGGTCGAAGCTGCCAGGACAGAGTGCGATGGTCATGCCAGGTCCTTTTCGAAGCGCCACAACTGAGCAGAGCCGTACGTGCGCTCATCCACGAGTACCAGGCCGGATACCCTCGGGGCGGGCTCTCCCATACGCCGATGAACCATCACCGTCGCACCCTCCTTCAGGCTCGCGCACAGATCAATCAACACTGCTTCAACAGACGCTAGCTCCAGGTCGTAGGGGGGGTCAACGAATACGAGGTCGTAGGGTCCTCCCGGTCGCGTTTTGACGAATCGGGCCGCATCGACGGACTGGACGGTACCGCCGAGTCCCACCGCCGCAACGTTGGTGCTCAGCGCCGCGAGTGCTCGACGGTCGGTCTCCACGAAAACGCACGACGAGGCATCCCTGCTGAGAGCCTCCAACCCCATCGATCCGGTCCCGGCGTACAGATCGAGGACATCGGCGCCCGCCACATCGGGCCCGAGCGACGAGAACAAGGCCTCCTTGACCCGATCCTGCATAGGCCTGGTGGACTGTCCCTGCGGCGCAACCAATCGACGACCCTTGGCTATACCCGCGATGATCCTCATGACATGAAGAGCCACTCGACGGCTTCGCCGAGCATGGCGCGAACTTCGTCGCGGATTTCGGTGTGTTCCCCCAACTTCGGGTCCGCAGCAACCAGGGCGAACGCCTCACGCCGAGCCGTGACGAGGGTGTCCATGTCCCGCAGGATGTCGGCCAACCGGAGATCGGCCATCCCGGATTGCCGCGCGCCGAACACCGTGCCTTGCCCGCGTATCCGAAGGTCCTCTTCGGCAAGGCGAAACCCGTCGTTTGTCTCGAGCATGGCCCCGATCCGCGCCTCGCCATCTTCAGTCCCCGGCTCAGAGACGAGAACACAATGAGAGGCATGCTCCCCTCGGCCTACCCGTCCCCGCAGCTGGTGCAACTGCGACAATCCAAAGCGTTCAGCGTCTTCGATCGCCATGACCGTGGCGTTGGGGATGTCAATGCCCACTTCGATGACTGTCGTCGAAACAAGCACGTCCACTTCGCCTGCCCGCATCGATTCCATGACGGCTTCCTTTTCGGCCGGGCGCATTTGGCCGTGGAGCAGCCCCACAGTCAAGTCGGGAAAGATGGCGCTCAGCCGGGCGTGCTCGGCCACGGCTGAAGCTGCTTCGACCTTGGGCGAGTCCTCGACCAACGGACACACGACAAAAGCCTGCCGGCCGGCAGCAACCTCACGCCTGATGAGTGAGTACAGCCGTTCCAGCTCTGGGGCCGACTTACCCACTGCGCTCGTCGCGACGGGCGTGCGTCCGGGAGGCATCTCATCGAGGATGGACACGTCGAGATCGCCGTAAAGCGTCATCGACAGCGTTCGCGGGATGGGAGTGGCGGTCATGATGACGAGATCGGGGTCGCGGTCGCCGGCTTTTTCTTTGAGCGCAACTCGCTGATGCACGCCAAACCGGTGTTGCTCGTCGACAACCGCAGCCCCCAGATTGGCGAACGCGACTCCTTCCTGGATCAGAGAGTGAGTCCCGACCACGATCTGGGCGTCGCCCGATCGAACCGAGTCGTAGACGTCGTCGCGAGTCGCCTCCCCCGGCCGGCGGTTGGAAAGCTCGGCAGAAGAAGAGGTGAGCAGAGCCACCACCACTGGTGATTCCGGCTCAGGAGCGCTCGCCTCGAACAGGCTCGGCATACCGTGCTTGTGGCTCGTCCACGCGGCAGGCTCCATGCCGGCTCCGGCCAGCAGGTCGACGATGCCGAGGTAGTGCTGGCCCGCCAGGACTTCGGTGGGAGCCATCACGGCGCCTTGGTAGCCGCCATCCACGGCTGTGAGAAGTGTGGCAACGGCGACGACCGTCTTGCCCGAGCCGACTTCACCCTGAAGGAGCCGATGGGTGGGATGTTCACCACGCATATCGCGATGGATCTCGTCGATCACACGCCTCTGGGCCCTCGTCAGCTCGTATGGCAAAGCAGCAATGAACCGATCGCGCAGATGGGTTGCTTCGGTGTGGCAGATGCCTTTCGACTCCTCGGCCCGGCGCATCTTCGTGAGCGCCAAAGCCACCTCGAGCCGGAACAGCTCATCGAAGACGAGGCGATTTCTGGCGATTTCGGCGTCCTCGAGGGTTTCGGGAAAGTGCAGATCCGCAAAGGCCCGATCTCTCCCGATCAAGCCGTGCTCGTGGAGTAGGCCCTCCGGAATCGAGTCCTCGATCGGCCGGGACCTCTTGAGCGCATTGTGAATCGAACGCCGCATGACTCCTGGCGAGACATCTCCAGCGGAAGGGTGGATGGGCACCACCCGGCCGGTTTCGAGGCTCTCCGAGCTGCCTTTGAGCACATCAACAGCCGGGCTCTTCATCTGAAGCCGGCCCCGATATCGCTCCACCTTGCCGGAGAGCGCAACCTCGGCACCCGCCGCCAGCTGCCGCTGACGAAAGGTCTGATTGAACCACGTCGCCTTGAGTTGCACACGGCCGTCCGTGAGCAGCGACTCGATGATGGCGAGATTGCGGCGCACTCGGCGCGTGGTCGTCTTCTCGACCGTTGCCAGAACCGTGATCTCCTCACCGATCGACACCTGATCCAGGGGAACAAAGCGGGAACGATCGATGTACCGACGAGGCGCGTGCAGGAGCAGGTCGGCGACGGAGTCAATGCCGACTTTCTTCAGAGAGGCGGCTCTCTTGCCGGCCAGGCCCGAGACGTTGTCGACGTCGATGTTGGAGAGATAGGCGAGGCTGCTCATGATTGGGGTCGACGGGACATGTGCGACTATCCTTACCGAAGTATTCGCACCGTCTGCAACGGCGCGTGCGATGGTACCCTTCCCCGCCAGTTTTCGAGGAGTCTTGACATGTCATACCGCTGCGAGGTGTGCGGCAAAGAACCGAGCTTTGGGAAACAAGTCACCTTCTCCCACAAGCGATCCAGCCGCCGGTGGAATCCCAACATCCAAAAGGTGCGGGTGAAACACGGAACGAACACCCGTCGTGCTCGGGTGTGCACGTCGTGTATCAAGGCCGGAAAGATCGAGAAGGCATAGCGGTCAGCTAGCCTCCGATTCATGCAAGGCTTCGTCAAACTCTACGACCCCTCGACGGGCGCCGGCGTCGTCGTCCGCGACGACAATCGCTCCGAGGTTTATCTGAGGGCAGGCGCCTTGGCCGGGTCGATCTTCCGATCGCTGCGCCAAGGTCAAAGGATCAACTTTGAGGTAGAAACAGTCGACGGAAAACCGTTCGCTACTTCTGTCAGGGTCGGCTCCGAGGGCTACTGACCCGAGTTCGCAAAACCGAGACCCCAAGAGAGAGGATCGAACCATGGTTCAGGCGTTTGTATTGGTGCAGACCGAGGTAGGTAAAGCCGCCGCTGTGGCACAAGAAGTTCGCGCCATCCCAGGTGTCGAGTCGGCCGACGACGTGACCGGCCCCTACGACGTCATCGTCAGAGCCGCAGCCGACAACATGGACCAGCTCGGCAAGCTGGTGGTGGCGCGCATCCAGGCCGTCGACGGTATCACTCGTACCTTGACCTGCCCGGTGGTCCACCTCTGAGAGGCTTGCCTCAGCCGAGTTTGCTGGCGATGGCGCCGGCGCTCCTGAGGGCAGTACCGTCGGCTCCAGCCGTGTTGTACTGACGGGCGGGAATCTCGGTCACCTCGGTCAAGGCATCCCGCAGCAGTTGGGCGCGAGCGACGGGCGGGTCGACCCACAGATAGGCCGCCAAGCTTCCCGGGATGGTGTTGATCTCGTTGACGTAGAGATCCTCGCCGTGCAACAGGAAATCGATTCGACTCACCGAACGAACCGAGGCCAGCGCCGCCACCGTCGTCGCAATCGACCGGATCCGGTTCGTGAGGGCATCGGGAAGATTGGCCGGCAACTCTCGCTTCGCCGAATCCATTCCACCTGGGCCTTCGAGGTACTTCTGGCTGTAATCGTAGATCGCGTCGCCTTCCCGAACCGGAGCCTCAATTGCCGAGACTTGCAAAGACGGGTATGTCCGTACCGCGATGTTGAGGTCGCGGCTCCCTGCGAGAAACGGTTCGAGCACTGCTCCCCTGCGCATGTGGGGAGAGCTGGTGAGAAGCGCTTCAGCCGTTTCATAGTCCTCGACGACGTGGATCCCGATCGATGAGCCGCCAAAACGCGGCTTCATGATGAACGGCGAGTCGAATTCGGGCTTCGCCCCCGGGAGAACCAGCATGCGAGGAAGAGACGGCAGTCCGGCCCCATCGATCACGGCCCCGAAAGCAAGCTTGTCCATGCCCAGTGCCGAGCCCGCCACGCTGGGTCCCGTGTACTTGATGCCGGCCAGGTCAAAGGCCGCCTGCAGAGTCCCGTCTTCGCCAGGGCCCCCGTGGCAGCAGTTGAGCACAGCTGACAGATCCAGCCGGCGCTTCTTCTGGAGCCATCCACCACCCGGCTCGGCCACGAACCGGAGCGGCTTGGCTTTGGTGGGCACACCGTCCGAGAAGTCAGCGGCTTCCGCGCGAGGGTCGACCAAGAACCATTGACCCGATTTGGTCCAGTAGATCGCTTCAACGGTTTCGCCTGACTCAACCAGCGATCGAGCTGCCTGCAGGCCCGTGAGGATCGAGATATCGTGTTCGGGGGACGGACCGCCAAACACAACCGCCGGCATGCTCATCAAGTCTCCCTAGGGGTAGTGGTCGGGTAGGTCATTCTCGTACAACACGGCATCATTGGGACCAAGGTTGGCTTTTACCCAATCCACGGCATCCGCCCGCGACCGCATCAACATAACGGATGCCGCACCTTCTTCCGCTCCTTGTCGGAGAGCTGAGCGATTGGTCTTGCCAACGATCAGCACGTCATCCGCCACCTTGGCAGCCTCCACGGCAAATTCGCGATTGGCGGCGAACTGGACAGGGCCGAGCTCGACCATGCCGGGACTCACAACGACCCGGCGTTCGACTGGCAAGTCGGCCAGGGCGGCGAGTGCAGCCGCAGCTCCCGCTGGGTTCGAGTTGTAGGTGTCATCGATGATGACGAACCCAGCGTCGGCCCGATACTGCGACTGCCGATGTTGCGGCAGCTGAACAGCTGCGACGAGGTCGGTGATCCCATCGAGAGACACACCGAGCGCAACCGCCACCCCAACGGCACAGGCGAAATTCGAAGGGAACGCAACCGGTCCGATCATGGCGATCTCACGGCCGTGAACACTCACCCGAAAACCATCGCCGACCGGGTCGAGAGAGACGGTTGCCGTCGCCCCAGAGGCCGACGCCGTGACGACCTCGGAATCCGATACGTTGTCGGCCAGCCGAGCCAGTCTCGGGTCGTCGATGTTGAGCACGGCTGTGGAGGCATTCTCGAGAATCTCCGATTTGGCGGCCAACGTCTTGTCAAGACTGCCGAAACGCTCGAGATGGACAGGGCCAATCGCCGTGATGACTGCGATGTCGGGTTGGATCCACCGACACAGGTCGGCGATCTCGCCCGGACCGTAGGTGCCCATCTCGGCCACGAACACCGCCACCCCGGGCGTGAGGTGCTCGTTGACAGCGCGGGCCAGTCCCATGCGATTGTTGAACGAAGCGGGTGATGCCACGGTGAGCAGTTGATGGGATACGAGTTGGCGGACGTATTCCTTCGTTGTCGTCTTGCCATAGCTTCCGGTGATGGCGACGACTTGGGGACTCACCGTCTTGATCGTCTCAGCCGCCGTGCGAACCCATCGGTCGCCGAGCCGCCGTTCGATGGGCTGAACGGCGATGAGGGCCGCGTCGACGAGCGATGGGAGCGCGAGCACACCCACCACCACCAAGCCCGGCACGAACAGCCCGATCGCCGCGAGTCCCACCCATGCCACGGCAAGCAGTCCCGCCAGTCGTTTGAGTCGATCGGTCCATCGCAGCGCCGCCGAGGTGCCTTTGAGACCGAGACCACGAGGAGCCAGCATTGCAAAGACACCCGCTATCACGGCGGCGGCCCATATGGGGATCAGCCCAACTACCCCCGCCACCACGCCAGCAACAGCGATCGCGAAGCCGGCGCCGTTGATCGGATCGATCCTCACCCAACGCCAATAGAAGACGGTCACGGTGCCCGGCAGGTAGTGCTCCCGCTGGGCGACCCGCAACCATCGGAGCGACGCAACGGCGACGGAAAGGGTTGCGACCACTGCGGCGAAGGCCGCCGAGCCGCTCATCGGCCGAGCAACATCGTCAACTCGGCCCGCACTTTCTCGGGATCCTCTGCGAGAACATCGTGCCCTACCCCCGTGAGCACCACCAGCGAGGCACCGACATCGGCGTCGTCGAGCACGGCTTTGGCAAGGCGAGCACCCGACACGGGCGCAGCCGTATCGTCGCCACCCCACAACAGATGAACGGGCACCGACAACGACCTGAGTTGGGGCTCGTAGCTCTCGTTCACGACCCGAACGAGAATGTCTCGCATCACGCCTGACGCCGCTCGATAGTCGGCGGAACCATATCGGTGGCGGGCGGCCTCGAGGCGCGACTCTGGGATGAGGCGGAGGCCTCTCAGGAACTTGACCGCCCGGTAGCGAAACGGGGGCTGCTTCTTGGCCTGGTCGGGTGGACGCACGAGCGGCGCTCCGATGATCAGAAGGCCGGCGATCAGCTCCGGGTGGGTAGCGCCCAGGCACACTGCCACTCGCCCTCCGAAGGAATGGGCAATCACAACCGGCGGCGTCTCGAAGTCTCTGAGGATCGGTACGAGGGCGGCGGCGTACTCATGTGCGCCCCAGACCGCACTGGGAGGTGGGGTCGCTCCGAATCCGGGCAGATCGACGGCGACCGCGGCGAAGCCGTCGAGGACGCCGAGGAAATCCTCATGAGTACGACCCCACCCGTGCAGTGCCAGGACCTCTGGCGGGCCCGATCCCGTCGTTGCACCAAAAACCGTTCCTCCAACAAAGGATTTCAGCGCCACGTCAAGACTGCCGATCATCTAGGAGAAGCCCGCCCGCATGCGCGCGCCTGTTGAGCATGCGGGGCAGGTTACCCTGACGTACAAGAGGATCCGACTATCAGTGCTGAGTTAACCCAGCAGGAGCGCAGAGAGGCCCTGGCGCCTTTCCGGGCTCGCATTTTCCGGTTCTCGCTGAGGGCGGGATGGATCTTGCTCGCCCTGACGGGGTTTGCCGCCTTCCGCAGTGGCGTCGACCTGCTGCAACCGAGGCTGAGCGGGGCGGCCCTGGCTTTGGCGGCGAGCTGGGGACTTCTCCACTTCGTCGATTGGGAAAACCACACAAGGCGCCTGTCAGGCGAACTTCTGCTGGGCATCGCCACCCTGGTGTTGATCGGGTCGATGGCCATCATCTCGACGATTCCTGAGCTTCGCCAGTTGATCTTCATCCTGTATTTCGGCGTGGTCTCCATCACCGCTGCTCTGGGCGGACGGCTCCTCCAGTTCAGCGCCACGCTGCTGGTCATCGTCCTCAACGCCACACTGCCGACTGCGTTCAACATCGATGTTCCACCGGAGGAACTCGCCGTGCAGACGGCCAGCTTGATCCTCGTCTCGATACTCACGTCGGCCGTCGCCAGCCAGTTCCGACGCGAAACATTTGCAGGTGTCAGCCGGATATCTGCCATCCGTTCCCGCGAAGCCGATGTCGCCCGGCTGTACGAGGTGTCTCGGACCGTTGCGGCGGGCCAGTCGCTGGACGAGGTCCTACCGCAGCTCGTCGGCAAGATCGGCACCTACCTCGACGCCCGCCTCGGCGCGATCCTGCTCCACAACTCTCAGGAAGCCGCATTGGAGATCCTTGGCCCGGTGTGGACCACGGGGGCGCCGCTCGACGTTGGTGAATACCGGGTGCCGCTGCGGGTCGACTCCGATGTGGTGTCAGTCTTCCTCTCCAATCAGCCCAGAATCCTCGCCAACCAGGACAAATCCTCACCCCGTGACGGCTTGCTCGGCGAGCTGGGTGTGCAGAACGCCATGATCGTGCCGCTCACGGTGGAGAACCGAACCATCGGAGTCATGCTCGTCGGCGACAAGCTGCGCGGGCATTTCACGTCTGCCGACATGACGGTGTTGGAGTCGCTGGCAGCTCCCGCAGCACTGGTTCTGCTCCAACTCGAGCGGTTCGAGCTCGCTGCCGAGTCTTCCCGGCGGATGGAGGAGCTCGCCAACATGAAGTCCGACTTTGTTTCGGTGGTCAGTCACGAGCTGCGGACGCCACTTACGAGCATCATCGGGTCGCTGGCCACGATCGCCCGGCCTGAACTTGCCCCGAGCTCCCCGGCCGCCCAGGAGCTCCTCGCCTCAGCCCGCAAGCAATCTGATCGATTGCGTCGCCTCATCGAAGACCTGCTCATGGTGAGCCGGCTCGACAACGCCGGCCTCCCCCAACACCCCCAGTCGCTCCAACTCGACGCGTTCCTCAACGAGGCAGCAGCCGCCATCCCCGAGGGCGGCGACCTCATCACCACCGACTGCCCGGAGGGCCTGACCCTCGAGGCCGACCCGGATCACTTGAGCCGTGTGTTCCGCAACCTCGTCGAAAACGCCTTGAAATACGCGCCCGGATCGAAGATCGAAATCACTGCAGTCGAGAGCCTGGGAAGCGTCGCCATCGCCGTTTCCGACCATGGCCCCGGCATCCCTGCCGAAAAGCGCACCCAGGCGTTCGAGCCGTTCTCCCAGCTCGATCCGGCGAATACCCGCAGCCAGGGCGGCACCGGCCTTGGTTTGTCGATCGTGCAGTCGTTGGTCGAGCAGATGGGCGGTTCCATCAAGCTCACCGCCACTCCCGGAGGCGGCGCTACCTTCACGATCGTCCTGCCTCTCCAACCCCGCCTCTCAAAGGCGATGCCGGCCCCTGTCGACAGCTCTCATTAGGTGAAGTGTTGTCAGGCGGTGGGTGGGCTTCCGTCGCCGTCTCCGGCTCCGGCTGCCACCGCATGGAAGCCGCCGTCGACGTGCACGATCTCGCCGGTGGTCATAGGCGCCCAGTCGGACAACATCACACAGACCATCTTGGCCACGGGCTCAGGATCCGATGCGTCCCAGGTCAGCGGGGACCGGCCGGCCCATATGCTCTCGAACCCGGCGAACCCTGGTATCGATTTTGCCGCCACCGTGCTCAGGGGTCCCGCCGAGACGGCATTGACCCTGATCCGATAGGGACCGAGATCACGTGCCAGGTATCGGGTCACCGATTGCAGGGCGGCCTTGGCTACGCCCATCCAGTCGTAGGTCGGCCAAGCCTGGCGATTGTCGAAGTCGAGGGTGACGAGCGAGCCGCCACCAGCCTTCTCGAGCAAGGGGAGCAAACCCACGGCGAGTGTCTTGTAGCTGAACGCCGATGTCATGAAGGCGATCTGGGCGCTTTCTGGTGGGGTCTCGAGGAATCGGCCGCCGAGGGCGTCCTCGGGTGCGTAGGCGATCGCGTGGAGCGCTCCATCGATCCCCTGCCATTTGGCATCGAGATGGGCGGCAACGGAAGCCATGTTCTCCTCTGAGTGAATGTCGAGCTCGAGAATCTCGGTTTCGCCGGGCAACCTTCGCGCCGATCGTTCCGTGAGGCTCAGGCCCCGCCCAAACCCGGTGAGAACAATGTCCGCTCCCTGCTCCTGCGCCACGCGGGCAACGTGCCATGCGATCGAATCGCTGGTGAGGACGCCCGTGATGAGCAATCGTTTCCCTTCGAGCAACATCGTGACCTCCTACAGGTTGATGCCGAAATTCATCCAACCGCGAATGCCGAGTCCCATCACGAACAGGGCAATGAGCGAGTAGCCGAGCATCGGCCGCTTGGCTAGCTGAGACCGGTAGATGTAGGTGAAGGCCAACGTGAACGCAATCACCATCCCGTAGAACGTGTGGAACGACCCGGGGGCGGGCTGGCGGCTCAAGAGGACGACCCCGAGGCCTACTTGAAGCAACGCAATCGCAAACGCGCCGACCGTGACCGGCAGGTACCAGCGAGGAGCAGGTGACCGGCGTACGAGGATCAGTCCGACGAGGCCCACAGTTCCGTTGGCCACCACAACGACCGGCGCCAAGGATTGATGCAGCTGACGAAGCAGAGGTCCTCCCGTAACTGTTGTTCACACAGTAGACCGGGTAGGCCGGTTGCGGCTGTTACGGAACCTCGATGAGTTGGCCGGTAGTCAGGTCCAGCACGAATTCCTGGTCCGAGTGGGAGTCGGCAATCCAATGCGCGAGACGCGCTCCGGTTCGGCGGACGATCCACCACGCATACGGCTCATGGTCGATCTCCAGTAGCGCCTGGCGGGCTTCTCGACCGGCCTCAATCGCCTCTTCCTCAGACTCATACGTCCCCAAAGAACGCTCACTAGGAGCTGGGTTACGCGCATTGAGACTGGGCTGTACCTCGATGTACTCGATCGCTTCGAACATGTAGATGTTCAGACCTCCCTGGCCCCCAATTGATTCGATAATACCAACGAATCCGGCTACGGCGAAAGAATCTTTTTTGTGAAGTCGCCGGTGGCGGCTGCCGTTTGGTCGGCCAGATCGGTCGGCGCACAGTTGATGGCCGCTCCGTGCTTCCCTGCTCCGATCGATACCACCGACGGTTCGAGCAGCCGCTGGTCCATGAAGACGGGCCAGGGATGGGAGGCCCCGAGCGGCGTGATCGTGCCACGTTCGTAGCCCGTGGCAGCCCGGGCTTCTTCGGCGTCGGGAAGCGACAGCCGAGAAACGCCGAGCGCCGTGCGCAGTTTTGGCCAATCGATCGCACGATCTCCTGGGATGAGCACGAATACGTAGTCGGACTCAGCCCTTCGCACGACCAGTGTCTTGATGAGTTGATCGAGCCCGATACCGCGAGCGGCGGCTGCCTCTTCAGCGGACGAGACCCGCCCATAGGTCACGACCTCGTGCGCCAATCCCAACGCCAGGGCAGCCGTGATGGCAGGGCTGTCCACCATCAGATCTCGTCGAGCAGTTTGCGCTTCTTGTCGGCGAACTCTTCGTCGGTCAGCGAGCCCTGCCGGTGCAGCTCGGCAAGAGTGGCCAAGTCATCGGCCGGCGATCGGCCCGTGTTCAACGCGGCAATGCGATCCTCGCGCAGCTCATAGATCACGGCCTGGACCTCCTCAGGGTGAGGAATGTCGCTATACCGGCTCTGGCCGTATTCGCCGGCACTCTCGATGAGCAGATCACCGGACCGGAAGAAGCGCTCGCCCACCGTTTGGTCGAATGCCACATCGTTGATCACCTCGAGAGGGATCTCCTTGCCGCTTCTACTGAGCCATCCCGATCGCACGATCACCCGCTCGGAGGTGATGACATAGAGCGTGAACATCCAATCGACGATCGGGCGTGCGATGACGACCAGTCCGACACCGAACGCGATGAGGATCGGCAACCAGGTAGTGAGGCTCGTGAACACACCGATCAGGATCCCGATCGCCATGATGGCGTCGAACAGAATGATCGAGCCGAGGAGGACTTTCCAATGGGGACGGAATTGTCGGACGATTTCCTCATTGTCGCTGAGGTGTCGTTCGGGAAATCCCATGGCTAGGAATCTAGCGGGGAGAGCGCTCGATCAACCCCCCAGACGCGAGAAACCCCGAGGGAGTATCTGCCGAAGCGTCCACCCTCTCGGGGCTCTCAAACCCTGCCGGTTTCTCCGCCCGAAGGCGTCGTCCCCTGACCGGGCATTTTGCCCGTACCAGCCCGAGGGCTGTTCCGAGCCGGCGCTCGATCCCCTCTCGGGTTGAGCTCCGCTGCCGGTTCTGAGGCTCTCACCTCTTCGCCGGCGAGATCTTGTCTCCAAGACCCCTGCCGTCCGCATGGAATTCCCGAAGGATTCCCCTGCTTTCGGCGTCCGACCCGAAGGCCGGGGCTTCTGGATCCACTACCCCGAAGGGCACCGACTCCGTCCGCCGTGCTGACCATCTCTGGCCAGCGGGCTGGATTCCGAAGAATCCATTCTCCCCGACTTCCCCCGTCGCCCGAAGGCGCCGGCTTCCACCGAGGCCAGACTTCCACCATCCCGAGCGAACCCGTTTTGGCTTCCACCTGCCTCCTTCTGGGTCTCCCCTTCCGGACAAGTAGGAAAGTAGAACAGCCGCATCCCGGGATCAAGCTCAGAGCGTAGGTAGATTTCGCGAGATTTTGGAAACTTTCGCGACCCCTCGAATTACCCCGCTTTGGGATCGTTTTTACGACACGCCTTGGAACCCGTCCAAGAGTTGGAACTCGATCGACAGGCCGTAGGTTCGACCCAAGACCCATGAGTCATGAGTCATGAGTCGTGAGTCATGCGTCGCCGACGAAGCAGGATCTCCGAGCAGGGAGGTGCGGCGGATGCGCGGCGGCACGGAGGGCTCGCACGAACAGAACGAAGCCGAGCCGAAGGTGAGGCACAGCTCGACCCGAGCCTACGAGGGTCGACGCAAAGCGAAAGACCCCGCTGAGACTCCGGCTCTCACCTTCGTCCCCTCGGGGCCTTCCGTGC
Source organism: Acidimicrobiia bacterium (assembly GCA_041577335.1). Classification (GTDB taxonomy): domain Bacteria; phylum Actinomycetota; class Acidimicrobiia; order Spongiisociales; family JAENVV01; genus JBFGJH01. Next base: position 24,757 of record JBFGJH010000017.1, on the reverse strand, counting down.
GACCATTCCTCCGGACCCGAAAGCCCGACCTCCTGGCCGCTTCGATGAAACCGAAGCTTCACCGATCCGCCTCAGGGTCTCCCCTGCGACGGTCAGATCAAAGTACTTGTTCCGCCGGGCACTCTGCAAGCCAGATTGATGGAAAGAATTCGCGAACCCAGGTTTTTCTCAGCCGACGGCCGCGACAGACAGCTCTTCGGCCTCCGCTTGTGACTGGGCCTCGGCGAACGCGGGACACCGGTCCTGATAGGAGCACCAGTCGCACAGCTTGTTGACACGCGGAGGGAACGTGTCCGTTTCGATGCAGAGGTTGATCCGCTGCCACAGCGCTCGCAGCTGCTGGTCCATCGCATCGAGCTGGCGATCGTGGACAGGAATCCGATACAGAGTCGGGCCGTTCAGGTACATGAGGCGGAGCTCGACCGGCGTCTTGCCCAACCGTTGGCGAACAAGAAGCGCGTAGATCTTGAGCGCAAAGAATGCAGGCAGCGAGTAGCGCTCTGGAGGAGCTTTCCCCGTCTTGTAGTCGAGTATCACGAGGTCGCCGTTGGGAAGCTCATCGATCCGGTCGAGGATTCCCCGAATGACCAAGCCGCCGTCCAGGTCTTCCGTCATGTCGAGCTCACGATCGAGTGGCGTGATCTTGGTGGGATCCTCCACCGCAAAATAGTTACGGAGCAGTTCCATCGATTCGAGCCCCCACGATCGCTCCTCTTCGATCGATTCGAACAAGTCCAAGAACTCCTCGTCGTGGCGGAGCTCAGACCAGGCCTCGCGGAACAGGTCGTAGAGCGCATCGGCCGTCCGTTCGCTCGCCGGGAGGTCGTAAAGGTTCTGCAGGGCGAGGTGAGCAGTTGTTCCCCGCGCTTGATGCACCGTGGTGGGTTCGGGGATCTTGTCGATCGATCTGAATTTGAAGAGCTGCGGGCAGAGCTTGAAGTCTGACGCTCGGCTAGGTGAAAGGCGTTCCAGTGCCATGAGTGGGACTATACGCCACCGAAGTGACACATTTGTAATTTAGCTCCGATGGAGCTCCATCACCTCCTCGTTGGCCGTCGCGGGCCCCGAGGACGCTCAGGGATAGACGCCCCGAACCAGCTTGGCCTGCGCGACCCGTTCGATTCCTTTGATGAGGGCTGCGGTTCGCATGTTCACCTGCCGTTTTTCGGAAACGGCCAGCACGTCGTCGAAGGCCCTACTCATGATCTCCCTGAGCCGCCCGACGATTTCGTTTTCCGACCAGAAGTAGTTTTGGAGATCCTGGACCCACTCGAAATAGGACACGGTCACCCCACCGGCGTTGGCCAGGATGTCGGGAACGAGGAACACGCCACGACTGTCGAGAATGGCATCGGCAGCTCCCGTGGTCGGGTTGTTGGCCCCCTCCAAGACGATCTTTGCGGTGATGTCCCGAGCGTTCTTGTCGGTGATCACGCCGCCCACGGCGGCCGGGATCAGCACCTCGCAATCCACGAGGAAGACGTCCTCGTTGGAGATTGGCTCGCCCTCCGGGCAGCCTTCCAACGTTCCGTGCGAGTCGACCCATTCGGTGACTTTGGCAATGGGCAGTCCGGCCGGGTTGTACAGGCCGCCCGAGATATCGGAGACTGCCACCACTTGGCAGCCGATCTCGGCCGCCGCCACGGCGGCATACCTGCCGACGTTGCCGAAGCCGTGGATTGCAACCCGGGCCCCATCTACTTCCATGCCAACGTGAGCAGCCGCCGATGGGAGCAGGCTGACAACTCCTCGACCCGTGGCCTCCCGTCTGGCGATGGATCCGCCGAGCTCAGGGGGCTTTCCAGTAACCACCGCCGGCGTCGCGTGCCCGACGTGCTGCGAGTACGTGTCCATCAGCCATGCCATCACTTGCTCATTCGTGCCGAGATCGGGAGCCGGGATGTCGTTGCTGGGGCCGATGAAGTTGATGATCTCGGCCGTGTACCGACGGGTGACGCGCTGCATCTCGGCTCTCGTGAGCCCCTGAGGCGTAACCCGGACACCCCCTTTGGCGCCTCCGAAGGGCAATCCGACAATGGAGCACTTCCAGGTCATCAGCATGGCTAGCGCAGCGACCTCGCCGAGGTTCACGTCGGGCGCATATCGAATCCCACCCTTGGTTGGGCCCATCGTGAGTACGTGCTGAACGCGATACCCGTACAGGGTGTCGACCTCGCCATACTCATCGCGCCGAAACGGGAAAGTGACCACCAGCGACCGTTGCGGCGTGCGCAGCCGAGCAGCGACGTTTTCGTCGAGTCCTATGAACGTGGCCACGCGATCGAACTGGCCGACCGCCTCGGCGAACATCGGCGATTCCCACTCGAGTACTTCGGACTCCATCTGTCTCCTCGCGTCCTCACTAAGTTAGAGGCTTCACACTGGCCGGCGCGGCTGAGACCGCCCCGAATTCGAGACTGCGAAGATCGTGCACGACCTGTACCTCATCCTGAGATCGGATCTCTCCTATTCGGAGTTGGCGCGCCTGCTCGAGCTGAATCGAGTCGATACCTTGGTCGACGGACGATCGTCGGACGAACCAGGCGATTTCTCTTTCCCGGTGTTGGGAGCCCTGTGCTCGGCCTTTGGATTCGGCTACCTCCGACGCGGCGATCGGCTTGGCGATCGCCCGGTCGGCGAGCGTGATCGCCAAGCTCTGTCGGCGACCGTCAGGAGCCTCGCCGAAATCGCCAAGTACAGTCGAGTGGCGATTCTGGTGGAACGTGATCCTCAACATCTCGCACCGGCAGCCCTGGAACATGGTTTGAGTCTCGCCACGATCTCGAGATCGGGCACTCTCCGCCCGTACCAGGACCACCTCCCGATCAAAGAAACTCCTGGAGATCTTGCCTCCTGGTAGGCCCTTGACTTCGTCAGGCAGCCAGCACGATTCCACAGTCGGCACAAGAGGCGACCTCGGTGTACAGGCTCTGCAACTCCAGCATCGCGCTATGCCCGTGCTCGCAGTTGGGGCAAACGAAGAGCGACTGGTCGAAGGCCAAGACGGGGGCCCCGAACAACTCGGCATCATCGATCAGGGAAACGCCGGCCTCGCTGCGTAGCGCCTCGTGCTCGTGGGGTCTGATCTGGTGGGTCATCGTGTCCATGACTCCGACCGTACGACGCCACACTGACAGATTCCGCGGAACCTTCCTCACGGATTACCGGTCAAACCCGATACCATGTCTGGTTACGAGCCGGGCATGGCCTGGCAAACAAGGAGACATCGTGCGAGAAATGGACATTCCTCGGATTCCGGCTGACGCCTCCAGTGTGGGAGAGCGCTCTGCGTTCATCACGCGCACGTATGCTCATCTCTTCGCGGCGATCATGGCCTTCGTCGCCGTCGAATACGTCTTCTTCGCGAGCGGAATTGCCGAAACGCTGCTCGACTTCGTCCTGAGAACGAACTGGTTGCTCATCATCTTCGGCTTCATCGCGATCGCCTCGGTGGCTTCCTCGATGGCCCACCGAGCGCTGTCTCGACCGCTCCAGTACCTCGCCTTGGGGATCTACGTGGTTGCCGAGGCCTTGATCTTTGCCCCGATCTTGCTCCTCGCCGCGACGTCGTATCCGGGTGTAATCACCTCTGCGGCGTTCGCCACCCTCGTGGGCTTCACCGTTCTCACGGGCATCGTGTTCGTCACCCGCAAGGATTTCTCCTTCATGCGGACGGCGCTCATCTGGATTGGATTCGGAGCACTGGCCGCCATCGTGGCGTCCGTACTCGTCGGCTTCGAGTTGGGCACGCTCTTCTCGATTGCGATGATCGTGTTCGCTGGGGCAGTCATTCTCTACAACACCTCGAATGTGTTGCACCACTTCCCAACCGACCGCTACGTCGCGGCAGCTCTCGAGCTCTTCGCAGCCGTGGCGCTGATGTTCTGGTACATCCTTCGTTTGTTCATGGGCCGTCGCTAGGGCGAGGCTCCGGCAGCCCGCTCACCGCGCCGACAGCGGAAATGAGGCGCACCTGTCCGAATCAGGCGTGTGCTTCGATGATGAGGTGGCCCGTCGGACTCACGATTCGCCTCCGATGAGAATATGTCACACCCTCATCGTATGTTGATGACATGAAATCAGTACACGAACTCTTTGCAAGCTTCGGAATCACGGTCGACGAGATCTTCAGCGGCGACCACGCCGACTGTCCAGTGTGCCGTTCGGAGAGCGACGAATACTCGCTCGCGGCCTGACAGCGGCGCCCGACTTCGCTCTACTCTGAGCGCGGTGGAAACCGTTCGTTTGAACCCTGGGGATTGGCCTGCCGCCGTGGCGGACGCTTCCGGACCGCAGCTGATCCTCGCCGGGCCGGGCACGGGAAAGACCGAGTTCTTGGCTCGCCGATGCGCATACCTGGTGGAACAGGGGGTGCCACCAAGATCCATGGCCGTCCTTACGTTTTCGCGGCGCGCAGCCGATCGGCTCACCCAGCGAATCAGAGCCCAAGCCGGCGGAACTCCACCCCGAGGTGTCACGTTCCACTCTCTCGCGTATCGCATTCTCGAGACGTACGCGCCCGAGCACCTCGGTTGGCCGGCCATGCCAACCCTGCTCACGGGCCCCGAGCAGGTCGCCGTGGTGAAAGACCTGCTCAGCACCGAGCCTGACGGCCAATGGTCACCGACATTCCGTACCATCCTGACCACGCAGACGTTCGCCCGAGAGGTCGCGGACTTCATCATGCGGAGTCAGGAATATCTGGTTGACGATGAAGATCTCGCCCAGCGAGAGGCCGCCCACCCCGATTGGCGCGGCTTGGCGCGTTTCCGGCGTCGATATCTCGACGAGCTCAAAGCCCATGGCCGCATCGATTACGGCACGCTCCAGGCGCAAGCCGTGCGCGTGCTGTCAACCGAAGGCGTCGTGGAAGCCGTCGCCGAACAGTTCTCCTATGTGCTGGTCGATGAATACCAGGACACCACCGCCTCCCAGGGGCTCATGATCCAACATCTGGCTGCCGGACACGGCAATGTCGCAGTGGCCGGCGACCCCGACCAGTCGATTTACCGGTTTCGCGGCGCCGAGCCGGGAAACATCCTGTCGTTCGCCGACGACTTCTCCCACCACGGCCCAGTCCGCACGATCACCCTCGCTCAATCGTTTCGCTGCCCCTCACAGGTCCTCGAGGCGGGGCGCCGTCTCCTGGGGCGTGGCCACTCGGGCAATGCCGACGAGGTTGCGCCGGCTCCTCATCACGGATCGGTCGAGGCGTACGTGTTCAGCCAGGCGTCGGAGGAGGCCGAGTGGATCGCGGCAGAGATCCAGCGGATGACTCTCACCGATCAGATCTCTCCATCGCGTGTGGCGGTGCTGGTCCGTACCAAGCGGGGCCTGCTCAACGAGCTGTCACGGGCACTCTCCCGCCGCGGCATCACTCATAACACTCCAGACGCACGCCTCGTCGACCATCCCGCCGTCCGAGCCGTTTTCGATCTTGCCTTCGCGGCAGCCAACGACGCCGCCCCGCTGGGACCGACGATGGCGGCCGAGGTCGATCGGGCCGTGCGGCGATTGCTGTTGGGTCCGTTGTTCCGACTGACCTTGGGAGCAGAGCGGCGAGCGCTCCGAGCCAGGTATCTCACCGACAGCAGATGGTCGACGATCCTCGGTGAGACCTTCGACGACGCCCACCACCTCGCCGCGCTACTGGCGGATCCCTCCTGGGCCGTCGATCAACCCGCCTCCGCTGGTTTCTGGCATGCCTGGACCGCCCTACCCCAATTCGCCTCCGTGGTGGACGTCGGAGCACGTTCGGATTGGCGGGCAGCACTGGCGTCCTTCAGCCAGTCGCTGGGGAGGCTGTACGAGCGTGATCCGCACCGATCCCTCCTCGAATACCGGCGGCTGGCCGAGAGCGACGATTTCGAAGCGGAACCGCTGCTGACGCTCGGGGCAACCAACCAAGAGCGGGTCACTCTCACCACGTTGCACCAGGCCAAGGGCCTCGACTTCGACGTGGTGTTCGTCGCCGACGCCGTCGAGGACGTGTTCCCCGACCTGCGAAGACACCGGTCGCTTCTTCAGCCCAGACGGCTTGGGACTCAATGGATCGAGGACCCGGCGACCGAAGCGGCCGAACAGATGCGAGAAGAGACCCGTCTCGCCTACACGGCCACCACCAGAGCCTCGCGCCGAGTCGTTTGGACCTCCACTACGGCCGGATTCGATCTCGGCAACGAACGGCCCAGCCGCTTTCTCAGCGTGGTAGCCGGACGCGAAATCCTCACAGGTCCAACGGCGGAAGGTGACGATACGCCGCTCACCTATCTCGAAGCAGAAGCATCGTTGCGTCGAATGGCCGCAGACCCCACCGGCCCGGCGCCGTCTCGCTTGGCAGCAGTGGACCTGCTGGTCAGGCGGCCGAATCCTGGCGTGCGGCCCGCGTCGTCTTTCACCACGATCCGCCCGAAAGGACCGGATACTGGCGTGGTTGCGCCGCCGCTCCGCCTCTCACCGAGCCAGGCAGAGAAGTACGACGCCTGTCCGCGCAGATATGCCCTGGAGCGGCGATTGGCGGTCGACGCCGATTACGGCCCGTACGGGACGTTTGGCACCATGATCCACGACGTGCTCGAGTTGGCCGAGCGCGCGGCGCTGGAGCGCGGAGCTCCGCGCTCGACGCGCGAGGATGCGGCCGCCGCACTCGAGGCTGCATTCGAGTTCTACGAGCTCGGCGTCGGCGAGCGCCGGGTTGCGTGGCGAAGGCGGGCACGGGGCCTCATCGACGCGCTGTACGACGAGTGGATCCGGCCGAATGCACGGGTGAGGCTGCTCGAACATCCGCTTTCGCTCGACATCGATGGTGTCGCCTGGATTGGCCGTGCAGATCGGATCGAGGAAGAGGACGGCCTCATCCGCATCGTCGACTACAAGACGTCCGCGACGGTTACAACCAAGGACGATGCCGCCACCTCCCTTCAATTGGGTTTCTATCTCCTCGCCGCTCTCGAGGACCCCCAGATACTCGAATTCGGAGAACCGGCCGAAGCGGAGCTGTGGTTCCCACTCGGCCGCCCCCGGCCGACCTATCGAGCGCTCGACCCCACCCGCCTACCTGAGATCAGGGAGCGGCTGAGCGCCATCGCCGACGGAATCGCGGCCGAGAACTGGAACCCGCGGGTGAGCCCGAAATGCGAGCGATGTTCGGTGAGACTGGTATGCCCGGCCTTTCCCGAAGGACGGGAGGCGTTTGTCAGATGACTCGCATCGTTCCGACACCCGAACAATCGGCGATCCTCGCGGCTGCCGATGCCCCTCTCCGAATTGCGGCAGGCGCCGGGACGGGCAAAACGACGACTTTGGCCCTTCGTATTGCGGCGCTGGTCACATCTGCGGCCGAGTCCGGCACGATCCTCGGGCTCACCTTCACCAACAAGGCAGCAGCCGAGCTCTCTACGCGCGTGAACTCCACCGTGGCCGGCGCTCGGCAAGAGTCCGATCTCGAAGCCATTGATGTCGTGGACATCAAGACGTACCACGGGTTCGCCCACTCGATTCTCGAGGAGTTTGGAGCGTTCGTCGGCGTCGAGCGAGGTGCCGGTCTCATAACGCCCACCTTCGCTCGCCAAATCATGTCTGATGCGATCGACGAAACGCCCGTGACGGTACTCAACACCACCTGGGACCAGACGGTCGACTTGGCAACACAACTGGCCGGGCGACTGGCCGAGAACCTGGCGACGCCCGAGCAGCTGGCAGCATGCGGAGATCCGACACAACCGCTCGGCCTCGAGCGCATCGACTACGCAAAGGTGATCGAGCGGTTCGAGACGGCGAAACGGCGACTCGGCGTGATCGACTACGGAGATCTGATCGGACGCGCCTATTTCCTCGTGTCCCGATTCCCTGACATCGCAGCGCGAATCCGAAGCCGATACCGAGCAGTGTTCCTTGACGAGTACCAGGACACCAATCCCGCCCAGCGAATGCTCCTGCAAACGATCTTCGGCCTCGGATTTCCGATCACGGCAGTTGGAGACGTCGACCAGACGATCTATGAATGGCGCGGGGCAACTCCCGCCAATTTCGAACGATTCCCCGATCACTTTCCCGACCAGGCGGGCGAGCCCGCCCAATCTTTGCCTCTTTCGCTCAACCGTCGATCGGGCCGTCGCATCTTGGAGTTCGCCAACACGATTCGAGGGATCGTTGCCGCTCGTGGAACGCTTGACCTCACCCCTGTCGACGGCGCCGTCGAGGGAGAGGTGAGTTGTCGGTGGTTCGCAACGGCCGTCGACGAAGCGGGCTTCATCGCTGACGAAGTCCTCCGCATGAAGGCCGACGGGCTGGAGTGGCGCGACATGGCGGTGCTCTTTCGCAAGAACCGGAGCATCGAGCTCATCCGCAAAACGCTCGAAGATGCTGACGTCCCTGTCGAGGTTGCCAACGTCGGTGGCCTCCTCGACATCCCGGAAATCGCCGATGTCCATGCGTGGCTACGAATCCTCGGCCATCCGGGCGACCACGCAGCCCTCCTTCGCGTTTTGCTTGGCAGTCGTTATCGGCTCGGTCTTGGAGACATTCGTCCGCTCGCCGATTGGATCAAGTCACACAATGCCGACGCTGGCGATGCCGATCTGGTCCACACGCTCGTCGAAGCCGCCGAACACGCACCAACCATCGAAGGCCTCGAGCCCCGGGCTGTCGAAGCGCTCGCCGAGTTCACCGTCACCTACCGACGCCTGCTCGAAGCAGCCCAGGGAGTGAGGCTGGTTGAGCTTGTGCGCCACATACTCAGCGAGACAGGCACGTGGCCTGAGATCGAGGCAATGGCTTCGGCCTCACGTCAATCAGCACGCCTCAACATGTATCGGTTCCTCGACTTGGCCGAAGAATGGAGCCCGTTGGAGGGTCGTCCCTCCCTCGATACGTTCCTGCACTATTTGCGAATGATGGCCGCAGAGGATGCCGAGGAATTGAGTGCCGCTCACCTGTCTGGCGAGAACGCAGTGGCACTCCTGACGGTTCACCGGGCCAAGGGCCTCGAGTGGGAGGCGGTGTTCGTCCCGACCGTGTATCGCGAGAACTTTCCATCAAAATCACAGCGGTTCGATGACCCCTTCGCTTCGGCGACGATCTTGCCGTACGAGCTCCGCATCGAGGGCCAACCCGATCCCGCCGTGACAGCAGACATGACGCCGCGCGTCCGCAAGGACATCCTCAGGGACCGCCACAACCGATCTGAATGGCGTTTGGCGTACGTCGCTGCCACACGAGCAAAATCGCGCCTGTGGATCACCGGTGCTTGGTGGTACGGCCACCCCACTCCCACCAAGAACGCCAAGAAGAAGAGCGACCTCTACGAACTGGCCCAGGCCAGCCCCGTCGTAGCCGATCGTGGCACCGCAGAGATGCCCGAGGCTCCGCCCGGCATGCTTCTTCCTGACGCCGACGGCCTGGGACCCGATCCCCTCTTCGGCGATGAAGGGTGGAGCGCAGCGATTCGGCGCCTATTCGCTGACCCGAGCTGGGCCGCCTCGCGGGCTGCGGAGCTCGGGATTGGGTCCTCCTACGATGTCGCCATGGACTCCATGCAGGAAATGCTCTTCAGCCTGCCATCGCCTCACGAGCCCGAGGCAGCCTCATCCCGTTTTGAAGTGTCCGTCACCAACCTCGTCACCTACTCGATGTGCCCCAAGCGGTATTTCTGGACCGCGGTCGACCCCCTTCCCCGGCGACCCTCGACGGCAGCAACCGTGGGCGTCGAGGTACACCGACGGATTGAGCTTCACAACCGTGGGGCCATCCCCCTCACCGACATCTCCGATTCGCTGTACGACGCAACCTCGCTCGACGATGCGCCGAAGTCACGGACAGGACCGGGGCCGTTCGAGGTGTTCGAAGCCTCTCGATTCGCCGAGACTCAGCCTCTGTTCGTGGAGGCGCCCTTCGATTTGAGCCTGGAAGGAGCAGCCATTCGCGGCCGGGTCGACGCGATCTACCCGGGTTGGGAGATCGTTGACTTCAAGTCGGGGCGGTCGTCAAACGCCGAGGCGGCCGACCGCCAGCTCGAGGCCTACGCGTTGGCGGTCGCCGACGGCGCTTTCGGCCCTCGACCCGCCGAGCTGGCAGTGACCTTCGCCTATCTCGGCGGAGGAGTCCTCGAGGAGCGTTCCCAGGCGGTCGATGCCGATTGGTTGGCAACTGCTCGCAGCAACCTGCAGACGGTCGTCGCCGGTATCAGTGACGCCGCTTTCGACCCCACTCCGGGCGCGGCGTGCAGGTCGTGTGATTTTGTGAGGTTCTGTGAACCGGGCCGCGCTCACCTGCAAGCACTCACAGAATCTGGCCACCCCGAGCCTCGAGAATGAGGGTGACCGGCCCGTCGTTGGTGAGCGAAACCTGCATAGAGGTTCGGAACCGGCCCGTTTCGACCGGCACGCCGTGGCCGGCCAGCTCAACGCAAAACAGCTCGATGAGCCGTTCAGCATGATCCGGTTCGGCCGCCGCGGTAAACGACGGACGGCGTCCTCGCCGGGCGTCGCCATACAGTGTGAACTGGCTCACCACGAGAACCGATCCATGAACGTCGGCGACGCTGCGGTTCATCTTTCCGGCCTCGTCGCCGAAGATCCGCAACCCGGCGAGTTTGTCGGCAAGGGCCGCGGCATCAGCCTCACCGTCGGCTTGGGTGACGCCGATGAGTACAACCAAGCCGGGACCGATGGCACCGACAGAGGCGCCGTCACTCGTGACCGATGCACCCGTGACTCGTTGAACGACCAGTCGCATGCGGGCAACCTAGTCGAGGGAGACCGAGACCGAACCCCTGCTCCGCCGACGATGTCCACGCTGTGCGCCTTCGGTCCTCGCTCCGGTCGACGGCCGGTCCGATCAGGCCATAGAATCGGGCTATGAACCTGGTCCCCAACGGAGAAACGCCGCTGCCATATGAGCCCGCATGGCCGGCCGCCGAGGGGCGTACGACTGTTCTGCTCGTCGACGCCTCGACCACTCTCGAGATGCGTCTCATCGAGAGCTGGGCACGCCGCCACGCCCAGGGCCGTTACGAGACCATCCGCATACCTTCGTCACGGCGCCGGAGGGTTCGCCGACCCGATCGGCGGCTGCACGCCCGGCTCGGCCGCGATGACGACCCACTCGTGGTTCCGGTGAAAACCGTGTGGGCGGGGCCTGATCGCCAGGGGACGAGGTCGGTCCGCATCACCGATCTGGCGAAGCTGGGCGACCCGCGCGATCCCGACGCTCTCCGCCAGTACGCCATCCTGGCGATGGCTCCCGATCGGGTCCGCCTGGTTTTGGGAGACGGCGCAGGCGGTGCCGAGCTTCGCGAAGCATGGCGCAGCGGATCCGACACCCATTCACTCGGCGATTTCGTGGCGCGGCGCGCCTGGCTGGCCCTGGAGCGTGCCGAACGGGCATTTCGCGGCGATCGGTACAAGGTTCCGAAATTCCTGCACGAGGAAATCCTTCGATCGGGCAGTTTCAAGGATGGGATCGCTCACCTGGCCGACGAAGGGTCGCGGTCGTACGACTCCGTTCACCGCCAGGCAAGCCGCAATCTCAGGGAGATCGCCGCCAAACACAGCCCGCTCGTCATCGACGTCATGGCCAACCTCATCCACTGGCTCTACCGCCAGGGGTACAACTCCCTCAACTACGACGCTTCCCAACTCGCTGAGATCTACCAGATGTCGGAGCAGCACCCGCTGGTCTTCCTGCCGTCGCACAAGTCGCAGCTCGACCGACTCGTCCTGCAATTCATGCTGTGGGAAAACGACCTCCCGCCCAATCACACGGCCGGGGGCATAAACCTCAATTTCTTCCCGGTGGGGCCGTTGATCCGCCGATCGGGTGTCTTCTTCATCCGCCGCTCATTCAAAGACAAGCCGGTCTACAAGTTTGCGCTTCAGTCGTACATCGATTTTCTCATCGAGAAGCGCTTCCCACTCGAGTGGTATCCGGAGGGGGGTAGGTCGCGATCGGGGAAGCTGCTCCCGCCCAAGTTCGGAATGCTCACGTACGTCGCCGACAGCCTTCGCCGGGACAAGGCCGAGGACGTGATCCTGATACCCATCTGTATCGCGTACGACCAGATACAAGACGTATCGGACTATGCCAGAGAGCAGCGCGGCGAGGCCAAGGAGGGCGAGTCCCTCACGTGGCTCGTGAAGGCAGTCCGATCGCTGCGACGGCGATACGGCAACGTGCACATAAGGTTTGGCGAGCCGATATCGATGGCCAAAGAGCTTCCCGCCGCTTCCGACGGCACGCCACCCGATTCGGAGGAGATGTCGCTCGCCCTCCAGAAACTGGCTTTCGAGGTGATGGTGCGCATCAGCCGGGTAACGCCGATTACTCCGACGTCGGCGGTGACCCTGGCGCTCCTGGCCAGCGGTCGAGTTGTCATGACGGTCGACCAGATCGTGGAGAGCCTCAGTGACCTCACCTCCTACGTCTACAAGCGGCGTCTTCCCGTGACCGAGCGGGTGCGCCTGGATGGGCGGGACCAGGTCCAGGAGGCGCTCGATCGCTTGGCCGAGCATGACATCGTGACCGCGTTCACCGCTGGGCCCGAACCGGTGTATCGCATCCACGACGACCAATACCTCACAGCCTCGTACTACCGGAACACCATCGTGCACTACTTCGTGGGCGGCAGCATCGTGGAACTGGCGCTCGTCCACCTCGCCGCCCACCCCCACAGCGACCCCGTCGAGTGCTTCTGGGATGAGGTCATGCGCCTCCGCGACCTGCTGAAGTTCGAATTCTTCTTCCCAGACAAGGAGAGCTTCCGCTCGGAGCTCGGATTCGAGATGCGCCTTCACGATCGCCAGTGGCAGCAGAACCTCGAGGAAGGCAACTCTCGGCAAATGCTGGCCGCGCGCCGACCGATATTCAGCACGTGGGCGCTCAAGCCGTTCATGGAGGCATATATGGTCGTGGGCGACCAACTCGAACGAGAGGAAGCTTCCGAAGAATTCGACGAGGCTGGATTTCTGGCACGCGCCCTGGAGCTCGGCAAGCTGTATCGCCTCCAGGAAAAGATCTCGTCGGAGGAAGCGGTTTCTCAGGTGCTCTTCAAATCCGGGCTCAAGCTCGCTGACAACCGGGGATTGCTCACCGGGCCTGGTCTCGCCGAGCGTCGAGCTGCCTTCGCCCGCGAGATCCGTGACGTCACAGCCCGAATCGATTCGCTGGCCTGAGCGCAGCCGGAGACGGCCTCTGGTCATCGGATTCGCACGGTAGGGCCGAAGTGACCGCTGCTACTCGTGTCGTGCCGGACATCGCGCAGGCGTCATGGGCCCATCGCCAATGTGTGTGCCGTCGATGTGGCTGTGCGCTCGGCGGCCTACGCGGATGGTAGCCGGGCGTATCCGCCCCTCAATCGCCGAGCGAGCCAACCTGGCTCGCAGTTGGCTCCGCTCAGCAAAACCAGGGTTCCGTGAGCCGGGGCCGCCCAGCAACTGCTCCCGCTGGGATCGCCACCGGGAGGGTGCTGGCGCTGACATCAACAACGGCCCCCCACTGTTCGAGCAACGTTGCGGAGTGGTCCTCTCGGTCGGCACCCGACTCGGCAATATCCGCCAGCCGCCGCTGGAGAGCATCGAGGCGCGGGTCGGCCGATTCCCATTGATAGCTCAGGGACTCGGCCCGGTACCCGGTTACCGCGGCCTGGGTCTCGGGAAGCTCGAGCATCAGGCTGCCCTTGGGAATCAGGAGGCGAATGGCCAGCTGGATCGGATCGACGCTTCCCAGCAGATCGAACTCCGAGAGGAACGAGAACAGAGAAGGTAGATGCTGGAGCTCCGTCCACGGGGTGAAGGGAAGCAGCGACGGACGAACATCGATGCCGGCTGATCTCAGCACCGTGGTGGCCGGACCGAGATCAGCGGCGGTATGGCCCTTGTCCATGAGAAGCAGAGTCCGATCGTCGACCGACTCGTACGCCGAGACCACAAACAACACCCCGGTGGCTGCCAGGCGCTCCCAGATATCGGCGTGGGCGAGGATGTGCTCCACCTTGACTGTGACGTCGAACGTCAACTCGGGATGATCGCTGCGCAATACTCCGAGGACACGCTCTGCGTGGGCAGGCCCATTGAGGAAATCCGGATCGCCGAAAGTGATGTGCTGCGCTCCGCCACCAACCAACTGGTCGACGTCGGCACGTATCGACTCGACGTCGACGGCCCGGAACCTCCCTCCATATACGGCAGGAACCGGGCAATGTCGGCAGGTGTGCCGACAACCCTGGGTGGCTTCGACATACCCAACGAGACGATGCTCGTCGCCGAGTTTCAGATGTGCGTACCGGTCGAGCGCGGGCAGGCCGGAGCGTTGTGGGACCGCCGCCGGCGGCTTGCCGACGCGAACGATCGCACGCCCGGGATGGGCCAGACCGGTCGACAATTCTGCGATCCATTCGCTCAAAGGCTCCACATACTCACCTGAGATGACCCGGTGGGCTAGTCGATCCACGGTTGGGTCGATGCCGAGCGTGGCGTAGAGGCCGTAGAACGCCAATGGAAGATCGGGCCGTTGCGCCCGGACCCTGCGAGCAACGCCAACCGCCAGGACCATGGCCGTGTGCATCGGCACGGAGATCGCCACTGCGCCGGCACGTTCCACCGCGTGCCAGTCGAGCGCATCGACAGCAAGGTCGATGACTTCCACAGTGTGACCATCGGCTTCGAGGCGGGCGGCTGGAACGGCGAGGTGAAGCGGCTGATGACCCAGCTCATAGGTGGAAAGGAGCAGCACGCGCATGCGCTGCATCGTAGGTCGATCAGTCCCCTATGGCTCGCTCGATGGTGGCGACCAGGTCGAACACGTCAAAGGGCCGGGCCAGGAGCGCGAAAGCCCCTGCCGCCAGGATCCTGGATTCGGCCTCTGCACTCGCGTGTGAGCTGACGGCGATGATCGGAATGTCGGCGCCGAACTCCGAGTTGCGGATTCGCGCCGTGGTTTCATAACCATCCATGGCCGGCATCTGGATGTCCATGACGATGGCGTCGTAGCGATGAACCGCAACTGCTTCGAGCGCCGACTCTCCACTGCCGACTGTCTTGACCGAGTGCCCACGCCTCTCCAGGAGCCGACTCGATGTCATCCTCAGCGTTGGACTGTCATCCACGATCAGGAGGCTCAGGTGTTTGCGCCGCTCTCTCAACCAATGCCGCGTGACAAGCACCGTGAGGTCGACAGGTGCCGGCCCGGCGATGACCTCGGCGGCGGCTGTGACCACGTCGTCGGCCGAATATGGCGCAGTCAGGTAGCCGCCGACGCGCAGCTCTCGGCAGAGGGCGCCGTCGCCACGCTCGCCCGTCGATGTGAGGATCATGATGTGAGTAGTTTCTAGTTCTTCGCGCTGGCGAAGGACTCGGGCGATTTCGAGAGCATCGCCGGCTTCGAGAATCAACAATGCGTAGGGCTGATCGGCGGAGTTGGCCAGGTACTTCTCCATCTGCTCCGAGTCGGCAGCAACATCGATGGAAGCGTCGGCGATTCCCATGGCTCCCTGAACGGTCTCCGGTCGCGCAGACAGAACCAGCATTGGCAGGTCGCTCAGATCGCCGAGACCAGCCCGCCTGACGGCGACGTCGGAGCCGGAAGCAACACCCAAGCGAACATCGAAGAAGAACCGTGATCCCTCGCCGACGGTCGATTCCAGATTGAGCGTGCCTCCCATCAGCTCAACCAGTTGGCGGGAGATCGACAAACCCAGACCCGAGCCCCCCCGATTGCTCGCCGCGCTCGCGTTCGCCTGAGTGTAGGGAGCGAAAATAGCGGCCCGTCGATCCTCGGGCACACCGACACCGGTGTCGATGACGGCAAACTGTACCCGCACCGAATCTGCGCTCCGCTCCTTCACGGAGACTTCGAGCACCGCTCCGCCGGTATCGGTGAAACGTGCTGCGTTGGCGAGGAGGTTGGCACAAACCTGGCGAATGCGGCCCGGGTCACCGACAACCCTCGCGGGTAGATGCTCATCGAGTTCGACGCGGAGCGAGAGGTGTTTGGCGGCAAACGTGCCCCGGTACGCCGCAACAACATCGTCGATCGTGCCGTGGAGATCGAAGGGCGTGTGGTCGACGACCAGCATGCCCGCTTCCATCTTGGAGAGGTCGAGCAGGTCATTGACGAGGGTCAAGATGGCGTCGCCCGAGCTGACGATGAGATGGAAGAACTCCTGCTGTTCCGGTGTAAGGCGAGTTTCTTGAGCGGCCTGGGCGAGTCCGAGCACTCCAGCCAGGTTGGTGCGGATCTCGTGTGAGGTATGAGAGATCAGCCGCGATTTGGCCGCAGATTCCGCCTCGGCTGCCTCCAGGGCAGCTTTCAGCGTTTCGGTTTGCCGATCAGTCACGACGTAGTCCCCTCCAGGGTCTCCTCTCGTTATCGGCCCGATTCTCGGGCGACTGAAGCCCCTCGGGTACGCTGTATGGGAATGGCCGAAGCAGTGACATTTGCCGGTTTTCACGGCGACACCCTCGAGGGCCGGTGGCACGAGCCGTCCGCACCCCTCCGAGGCGCCCTCGTCCTGGCGCACTGCTTCACATGCTCCAAGGACCTCACCATCGTGTCCCGACTGGCGACACACCTGAGCGACCGCGGATTCGCCGTGCTGCGGTTCGACTTCACCGGTCTCGGCGAGAGCGAAGGCGCATTCGAGCAATCTACGTTCGCTGCCAACATCGGCGATCTGGTGCGAGCGGCACTCTGGACCACGGAACAGACCTCGGCGCCGCTCGGGCTCATCGGGCATTCTCTGGGCGGAGCGGCCGTGTTGACGGCGGCGCCCAAGATCCGGCCCGTCCGAGCGATCGCCATCATCGGTGCGCCGGCCAGCGCCAAGCACGTCGCCAACTTGATCGAACCCGACGTGGCTGCGCGAGCTCAGATCGAGGGCTGTGCCTTCGCCACAATCGCAGGTCGCACCTTCCCGATATCGAAACAGTTTCTCGACGACCTCGACCGATTCGACTCCACGAACGCGATCGGTGCCTCTACGATCCCGACCATGATCCTGCACTCGCCCGAGGATTCCATCGTGCCCGTTGAGGAAGGTGAACGCATTTTCGGCATGCTTGCCCAACCGAAAGCTTTCGTTCCACTCGTGGGCGCCGATCATCTACTCACCGATGCGGACCACATCCGATTCGCCGGCGAGCGACTGGCGACCTGGTTCGGCGAACGGCTGTGAGGACATTGGCGGTTGTCCTTGCCCTCTCACTGGGCGCTATGGCGTCGGCACTACCCGCTCCTGCTCAGACGCTCCCGCCCGGAGGAACGTTCTGGGATGACGACGGCAACGTTCACGAAGGGTATATCGAAGCGATTGCCGCCGCCGATATCACGCGTGGTTGCGGCGGCGACTACGCCGACGAGTACTGCCCGCATAGCGAGGTAACCCGTGCCCAGATGGCCGCATTCCTGGTCCGAGCCCTCGACTTGCCCCGGCTCACCGAAACCGACTGGTTCACGGACGACAGCACCTCCATCTTCGAGGACAGCATCAACCGGCTCGCCGACTCCGGAATCACGTCGGGGTGCCGGCCCGATCTCTTCTGCCCGTCCGACTATGTGACCAGGGGCGAGATGGCAGCATTCCTCGTCAGGGCATTGCAGCTCCAATCGGGTCCGGATGCCTTTGTCGACGACAACGGCTCCCTGTTCGAGAGCGACATCAACGCGCTGGCAGCTTCGGGTGTCACCGCCGGCTGCAATCCGCCGGCCAATGATCGGTTCTGTCCCGGCGAAGACGTTCGCCGCGATCAGATGGCCTCGTTCCTCGGGCGGGGCCTCGACCTGACGCCCCTGGCGGTGCCGCCTCGACCCACGTTCACCGTGTCTTTCACCGGTGACCTGTTGCTGCACATGCCGGTCAACTATGCCGCCGAAGCCTACGGCGACCTCAGCGGCGAAGCATACGACTTCCGCCCCATGTTTGATGAGGTTCAGCCAATCCTGGCGGGAGCGGACCTGGCCATCTGCCATTTGGAGGTTCCGCTCTCTCCCACGAGCACCGGGCTTTCGGGGTATCCCTCGTTCCAAGGCCCGGCGGAGCTGGCAGACGCCATCGTCTACGCCGGCTACGACGGATGCTCGGTGGCGTCGAACCACTCGTATGATCGGTCCCAGACCGGCGTCATCAACACGATCGATGTCCTCGAGGGTCGCGGGATTGGTTTCTCGGGTATGGCCCGCTCCGAGGACGAGAGACTGCGCACGCCGATGTACGAGGTCAACGGCGTCAACGTGGCCCATCTGTCGTATACCTACGGCCTCAACGGCTTGGTCCTCCCGTCCGACAAGCCGTGGCTCGTCAATCTGATCGACGAGGACACCATGCTCACCGATGCAGCTCGGGCCCGCGCTGATGGAGCCAACGTGGTGATCACGTCGATTCATTGGGGAGCGGAATATCAGACGACGCCAACGTCGTTTCAGGATGATCTCGGACACGCACTCATCGCGTCCGAGGACATCGACCTCGTGATCGGCCACCACGCCCACGTGGTGCAACCCATCGAGCTGGTCGACGATGAATACATCGTCTACGGGCTCGGGAATTTCCTCTCCAACCAACAATGGTCGCTGCCAACCCAGGATGGCGTCATCGTGACCGTTGAATTCGCGGAGCGAAACGGGCGATGGGTGGCGTACGGTGCCGCCTATACCCCCACATGGGTCCAGGGGGGCACCTTCCGAATCCTGCCAGCCGCCGAGGCAATCGCGTCCGGCGCCGAATCCAGTGCCACGGAAGCCAGCCTCGAAGCGTCGTGGAATCGAACCGACTCGGCGATCAATCAAAGGTCCAACGATGCCACCCCCACAGCCTCTCCCTGAACCCCCAACGTCGCTCGTCGAACGCCGCATCCGCGAAGCGATGGCTGCCGGGGAATTCGATGACCTCCCCGGGAAAGGGAAACCGCTTACCGGGTTGGATCGGCCATACGATCCCGATTGGTGGGCGCGACAGCTCTTGGAGCGAGAGCGACTGCGAGATGTTCTGCGTGAGGAAGCCGCCTCGCGCACCGCTGCTCGAGTGCGGGAAGCGTACGCCGCCCTGGAACAGCGCAACCACGACTCACCGCTTCCGGATTGAAATCGGGGGCTGCGTCGTTCTCGTTGGGCTCGGCCGTTCCAGGCAGCCCCCTTTTGCGAGGCGACGGCAGCGGCGGCGTGCGATCATGAACGACACGTGCGGGCCCACTGGGAGGGAATTCCGATGCGCAATCGAATCTGGTCGTCCGCGCTGGTCGTACTCACGGTGGCGGGAGGCGTCACGGTGCTGCCGGCCGTGACCGGCGCACCCACCGACTCCCTCGTCACGGCCCAGGATCGGGCGCCCGAAGGTTCCGGCCCGATACTCGGTACCCCTACCAGCCCTTCACTGAGTGAGCCGCTGCGCGACCTGCCGCCGTCGGGACCCGCCGCGGTCACCGTTGAGACATCTCCTCGGCGCAACCCGCTCGCAAGCGAGACTGACGGTGGAGCTCGCGGCACGTGGAATCGCCAAGAGACGCCGCTGGATCCGCTGATCAACATCGGCAGGGAACTGTCGGCGGCTCGGAGCCCCGAACTCGGCCTCAGCTTCGAAGGGATCGGAAACCCGGTGGCATGTTCTGGTTGCACCCCTCCCGACACCAACGGCGATGTGGGGCCCAATCACTACGTCCAAATGGTCAATGCCACCAAGGTCCAGATCTGGGACAAGGCCGGCACGTCCCTCGTTGGCCCATTCGATTTGGGGAGCCTGTGGTCCACGGGCGTGTGTACCGGCAATCGGGGAGACCCCATCGCGCTCTACGATCCGCTCGCCGACCGATGGTTGCTGACGCAGTTCGCCGAACCGAACCACATGTGTTTCGCGGTATCTCTCACCGGCGATGCCACCGGGTCGTATTGGTTGTACCAGTTCGATGTATCCGAGTTTCCCGACTATTTCAAGATCGGCGTCTGGCCCGACGGCTACTACATGTCCGCCAACGAATCCACCTACACGGCGTACGTGTTCGACCGCGCTGCCATGCTCTCGGGCGCCGCGGCGAATTATCAGAAGTTCGACGGCGAAACCAACTTCTTGCTTCCCAGTGACGTCGACGGGCCAACACCTCCACCGGCCGGGACGCCGAACCACTTCTACACCTTCAAAGACAACAGCTTCCACGGCGGCGCCGACCGGATCGAGGTGCACGACTTCCACGTCGATTGGGGAACACCGGCCAATACCACCTTCGACCTGGTCGCCTCGCTCCCGGTGGCCCCATTCACCTACACGGCGTGCGGGTTCTTCAATCTCGAATGTCTTCGCCAGCCCGGCACCGCCCAAAGGGTCGACCAGGTCGGCGAATGGCCGATGTGGCGATGGCCGTATCGGAATTTCGGAACCCACGAGTCGATGGTCGGGACGTTCGCCGTCGGCGGCGGCGCCGGCGACGTCGGCTCGGCAGTCCGCTGGTTCGAGCTGCGGTCGGTTGGAGGCGCAGCATGGACGCTCCACCAGGAGGGAACCCACGACCTCGCCGACGGACTCGACCGGTGGATGTCATCGATCGCAATGGATCGAGCCGGCAACATCGCGCTCGGGTATTCGGCCTCGTCCTCCAGCTCGGCGCCCTCGATCCGCTATGCCACACGGCGGGCCGGCGACCCACTGGGAACGCTCGGTTCGGAGATCGTGATGCAGGCCGGGCTCGGCTCGCAGACCAGCTCGAATCGCTGGGGCGACTACTCCGCCATGACGGTGGATCCGAGCGACGACTGCACCTTCTGGTTCACCACGGAGTACTACGCAGCGACATCGGGGAGCACGTGGTCGTCGAGAATCGGCAACTTCGTGGAGCCATCATGTGCGACCGCTCAAGCTCCGGTGGCCGTCGACGCCGCGTTCGAGGTGGCGGAGGATGCCGGTGCGGGAACGACCATCGGAACAGTGTCGGCCTCAGATGCCAATATGGATCCTCTCACCTTCGCGATCACTTCGGGCAATGTGGGTGGGGCCTTCTCGATCGATGCGAGCTCAGGTGAGCTGGTTGTGCAAGGACCCCTCGACTTTGCGACCACGCCCTCATACCTGCTGGCGATCCTGGTCTCCGACGGCGGTCTCGCCGATATCGCAAACGTGACGATCGATATCCTGGCGGTCAACGAGGCTCCCCAGGCCGAGGATGGAACCTTCGCCGTACCCGAATCAGCCTCGGCGGGAGAGGTCGTCGGCAGAATGGTGGCCACCGACCCAGACGGTGACGCGGTCACCTATTCGATCGACTCTGGGAATACGGGGGGAGCCTTTGCCATCGACTCCGCCACCGGTGACATCGCCGTTGCCGGCCCACTGGACTTCGAGTCGACGCCGTCCTTCGAATTGGCCGTGACGGTCTCAGACGGACCTCTCAGCGACACCGCCACCGCCACCATCAACGTTGTCGACGTCTTCGAGATCCCCGCGGTTGCCCGATTCGAAGACGTACCGTCCGA
The DNA here is from genome assembly GCA_041577335.1 of Acidimicrobiia bacterium. Taxonomy (GTDB): domain Bacteria; phylum Actinomycetota; class Acidimicrobiia; order Spongiisociales; family JAENVV01; genus JBFGJH01. Next base: position 3,310 of record JBFGJH010000017.1, on the reverse strand, counting down.
CAACACCTTCTTCGCAGACGTGGAATGGCTCGCCTGGGCCGGCATCACGGTGGGCTGCAACCCACCTACCAACGACGAGTTCTGTCCAGGCGGATCGGTCACCCGCGCCCAAATGGCTGCCTTCATCGTCAGAGCACTCGGCCTCACCGAAGGAGCCGACGCCGACCTGTACACCGACGACAACGCCTCGGTGTTCGAAGCAGACATCAACAAACTGGGAACCTCAGGCATCACCAAGAGCTGCAACCCGCCAACGGCCGACCAGTACTGCCCCAGCGACACCGTCACCCGTGCCCAAATGGCCGCCTTCTTGCACCGTGCGGAGGACGAGATCAACATCATCCGCCTCGCCGCTTCGCTGGAGCCGCTCGGCAACTGAGCACTCCGCGATATCGCCGTGACCGTTCTCGCTCAGGGAATGCCGGGATCACGCCGTGCGTTGCGCGACCCAGGATCAAGGAGGCGTCATCATGGCAGGTCGAGTCAGAGTCGAGAGAGGTCACAAGCGCGTGCGCGTCCAGCTGGGCGGAACGGTGATCGCCGACACGACGTCGCCCTTGCTCGTTTGGGAGAAGCCGTACTATCCCACGTACTACCTCCCGCTTTCCGATATCGATCCCGGCGTGCTCGTCGATTCCGGCGAGACGGAGCGGTCACCAAGTCGCGGCACGGCAACCGTCTACGACGTGCACGCCAATGGTGTGACCGCGCCGGCTGGTGCCTATGCATACCCAGAACCGAAAATCGAGGAGCTGGCCGAGCATGTGGCATTCATCTGGGCCGCGATGGATCACTGGTATGAGGAAGACGAAGAGGTGTACGTCCATCCCCGCGACCCGTTCAGTCGCGTCGACATCCTCCAGAGCTCCCGCCACATCCGAGTCGAAATCGACGGGGTGGTGGTGGCCGACTCGCACCAGCCGCGCTTGCTCTTCGAGACCGGCCTACCGACTCGCTACTACCTCCCCAAGACCGATGTCCGGATGGACCTTCTGTCTCCTACCGATCTCGTGACATCCTGCCCCTACAAGGGAGACGCCGTCTATTGGACCGTGGACACCGGTGTCGCCCGGCACGAAGACGTGGTGTGGAGCTATCCATTTCCCGTCAAAGAATCCATTGAGATCGCCGGATATGTCTGTTTTTACAACGAGAAGGTCGACATCTATGTCGACGGCGAGCTCGAAGCGAAGCCCAAGACACATTTCGCCTGAGGATGATCCCGGTCTGCCCCAACTGTGGCTCCGACGAGCACCTGCGCGGCGCTCCGGCCGACGCTTCGGTCGAGATGGTGTGCGACGCCTGCGGCCACAGCTGGATTCGCGCTCTCGAGAAACAATGCCCGAGCTGCGGCGGCACCGACGTGCAGACTGTTCCGCTTGCGATCGTCGAAAAGGGACGAGGCACCCAGCTCTCCGTCGTCGGGACCCGGCCCATCGACTTGTGCAGTGAGTGCGACCGAGCCCGCCTACGCGAGTACCACGACCGGCGTCCCAATCCCCTCATGCCGGCTCAACTCCCGACCGTGGGGCCCCAAGACTGAATTCGCTGCCAACAGCTCCATTCCTGTCACACAGCCGAGTTACTCTGGCGGACGATGATTTCCTTCCCAGGACCGCCTGAGCTCGGACGGGGTGTCGTCATCGGTCCTGACCAGGCTCCGCCGGACGCCTTTTCCGGTGCCGAGACGGTCGCGATCCCCGCCGCGGCTCTTCAGGATTCAGCCGACGTGTTGAGCCGGCTGCATCAGGCGTTCGCTTCTCGCGCTCCGGTGGTGGTACGCCTGTTGGTCGATCAGCGCGAGCTGCTCGAGCCACAAATCGATTCCCGCCCGCCGTGGCTGCTCGGCTCCCGCTTCGAGTTCGAGCGAGACCGACTGCACTTCCTGGTGTGGGCCAACAACTACGACCTCCGCTCCGGCGAGCTCGTGTGGTGGCATGCGCGCAAAGCCGAACGCCTCGGTGCCGCAATTGGCGGACCGGCGGACGTCGAGCTGGCAGATGGTCGCGCCGCCTGGGTCGACGGCGGGCCGCGGGGCCCGATTGCGGTAGATCTTCCAGTTGTGCATCGGGAAAGCATCGAGCTGGGCGCCCTGCATACGTCGCCGACAAGCCCAAAGGCGCCGTCTGTCGAACTGGCAAGCGATCAACTCGCCGCTGTGGCTCACCGCTCCGGACCAGCGAGAATCATCGCTCCAGCGGGCTCAGGGAAGACGAGGACGCTCACCGCCCGGCTCGAGCATCTCCGTCGCGACCGGTGGATCGAACCTGAGTTGGTGACTGCGGTGGCCTACAACACCCGGGCCAAGGACGAGATGATGAAACGACTCGGAGATCTCCCTGCCACCGTTCGCACCATCCACTCGTTGGCCTACGCCATCGTCCGCCAGAAGCGCCCCCAGGCTCAAGTCATCACGGAAGGCGAACAACGCCGTCTCTTGGCGCCGCTCATCACCCAGGCTCCGGCCGTCAACAAGGACATCACTGCGCCCTACCTGGAAGCGCTTCGCCAGGTACGGATTGGTCTCGAACGGCCGGAAATCGTCGCTGAAGCCAGAGACGACGTCCCTGGCTTCGTAGACCTGTTCGAGCGGTACTGCGAGATCCTGCAGCAACGTGACCTCCTCGACTTCGACGAACAGATCTCACAGGCGATCTCCATCCTGGCCACGGATCCGGCGGTGCGGCGCCGAGTACAAGGGTCGGCCCGCCATCTGCTGGTCGACGAGTTTCAGGATTTGGCACCGGCTTTTCTGCTGTTGCTCCGTTTGGTGGCTGCACCTGCGTACAACGTGTTCGGAGTGGGAGACGACGATCAGGTCATCTACGGATATGCGGGCGCCACCCCGGACTTCCTGATCGATTTCGCCGACCTCTTCCCCGGCGCCCAGGCATACGCGCTGGAGGCCAACTACCGATGCCCCAGAGATGTGACCACATCGGCTGCCACGCTGCTCGGCTACAACAAACGAAGAATCGAAAAGTCGATCACCTCTTCGTCGGGCCGGCCGGGAGGGTTGGAAGTCATCGAGCTTCCCCCCACTGCGCTGGCTGCGGCCGCCGCCGACAAGATCGACCGGTGGCGAGTGGACCGCTCGTTGACCGACATCGCCGTGTTATCGCGGGTCAACCACGCGCTCCTACCCATCCAGCTCGAATTGACGGTCCGTAGTGTGCCTCACAACGCACCCGTCGGAGAAGAGTTCCTCGATCGATCGGCCGTCAAGGCCTTACTCGCGTACATCCGCATCGGTCTGGCGCCCGACCTGATTGCGGTCGACGACCTTCTCGCTGTGTTGAATCGTCCGGCT
>JBFGJH010000016.1:0-56250 GCA_041577335.1 Acidimicrobiia bacterium | reverse complement strand
GGGCGACTCTCATCGGTCAAACGTCGTTTGGGAAGAACACGGTGCAGCAGAACTTCCCACTCAGCAACGGTGGCGCCCTCAAGGTCACCATCGCCCGCTGGGTAACCCCCAATGGAACCGATTTCGGTGAAGTCGGCATCGAGCCAGACATCGTGATCGAGTATCCCGAAAGCCCCACGATCGACTTCCTGAGAGACGAAGTCCTCACCCGCCTCCAAAACGGCGAGCTGTGAGGAGAAACGCGCCGCCGTCTCCGTAGAGGTGGCGGCGACGCCGACCCGCGGCTTTTTGCAGTAGTCCCTCGGCAGGGTCTGCTGTTGGGCAGCGGCCCACCACGCCGCCATTCAGCTGTCGACGCATCACGGTCGAAGAAACACGATCCGCAAGCCCACACCGCCGCCATACCCTCGCTGGAATTCCAGAAAGAAGAATTAGCCAGCTGCACGGGCTGGACACCCCCCTACCCCCGCCCAATCGGGCGGCGGTACCTTCGTGCAGTTGCGATGCAACTGCTTTGGAGAACCCCTCTGGTGTTCTCCACCCCCAGCTTCGCCGGGGGGACTATTGCTTCATCGTGCTCGGCGGCACGAAGTGCCGCTCGACCAGAATCCAAGCAAGGCCTGCCTTGCTCGGCTAGCTAGGGCAGCTGACCCCGGTGCCGCCGATGCCGCAGTAGCCGTTGGGGTTCTTGGCGAGGTACTGCTGGTGGTAATCCTCGGCGTAATAGAAGTCTCCCGCCGAGACGATCTCGGTGGTGACCTGGCCGTAGCCGGCCCGGGTCAGCTCGGTTTGGTATTGATCGCGCGATTCCTTGGCAGCAGCCAGCTGCTCGTCTGAGAAGGTGTAGATCGCCGACCGGTACTGCGATCCCACATCGTTGCCCTGCCGCATGCCTTGGGTGGGATCGTGCCCTTCCCAGAAAACCTTCAGGAGGGCGTCGTACGTGACCTTGGCCGGGTCGTATGCGACGAGCACGACCTCGGCGTGTCCGGTCTTTCCACTGCATACTTCTCGATAGGAGGGATTGGGTGTATACCCGCCGGCGTAGCCAACTGCACTGGAGAAGACCCCGTCGGTCTGCCAGAACAACCGTTCGGCGCCCCAGAAACAACCCATGCCGAACACCGCCAGCTCGGTGCCGTCAGGCCAGGGGCCGATCAACTGGTTCCCATTGACGAAGTGGCGGTCGGGAACGGCAACCGCCTCTTCCCGCCCTGGTAGGGCTTCCGTTTCCGCCGTCATTGCTTTGCTCTTCCGCCCGAACATCTTCTACCTTTCGGCGAGGAACTCCCGCGAGTGTTTCGCGCAATTCAACTGTACGCCGCTCCCCGAAACATGAGACATCATGCCTTAGGGTATGGCCGAAGGAGAATCGACGATCAAGCTGACCGACCGGCCAGTCGAGCTCCGAGTACACGGGGTGGGTGGCGCCAAACCCACCGAGGTGCTCGGCGTCGACAGCGTCACCCTCGCAGACAGCAAGAGCCCCAACGACGGTACGACAGGCTTTTACGTCCCAACCGAGGACAGCGACCGGTTTCTACAAGGACCGGATCGCCAGCTCGAATCGTATTCGTGGGGCGGGCTCACGCGCGCCAGCGCATCCCGCGCCGCCTGGTTGATCCTGGCGCCGTTTGCTCTCACCAACCTGGCCGGATGGATGATCGAGCACGATGGCGATGCCACCCAGGCCGAGCGTGGTTTGACCCTCCCCGACAGATTGAACCGAATTCTGGCCAGGCTGATCGCTCTCACGATGACGACCTCCGCTGTTTTTCTGGCCTGCCGGCTGACCTTCGATGTCCTGATCATTCAGTGCGGCGCGATAGACGAATGCCCCGATCGCTGGTGGATGTGGCCCGTCGATCGCTTCGCCGGGCATGCCGGCCGCCAGCTGCTCGTAGGGTCATTGCTGCCCCTCGGCCTTCTCGCTGTCGTCGCCTTCATCACGCGTCGATCTCAGCTGGCCTCGACTCCGGGCGCAGTGGCATATCTCGGCGGCGACCCCACGTTTGCCGACAGCTGGAAGGATCCAGAGTTTTGGTCGAAATTCGGCGTCTCGCATCGCCTGGGCATCAGCCATTTATCGGCTGGTCTCGCCGTCACCGGTGTAATGCTGGCGGGGTCCGCCGAGCAGATAGCTCGAGCCCCCCAGACAGCAATGGTCGGAGTGGGTCTGGCTCTCGTGGCAGCTGCCGCCGTGGCCATCAACTTGTTGCGGCTCCCGGTCGCAGCGTTTTGGACGCTGTTGGGGGGAAGTATCGCCTTCCTTCTGGCAGTCATGTATCAGCTCGCGTCGCTCAGCGAAGGAAGCTTCTTGCCCGGCGCTACCGCTGGTTCGGTCTTTGCGGTCGTCAACACCACAAGCCAGGTGGTATTGATCGCGCTCTTGAGCCTCACCAGCTGGCGAGGACGGTCGCGACGGCCAATCCGCGCCGAGGCACGTACTGAGCGACTGTACCGGTGGGCGCTGCCGCCGGCTCTCATGGTGGCGGCAGCCGGCCTCATCTCGGCATTCGGCGCCGGAACTGAGATCCTGGTTCGGAACATCGCAGAAACGCCGGCAACGGGTCCCCTCTCGGTGGCGCCCACCGCCGGCATCGTTGCTTCCTCGTACTTGATAGCCCTCGTCACGATCCTCGTTGCCGGGCTCACCCAATATCTTCGTGGCCTCCGGGCAGGCCCAGCCCTTGACGACATCGCCGATGAGTACGAAGGATTCGTCGATCGACCCCATCTCGAGCGCATCCGCCGAGCCCGGGCCTTGGCGCGCCTCACCGACGAGGTCCCCGGAATCCTCATTGCGGCCACCATCACGCTCGTGGCGATGGTTCTCGTGGTATTCGCGCAGGTGGCCGTGACGGGCGAGGGCCTCTCGGATCCCAACCTCCAGAACCCTTTCCAATGGCTCGAGAACACTGCGTCCTTCGTTCTGCTCACCCTCCCGTTGACCGGCGGCATCTTGCTGTGGGGGTCGTACCAAAGCAGCTCGATGCGGCGCGTGGTGGGGATCCTGTGGGACGTTGCCACGTTCTGGCCGCGTCGCTTTCACCCATTTGCTCCTCCCTCCTATGGCGAGCGCACGGTGCCCGACCTGAAGCAGAGGCTGGAATTCCATCGCGAGCGCGGCGTGATGCTGTCCGGGCATAGCCAGGGCTCGGTGCTTGCGCTCGCAGCATTGGCCGATGAGACGTCCGATCTGAGCCTCGTCGCGGTCCTCACGTATGGTTCTCCCGTTGAACGCCTCTATGCCCGGTTCTTTCCGGAATACGTTTCCGATGAACTCGTTGGGGAGATCGTCGAACGGATGGAGGGTCGATGGGTGAACCTCTATCGAGACACTGACTTCATCGGTGGCCCGATCGGAGCTGTCGAAGTCAATGTTCGCCTGCTCGACCCTCATGAGGCCGATGGGCCGGTGCTGAGCCACTTCGGCTACGAACAGTCGGAGGACTACCGCGAGGCACTCCGCCGCCTGATCTGATCAGCCACTCGATCGGACAGAACCATCGGACCCCATGCGCCCGTCGCCGCTCACACGTGCTGGTCGAGGAGTATCACGTTGCCGTCGGGATCGACGACTGTGAAGCTGGCGGGCCCGGCCGCGCTGTCCTCGGTGGTGTCACCACCGGTCTCGATACCAAGCTCCCGTAATCGGCCGCTCAGCTCACGCACATCTGTGAAGCTCTCGAGTGGTTGAGCGATGCCCTCCCACCCGGGATTGAACGTCAGGATGTTGGTTTCGAACATGCCGTGGAACAGCCCGATAACGGTGGACTGATTGGCGAGAATCGTCCAGGACTCGCCGTCCCCCCCGACCATCTCGAACCCAAGCTTGCTGTAGAAGGACCGTGAGGCGGCCATGTCTTTCACAGCGAGGCTGACGGAAAACGCTCCTAGCTCCATCGGGAGCTCCCTTCGGTGGTAAGTATTCAAACTAGAGCTTGTCTCGTCAGCCCGTCCGAAAGCTATGCGCCAAGACAGCTACGGCTGGCACACCCAATGGCCCCACGCCCCATAAGGGTGATTGGTTCGAATCGAATAGCCGACCAGCCAGGCAGCCGAGGCGATGTTCGCCTCGGGGTCGAGGCGCGAATACCCTCCCCACCCTGCTTCGACCGAGGCCCATGCCCACGTGCCGCTCAGGAACTGGAACAGGCCGGTGGCCGACGATGTCGGGTTCTTGGCGTCAGGGTTGCCCCGCGATTCGCACCACATCACCGACATCGCTTCGTCCACTCGCTCCGGGGGGAAGTATTGCTCTACGAGCGGCCGCCACTGCTCCACGGATCCCGTCCACCGCCGCTTGCGACGTTCTTCATCGAGTCGTTCGAGGGCGAGCTCGTAGGCAGCGTCGGCCTCGTCGAGGGTGCGATAGGCCTGCAGCACACGGTCGTCGGCATTTCCAAAGAGTATTTCGAGGTCATCTCTTTGTAGGTCGAGTTGGAGGCGCAAACCGTCGAGCTGCTGCCGCTGGCCGTCATACTGAGCGCGCAGCGCGTCGAGCTCCGCCCTGGCGACGTCCAGCTCGTCGGCGAGGGTGGAATCGATTTCTATCTGGGAAGCCGCGACCTCGTTGACGAGGCCGACCTCGGAGAACGTGTCGGCCAAAAAGACCGGTGCCGTTGGACCGCTGACGTTGCGCATGTAGGCGTCGACGGCGCGCTCCTCCGTCCGCCCGCGCAATTCTCGTACCCGGTCTTCTTTGATGCCGAGCTCGTAGCGGAGCCCGGCCACGGATCTGGCCAGCACTTCGATTTGGGCGTTGGTCTGTTGATATTCGTTGAGCGTTGCCGCCAGCTCGCTGCCAAATGCCTCGCGACTGGACTGGGAAGAGCCGAGCTCGCTCTGAGCTTGACGCCGCTCCTGCTGCGCCTTCTCGAACTCGGATTCAGCCTTCTCGAGATCGCTTTGGGCGCCCGCAGCCATGCCTGCGGTGAGCAGGACAAGGACGAGAGCGGCGACGACGGACCGAACGAGCGGCATCGGCCGGCAGCGTACCGGGAGAAGGCCCGAGTTCGGCGGACCTCTCGGCCGGGCGAGTGACTAGTTTGCCCTCATGGGCAAACGCTATTTCACACCGAAGCTGTTCACGTTCCTTCGCCGCCTCGCCGAGAACAACGATCGCGAGTGGTTCAAGGCTCACCAGGCGGAATACGAGGCAGTGATTCGTGAGCCGGCGCTCGATTTCATCAATGACTTCGCCGCGCCCCTCGCCAAGATCTCCCCCCATTTCGTCACCGATTCGCGCACGGTGGGAGGGTCGCTGTTTCGTATCCAACGAGACACCCGTTTCGCCAAGGACAAGACTCCGTACAAGGTAAACACCGGGATGCAGTTCCGCCACATCATGGCCAAAGACGTTCATGCGCCGGGCTTCTATCTCCATCTCCAGCCCGGCGAGTGCTTCATGGGTCTCGGCCTCTGGCGCCCCGAAACAAAGGTGGCGTACCAGATCCGAGAGAGAATCGATGAAGACCCGACCGGATGGAAGAAGGCAACCCGCGGAAAACGGTTTACGGACGTTTTCAGCTTGGAGGGTGACTCCCTGACACGCCCGCCCAAGGGCTTCGACGCCAACCATCCGCTCATCGAAGATTTGAAACGCAAGGACTTCATCGCCTCGACGAGATTGCGACAGTCCGATATCACCACGGATCATTTCCTGGAGGACTTCACGGCGAACTGCAAGAAGGCGGCGCCATTCATGAAATGGCTGTGCGAAGCAGTCGGGGTGCCGTTCTAGAGATATCGATCGCATCGCTCGCTGCTGCGTGCAGCCAGATTCGGAATAGTCCTCCCAGCTTGTCTGGGCTTAGGCGGGAGTCTGTAGAGGGAGTTTTCGTGTTGGGAACTCACGTCGTCGGCGATCCGACGCCAGACCTGAAGTCGCCCGACCGACCAACAGCTCCCAGCCACAAGCGCCAGCAGTCCGAGCCGCAACGAGCCTCTTCGTCACGCGTGGACCAGGCGACCGACCGGCGTCTGTTTGGGTCCGGTGTGACACCCCGGAGCTGCCGTGCGCTCCAACGGGACAGGCGATCCGAGGCCGGACCCAAAGTCGGTCGCCCAGGAGAACAGAGCCTTTTGCCCCTTGCCTTTGGTTGCTTGGTGCCCGGAGACTCGTGGAGACGTCAGGAGGCCCCATGAGTCGAAAAATCGAATACACCACCTCCCTGTTCTGGGATCCTGGTCCCGACGGAACGGCCGATGTACGGCGCTACAGCCGTGATCACACGGTCATGGCGGGTAACAAACCGCCGCTGGCCGGCTCGGCCGATTCGGCATTCCGCGGCGACGACAACCGTTGGAACCCCGAGGAGCTGCTGGTGGCCGCGATGGCACAGTGCCATATGCTGTGGTACCTGTATCTGGCTGCCACCGAAGATGTCGTCGTCATCGGGTACGAGGACCATCCGCGCGGCACGCTGGAAATCGATGCCGATGGCGTCGGACGGTTCACAGAGATCACCCTCCATCCCACCGTGACGGTCCAGGATGAAGACGGCGCTTCGATCGCGGCCGGCCTTCACGAACGTGCTCACGAGCTGTGCTTCGTCGCCAATTCCGTCAACTTCCCGGTCCAGGTGGACCGTACAGTCCATATCGCTGCGCCCGCTTGAGCGTCACTCGCCGAGCCAAGTTGGTCGCCGGTCGGGCCTATGGTTCGCCCGTGAAGAAGCTCGGCGCCGTAGGTCTGCTCGCCCTGGCCATGGCCGGCTGTTCGACTGATGTTGGTCCCACCACCTCCGAGGTAACGGCGACCACGACGACGGAAGAGGGAACCACGGTGGAAATGGAGGAACCCGGGGTGGACACCACCACAGCTCGATCAGGCTCGATCGATGTCGAGATACCGGCCGAGGGCCTCACGCTGGCTGCGACCTTCGAATTACCCCCACAAGCCAACGGGACAGGGCTCGTGTTCATCCATGGAAGTGGACCGAACGGCCGCGACGAGACCTTGCCGGGCCAGCTCAACATGGTGTTTCCTCGCCCGATCGCGGTGTTCGAGGAGATCGCCGAGACGTTGCGTGACGGGGGCATTGCCTCGCTTCGCTACGACAAGCGAACCTGTGGTCCATTCAACGGGTGCGCCGACAACGGATACCCGCCTCCGGCCGCCGATGTCTCGGTTGACGACTTCATCGGAGATGCCGAGGCTGCGGCTCTGTGGCTTCTCGACCAACCCGAGGTGGACCGCGTCTTCGTGCTCGGCCACAGCCAAGGCGGGACATTCGTGCCCATCCTCCTCGATCGTCAACCGGATCTTGCCGGCGGGATCTTGCTCGCCGCTCCCTACTTCAGCATCGAGCGACAGTTACAAGACCAGGCCGACTTCAGCCGAGAGTTCGCTGCCCAGGCCGGCCTCGATGAGGCCACAATTGAAACGGCAGTCGGCCCTCTCGATGAGTTGGCGGCGGCCGTGGCTGCGATCAAGAGCGGCACCTATTCGGGACCGGGCCCCCAGGGCACCCCGACAGCCTTCTGGAGCACATGGATAGACCGGAGTCAAGAAGCCGCCGCGCTCGTACCAGCGATCGCCCGTCCTCTCCTCATCGTTTCGGGTGACTACGACTGGAACGTTCCGACTTCGGAGACGGAGGCGTGGCGATCCGCAACCGACCAAGCCGCCCACCGGGTCGTCGTCTTGCCGTGCCTCACCCACGCCTTCAACTGTGTGAGCCAACCCGATCCGCTGCAGATCACGCCTGCCGACATCGGAAGGAACGTCGACGGCGCACTCTTTGACGAACTGGTCGGCTTTCTCCGCTGACTCGGAACGACGCACAACCCGCGACAATGGCACCGTGTCGGTTGCGCTACCTCTCTCGTCGATCAATTGGCGCCTCGTGGCGTCGTCGATCCTTGTCGTCACTGTGGCAACGCAACCAGCTTTCGTCGTCGCAGCCACCATCGAACAGGCAGGGCCTGAGCTCGGATATGGCGCACAGATGCTCGGATTCATGACCGCCGCATATTTCCTCACCGCGGCAGTTTCGTCCCGCCTGATCGGGGGGCGAGTGGTGGAGCGGATTGGGTGGCGGCGATCGATGCTGGCCAACGCTGTCGGGGCCGCAGTGGTCCTCGCCGGGATCGGCCTGTTCGCCACTTCGGTGCGCGGTCTGTTTGTGGGGCTCATCCCGGCGGCTTTGCTCTACGGGATCGCCAACCCGGCTGCCAACCTGGCGCTGGCCCGTGACGTCCCTCCGGCTCGCCAGGGCCTCATTTTCGGCTTCAAGCACGGAGGAATTCCGACTTCGTCGCTGCTGGCAGGTCTGGCGGTCCCGACGATTGCGCTGACGCTCGGATGGCGGTGGGTCTTCGCAGCCTCGGCACTGCTCGCGTTGGTCGTGGTGGTGTTGATCCCGACAGAGCCGCAGCCGTACGAATTGACGGCAACGCCGCAATCCGCGCCGCAGCGTGGCATGGGTACCGCCTGGCTCACGATGTTGGGCCTCGGCTCGGCATTTGCAACCGTGGCCGCGATGGCGCTGGGCGCGTTCCACGTCGATGCCGCCATCGAGGCGGGGTTCTCAGAGGCACAGGCCGGATTGATCCTGGCGCTGGGATCGGCAGCCAGCATCACTGCCCGGATCACCTACGGGTACTGGGCCGACCGCAAGCAAGCCAACGGGCTCTCGTGGGTGGCCGGAGCCGTCCTTGTCGGCGCAGTGGCGTTCGTGCTCTTCTCGGTCGTTCCAGCCGGGGCGTTTGTGGTGCTCACGGTGGTGGCCTTCGCCACCGGCTGGGGGTGGCCGGGCCTCATGACCTTTGGAGTCGTGCGCGCCAATGCCGGCAGGCCGGCGGGCTCCACGGCCATCACCCAAGCAGGGATCTTCTTGGGAGCCGGCCTCGGCCCGGCGGGACTCGGGTGGCTCATCGAGAACAGGTCCTATGAAGCTGCGTGGCTTGCCACAGCAGCAGCGCTGACGATTGCGGCCGGAGTGGTGACGTTGGTCGTGCGACGCGGGTTGGATGCGCGAGAGCCGACCTAACCTTGGAAGCATGGCAAGACACCGTGTCGTGATCGTTGGCGGCGGATTTGGAGGTCTCAACGCCGCCAAAGACCTGCGCAGAGCCGATGTCGATGTGACTCTCATCGACCGCACCAACCATCATCTCTTTCAGCCGCTCCTTTATCAGGTGGCCACCGGTGGGCTTTCCCCTGCCGATATCGCCTCTCCGATTCGCCACATCCTCCGACGACAGAAGAACACCACCGTCCTCATGGATACGGTTCTGAGCATCGATGCCGACCGCCGGATGGTCCGCGGAGTCCACACCGAGACTCCGTACGACACACTCATCGTTGCGACGGGCGCCGGCCATCACTATTTCGGCAATGACGCATGGGAGGAAGACGCCCCCGGGCTCAAGACCCTCGACGACGCCACACTCATCCGCGGCCGCATTCTCGAGAGCTTCGAGCGTGCCGAGAGAGGCGAAGACGCATCCCTGAGCTTTGTGGTCATCGGCGGCGGGCCGACCGGGCTGGAGATGGCGGGGGCCATCGCCGAAATGGCCAACCACACCCTCAAACAAGAATTTCGGTCGATCGATCCCCGCCGGGCCCACGTGCTCCTCGTCGAGGCAGCTGACCGGGTGCTGCTGCCCTACCCGGTTGAGCTATCCGCCAAAGCCAAGAAGCAGGTGGAGGACCTGGGCGTGGAGGTGCGACTGGGATGGCGGGTCGAAGACATTGACGGAGGCGCGATCACGATGACCGACGGCGAGCAAACGGAAACCGTGACCAGCGGTGTGGCCGTGTGGGCGGCAGGGGTGCGAGCGGCTCCCCTCGCCCGAACGCTGGAAGCGGCCGGGGCCACGCTGGATCGCGCCGGAAGGGTCGTTGTCGGTCCCGACCTCACGGTGCCCGGACACCCGGAGGTCTTCGTGATCGGTGACACAGCCGCGGTCGAGCACGGCGACGGTCTGGTCCCGGGTACGAGCCCAGCCGCGATACAGATGGGCAAGTACGTCGCGAAGGCCATAAGGGCTCGCATTGCCGGACGAGCGGCTGCCCCGTTTCGCTACCGGGACAAGGGAGCCTTGGCAACCATCGGGCGAAGCGCTGCCGTCGCTGACCTCGGGCCACTTCATTTCTCGGGCTGGCCGGCGTGGGTCGCCTGGCTGGCCATTCACATCTACTTCCTGATCGGATTCGAAAACCGGCTGCTGGTGATGATCCAGTGGTCACTGAACTACATCACCCGCAACCGGTCGGCGCGGCTGATTCGCTGAGGCACGCCCTCCTCACGCCGTTTCCGGGACGCCGGTACTCCGTCGTGACCCAAGAGTCCCTGCATGGATGCGCCACAGATCAACACCGTGATGTTCGATACCATCGATCCGTACCATCTGGCCGCATTCTGGACCCCTCTCCTCGGCGTGGAGATCCGGCACGAGGCCCATGACTACTTATGGCTGACATGCCAGCGGCCCGGAGTCTCACTCGCCTTCCAGAGAGTCCCCCGAGCCGACGCCAGGCAAGAACTGCTTGCACGTCGACGGCACCAGCAAGTGGAGGAAGATCCGGGATCGAGTGGTCGAGCTCGGCGGATATTTGTCGAAACACACAGCTTGACTGGGTTCGAGTGGGATGTGTTTGGCGACCCCACGGCAACTTGTTTGCCTTGGCCTCTCCACCGAGAAGAAACCTGCGACTCTGGCCGAGGTTGGTCACCGGGCCGCCGGACGCCAGGACCTTTCTCCCGCGGTCTTGGGGTTCTGGGGTCGGAAGGAATAGGCTGCCCCGACCAAACACTGCTGCAACATCACTCAGAGGAGCATCCCAGACATGGAAGATCGGAGTTTCGAGAAGTTCGTCGCCGTCTTGATTGGCATCTTCGGCGTCATCGCGGTCGTGATTGCCGTGATCGCCGCCATCGCCACGATCAGGGGCGGCACGCCGGCAGCGGCATCCGCCGACGAATCCGAGGCGGGCGGCGCGGTTGCCCCCCACATCAGCATGACCGAATTCGCCATCGACGGCGACCTCACCATCCCGCCCGGCGACGTGACGATCGAACTGCACAACGATGGCGGCGTCGTTCACAACCTGGCCATCGAGGGCATTGGGCAATCCGAGGACCTCAATAGCGGCGAGTCGACGAACTGGGCGGTCGGCGAGCTCACCCCGGGTCAGTACCAGTTGACATGCGAAATCGCCGGTCACAAGGAGGCCGGGATGGTCGCCACTCTCGTCGTCAGTGAAGAGCCAGGTCTCACCGTTGGCGGCGGGCACGACATGGGAGAGGACCCGGATTGGGCCGCGCTCGACGCCGCCATGGTGAACTCGATATTGGCGTTCCCCGCCGAGACCGAGGGAATGGGGAACCAACTCCTCGAGCCGGAGATCCTCGCCGATGGGACGAAACGGTTCGAGCTGACCGCTGCGATCGTCGACTGGGAAGTCGAGCCCGGCAAGTTCGTCGACGCCTGGACGTACAACGGCATGGTCCCCGGGCCCTGGATCGATCTCGATCTCGGGGACAAGATCCAGGTGGTCATCGACAACCAACTGCCCATGGGGACCGACATCCATTGGCACGGAATCCACACTCCCAACGACATGGACGGTGTGGCGCCGCTCACCCAGCCGCTCATCGAGTCCGGCCAGACGTTCACCTACGAGTTCACGGCAGAAGACCCGGCCGTGGGCATGTATCACGCCCACCATCACGCACAGCTGCAGGTGCCCAACGGCATGTTCGCCGTGATGACAATCGGCGAGGTGCCCATTCCGCGCGGGCGGACGATCGGCGGGATCGATGTCCCGGCCGATCTCGAGATCGCCAGGGAGATCCCCATGGTGCTCAACGACGCCGGGACTATCGGGTTCTCCTTGAATGGCAAGTCGTTCCCGGCCACGGAGCCGTATGTGCTCCAGAAGGACGACTGGATCATGGTGCACTACTACAACGAGGGTCTACAGATACACCCGATGCACCAGCATCAGTTCCCGCAGCTGATCATTGCCAAGGATGGGATCCCGCTCGATGAGCCCTACTGGGCAGACACCGTGAACGTCGCGCCCGGCGAGCGGTTTACGGTCATTCTGCATGCCGAGGACCCCGGCGTCTGGGTGTGGCACTGCCACATCCTCAACCACGTGGAGCGCGAGGAAGGCATGTTCGGAATGGTGACGGCACTCATCGTCGAGGAGTGACGTCAGGCGACATCAGCGATGATCTGGGAGGCGACCTCGATGAGGTCGCCTCCTTCGTAGTCGGGTGACGCGTCCGGATAACTCCACACCGAACCAAGCCGAGCGATGAATGCCGAGCGTGCCCCTGCTGCACGAGCGCCCATGAGATCCCAGTCGTGGGAGGCGACCATGACCACGTCGGTGATGTCGACATCGAGCTTGTCGGCTGCCATGAGGTACGGCTCCGGGGCCGGCTTGAAGCGGCGCACCTCATCGACCGACAGGATCTGCTCCAAGAAGGGAGCCACGCCGGCATTTGCCAGGAGTTCGGCGAGGCTGTCGTAAGAGGTGTTGGTGAGCGCGGCCATGCGGACACCCTCCGCCGCAAGCATGGTCAAGCCCTCAACGACATCCGGGTGAGGGGGCAGGCTCCGAAACGGTTTGAGCAAATCGGCCGCCAACTCCTCGGGCAGGGTGACGGATCGACGAGCGGCCATCGATCGCAGCGCTCGGGAAGCGAGTTGGCCAAACGACTCGTAGCTCTTGAGCTCGTTAGTGACCAGGCTGGCATGAAGGAGGGAGGGGAACCACTCCCTCATAGCGGCCGCGCCATCACCAAACAGTTCGTCGAAGCCGGGCCTGAGCACCGAGAGGTCCAAGAGGGTCTCATTGACATCAAACACCACAACGGTCATGGATCTGATACTGCCAGAGGAGCACACACTGCGCCCTCCCGACCGCCGGCACGGGGAAGGAATAGGCCCGACCACCGGCGTTAAGCATCTCGTCAGCAGGAGGCGTAGGTTGGGGCGCGACGATCCCAAGGGAGGGAATCATGAACACGCGTGAGTACACGCTTCGTGTCAAAAAGTCGTGGGTCAAGTACGGTTTTGTGGCGATCGTGGCAGCCATGGTGCTGGCACCGGTGGCAGTGAGCGCCTCTCACAGCTTCACCGATGTGCCCGACACGCACATCTTCCACAGCGACATCGCCTGGATGGCCGACAACGGCATCACCAGCGGATGCACGCCGACCGAGTACTGCCCCGGCGACAGCGTCACCAGAGGCCAGATGGCCAAGTTCTTGCGCAACGTCGCCGAGAACAAGGTCGTTGACGCAGCGACGGCGGAAACGGCCGACCACGCCGCGACGGCAGACTCGGCCACGGAGGCCGACAACGCTGACACGCTGGACGGCAAGAGCAGTGGAGCGTTCCACGAGTACGACAACGATGTTCCTGCCTTCCAGACGCTCTACGGGGCGGTGGGCACAGGAATATCGGCGACCGGTGCTTCCGAGGTCATGGAAGAATCGATCAGCTTCCAGGTGCCGATGCCCGGAAATCTGGACGTCTTGATCATCGAATCAGGAGATCCGTTACCCGCCACTTGCAGCGGAACTGTCACAGATCCTGGAGCGGATCCAGGCTATATGTGCATATTCGTCGACTACGACACCAACATTTCTGGCTACGGGTTCTACAGGAATGACGGCGTCAACGATGTCACATCGGAGTTTGGGGGTCAGATCTATGCGTTCTCAGCCGGAGCTGGCACGGCTGAGTTCTCCGCGACGTGGGCAGCCACCGCGCCGCTGACCTTCATTCCAATCCCGCTCGACCGGGACGCACAGCTTGGATCTGGGCAGTAGTCCGAATAGCCAGACCGTCGACAATCAGAGGACCCGGCCGTCGGCCGGGTCCTCTGTCATTGGCTCGCCCTATCCGCGAGCTAAGAACTCCAACCGGTTCCCGAAGGGGTCATTGGCATAGAACCGCCGGTAGCCAACCAAGAGATTGTCGGGCTTTGTCAGGTACCCGGCACCTTGCAACAGAGCAGCCGACACCACGAGGTCTTCGACCTCGAAAGCTGGATGGGCCTTCTTCGCTGGGCTGAAGGGGTCTTCCACGCCACAGTGGATTTCCACTTCGCCGTTACGAAACCACCTGCCTCCGCGGTCCGCCAACGCCAGGGGTTTGACGATCTCATCGAACCCGAGCAGCTCCACCCAAAACGTCTGCGCTTCGTCCTCGCCGCCAACCGGGATCGCCAGCTGGACGTGATGAAACCGCATCGTCACAGCGGGAGCGCCAGCCGGCGGGCCTCGTACATTGCGGCGTGGACATTCCGGCTCGACACTGCGTCGCCGATGCGAAACAGGACGAACGAGCCGGTCGAGTTTCGGTTGATGGTCTGCGGGGCGATCGAAATCAGCTCATCCACGTCGACCTCTCCTCCATTGACCGAATCAGCCAGGAGCTCGAAGTAGACATCGGCCACGGGCTCGGTGCCGTGCTCCACCACAACCTGATCGTATGTCTTCTCGGTTTCCTGATGGGTGTAGTCGTTCCAGAACGTCGCGACCAGCCGGCCACGCTGGCGGCGGACCTCGACCAGCCGAAGGTTGGGGGTCATCGTGACGCCGAGTTCGTAGAACGCTTTGAGGTAGGGCGGATAGGCGGTGCCGATGACCTCGTGGCCAATCATCCGGTCGGGTGTCACCATCTCCACATTCGATCCCGCCCGGGACATCCGCTCCACGCACGACAGGCCCTCTTCCGTCCCGTGATCATCGAAGAACAGGACGTCACCAGAGCTCGGCCGAGTCGCCCCCGAGATGATGTCCCATGTCGTCGTCACCAGCTCCTCGCCCTCTCTCAGGAAGGACGTGCGGGGCCAGCCACCCGTTGCGACAAACACGACATCAGGATGGAGGGCCTTCACGATGTCGGCATCGGCAATCGTGTTCATCCGAACGTCGACTCCAAGAAGCTTCGCCTCCGAGGCGAGCCATTCGACGATACCGATGAGATCGGCCCGGCGGTCCGATGCTCGCGCCGCGAGCGCCAGCTGGCCCCCCAGGGCGTGACTGGCCTCGAACAGCGTGACCCGATGGCCCCGCTCCGCCGCTACCCGGGCAGCCTCCAGTCCGGCCACTCCACCTCCCACCACGACCACCCGCTTGACAGGTCCCTCAGATGGCGGAGTGAGCTGGGGGATCGTCTCCTCGCGACCTGTCGCCGGGTTGTGCATACAGAGTGCCTCGTAGCCGGTGTACAGCCGGTTGATGCAATACGAGGCTCCGACACAGGGGCGAATGCGATCGGCCTCTCCCGCCTCGAGTTTGCGAACGATGTGAGGGTCGGCCATGTGTGCGCGGGTCATGCCCACCATGTCGACAAGTCCCTGCTCGATGGCGTAACGAGCCGTGGCGAGATCGGCGATCCGGGCAGCCTGGAACACGGGAAGGCCGACCGCCTCCTTCACCCTTCCAGCCAGTTCCAGATGTGGGCCGAGCGGCGTGCCCAAGCCAGGAATGACTCGTTCGATGGCTTCATCGGTGGCAATCCAACCTTTGATGACGTTGACGAAGTCGATCATGCCGCTTTGGGCCAGCGCCCGACCGATGGCAATGCCTGTCTCTTGGTCGATTCCCCCGTCGATGGTCTCGTCGAAGCTCATCCGGATGCCCACGATGAAGTCGTCACCCACCTCGTTGCGGATAGATTCGAGCACCTCCATGGCAAAGCGGGTGCGGTTTTCAAGGCTGCCGCCGTACCGGTCGGCGCGCTGGTTCACCGTCGGCGACCAAAACTGATCGACGAGGTGTCCGTAGGCAATGACCTCCACGCCGTCGAGGCCCCCGTCCTTGGCCCGCCGAGCTGCCTGCCCAAATGAGTGGACCACCCTGCGGATGTCAGCCTCCTCCATCTCCTTTGGAAAACTGCGGTGGGCCGGCTCCCTCACGCTCGACGGAGCGATCGTCGGCAGCCAGTCGCCCGCGTCTGAGATCGTGCGCCGGCCCATATGCGTGAGCTGCACCATCGTGTAGGCACCATGAGCGTGGACCCGATCGGCCAGCTGCTGGAAGTAGGGAACGATGTCGTCGTCGCCCGCGTAAAGCTGGCCGAATACGGGTGGAGAATCCGGCGCCACGTTCGTTGAGCCGCCAAACATCGTGAGAGCGATACCGCCCTTGGCTTTTTCCTCGTGATAAAGCTGATACCTCAGCTTCGGTTTGGCGTCCTCGGCATAAGCCGGCTCATGACTCGTCGACATGACCCGGTTGCGAAAGGTCAGATGCTTGAGATCAAAGGGTTGGAGAAGTGGATCGGGCGCCATACTCACTCTGGGATTCCGCACCTCATCGTAGAGCGCCCGGCCGAACCAACATGCCGCCGACCGGAATTCCCGGCGCGGTATGATCTGGCCGTGCAGCAGTACCTCGACCTCATGCAGCGTGTGCTCGACGAAGGCGTCACCAAGTCCGATCGGACGGGCGTCGGAACCCGCAGCGTGTTTGGCCATCAAATGCGATTCGATCTCTCCGAGGGATTCCCCATGGTGACCACCAAGAAGCTGCACACTCGATCCATTTTCCATGAGCTGCTGTGGTTCATTGCCGGCGACACCAACACCAGGTACCTCACCGAGCATGGCGTCTCGATCTGGGACGCATGGGCCGACGAGGGAGGCAACCTGGGGCCGGTGTACGGGAAACAATGGCGCTCTTGGGAGACCAGCGACGGCCGCACGATCGACCAGCTCACCAACGTCGTCGAACAGATTCGCACCAATCCGGACAGTCGCCGGCTCATCGTGAACGCCTGGAACGTCGGGGAGCTCGACGAGATGGCGTTGCCCCCCTGCCATCTGCTCTTCCAGTTCTACGTTGCCGACGGCAAGCTCTCCTGCCAGCTCTATCAGCGATCGGCAGACATCTTCCTGGGTGTGCCGTTCAACATTGCTTCCTATTCCCTTCTGGTGGCGATGATTGCTCAGGTCACCGGCCTCGAGCCGGGCGATTTCGTGCACACGCTCGGCGACGCCCACCTGTACGACAACCACCGCGAGCAGGCGCGGCTCCAGCTCGAACGCGAACCACGACCGCTCCCCCGCCTCGTGCTCAATCCCACCGTGACGTCCCTGTTCGACTTCACCTACGATGACATCCGAGTCGTCGACTATGAGCCGCATCCGCACATCTCCGCCCCGGTGGCTGTGTGATCGCACATCTCGGCCTCATCTGGGCGATGGCCGAAAACGGAGTCATTGGCCGCGACGGCGGCCTTCCCTGGTCGCTCCCCGACGACCTGGCCAGATTCAAAGCGCTGACAGAAGGCCACACCGTTGTCATGGGACGGCGGACGTGGGATTCACTGTGGGTGCGCCCGCTTCCCAACCGCGCCAACATCGTTGTGTCGCGCCAACACGATCTCGAGGCTCCGGGGGCAACGGTCGTGCGGTCGCTCGGAGCAGCGTTGGCCGAGGCTCCGACCGAGCAGGTGTTCTGCATCGGCGGCGCCGGTCTCTTCGTGAAGGCGTTGCCATTCGCCACTCGACTCGACGTGACGCTGGTGCACGCCCAAATCGAGGGAGATGTCTACATGCCCGCCATCGACTGGACCCAGTGGATGCTCATCGCAGAAGAGTTCCACCCAGCCGATGGCGACCACCTTTTCGCGTTCTCGTTCCGTACCTTCGAGCGGGTGATGCGGAGACCGATCGAAGAGGAGTTGGCATCGTGACCATGGCACCCCCTCCCGTTCCTCGGACGGCACGCCCCACGGGAGCTGGGGTCATTGGGATGCTCTACATGATCTTCGGTGGCCTCGGATTCCTCGGCAGCGTCATCGGCGTGGCGGTGGTTCCACTCTTCGGACGGATCTCTGATGAAGTGGTCCAGTCGGATCCCACCCTCGAGGCGTACCTCGATCTTTTTGCGTCTCCGATCTTCCCACTCATGCTCGCAATGACGCTCGTACAGTCGGCACTGGCGACGGCAGGCGGGTTCGGGCTGTGGACAATGAAGCCGTGGGGGCGCCGCCTCGGAGAAACCGCCACCTGGGTGTGGCTGGGCACGACGCTCCTCACCACCGCGATCAGCTACACGTGGGTTCAAGACATTCTGGCCGCAACCGTCGAGCTGGAGGG
The DNA here is from genome assembly GCA_041577335.1 of Acidimicrobiia bacterium. Taxonomy (GTDB): domain Bacteria; phylum Actinomycetota; class Acidimicrobiia; order Spongiisociales; family JAENVV01; genus JBFGJH01. The sequence continues at coordinate 38,165 of JBFGJH010000016.1, read as the reverse complement.
CGAATCGGTCCCAGCCGGTTTCGAGGCGATGATGAATGCCATCACTGTCGGCTCGATCGTGTTCAACGTGATCCTCTATGGCGGGCTCTTCGGCTGGGCCATCTACTACCTCCGCAAGCCCCACGTGAAGGCCGCTTACGGCGACTAGGCCCGGTCTGGCGGCCGCCCTATTCGTCGAGCAACACGAAGAGCCTGCGGTGATACACAAGCGGCGGGTCGGGATTCTCCTCGACCTCGGCCTCCTCGACTTGTCCGACGAGAACCCAGTGATCTCCGGCCTCGATCTTCTGGCGGGTCGTGCAGGCGAAGTACGCAAACGTGTTGTCTACCAACACGGGCCCGGTCCCCGCCACCGAAGGCTGACGGAGCTCCAGTCCGCCGAACTTGTCTTCATCGCGGTAGGCGAGCTGCAAGGCAACCGCGTCGGATCCGCGGGTCAGGAAGTTCACCGTGAACCCGCCGTTGGCGAGCAAGGCATCTACACTCGCCGATTCCTTGCCGATGCAGACGAGGACCAGAGGCGGATCAAGCGAAACCGAGGAGAACGCGCTGACGGTGAGACCGGCATGCTCCCCGTTCTCACTGGTCGTCGTCACAACGGTCACTGTTGAAGCGACATTGGACATGGTTTTCAGATAGGTGTCGCGATCGGCCGGCACGTCCGTCCCTCTTCGAGTCTTCTGACACTAACGGAACCCTGAGTCTGGCCGACTCGGCGATACACTGGCCACAGGAGGTAGAGAAAGTGGCTGACTACTACTACACCAAAGGCGGAGAACGGCGCGGTCCGATCCCCGAGAACGAGCTGGCCGGGCTGATCCGAGCCGGAACGATCGAACCGAGCGACTACTACTGGACGCAGGGCATGAGCGATTGGGAGCTGGTGAGCGCCGCCACCTTTGCCGCGTCTGCACCTCAGGCCGCGCCGGTGCCAACCGAGTCGCCACAGCCTGTCACGTCGCCCGAGCCGAGCGGCACGTCCGAGCCCGCACCGTTCGAGACGCAATCACCCGTCGCCAAGTCACCATTCGAATCACCGGCCTCAACGGCGATCACGCCGTCGCCGGCGGCTCAAGCATCCACTTCGCCGGCGACCGCGGCCCCAACGGCCGCCACGAGCGTGTTCGGGACAGGCAGTGTCATCCCGGACACGCACACCGACACGGTCTTCGTCAAAGACGTCGCCAATGCACTACCCAAGCCGCTGTGGCTGATCTTGCCGGCGATCGTCTCCATCGTGATCGGGATTCCCTACCTGATCTTCTTCTTCCTCGGAGCCATCTACATCTGGATCGGGGTCCTGCTGTTCCAGGCCAACGGTGGTCTGGAGAATGCCCGCCGCACCGGTTCGAGCCGGGAGCTCATGAAGGCGCTGGGCAAGATCAACACCCTCTTCGTGATCGTGGGCGTGATGACGCTCATCAGCATCGTGCTGGTGTTGATAGCCCTCATCTTCATCATCGCCGGCGCCGGCAGCGGCAACTTCTAGACACCTCCCTCAGTGGCCCGTTGCCGCCGCGCCATCGCTTGCGTGGCGGGTTCTGTGACCTCGTCGAGATCCAGGCCAGGACGCCGCCAGATGCGCCCTGGGTCGCCGTGAATCCAGCAAAAGCCAGTCCGTGCGAATCTAGATCCAGCTGGCGGTACGGTCGTTGAGGTAGATGGAGACGTCGTGGGCTCGGTCGAGGGCCTCGCACAGCTGTTCGGCTCCTTCGAAGACTTTGGCAAGTGACACCTGGACGCTGCCAACGAGGCCCAGGCGGCGCTCGGGTGCGTCGGTCACGGCCGCAAACGAGTCCACCGCCGATACCTCCAAAGGCAAGGCGATGCCGGCGATGCCGGCCAGTTCGGTCGACAGCACCAGCAAGTCGGGCGGCGACGAAAGCGACGGCAGACCCCAATTGAAGAACAGGTTCAGGTGAAAGGTATCGTCGAGCTCGAGCCGGTCGGGATCCTGATCCATCACATGATCCTCAAAGGAAAGAAGCACTCGCGGATCAACCTCGAGCGCAGCATGGAGGTCGAGGTGGCCACCACAGGCCTCTTCGGGGTGCATCACGATCTCCCATGACTGGGACAGCGTGTAGGTCTCGATGAAGTGACGCTCGTCATGGACGTGGAAGCCGTGGTCGTTGGCGTGGTCCTTGAGGTCGGTGATGAATCCGGCAATGTCGACGGCTGCCATACTTCGTACCTAGCAGTTCGGCCAGTGGTGCCAGCCATCCGTATAGACGAGCCACGCAGCGACGGCGGCATTGGCATTGCCATCGTAGATCGAGGCCCCCGCCCAGCCGGCGGCTGCCGACCGATCGTCCCACGCCGAAATCGCATGTTGGAAAAGCCCGCCGTATCCGGCCGGGTTGTATGCCCCGGTGTTCAGGCTGCTCTCACAAATGGCGACCTCGATGGCACGGTCGACATCTTCGGCGGCGAAGTGCAGCGCGAACATGCTCCGCGCCTCCGCCTCACTCAGGACGACTCCGGAGGGTGGGCTCGTTGTCGTGGTCGTCTCCGGCGGGCTGGTAGTCGTGGTGGTGGCCGCGACGGTGGTGGTCGTTGTCTCCGGCACGGTCGTGGCAGGAGCGGTGGTGGTCGTCACGACCGTCGTCGAGGGCGCTGATGTCGTCGTGGGTTCGGATGTGGAGGTCGTCGACGTGGTCGTTGTCGACGGTGTCGCTTCGGACTCCGCGGCCGCAGCCGTCAACCTGGGCAGTCCGAACGCCTCCCCGGTTGCCGGCGAGGCCGAGAAAGATCCGGTCGTCGAGGTAGCGGTTGTCAGGCGACCCTGGGCGGCCAGCTCGCCGGCGACGAGGCCCACTGCGGTGAGCGCCGCTGTGTCGTTGGTCGTGTCACGAGTCGGTGCGGGCGCGGCTACGAGGTCCGGCCCGTCAGAAGTGGCGGAGTCGGCCCGGACAACGGCAAAAGCACTACCGATCAATACCAGCAGGGTCAGCGCCAAAGCGGCTCGGAATAGAGACAGACTGGTGAATCGCACCGCCCGTCAGGCTAACGAACCGCTCGATCCAACGCCAACGCAGCACGCACCAGCCATAATCACGGAATGCTCTCGGAACCTCCCGGTTCATTCACAACAACCCAACACCGACCCGGCAGGCGAAAGAGCGTCGCCACGACGAGGGCACTTGCCGGCGACGGGCGCCTGGCGGATGAAACGGCTGGCAATGGCTGACGAAGAGCACGTCGATGTGGACGGCGAGAGCATTCGTATCTCCAGCCCCGGCCGGGTGGTCTTCCCGGAGCAGGGCTGGACCAAGCTGGACGTGATTGAACACTTCCTGGCCGTCAGAGACGGTGCACTCCGCGGCATAGCCGGCCGCCCCACCATGCTGAAGCGATACATGAAGGGAGTCGGCGAGCCACCGGTCTACCACAAGCGGGCCGCCAAGAACACGCCGTTCGACACCGTCCGGATCCGGTTTCCGTCGCAGCGCCCCGGCATCATGAACGTGCCGCGCACCACTGCCGATGTCATCCGTCTGGCTCAGCTCGGATGTCTCGACTTCCACCCGTGGCCTGCCAGAGCAGAAGACATCGATCATCCCGACGAGCTCCGTATCGATCTCGACCCGACGCCAGGCTTCGGATTCGAAGATGTTCGGAGAGCTGCCGGAGCGGCACACGACCTGTTCGATGAGGTTGGCTTGATTTCGTGGCCCAAGACAACAGGCAGCAGAGGCATCCACGTCTACGTCCGCATCGAGCCGCTGTGGACGTTCAACCAGGTCCGGCGAGCCGTCCTTGCTTTTGCTCGCGAACTGGAGCGCCGCATGCCCGATCTGGTGACGACCAAGTGGTGGAAAGAAGAACGAATCGGGGTGTTCATCGATTTCAACCAGATGGCCAGGGACAAGACGGTGTCATCGGCGTACGGCGTCCGACCAACCGGCTTCGTGTCTGCGCCGTTTGAATGGAGTGAGCTCGACGAGGTTCACATCGAGGACTTTCCCATGATCGGCTACGCCGATCGCTACCGGCTCGTCGGAGATCTCACCAAGGGCATCGACGACACGCCCGGAAGAATCGACACGCTGCTCGAGTGGATGATGCGCGACGAGGAGCAAGGCATCGGCGATGCGCCATGGCCACCCCACTACCCCAAGCAACCGGGCGAGCCTCCCCGGGTGCAGCCGAGCAAGCAACGCCGTAGCGACGACGAGTACTGATGCTGCGATTCCGCATCTTTCGACTCAACCTCAATATCCATCTCACCGTCGGCTTGATCTTTCTCATCCTGCTGCAATTTGGGTGGGGGGCGCAGGGCGCCGTCGTCGCCTTCGCGGCGATCGTGCTGTCGGTGCTGATCCACGAGCTGGGTCACGCGGCAGTTGCCGCCGATGCCGGCGCCCGCATCGGCGGCATCACGCTCCACGCATTCGGAGGGTTCACGACGTGGAGCGGGAAGGTCTCCTGGCTTCAGAAGATGATGATCTCGCTGGCCGGCTCGGCGGTACAGGTGGTGCTCGGTGCAATCGTCTACACCGCCGGGGCATTGGGATGGTTGGGGGACACGGTGGCGCTCGTCCTGGACAACCCCATCAGCCCGGACTTTGCGCTTGCTCTGTTCTTGGGAGATATCACTGCGCTGTTCGTCGCCATGTTCGTCTGGGCGAGCATCTTCTGGGGGCTCATCAACCTCCTCCCCGTCGGCGGTCTGGACGGTTCGCACATCCTGGCCGAGCTTCTCGAGCGTTGGCTACCGGGGCGCGGGCGGATGCACGCCGCAGTCATCGGCCTCATCGTCGCCGTGGTCCTCGGCGTAATTCTCTGGTCACGGGGATTTGGCATCCTGCCGTTCCTTTTCGTCTTCTATGCCGTCAGAGACCTGATGGCGTTGAGGAAGTAACCTCCCCTGCAATGGACCTCATAGAGACGATCCGCAGCTCGGTGATCGGCGAGGATCTCGTTTTCAACGGGCCTTTTGGGCCGCGCCGGATGATCTATGCCGACTACACGGCATCGGGTCGGTCGCTCGGGTTCATCGAAGACTTCATCCGCGAAGCCGTGTTGCCGCGTTATGCCAACACCCACACGGAGACGTCGGGCACCGGGCTCCAGACCACCCGGTTTCGCGAGGACGCCCGCACCATCATCCGAGAAGCCGTCGGGGCCTCCGACGAACATGCCGTCATCTTCTGCGGGTCGGGCTCCACCGGGGCCATCGACCGTCTGGTCAACGTGCTGGGATTGCGGATTCCCGCCGGTCTCGACGACCGCTACCACCTGAGCAGCCAGATACCCGCCGACGAACGTCCCGTGGTGTTCATCGGCCCGTTCGAGCACCACTCGAACGAGCTCCCGTGGCGGGAGTCGATCGCAGACGTCGTTCCCATCCAAGAGGACCAGGACGGCCACATCGACCTCTCCCACCTCGAAGCGGAGCTAATTCGCTACCAGGACCGCCCGCTCAAGATCGGAAGCTTCTCGGCTGCCTCCAATGTCACGGGCATCATCAGCGACGTCGGGTCGATCTCGACCCTGCTCCATCGCCACGGTGCCTTGTCATTCTGGGACGTTGCGGCCGCCGCGCCATACATCACCATCGACATGACCCCGGGTGACGACGGCCTCAACTACAAGGACGCCATCTTCATCAGCCCACACAAGCTCATCGGCGGGCCCGGCACTCCGGGTGTCCTCGTTGCCCGCAAGGAGCTGTTCACCAATCGCGTCCCAGTAGTTCCCGGCGGAGGCACGGTGCAATACGTGAATCCGACGGACCACGAATACCTCACGGACATCGAACACCGTGAAGAAGGCGGAACTCCCGCCATCGTCGAGTCCATTCGCGCCGGATTGGTCTTTCAGTTGAAGATGGCTGTGGGACCCGACCGGATCCGCGATCTGGAGGAGGGCTTCATCCGGAGGGCGATCGATCACTGGAACCGCCAATCCAATATCGAGGTGCTCGGCAACCCCGACGCCGAACGGCTGTCCATTGTGTCGTTTGTCATACGCCACGGAAACCGCCACCTTCATCACAACTATGTGGTCGCCCTCCTCAACGACCTCTTCGGAATCCAGTCGCGAGGCGGGTGCAGCTGTGCCGGCCCATACGGGCATCGGCTCCTCGGGATCGACATCGAACGATCCCACGAGTTTCAGCGAGAGATCGCGCGCGGGTGCGAAGGCATCAAGCCTGGCTGGATCCGGGTCAACTTCAACTACTTCATCACGGATGCGATCTTCGAGTACATACTCGAGGCCGTCGAGATCATTGCTGAAGAGGGCTGGCGCCTCCTCGGTTGCTACACCTTCGACCCGGCTACCGGCCTGTGGCGGCACCAGGATGGGCTCGCCGAGCCGCCAATCAGCCTGACTGACATCGTGTACGACGAGAACGGTCCCGCGTACACCGTGCACAACGAAACGGTCTCCGAGGAGCAGTTGTCTGACTATCTGGTAGAGGCTCGCCGCATCTTCAACGAAGCTGACATTGGCTCACCGCCCCAAGCACCGTTGATCACCTCCGCGGACTTCGAGCACCTGCGCTGGTTCCCGTTGACTTCCGAGGTCTCCACTCCCCCCGTCTGAGAGTCTCGACAATTCGTGATGGTCGGTAGCATCGGTGGCATGATTGTTGCGGGAAGACTTATGACGGCGGCCGTTCTCACCCTCATGGCGACGATGGGCCTTGCCGCCGTCGCCATGGGCCAGCCCGCCTCGTGCCCGCCCGTCGAAGGCGTCACGTGCGACGGCTGGGTCACCGACACGACCGGCGTCATCCGAGACGACGCCAATCTGGAGCGGCTGGTCGACGGAGTCATCAACGAGTTCGGGCACGAGATCGCGGTTGTCTTCGTGCAGTCGGCGTCGGACCCGAATGGGTTGGCGGTCGAGATCGGCAATACCTGGGGGGTGGGCCGGGCCGGGGTCGACGACGGGATCGTCGTGCTCGTAGCTCTCGACCAGCGCATCACCGCCGTGGAGGCTGGGCCCGGATTCGAACTGCCGGAGGCAAGCGCCATCGCCTCGCTGGCGGACACCTCGTTCGCAGCCGGCGACTTCGATGGCGGCATCTCGGCACTCATCGGTGGCTTATCCTCCACGTTCGAGGCTGAAGCAACCGGCGCCGACCGGCCCTTTGACGACGGAGGAGGCGGAGGTGGCATCGGTGCCGGCACCATCATCGGAGGACTCGCTCTGGTGGGCGGCGGCGGCTACCTCATCTACCAGTCACGCCAGAACGCCGCGCTCAGAAAGCGCTCCCGCCGCCGCGAACAGGAAGCACAGGTGGACGACGCTCTCGAAGGTCTCAAACCGTTCGGTCATGAGTTGAGTCTGCGAGACGAGCTCTTCGAAGCTCGCCCCGTCGAGGCGCCCGACTTGGCCACCGCCCGCGTGGTCGCCGTCCTGACGGTGCTCATGGCCGGCGAGTCGGCTGAGGATGTTGAGGCGCTCGAAGCCGCTTGGTCGGCCGGCCTCGTCGAAGTGTTGCACAAGGACAGAGTCCTGGCCGAGCGCGACCTCCCCCTCGAGCTGGAGATCACAGGGGAGCAGCAGCTGTTGGAGGACGCAGTCCAGACGGCGGCAACCAATGCGTCGGACGCGCGCACCGACGACGAGTTCAGCGTGCGGCTCACCGAGCTGAAAGCCATCGTCACGTCACTTCGGCCGTATCGGGTCGCCCACGAGCGCACCCGGACCGCTCGCCGCCTCATCCACCGCTCGGTCGCCACGCCGATCGGGCCAGTCATCGTCGGCGACCTCGGCGAACGGGTCGCTCAGGCATCCCCGGTGCTCGACAGTGGTGTTTCGGTGTTGGCGTCCATCAACGAGGTCAACTCTGCCTATGAGACCGCTCAGGACAAGACGGCGCGCTTTCAGTTGATCCGCGACCGGCTCGCCGACAACGAAGCCCGACCGGCCGTCTCCGCTGCGCTCGTGGACCTAGAGGACGATCCAGAGCTGGCTCTCAAGAGATACGAGGAGCTCCTCGCCACCTTGGATTCGTCAACCCTCAAGGCAGATGGAATCTCGACTCCGGCCGTTGCCGCTTTCTTGCTGCTCAACAACGACACAGAAGCCGTCGCGGAGTTCCTGGAGGCCCACGCCGAGGCGAAACGGCTCGGCTACGACGCCGAGACCGCCGTCGAATTGGCGATGGCCGGGATGCGATCGAAGAGTGAGATGGAAGAAGTCAGAAGCGAAGCCAGCAGGCTCAACTTGCCGGTGGCCATCGCGGCGGCACTCCTCGACAGAGGCGACAAGGCCATCGCCGCCTACGACATGCTATTGGCCGACCTCGCCAACCAGGGGCTCGAATCCGACTCGCGGCGGACAATCGCCGCGCTGCTGGCCGTTTCGCTCGAACCGAGCCAAGCGCTGCGACGCTGGGTCGAGGCTCGCGATGCCCTCGCCAAACTGGGCCTCGTCGGGGCATACGCCGACACCGCCGCCGCTTTCGGCGCCTCCGATCCGAGGGGACCCCGCTCGTTTGCCATCTCCTATGCGGCTCAGCGCCAGGCGCTGGCTCGTAGCGGCGTCGAGGACGCCAACCGGTATGCCCCCGAGCTCGCTCACGGCGGAACCCGGCGCGGTCGGGATTCCTGGACCGGTGAGCCCATTCCACCGTCACTCCGCGTGTACGACCCGTTCACCCTTCTCTACTACCGCTGGCTCATCACCGGTGGGACGGGGCACGGTCGCGGCTGGGAGCCGATCTACCAGGATCGTTCGTGGTCCGACGACCTCGACTCCTGGTTCGGTGGTGGAGGAGGCTTCGGCACGTCAGGGAGCTGGTCGGGAAGCTCCTCGTGGGGTTCCTCGTGGGGAGGATCGTCAGGTGGGTTCGGCGGCTTTGGTGGGGGCGGCGGCTTTGGTGGGGGCGGCGGAGGCGGCTCGAGCGGCTGGTAGCCGCGACCTGACCGTTCCCCTGCGAACATTCCCGAGATATCGGGAACTCTTGCGTAACGTCGACGTCTAAAGATCTGCACAAAGGAGCCGCATTGACTGACACACCGGGGCAGCCGAACCTGCCCGAGCCGAACGATATCCCAGGTGCCGAGGGCACCGGTACGCCACCTCCCGGTGGTGTACCGCCCGCCGGAGGCATGCCTCCCGGCGCACCGCCTCCCGACGCGACAGTGCCGGGAGCACCCGGGCCGGGTGGCACACCTCCTGAGCCTCCACCCGGTCGATCGAACGCCACCAACTGGCTGCTGGCCGCGATTCTGGTGACGCTGGTGGCCATCGTTGCCGTGTTGGTATTCAACAGTGGTGATGACGAGGCCAGCGAGCCGACCGCGTCGATCGCTCCCATCGAGTCGACGACAACCGGTGCCGATGAAACGACCACGTCGGTGGGCGACACGACGACAACGACCCCCGAGACGACCACGTCCGCCCCTGAGACCACCACAACGACCGTCGCCGACACGACGACCACCACCGTGATCGAGGCGCCAACGGACCCGACCGAAGCAGCTATCGGGTGGATCGCTGCCATCAGTGACGGTGACGCCGACCTCGCCTGGGGGCTCATGGCGCCGGAGTCGCAGGAAGCCATCGGAGGCCGCGAAGGTTTCGACGACAATTTCACCGCTCTCCAGGAGGGTTGGGGCGCCTGGGCAGATGCCACCGCCCCCAATGGGGAAGGATCACCGTGGGTCTTCACGAATCAGATCGACGGCGAAGTCGTTGTCGTCACCCTGGCGGGCACGGTGACTCAGGAAGGAACGGAGGCGCAGCGCGCCGCCGCGCTCCCGGTGATGGTCTCGGGTGATGCCGCGTTGGTGCAGCCCTTCCTCCGCGGCGATCCGGTCGAATTCGTGGTGCCCGAGGGTGGAGACGAGCCCTCAGTGGTGTTCCCCGACCCGGTCTTCGAGGTCATCGTGCCCGGCGCCCCGACGGTCCAGTTCTTCGTTGGCGATGAGGCCATCGAAAGCACGGTCTCACCCGGGAATGGCGAGACGTCCCTGGCCCTTACTGCCCCGGTGCCAGGTTTGGAGGTCGGCGGTCTCGAAGTCCTCACGGTGGTCTACCTGGAAGAGGGCCTCATCAACGCCGATGCGATCCTGATGTTCATCGGAGAGACAAGCTAGGACTCCTTTCGGAGATCCGATTGAGGGCGCCCACGGTTCATTCCCTGGGCGCCCTCACACGCGGTTGACGGTCTCTCGGTTCGCTAGCGTTCCCGGATGCATTCTCCCCGAGACGAGTTCTGGCGCGGATTTCGACAGGTCGTTCCGGTCATGATCGCGATCGTCCCCTTCGGTCTCATCGTCGGCATCACTGCCGCCAAGGTGGGGTTTGGGCCTGTGCTCGGCATTGGGGCGTCGGCCTTCGTTTTCGCCGGCGCTTCCCAACTCGCTGCCATGGCCCTCTACGCCGACCAGGCGGCGATTGTGGTTGCCGTGGCCACGGCTCTCGTAATCAACGCTCGGTTCGTCATGTACTCCGCCGCGCTGCGGGCTCACTTTCAGCATCTCTCGGCACCGGCGCGCACCGGTCTGTCCCATCTCATGACCGACCAGGCCTTCGCACTTTCGATCGTCGACTTCCCGCCGCAACCTCCCGATGAGGTACGACCACATCGGCACTGGTTCTACTTCGGGGTGGCGTTTCCCCTTTTTGTCGACTGGATGGCCACTACGGCCATCGGTTACGTTGCTGGAGCGGCGGTACCCGACTCGTGGGGACTCGAGTTCGCGGTCGTTCTCGTCTTCCTGGCGCTCATCTTCCCTGCGGTGACTGACCGGCCTTCGGTCATGGCGGCCTTTGCTGCCGGCGTCACTGCTGTTGCGACCCACTCACTGCCCTATCGACTCGGCCTGCCCCTGGCGGCCGTCGTCGGCATCACAGCCGGTGTGATCAGCGAGCGGAGACAGTCATGACCGGTTGGGTGATCATGGCGGCAACCGGCCTCGGGACGCTGCTCCTGCGTTCCTCCTTCACGGTCTTCGTGGGCGATCGAAGGATGCCCGCCACCTTGACCCGTGCGCTTCGCTTCGTGCCTGCGGCGGTCATGACGGCGCTCGTGACACCCGCAGTGTTCCTGGTCGACGGCCGGCTCGATCTCACGTTCGACAACCTCCGCTGGCCGGCTGCCGCGGTGGCCGCCGTCGTAGCGTGGAAAACGGGCAACATCGCCTACACAATCGCTGTCGGTATGGTGACTCTGTGGATCGCGCAAGCTCTTCTTTAACTGCGTTCGCTGTCGGCCTGGTGCTCGTGGGATCAGCCTGCGTGAACGCGGCGCCTTCCAACGCCGTGCAAGCCCGCGGCGACGGCGTCGACAACATCGCCGCCGCGCCGGTCACGACTTCTGCGGCGCCACCGCCACCGTCGGTGCCGATCTCGGTGGCGCCCGCCCCACCCCAGCCAGACACCGGCGTGGCAACGGTGCCGCCAGGTGGCGCACCCCTGAGCGAGGAAGCCGGAGCAGCGCCATACCTCACGGCGTACGAAGGGTTGACCTTTGCCGTGAGCCGGATCGAAGGGGACTGGATGGAAGTTCTCACCGGGTGCGACACCCACGCATGGGTTCCGCGCGAGGCTGTCGTGTTCGAGCCGACCTCCAACCGAGCCGAGGCGGGGCCAGGTTTTGATCTCACCACGGCGGTTGTCGTGATCGACCCGGGCCACGGCGGACCGAACATAGGAGCTACGGGACCAACCGGCCTCATCGAGAACGAGGCCAACCTGGCCATTGCGAGACGCACCCTGACACTGCTGCGCACCTCGCACACGGTCGATTGGGAGACAGGTCTCGTACTCCCCGGCGAGGAGATCCCAGCCCTCGGCCAGGTCCTCCTGACACGCACCGAGGGGCCGCCCGGAGCTGACATCGAAGCAGGGCTCCTCTTCCGAGCGACGCTGGCGACGGCAGCCGGAGCTGACGCCGTGGTTTCAATTCACAACAACGCCGCTCCCGAAGGCCCGATCGGCGGGCCAGGCAGTGAGGTCTTCTATTCGGTGGTGAGCGATGAGTCGAAGCGTCTCGCGGGAATCCTGTACGAAGAGTTCCTCTTGAGCTTCTCGCGCTTCGACATCGATTGGGTCGGGAACAGTGACCGTGGCGCACGCTATCGACTGTCGCGCGATGGGTTCATCGACTACTACGGCATTCTCCGCCGAGCCGGCGCTCCTACGGCCCTTGCCGAGGGTCTCTTCATCTCCAACCCGGCCGAGGAGGCCCTGCTGCGCAGCCGATCGGGCCAACAGGCTTACGCCGAGGCGGTGTACCGGGCCATCGTTCGTTTCCTCACCACCGACGACCAGGGATCGGGCTGGAGCGATCCCATCCCGGTGACGGCTCCTATCGCCGGCACGGGGGACGCCCGCGACGACTGTGTCGTCCCGCCGCAACCGGGTACCGAGTTGCGCTAGACCGGCGGCGAGCCACCCCTGGCTTCGGCCTCCTCAGCGGTAGTCGTCGACTGGCACACATGCGCACACCAAGTGACGGTCGCCGTAGCGTGCGTCGATCCGGCTGACGGGCGGCCAGTACTTGGCGGTGCGAACCGCATCCACCGGGTAGGCCGCCTCCTCGCGTGAGTAGGGCCGATCCCACTCGACACCGAGCAGGTCCTCGGCTGTGTGGGGACTGTGATACAAAGCCGACGCCTCGTATTCGGCGCCGTCCTCGATGGCGGCGATTTCCTCCCTGATCGAGATCATCGCTTCGACGAACCGATCCAACTCGTAGAGGGACTCCGACTCGGTGGGCTCGATCATCAGCGTGCCGGCTACCGGAAAGGAGATCGTGGGAGCGTGGAAGCCGTAGTCGATGAGCCGCTTGGCGATGTCTTCGACGGTCACGCCGGAGGCACGATGAAGGGGGCGTATGTCGAGGATGCACTCGTGGGCAATCCTCCCCATGGCCCCGCGATACAGGATGGGATAGTGGTCCTGGAGCTTGTGAGCCACGTAGTTGGCGTTGAGGATGGCGGCCTCAGTTGCATGCCGGAGGCCGTCGCTACCCATCAGCGCGATGTACGCCCAGGAGATCGGGAGAATGCCGGCTGAGCCCCATGGCGCCGCAGAAACTGGCCCGGGGCCCGAGGCTGGGCCGGCCGCATCGACCATGGGATGATTGGGAAGGAACGGTGCCAGGTGCGAGCGCACGCCAATCGGCCCCACGCCGGGACCGCCCCCTCCATGGGGGATGGTGAAAGTCTTGTGCAGGTTGAGGTGAGACACGTCTGATCCGAAGACACCCGGCTTCGAGACCCCCACCATGGCGTTGAGATTGGCGCCGTCGAGGTAGACCTGACCGCCTGCCTCGTGGATGAGCTCGCAGATCTCGACGATGTCGGTTTCGAAGACCCCATGGGTCGACGGGTAGGTGACCATCAGCGCACCTACCTCGGGGCCATGTTCCTTCAGCTTCAGCCTGAGGTCCTCGATGTCGACGTTTCCTTCGTCATCGCATTCGACGACCATCACCTCGAAGCCGGCCATCGCCGCCGAAGCGGGATTGGTCCCGTGGGCGGACGAAGGGATCAAACAGAGGCGGCGGCCTGCATCGCCGCGGCTCTCGTGATACGCCCGGATGGCAAGCAGCCCGGCGTATTCACCCTGCGAGCCGGCATTGGGCTGCAGAGAGACTGCGTCGTAGCCGGTGATCTCGGCCAGCCACTGTTCGAGCTCGGCGATCAGCTCCAGGTATCCCGCGGCGTGGCTGAGCGGAGCAAACGGATGAAGGTTGGCGAACTCCGGCCAGGTGATGGCCATCATTTCCGCCGTAGCGTTGAGCTTCATCGTGCACGAGCCCAAAGGGATCATCGACCGGTCGAGGGCAATGTCGCGATCCATGAGCCGCCGAAGGTAGCGGAGTAACTCGGTTTCTGATCGGTAGCTGTGAAAGACGGGATGGGTCAGATAGTCAGACGTGCGTTGCAGCGGCTCGGGGATACCGATGCTGCCGGCATGTGGCTCTGCCCCGAAGACGGTGAGGATCCCAATCAGGTCCTCATCGGTGGTCGTCTCGTCGAACGTAACGCTCACCCAGTCGGCGTTGAGCCGACGGATCGAATAGCCGGCACGATCGGCCTCTTCGACGAGTCGGTCGGCATGCCCGGGCACCTCCACACTGATGGTGTCGAACCAGGCGGTCGAACCGAGGGCATGCCCTGCGGCCGAGACCGACGCTGCGAAGTCGCAGGCGAGGCGGTGGGAGTGCCGGGCGATATCAGCCAGCCCTGCGGGGCCGTGATAGACGGCGTACATGCCGGCGATGACGGCCAGCAAAACCTGGGAGGTGCAGATATTGCTCGTTGCGCGTTCGCGGCGGATGTGCTGTTCCCTGGTTTGCAGCGCCAACCGGTAGGCAGGCCGGCCTCCGGTGTCCACCGATATGCCCACGATCCGACCTGGCAATGTTCTCGTGAACTCGGGCGTTGCAGCCATGAACCCGGCATGAGGCCCGCCGAAGCCCATCGGCACCCCGAACCGCTGAGCCGACCCAACAGCGATGTCCGCGCCAACCTCACCAGGAGGCACGACGACGGTCAGCCCGAGCAGGTCGGTTACCACCGTCACCAAAGCACCCTGGGTCCGAGCGGCCTCCACCAACGGTGCGAGATCTCTGATTCCACCCTCAGATGGGAACTGGGCCAGGACCACGCCGAAACAGGCAGGCACCTCGTGGCTGGGATCTCCTTCGGCGACCTCAATGTCCAGCGGTCGGGCACGCGTCGCGATAACTGCCTTCGTCTGTGGATGCAGGGCCTCATCCACGAAGAGCACCTTCGATTCCGCCTTCGAATGGCGGCGCATCATGGTCATGGCCTCGGCGGCTGCCGTCGCCTCATCCAACAACGATGCATTGGTGATTGGAAGCCCAGTGAGGTCGGTGACGACCGTCTGGTAATTGAGCAGCGCTTCCAAGCGCCCTTGCGAGATTTCGGCCTGGTAAGGGGTGTAGGAGGTGTACCAGCCGGGATTCTCGAGCAGGTTTCTGACGATGACCGGGGGGGTGATGGTGCCGTGATATCCGAGTCCGATCATGGACTTGGTAACACGATTCCGGTTGGCTATCTCACGGAGGCGTCCCAGCACCTCACGCTCTGAGAGCGCCGGGGGCAGACTCAGGGCGTCGAGGCGGATCGAGTCGGGTAGGACGTCGTGGAGCATCTCTTCCATCGAGGAGTACCCAAGTACCTCGAGCATCGCGTTGCGGTCATCCTGGCTCGGGCCGATGTGTCGATCAACGAACTCGGTCATTTCTCTCCTCTGACGTAGCGGGGCGGCACAAAGGGGAGGGCCGCGATTTCACATTCGATTTCCTTGCCACGGACATCTGCAATGAGCGACTGCGAGACAACTTCCGATTCCACATAGCCCATCGCGATCGGGCCCTCAACCGTCGGGCCATATCCACCTGAACTCACAAATCCGACCTGGCGCCCAGCGAGCGACAGCGTGGCCCCCTGGCGAACCGGCGCCCGGCCGGTTGGCCTGAGCCCTACCCGTCGCCGCGGTGGGCCTTGGACGAGCTCATGCATGATGCGCTCGGCGCCTGCGAAGCCGCCGTCCTCTCGCCGGCGTTTCGGGATTGCCCATCGCAGCCCAGCCTCAATCGGAGAGATTGTCTCATCCAGGTCATTCCCATACAGGCACAAGCCGGCTTCTAGCCGGAGCGAATCGCGAGCACCCAATCCTGCCCACTCGACGTCGGGGTGAGCGAGCACCTGCGCGGCCAGGTCGACCATACCTGCGGCCGCCCCCTGGATCTCAAAGCCGTCTTCTCCGGTGTAGCCCGATCGAGAAACCCATATGTTCGTTCCATCGAATTGCGCCTCCCTGCCCTGCAGAAAAAGGGCCGGCAGCTCGATTCCGACCCTTTGGAGCACGACCGCGGCTTTCGGTCCTTGCAGGGCCACCATCGCCACGTCCGTTCGCTCATTGATTGAAACGTCCACCGGTGCACTGGCAAGGAGGTGAGCTAGGTCCTCAACCTTGCGGGAGGCGTTCACGACGAGGTCGATCCGGTCGTCCCTGCCGGTGACCATGACGTCATCGATGACGCCCCCATCGAGAGTCGTGAAGAAGGAGTATCGCATCTGCCCTGGCGCCAAGCCGACGACGTCGGTCGGCAGCAGCGACTCGAGCCAAGCTCGGTGACCGGGCCCGCTGATCTCGACGAGGCCCATGTGAGAGATGTCGAACAGGCCGGCACTTGCCCTCGTGAAGAGATGTTCGGCCAGAGCGCCAGGCTCATAGCGGATGGGCATCTCATAGCCGGCAAAGCCCGCCATCCGGCCGCCTGCCTGGACGTGAAGGTCGTACAGCGGGGTTCGCTTGAGTTCCGAATCTTCCACAAGTTCCTCGAGTCTGGGTGCTTCGAACAACGGCCGCCATGGACGGCGGTCGCCGCTGACCCGACTGTCTGGGAACCTGAGAGATGCCGGTCGCCCTAGCCAGGGTGACCGTTGCCCCTTCGGTGGGGCCTCGAAACTCTCCGAGACCCTCTTTCCAGTGGTGCCTCCCCTCCGCGGTCCGGTGGCCTGAGAGATTCCGGGTCGGTTGCTCCTTCGGCGCCGCCTCGTAGGGCGGACTCTCCTGCGGGGGTCAAAGGCGATCAGTTGTGGGCTGAGTGTAATCAAGAGCCTTGGTCAGGGGTATCGGGCGTTTCCATCAAGCGACCAAGAGCGACGGCCGATAGTGGACGTATGGAAGCCGTTGCCCCGCGCCCAGATCCGTTTGCCGCCGTCAGCCAGCTTGCCGATCAATTCTTCGCCAACGTCACCCATGTCTTGCGCGGTAAGCCAGAACAATCCCGGCTGGCAATCGCCACCCTGCTGGCGGGCGGCCATCTCCTGATCGAGGATGTCCCCGGAGTCGGCAAGACGCTTCTCGCCAAGACGCTCGCTAAGTCGATCGGCGGCACCTACCGTCGTATCCAGGGCACGCCCGACCTCCTTCCAGCCGACCTGACCGGCGTTGCGGTCTACCGACGGTCGAGCGAGACATGGGAGTTTCGACCAGGGCCTCTCTTTGCCAACGTCGTGCTGATGGATGAAATCAATCGTGCGACGCCCCGCACTCAGGCCGCGCTGCTCGAGGCCATGGAAGAGCAACAGGTGTCGATCGATGGCGAGTCGCGACCGCTCCCCGATCCCTTCTTCCTGCTCGCAACCCAGAATCCGTTCGAGCATGCGGGCACCTTTCCGCTGGTGGAAGGCCAGCGCGACCGTTTCGCGACGGTTCTCGAGCTCGGCCTTCCCGACAGGGCTTCCGAACGAGAGATCCTCACCGGATCCGGAGGCGTCACCTCACTCGACCAGATTCGTCCTGTCACTCGGGCCACCAACATCGCCAAAGCGATCGCCGTCACGCAACGCATCCATGTCGATGGCTCCATCGCCGACTACGTGCTTGATATCTCAGAAGCAACCCGCCGGCATCCGGAGGTGACGCTGGGGGCCAGCCCGCGTGCCTCGCTCGCCCTGCTGGCGTTGGTCCGTGGCTATGCCGTGGTGCTCGGCAACCCGTTTGTAACTCCTGATCACGTGAAAGCATGCGCCGCCGCGGCATTGTCCCACCGATTGATCTTGACCGGCGGTCCCGATCTGGCCAGTGCTCGCGCCGTTGTCGAGGAAATCCTCGCCGGCCTCACCCCTCCTCGGGGATGAGCAAGACCCGGCTTCGGCCCACTCGGGGCAGCGTCGTGATGCTGACACTCGCTGCGGCGTTCTTTGTGGCGTCGCGGACTGCGGGGGCGGGCTGGCTGTCGGTGATGGTGGCGCTACTGCTCGGAATGGTCATTTGGTCGACCATCGAGGCATGGTGGTCCGTTGGCGAGGTTTCGATCGACATCTCCGGTCCCAGCGATGCAGTGGCGGGACGCCGGTTTGAGCTCGATGTCGCTGCTTCAGCTCCTCGCGGCGGCGCTCTCATCAGAGTTGGCACCGGCCGTCACCAAGTCTGGATCGACGAGATCATGAGCGGTCGATTTCCGATCACGAGTATCCGGCGAGGTGTCATCGAGGCGTTCCCAGTCGAAATCCGCTCGAGCGGCAGTCTCGGCCTCGTGACGGCGATCAGGTCGACGTTCGCTCCTTTGCCACGCCCCATCGACGTTGCGCCGATGGCGACTCCCGTAGCGCTGCCTATGTCGGCCACGATGTTCGGCAAGGGCGAGACGTCCGTCGGGGGACGTCATACAGATGGCGAGACCGTTCGCAGCGTCCGCGAGTACCATCCCGGCGATCCCCTCCGCATGATCAACTGGGCGGTCACAGCTCGACGAGACCAGTTGGCCGTCAAGGAACTCGAGGCACCGCAATCGCCGACCCTCATCGTGTCGCTGGATTTGCGCGGGGATCCCGAGGTAGCCGAAAAGCACGCTTCGCTGGCGGCCGGGTATGTCCAAAACGGTCTACGCTCAGGCCTCCCGGTCATTCTCCAAACCCATGAGAAGAGCGGGCCCCACGCCGGCGGCGTCGGGTCGATGCTCGAGGCGGGTAGGCGGCTCGCTCGAGCCATCCCCGGCCCACTGCCTGCTCACCAGGATGGAGTGTGGAGCACCGTCATCCACCTCGGCCAACGGGTTTGATCGCGATGTGGGAGACCATCAAGAACGCCAATAGGGCGATCCAGCCCGAGGAATCCGTCGAAGTTCGGGTGGCGGTCCTGATCACGGTCATGATCGCCGTGATCGCCCTGCTCACCGAGCACCTGGTGAGCCCTGCATCCACAGCAGCGGGCCTGCTCGGCATTCCGATCGGATACTACGTATCGCACCGCATGCGTTTCTCGGATGCGCTCGGCCTGAAGGCATTGCTGGCGCTGGCGCTCATTGCCGCCGTGGGCGCGTTCATGGTGAATGTGGCCGGCGCCGTCCAAGACGGCTTTGGCGCCGTCCAGCTCGCGCTCGCCGAGCTGTTCCTATGGGTACAGGTGGTCCACAGCATGCATGTGCCGGCTCGCCGCGACCTGATGTTTTCACTGGCCTCGTCGGGCGTCATGTTCGCCATCTCGGCAGCATTGTCGATCAGGCTCACCATCGCACCATTCATCATCGCCTGGACGGTGGCCCTCTTGGCCGCCCTCGTGCTTGCCAATCGCAGTGCTCTCCGCGATGTCCCCGCCCTCGGTGCCTCCCCGCCGGCGATCACCGATCGCGCCCACGTGCCGGTGGCGGCCAGCCTGGGAGCAGTGCTGATCATCGGGATCATCGTCTTCTCGGTCCTCCCGGCCGCGCAGTCGAGTCGAGCGCTTTCCTTCCCGAGCAGCCTCGCTTCCAACGTACCTATTCCCAACCTGGGCGATCTGTCCAACCCCAGCCTGGGTGAGGGCGGATCGACGGGAGGCGAAGCGGCGGCAGGAGGCTTCGATGGTCGTGCGTCCTTCGGATACTTCGGGTTCGCCGAGCAGCTCGACACGTCGATTCGCGGTCGGCCGGACGAGTCAATCGTGATGCGAGTGAGAGCGTCGGCTCCGGCCTTTTGGAGGGGTCAATCCTTCGACACATGGGACGGCCGCGTTTGGACCCAGTCCAACGAGCAACCACTCTCCATCGGAGGGAGCGAGCCGATCGGGGTTCCGAGAACCCTCGGCGATGACGCCCTCCAAACACAGGAGTTCCTGCAGACGTTCTATCTCGAACGAGGCGGTCCCAACATCTTGTTCGGTGCCTATCGGCCTACCGAGGTCTACTTCCCCGACAGGTTCCTCTTCCAGCTTCCCGACGGAGCGCTGAGAACGGGCGTCGAGATGGACGCCGGGACGGTCTACACCGTGGTGAGCGCTCGCCCAATCGTCAATGAGAACGACCTACGGTCAGCCGATCCGCTGCTCTTCGGCCTGCCGGATGACATGTCCGAATATCTCCAAGTTCCCGAATCGACACCAGCAAGAGTTCTCGAACTGGCGAGCGGTCTCACCGCAGACATCGATACGACGTATGACAAGATCCGGGCCATCGAGGCATGGATGTCGGAAAACACAACATACACACTCGATATCCCGCCGCTGCCACCGGGTGAGGACGCCGTCGACCACTATCTCTTCGAGACCAAGCAGGGCTTCTGTGAACAGATCGGAACCAGCCTGGTCGTGATGCTTCGTTCGCAGGGAATACCTGCCCGGCTCGTCGTCGGATTCACACCTGGCGAGCGCAACCCATTCACCGGGCTGTATGAGGTACGTGGGAACAACGCCCATTCCTGGGCCGAGGTCTACTTCCCCGGGCTGGGATGGCAGGGTTTCGACCCCACCGCCCAAGTTCCGCTGTCGGGAGACTTCGACCCGAGCCTCTCGGGAAGTGGTTTGGGCTCATACTTCGGAGACCGGCTTGGCAAGGTCATGTCGGCTGCTCCGGTCGTCGGGGGTACCGTTGTGGCGATCGCCCTGGCAGGTGCTGCACTCATTCTGGGAAGCCAGCTTGTCAGCCGGCGCCGTCGCAATCGTGACCGATCATGGAGCGACGAGATGTTCGACAAGCTGGAGGCTGCCGGGCGGTCCCGGGGTGCTCCTCGCTATTCCACCGAGACCATCCGCGAGTACGCCACTCGGCTGCAGGGCGAGACGATTCCCGACGGGGCATTGGAATCAGTGGTGGAGGCCATCTCGACGGACCGTCTCGGTCCCGTGCGACTTTCCGAGCGGGAACGACTCGAAGTGGCTCAGGAGCTCGACCGCATTCTCGAACGCCATGAGGGCCACAGGGGCATCTTGGCGACGCTGCGCTGATAATCGCATCGGTGGAGCCGGCCTCGGCCTCTCTTCGGAAAGCGACCGGTGATGAGCGTCGTCCGTAACACCGACCAGCAACCAGGCCTGACTCCCGAACTACAACGCCGCCACCATCAGACGCAGCTCACCTGCCAGACGAGATTTGGTGGGGGTCGATGAGGCCAAGCGAACTGGCTTTCTCAACAGCCTCACTACGGCTCGACACGCCGAGTTTGCGGTAGATGTTTCGCACATGGGTCTTGGTGGTATTCACGGAGATGAACATGCGGTCGGCAATCTCTCGCCGCGTCATCGAGCTGGGCAGCAGGGCCAGCACCTCGAGCTCGCGGTGGGAAAGGTCCGACCAAGAAACAGATGTCTGCTGCTGTAGCCGCGACTGAGCTTCGACTGCCCGGTGCAGTCCCGGAAACCCAAGGCGGACAGCCACCAGCCGCGCCGCGGCGAGAGCATCGGCGGCTTCGTCGTATCGACCAGACCTGCGAGCGAGCACAGACTGGATGAGCGCCCGGAGACAGTCCTTCTCCGACCCCTGGCCGGTGGCGGTCGGAACCTCATCGCGGAGGCGCGAGCGACTCGGCAGCTCACCGGACCACAGCAAGGCGAGATCGGCGTAGTCCTCACGAGGCGAACGGCTGCCTCGTGGACAGAGGTCGGCCAAACGCTGCGCCACCTTGGGGCGGCGCCGTCCGGCTTCGATGAGGCTCCAAATGCCGAAGCCCTCTCGGCATGCGCCCTGCGACTCGCTTGGACCGAGAAAGTCGCCGAGGAGGCGAACGGCGCGCTCCTCGTCGCCAAGGAGCCAATACGTCCGCGCCAGGGTTGCCGCAACCCGAGCAACGCCCGTCCACGGACCGGTGCTGGCGGGCGGGGAGGATCGCAGCCAATCCTCGAGTTTGGTTGCCAGCTGCAGTGCACCATCGAGGTCGGCCGCCTTCAGCAGGCTTCGCAGTTCAAGCCACTCGGCTGCCAAAGCGTACGCATCCGCCCGATCAGCGTTGCCGATCCCGGCGATGGCCAATCGGAGAGCTTCCAGAAGAATTGCCTTGTCGTCGGACCCCGTCTCTACCGCGCCAAACGCCGCAAACGCCACCAATTCAATGGCACGATCAGCGCTGTCGTCGACCAGTTCGACGATACGGGCCAATTGGCTTTCCGACATCTCGTCGGCGGACTCGTCGGGATATTCAAGGACCATCTGCAGAGCATCATTGGCCTCGGCGGCATCGCCGCCTGCGAGGAGCGCAATCGCCTCCCCCACCATGCCATGTTCGATGAACCATTGGTGAGCACGGCTCCGATGTCGCTTGTGGGAATCGGGCTGATCACGAGCAAACGATTCGGCAAAGGCCCTTGCAAAAACCGGGTCGTACTCGACTCTCAGGCCCCCCGGACCGTCGAGCGCCCACAGAAACGTCTCGCTTTCCGCAAGAGAGCTCAAAGCGGATGGTGCACGGCGGTCCTGCGTCATAGCCAGGATCAAGCCCTTGTCGAGCTGGGCTACCGAGCTCGTTCCCAACACAAACTCGCGATCGAGCCTTGATAGGCATTCAGCTACTTCGGTGGAGACATAATCGACCACCATGGAATGGCTCCCGGAGAATGATCGAATTGCCGCGCGAACGTCTTTGCTGCTCCGGGCAGCGTCGCACGCCATCTCGATGCCGGCGATCCAGCCGTTCGTAGCTGTCCTGAGTACGGCCGCGTCCGAGGAGCCGACACTTGAGCCGAGATTCTGCTGGAGATATGCCAGCGTATCCGCGACGGTGAAGCGGAGATCATTTGGCCCGACCTCGGCGATCTCATGCTCGACGCGTAGCCGTGCCAGGCCTACAGCCGGCATGGTCCGTCCACACAGGACGATCCTCCAGTTCGCCGGCATCTGATTGAAGAGCGCTCTCATGACGAGGTCGACACCCGGCGAAGCCGCACGGTCATACCTGTCGATCACCGATACGACGTCAGCCCTGTGCGCCTCGATCTCACCGAGCAGGGCATCGGCAGCAGCGTTATGATCCTGCGGCTCCGTGAACTCAGGGTCCACCAGCCGCCTGACCGATGGAACAGTCACCGAAAGAGACTCCGCCAAGAGGGCAAGGAATTCGCTGCCATCGGGAGGATGTTCGCCGATCGTCAACCAGGATTTGCCAGAGGCGTGATCCGAGAACCATGCGACAAGTGCGTGCGTCTTCCCATAGCCGGCCGGGGCGGCCACCACGGTCGCTTTGCGGGCAAGGCCTCTCTTCAGGGCCTGGACTACGTCCGGCCGCTCGACTCGTATGTCTGGAAGCACAGGAGGAACGCACGCATGCACATGCATTGCGACACCTCCTGTCGTGCGTGACGCCTCCGCCCTGGCAAGCCGGGCGGCGGTCACCAACGTCTGACTGATCTAGCCGAGCAGCTTGGCCTTCTCGGCCGCGAATTCCTCGTCGGTGAGCACCCCCGAGGCATGGAGCTCGCCGAGCTTCTTCAAATCCTCATAGGGGTCCGTTTGCGGTGCAGCAGCCGGGGCTGCGGGCGGAGCGGCTGCGGGAGCCGGCTCAGGGGCAGCGCCATAGCCGGCCGCGGCTTGTTGGCGGTTGCTGACTCGTTTTGCCGTGCGGCGCGAGGTGCGCCTCGATGTGCGTCGAGCCATTCTTCTTGGTGCGGGCATGGCTTGCCACCTTTCTCTGAAGCTTGCCAGGGTTGTAGTAGTCAAGGTAGTGGACTGAGGTCGCTCCGGGTCGGGATCACAGCAAGACCTTTCGGTCGGGGCGCATGCCTCCGGCCGAAAGGTCCTTCGGCTTAGGCCTCTGCGAATGCTGCGCGAAGCTCCGTCTCGTGCTCCTCTGACATGTTTGTGTGAATGATTTCAAAGTCGTATCCCTGCAGAGCATCGGCGACCTTGTCCAACACGGCGTCATGGGTCAAGAGGAAGAGTGCCGACGTCCCGGGAGCGATCCGATCACCGACCGTCTTGATGAAGTCGTCGTCGATACCGAAATCAGCACCCTTGCCACCGAGTCCGCCGGCGGCCGCGCCAATAGCTGCGCCTAGCCACGGCGCCAGGAAGAGAAAACCGATCAACATGCCCCAGAAGGCCCCACCGACGGCGCCCTGCCCAACGAGGTTGACTGCCTGCTTCACCTTGGGCTTACCGTTTTCCTTTCGCACGACGAAGGCCGCGTCATCGACCTTGATCAACTCCTGCGTTTGCAGCCGGCCGATCTCTTCCAAGATCGCCTCTGCTCCGTCCATGGTTTTGGTGGTCACCACCGTAAGCGTGCTCGCCATCAGTAACTCCTTGTGAGATCGGCGCTTCATCCAACTTCACCTCCATTATTCCGACGGGCCCGAGGTTGCCATCACCCACCAAGGGTGAAGCTGTCGTAAGGGACGGGGTGCTTGAATCGATGAGGACCGACGACGCCAGACCGGCCCATCGCGCCGAGAGCGCCGGCGTAGCCAAGCCCACAGCCCGCAACCACGGAGCCTGACGATATGGACCTCATTCCAGTCCAAGACGAACTCGATCAAATTGCTGAGTCACTCAGCCCCCTCCACCTCGACTGGGTATCTGTGATCATCGCCGTCGCAGTATTCGGCGCCTCTATCGTCGTGGGCAGGATGGCCCGGCGTTCGATTCGCCGACTTGCGGTGCGCGTCGACATCGGCAGCCCGGCTCTATTCGCTACTGCCGGGAGGCTGTCCTCGTACGTCATCGTCGTGGGCGGTTTCGCAGCCGGCATGCGGGTGCTCGGAATCAGCGTCATTCCGGTACTCGGTGCCCTGGGCGTCATTGCCGTCGTGGCAGCCATCGCCCTCCGGCCGTTCCTCGAGAACTTCTCGGCCGGCATCACGCTTCAGCTCAATCGACCCATCGTCGTGGGCGACGACGTCGAGATCGACGGAGTCACGGGAACGGTGGTCGAGTTGACCGCACGAACGGTCGTCGTGGACACGCCGGCCGGTACTCGCGCCTTCGTTCCCAATCGGTCCGCTCTCGACTCGGTCATCATCAACTACACGGCCAGGGGACGACGGAGAGAGACTCTCGAGGTGGGCCTCGCCTACGAGTCTGACTTGGTCCTGTGCACCCGCACCATGCTCTCGGTCGCCCAGGCGACGCGGGGCGTGCACGCGGACCCCGAACCCCAGGCTTTCGTCCGAGAATTCGGAGACTCGACGATCAACGTAGACCTCAGGTACTGGCATGATCCCCAGATCTCGTCGGCTCCCGGAGTCCGCCACGAAGTCGCCGTAAATCTCAAGAAGGCCTTTGATGCGCGCGGAATCGAGATCGCCTTCCCGCAGGTTGTCGTGTGGCCGGCAGACACACAGCCGGCTCCGGCCGCCATTTGAGTCGAATAGACATTGACCAGCCGAATCGCCCACTCCGGATGGGGCCTCGAGGGCGACTGCTGAATACGATGCCGGTTTGCGCAACGGCATGAAGATCTCTACCGAGGAGAAGACGTAGCAATGAGCGGAGACGCCGACCTACCCCGCCAGCAATCTGATCTCGACAGGGCCCAGCACGATGTCCTCGAGCTGCGCAAGAGCCTCCAGGCCGGCGTGGCCGTTGAAACCCGAGCCACATCGATTGATGGGCTCCGCTTCAGTTTCCAGACCCCGCTCGACGTAGCGATGCCCCTCGGAGGCTTCGTCTTGATCGCCACCATCGGTGGTGAGAGGTTCTTTGGTCAAGTGACCGATCGGTTCGTGGAGGAACGGGCCGGCGCTCGTGTGGCCATCGAGGTGCCCGAGGTCGCACTTGGCCAAGCCCGCGTCTCACAGGCCGAGCTCGGTCTCACGCAACGCATGACTGTCGGCGCCGGGATGTTGCTTGCGAGGCTCGGTGATCGTGAGGGCGATTTCTTCCCTACGACCACCTCCGACGTGTTCGACGGGGCCGACCTTGTCCCGGCTCCCCCAGAATCCGTAGCCGACTACCTGGCCTCCCAACGCAGAGGTACGGCCGAGCTGGATGTCGGCTGGTCTCCATTCGGAGGCCCTGAGGTGCGCACTGCCGTGGACGCCGGCGGATTCAACCGTCACACATTCCTATGCGGCCAATCAGGTTCCGGCAAGACGTTTTCGCTGGGCGTGATCTTGGAGCGGCTCCTTCTCGACACCAACCTCCCGATGATCGTCGTGGACCCCAACTCAGACTTCGTCCACCTCAATGAGCTACGACCGCTCGACGATGTCAACCGGACGGTCGCGGAGCCGTTGAGCGGCGCGACCCACGAGTCGCTCGCCTCTCGCTATCGCACGGCTACCGACTCGGCACGCGTGCTTCGACCGAATGACCCTTCCTCGCCTTTGCGAATACGATTCAGTGAGTTGGCGCCGCACGAGCAGGCCGCTGTCCTGAAGCTCGATCCACTGCGTGACCGGACCGAGTTCGCTGCGTATCGCGAGATCGCAGCCGATCTATCCGGTGGCGAGTATTCCCTTCGCGACATCAGGGATGCCGCCATGCGCTCCTCGAACGAGGACGCCCGACAGGTGAGGCTCCGCCTCGACAATCTCGGCGTCGCAGACTGGGCGGTTTGGGCGGATGGCACCGAGCCGAGCCTCTCGGAAGAGCTTTCGACCGACCGACGAGCCATCGTGCTGGACGTGGGAGGCCTCTCGCAGGCTGAGGAAAAGAGTGTCGTTGCGATGAGTCTGCTCGGGCGCCTCTGGCGGAGGCGGGAGAGCCGCCAGCCTGTCCTTCTGGTCATCGACGAAGCTCACAACGTTTGTCCTGCCGAGCCTGAGGGAACCCTGCAGGCATTGGCCACCGAACACGTGGTCCGTATTGCCGGAGAGGGCCGAAAATATGGGATCTACCTGTTGCTGTCGACGCAACGACCCCAGAAGCTTCACCCGAACGTCCTGTCGCAATGCGACAACCTCGTGCTCATGCGTATGAACTCGACAGAAGATGTCGACCAGATTGCTTCGACCTTCTCCTTCGTACCCAGGGCACTGCTCGACATGGCGCCCAACTTCACTCTCGGTGAAGCACTGATAGCCGGCAAGATCGCTCCAACCCCGACCCTCACCAAGATCGAGGGACGCCTCAGCCCCGAAGGCGGCGGCGACGTGAGTGCCGAATGGGCCGCCACACGCGAGCAACCGTGAGAGGCTCGCTCCGAAGTCAGATGAGGCCCAACTGACGAGCTCGAGCAACGGCCTCCTCCCGCGAAGCCACCCCGAGCTTCCGATACAGCTTCGCGGTGTGAGACTTCACGGTGTCCACCGAAATGCCGAGCTCGACCGACATTTCGCGACGTGTCATCTGAGTTGGGAGGAAACGAAGCACATCCCACTCTCGAGGCGAGAGTTCGCCCGGGCCGAGCAGCGGCCCGCTACCGGCAAACCTCTTGGACCCTACCTCGAGAAACACCGCCATGAACTGCGGCTCGCCCAACTCGCCTGCCAGCCTGCGGGCCAACTCTAGCTCCTTGGCAGCCACCTTCGATTTGCCCACCCGGCGGGCCAACTCAGCGTTACATAATGCAGTGAAGAAGGGGCTCTGCGGCAAATGGGCCCGCTCGGCGACGGTCGTGACGACGGCAGCTGCGTCGCCTGCGCCGGCTTCGTCGGCGGCCCATACAAGGGCGAGCGCAGCCAAGATACTGCCGATGGGGGGGTCCGCATCGGACACCGTTGCGATGGCATCTGATGCGATGTCGACGGCCGCGCCATCGTTGCCTTGTTCGACCTCGATCAGCGCCTCGAGTCCGGCGATAGTGATTACCGATGTAGCCGAGCCCGGCAGGCCTCGGCACTTGGAAACCTCGTTGCTCGCCGATTCCATGTCCCCATTGAGAAACCGTACAAGAGCGATGAACGCGCTGGCCCGCTGCTCGTCCTCTCCTGGATGACGCGGGTGCGCGGCCTGCGGCTGGTTGACGCGGAGGCGTTCGATCTCATCGGCCACTCCTTGCAAGTCATCCATCGATCCGTAGAACACCGTCTGCAGCCAGCTGAGCACCAGCGCACCGAGACGCACTGACCGGCCCTCCGGAGTCGCAATATCAACGTCGCTCGTAAGAGCCACAAACCGGGCAGCCTCTTGCCATTTGCCGCCTTGCGCGGCCGCGTCACCCCCGATCAGAGCAATGTCGCCATGTTCGGTGAGGACGGATTCGGGGAGCGACGCAACCCAGGAATATACGGAAGCGTGCAGGCCGCGCTGGATCATCTCGTAGCCGTGCGTTGCCAGCAGGTCGGTGCAACCAACCCAGTCCTCCGCCTCCAGCAAATAATGCACTGCTTCGGGCATCATGTTCTGCTCAACGCACCACGCGGCCGCCCGACGACGGAGCTCGGAAGCCTTGCCGGGATTGCGGCGATCGAGCTCCTCTTGCAGCCACTCAGCAAACAGGTCGTGCTGGCGGTATGTGCTCGAATCCGACTCGTCCACGGCGCCGATGAACAATCGGTGGCTCACGGCGTCTTCCAACAGAGCGGCCGCGTCCTCCGAGTCCGTCACGTGGGCGCACAGATCAGCGTTCAGGATATGGAGAACGGAGGACTGGGCGAGGAAATCCTGTAGCCGGTCTGGGAGATGGGTGAACACCTCTTCGGCGAAGTATTGACCCAGATTCTTGTCGCGGCCGGTGTAGGAGAGGATGGCGGTGTCTTGATTGTCCGATCCTGTTGCTGCCAAGGCCGCCAGACACAGACCAACCGGCCAGCCGCCGGCTCGCTGATTGAGAACCCGCACCGCGACGGCAGACACGTCGAGGCCCAATGCGACCGTGAGCAGGTCACGTGCCTCGGATTCGGTGAACCGCAAGTCGTCCAGAGAAACCTCCGTCACGGAATGTTCGGCACGCCGTCTTCCCAAGAGGAGTGACGGCGTGTCGCGGCTGCCGATGACCCACCGCCAGTTGTCTGGCAGCTCATCGATGGTCGACGAACACAGCTCGTTGAGCGCCGACTCGGTCACCCGATGGAAGTCGTCGATGACGGTGACGATCGAGTCGCTGACGGCAGCTACACCCTTCAAGAGGAGGCCGACGAGCCTGACTGGTCCGGCGTCGCGCTCGGCTTCTGCAAGGGCGCTCTGTGCAGCCTCTGGCGCGACTCGCTCAACGGATTTGACAAGATCGCGTGCGAATACCGCCGGATCGTTGTCTCCGGATTCGAGACTCAGCCACGACACGGGTCCGGCGGTCGAAGCAGCCCACTCTGCGAGCAGCCGGGTCTTCCCAAAACCCGCCGGGGCTGTAATGAGGGTCAGAGGCGTATCGGCCACAGACTTCAGCAGCCGCAGAACGCGTGGCCGTGCCACGTGATGCCGCCCGACTGGCGGCCTGGCCACCCTGGCGAGTGTGGTCAACACAGAATCAGATTCGCTTTCCCAGGCTATAAAGAGACCGCGTCGCAGCCACTTCCGGCGATCCTATGCGGGCTACCGCGACGAAGCCAATTCGCAGGCTGGGAGGCGGATACCGACGGCGACAAACCCCTGTTTGCCGCATCCTTCCGAGAGTCCGGGTCCGAGACCATAGGAGATGGAGACGTCGCATCTGGACAACATCAGCCGACACGTAACCAGGAAGGTCGAGCACAGTCCCGGACCTACGCGAAGGAGGTCCGAGCGCGAGTCCAAAACCGGTACATGGCGGCAAACACGTATGGATGGGCGCGCTCGACCTCGTCCCAGTTCTCGAGACTGCGACCAGTCGGGTCGTCGGGAAATCGCCGCGTATACGCCTGCCTGGCAGGCGAAGCAAGCTCGAACCCAAGGAACTCCAGGTTCAGATCATTGATCGCTCGGGCGATGCGAGGGATGTCGAACCGAACCTCATGTTCGTGGAAAAGCAGATCCCTGATACCACTCTGCGAATAGAAGTCGGGCGCGCTGGAAAGGTGACGCGCCGGAGAGTCCTCACCCAACTCCCTCACCAACTTGCGCACAGCCCGGATGCCGGCAGTCGTCGGCCTGAGCCCACGATCTCGGATTGAGGCTGACACCGGGTCGAGGAAGCTTCTCCCGCTCCGGCTGTACAAGCCCACTTTCATGAGGCCCTCATCGGTGAGAAGCCGTCGCAGCGACTTCCAACCGGCTTCTGGATCCGCCATATGGTGCAGCACCCCTACTGCTTCGATCACGTCGAACCTCTCCGCCTCGGGTGAGAGTTCGAGCAGATCGGCCTGGGCGAAGGAGATGTTGGTGATTCCAAGATCACGGGCCTGGCGAGCGGCATACGCAAGCGCCGTTCGACTGAGATCGACCGCCAGGACACGTGCATTCTCGTAGCGAAGCGCGGCGAGCACTGCGTGCCGACCAGTCCCGCAGCCTGCCACGAGGACCCGGGGTCTCCGAGCCTTGATGCCGACGACCAGTGCTGGGCTCGCGAGCGCAGATGCCACCACCTCGTCGACCGATCGAGCGTTGCCACGACCGACTGCTCGCCAACGCGGATAGGGCCGCTCGTCATACTGGGCGGCCACGGCGCGAGAGACCTCATCAGAGACCTCCGTGAGCCGAGCCAGTCCGTACCTCAACTCTGCTTCTTCCGCCGCGTCATCGAGATGTCGCGTGAGCACGATATCGAGCAGGGAACCCGGTTCAGCCGAGACAACCGAACGACTCCCAGTGACCTCAAGCGAAGAAAGCGGCCGGTACATCGCGTAGACCAGGAGTTGGCGGGCAGTGACATCGGAGTTGGCTGAATCCTCGAATCTGGCCTCGAGGACCGAAAGACCGGCGGTTTCGGCGATGGTCTCTTCGTAGACCCATTCGGTGGTCTGCATCTGAAGCGCAACAGCCGAAAGCACGTCCAATCCTGGCCATCGGATGTTCTTGTCTCCCACGATCGCACTCAGCCAGAAGGAGCGAAGCGTCGTAATGAGCTCTTCGAGCTCGGAGGAAGGAACCACATGGTCGGACAGCAGCCGAACCATCAGCGGGTCGCCCAGCGCCAAGGCAGTGTCGAAGTCGGTGCGCGAAACCTCGTTTGGCGATTGCAGCCCCGATCTCTCCCGGTCCGCAGCCGCCCGAGCAATGAGTCGTGCATTCGCCAGGCCGATGAGACGGCCGTGGTCGACACTCTCGTCCGAAGCAAGCATCGCAACTGCTTGATCCACCACACCAGAGCTTGCTTCGGGAGCAGCGACGAGACCATCCAGGAAAGCTCGCCGAGCATTGCGATCGTTCGGCCGGCGGACGTAGTCGAGGGCGAGCCTATCGAGAGAACGGGGCCTTTTGGTAGGGCTCACCCGGCTTCCTGCCGCCAGAGTCGACGCCGGTCAGAACCCACTATCAAGGGTTGAGTCCGCGCCGCGCGATGCATCGAAAACCGAGGTGACTCATAGCCGTATCGATCATCTGCGGTTGCCGCGCCGCCGGTCGGTATCGGTAGCAGTACTGCGGAGTACACAAATGGGAGCCCCCCTTGACCACCTTGCGCGGGATGGCAATGGCTGGCTGAGCTGGATCGAGGCTGTCTTCGAGTGACCCTCCGCGCGGATTCGCCGGCGCACAGCATGGGCTCTCTTCCGCTACCAACCGGACCGCCGTATACCAGTCGTTAGTCCATTCCCACACGTTGCCGGCCATGTCATAGAGGCCATAGCCGTTGGATGGATAGGAACCGACTGGAGCAGTTCTCGTCCATCCGTCGATCTCGGTGTTCTCGTACGGAAAGCCTCCCTGCCAGGTGTTGGCAACCGGTTCCGTCTCCTGGGGATCGTCGTCGCCCCATGTGAACCGGGCACGGTCCAAGCCGCCCCTTGCCGCAAACTCCCACTCGGCTTCGGTCGGAAGCTCGAGGCCGGCCCATTCACAGAACGCAACCGCGTCTCCAAAGCTGACCTGCACGACCGGATGGTCGCCGAGACCGGCGATCGAGCTGTCGGGTCCGAGTGGGTGCCGCCAGTCTGCTCCTGGAGTCCACTCCCACCACTGTGAATAGTTGCGCAGATTCACTGGCTGTGGTGTCATGCGGAAGACCAGAGCCCCCGGCACCAGATTCTCGGGCAGAGCCCCCGGATAGAGGTCAGGGTCTGGGGTCATCTCGGCTTCCGTCACAAAACCGGTCTGATTGACGAACGCCGAAAACTGGTCGTTCGTAACCGCATATGGGGCAATACCGAACCCGTCGACCTGAACCCGCCGAACCGGTCCCTCGTCGGGATAGAAATCGTCAGATCCCATCGCGAATGCGCCGCCCTCGAGCCAGATCATGCTGTCGCGAATCGCGGTGTTCACCTCGCTGGCCTCGCTCTCTCGGGCTGGACCCGCACCTTACCGGTCGTGCCGCCCGGTCGATCTAGATGTTTGTTACCAATCATCGGCCACGTCGACCACCGGCAGACCCGATCGGACGGTTTGATCCTCGTTCGAAGCGGCCGGTTCGACCGCGCCTGCGGAAGTCTCGGTGTCTTCGCGTGTTTTGTTGTCGCGGTTGACGACAGCAGCGTCGCGCAGCTCATGAACAAGGAGCTATGCCTGTCGATACCGCGGCCTTTCTCGCCGCAGCGTCCGGTCGTTTTCGAAGATCTCGATTCGCTCAGATGGTCGCCACGATGGCGCGGCGGGCACCATGCGGCCGCCACGCGGGCAACCGAAGGTCCGTCATCTCGGCTTCCAAACTCAGGAGCTGGGCATGCCCGCTTTGAGTTTCTCGAGCATCTTGGCGACCGTGAAGCTGGCCGGTTCCTGCCGAGGCGGAAACTCAACCAGCGTCTGGGCCATTTGTGCCACGAAGACCTGCGCCGGGACCATGAGATACGCCCGGTTGATGAGCCAGTCGTAGTACGTGTTGGAGGCCACGTCCGCCCGCTCGAATGGGTCCGTTCGCAGGTTGAATATCTTTGGCACCCGCAACTCCGTGAAGGGCTCGGCCCAGACTTGCAGCGTACCGCGTGCTCGTTGTTCCAAGAACACGAACTTCCAGTTGTCGTAGCGCAACGCCATGAGATCGCCGTCATCGGACACGTAGAAGAAGTACTGCCGCGGGCTTTCGTCTTCCTCACCCGTGATGTAGGGAATCTGGTTGAAACCGTCGAGGTGAACCTTGTAGGTGGTTCCGTTGAGCTCGTAGCCGGTCTTCAGCTTCTCGGCGATATCCGCCTCCCCGGCCGCTGCCAGGAAGGTCACAAACCAGTCGTTGTGGCTGACGATGCCGTTGAGTACCGTCCCGGGTTCGATGTGGCCGGGCCAACGGACCATTGCGGGCACTCGGAATGCACCTTCCCAGTTCGAATTCTTCTCGTTGCGGAACGGGGTCATTCCTCCGTCGGGCCAGGTATTCATATGGACACCGTTGTCGGTGCTGTACATGACGATCGTATCATCGCCGATACCCAGTTCATCGATGAGATCCAGCATCCGCCCAATACGTTTGTCGTGCTCCACCATGGCGTCGTGGTATTCCGACTGCCACCGTCCCGCTTGGCCTTTGATCTCGTCGGCGATGTGGGTGCGGAAGTGCATCCCGGTGGTGTTGAACCACACAAAGAAGGGCGTATCTGCGTCGTGGGCGTCGCGAATGAACCGCTGCGCATGGGGGAGAATCTCATCATCAATCGTTTCCATGCGCTTTTTGGTCAGCGGGCCGGTGTCCTCTATGCGTCCGTCGGCGAAGCTGTGGATTACCCCACGAGGGCCGAAGCGTTCCTTGAAATGCGGAAAGTCCTCAGGCTTTGGATAGTCCTCGTTCTCGGGCTCTTCTTCGGCGTTGAGGTGATAGAGGTTGCCAAAGAACTCGTCGAAGCCGTGGTTCGTGGGAAGAAACTCGTCACGATCCCCGAAGTGATTCTTGCCGAACTGGCCGGTCGCGTATCCCTGTGACTTCAGCGCAGTGGCGATGGTGGGATCTTCGTCACGCAGGCCCATGTCCGCCCCCGGCAGCCCCACTTTGGTGAGCCCAGAACGATAGGGGTTTTGGCCCGTCATGAAGGCCGCTCTCCCTGCCGTACAGCTCTGCTCCCCGTAGTAGTCGGTGAAACGAACACCCTCGTTGGCGACCCGGTCGATGTTCGGTGTCCGGTATCCCATGAGCCCGTCGCTGTAACAGCTCAGGTTGGTTATCCCGATATCGTCCCCCCACAGAACGAGGATGTTCGGCTTGCCTTTGGGCATGTTGTGAATTCCCTTCGTGAACGTGACGCGAGTAACAGCGCTGGCGTAACTCTCACGGAGAGAGCCGGCGCTGCTCTCACCCATCGTAGGTGATTCGCCGGCAGCGGGTCGGTGGCCCATACCCGGGAAAGCGAAAGCAGGAATCGCCCCACTCCACGGATCTTCCCCGGGTGGGTGATGGGTATCCAATCACCCGGGTGAGTGGTGGACCAGTCACCCGGGTTGCCAATAGAAAAGGTCTATGGCAACACGGACAGAACCTCGCAACGCAACATCGGGGCCGAATACGCCACGCGGGCTCGGCCACCGAAGTCAGCATTCCGTATACGAAACGATGCTCTCGCCGCCGCTTTCGCCAGTGAACCCTCTCCCACGAGCGCGCATCTCACGAGCGTTGGGGATGGGCATCCGCCACCAGGTGACCGTCGTCGTGGCGCCGGCGGGTTTCGGAAAGACGGTCGCAATGAGCGACTGGTACCGCTCCAGTTCAACCAAAAATGCCAGATCATGGCTGTCACTCGATCATCAGCATGCCGCACCCGGCGAGTTCTGGTCTGCTTTCGTTGCTGCCATTCGCAAGTCGGTACCCAGCGCGCTCGAGTCGACATTGAGAACCCTCGCAGACGGCGGGCCCGCAAGCGGGTTGACGTTTACTCGCACGCTCGTCAACGACCTGTGCCGGATCGCCGAAGAGTGCGTCCTCGTGATCGACGATTTCCACTTGGTTGAGGACCCGGGTGTCGTGCGCGACCTCACCGAGGTCATCGATCACCTTCCCCCAACGTTCAAGCTCGTGATTTCGAGCCGCACCGAGCCAGCCATTCCAGTTGCGAAATGGAAGAGCAAGGGCACTCTTTCGGAAATCCGGACCGAGGTCCTCCAGTTCAGCGACGACGAAGCCCATGCATACCTCGACCTCACGATCGCCGGAGAGATCAGCCAAGCGCACACCGACCGCTTGGTCGCAGAATGCCGTGGATGGATAGCCTGTCTCCACCTCGCGGCACTCCGCATTCAAGAGTCGGCCACGCCGGCTGAGTTCGTCGAGACACTGGCCGAGCAACCATCGCCAATTGTCGACTATTTGGTCGCGGAGGTCGTCGGCTCGCTCGGATCAGCGGCTGGCGGATTCCTCGAGGACACGGCGGTTCTCGACGAGTTCTCGGCCTCAGAATGCGAGGGTCTCACGGGCCGCTCCGACTGCGACCAGCTTCTCGAACACCTGGCGCGATCGGGCGTCATCAGCAAGAAGAGCTCGACGACCGGCCACTACACCTGCCATCCGCTCGTCCGCTCAGTGCTGTACACACGTCTGCAAAGCAACCCAGCCCGGCTCGCTCGACTCCACCGGGATGTAGCTGTATGGCTGCATGAACACGGCGACGTTGCTCTGGCCGCCGACCACGCAATCATGGGCGAGGACTTCGATGCGGCAAGCACCTGGATCATCGACAACGCTCTGACCCTCCTCCAAAAAGGACCAGCCGTCGTCCCCGGTTTCATCGACCGACTTCCCGTCGACGTCGCATCTCATCCCAGGATGCATCCCCTCAGGACCTATGCCGCCCTGATAGGCGGCTCGGTTGACAGCCTCACCGATATCGCCGCAAGGTCTGAGAACGTTCTTTCCGATGAGCTGGTTCGAACCGTGGGCATTGCGGCAGATCTGCTCACTGGCAGCGCAAGCTTGGCGCTCACGGCGGCATCGGATCCGGCTGCGGCGCAGATGCCAAGCGCGATCCGATCTCTGGCGCTGGGTATGGCACTGAGCCAGACCGGCTCCTTGACCGACGCCGCTGCCGAGCTGCGCACCGTCCTGGCCGCCAGGCCGAGCGATCCCTTTCTCGAACTGGCGGCCACCTCAGCCCTTGCGTGGAACCGGGTTGAAGCCGGTCAGCTCGGCGAGGGCAAGACACTGGCTCGACGCGCCTTGGATCTCGCCGCCGCGAGCGGGATTCGTTGGTTTCACCCAGTGCGGTACGCCGAGTTGGCGCTCGCTCGTGTGGCATACGACCGTGGCAGCCTCGACGACGCATACCGGCTCGCGTCCTGGGTGGCAGAGAGCCCTACCGAGGATGTCTTTGTCTCGGTCGAGAACGCAATCCTTCTCAGCGCGATTCAGGCGGCATTGGGAGACCGTAGCGGGGCACGGGAGGTTCTCAACGACGGTTTCACGGGTCCCGATGGGCGGCCCGTCTCCGGAGACCTGTCATTCCGTCTCGTCCTCGCCCACGCCGAGCTCTACTTGCGAGACCTGGATCTATCGCTGGCCGAGTCGTGGCTTCCCGACTGGCGCTCTCGCGTCGAGAACGGCCCAACAACGCTGCGAGAGCGCTTGGCTCTCGCACATTTCCTGATCGCCGACCACCGGCCGGTCGAAGCCCGATCGCTGCTGGCCGAGGCAACAGCACCCGCCGAGCCGACCGCCCGTTATTTGATAGAA
Source organism: Acidimicrobiia bacterium (assembly GCA_041577335.1). GTDB lineage: Bacteria > Actinomycetota > Acidimicrobiia > Spongiisociales > JAENVV01 > JBFGJH01. Next base: position 1,989 of record JBFGJH010000016.1, on the reverse strand, counting down.
GCGGCGAAGCTCGATGCCATCTCCGCAGTCGCCGTCAATGATCCGGCTGCGCCTATGACGATGGAGATCGCCATGGCAATGGGCGAGCCAGAGCGCTTCGTTCAGACCTACGTAGACGACACCCTTGTGTTGGCCGGTGTCAGCAGGGGCGTTGACGCGGGCATCACCGCCGCCGTTGGCTCTGTTCACGCGGCTTTTGTAGGCCACCGAAGCCGGCCGGCCGGGCGGCCACGAGACATCCAGTCCGACGACGCCTTGCTTGCTCACGAACTGACCGAACGGGAGTTGGCGGTGCTTCGGCTGTTGCCAAGTCGCTTGTCGAACCAAGAGATCGCACACGAGCTCTTCGTTTCGATCAATACCGTGAAGTCGCACATCCGAAGCATCTACAGCAAGCTCGGTGTGAACTCCCGCAACGCCGCCGTCGCACAAGCGACTGCGCTGCGGCTCTCGTAGTCCCTGCGGGAACCGGGCCAACTCTCATTGAACCGTACGAGGTGCATCAGACATCCCCTCCGCTGTCAGGTGGCTTCTCCGACCGGTGTCCGCGCGACGTTTCGTAGCATCGTCATGGCAAAGACCGGGCCGGTGATCAGCATCAGCAAGCCGTACAAGGCGGGAACAACCGACAAGGGAGCAGAATCGAGCGTTACCAGCGCGACCGTGATGGCCAGCGCCGCGTTCTGAATTCCCGTCTCCACCGCCACTGTGACGGCTTGCCGTCGCCCTAGTCGGGCAAGCTTCGACATTGCGTAACCCAGGGCGAGAGCAGCGCCGTTCAGGGCCACAAGCGCCGGTGCCAGCTGCGGGCCCTCGTCGATAACCAATTGGAGGTTCTCGATGAGGAGAGCGATCACGATGGATGCCAAGACCACGCCCGAGAAGATCCGTCCGCTCTTGCGCCACCGCACAACGGAGCCCGGATATCGGCGACGTACCCACATCCCGGCCACCAACGGCAGGAGGGTTATTGCTGCAATCTGAGCCACCACATCGAAGAACGACAGCTCGAACTGGGCTGCCGTCACACCACCGAACAAGTCGATGGCCCAGATCAGAAGCAGTGGCATCGAGATCCAGGTGACCGTGCTCGCCAGCAGCGTCATCGTCACCGACAACGCTCTATCGCCATCGGACCAATGCACGATGACGTTGGAGGTGGCCCCGCCGGGTGCCGCGGCCAGCAACACCATGCCAACCGCCAGAATCGGATCGGAGCGAAGCGAAAATGCCAGCAAGAATCCCAACAAGGGCAACGCGACGAGTTGGGCAAGCAAGCCAACGACGAGCGCCCGCGGAGCTTTGGCCAGGCGTCGGAAGTCGGTCGCATCGACCGACGTGCCTACGACCACCATCACCAGAAAGACGGCGACGGGAAGCCCTACTTCGGCGAGCGCAGACTGTTCCATGAATTCGGAGCCCCAATGCGGCGAGTCGGATCGCCACTTGTGCCCATTATTGCGCCGGCCGCCTCGCCATCGTGAATCTCGAGCTTCCCCGAGCCTGGCAGGAACCGAGACGACGGGATCCCGAGCATGCTGACTCGAGGGTCTGGAGGCACCTCATCGATTCTTGGTGCTGGCGAGCACCTGGCATCATCTAGCACCGCATGGAGACCGTGGACTACAGCAAGAAATGGTTCGTCATGGCCTCGGTCGGGCTGGGAGTGTTCCTCTCAACGCTGGACGGGAGCATCGTCAACGTGGCCCTGCCCACACTCACCGCGGAGTTCGACGCATCGATAGCGGCGATTCAGTGGGTGGTGCTCGGTTATCTACTCACGATCGGCACGCTGATCCTGATTGTCGGCCGCCTGGGTGACATGTTCGGCAAGAAGGGCATATATACGGCCGGTTTCACCGTATTCACGGTGGCCTCGATGACGGCGGGCCTCTCGCCGACAGTGGAGGCATTGATCGGGTTTCGGATAATCCAGGCTGTGGGAGCAGCCATGGTGGCAGCGTTGGGCATTGCCATTCTCACCGAGGC
>JBFGJH010000015.1:0-60420 GCA_041577335.1 Acidimicrobiia bacterium | reverse complement strand
ACGATCATGGTGCCCGTCCCCAGCCGGCTCCCGGCCGCCGCCACCGAGCCGAAGTCCATTGCCTGGCCCCACAGAAGAACAGCGATCGCGACATAGTGCCAAACGCGGAGTTTCTCACCTAGCAGTGGCACAGCCAACAATGCAACGAAAACGATGAGGCTCTTGTGAATGAACGCAGCGTTGGTGGACGTGGCGCGCGACAGGCCTTCGAAAAACAACAAGAACGGCACACTCCCGCCGACGAAGGCGATCGCAGCCAGCCCGGCCCATTGAGAACGGCTGCGGGGCTTCGTAAACCCCTCTCTGCTCTCGCGCGCCGTAACCATGGCCAAGGCAGCCACCAAGACGAATGCCGCCACCAGGTTCTTGGCGGTCGTGTACGTTGCCGATCCCCCGTGATCAGCCCACGCTCTTACGCCGTAGCCGTTGATTGCCACCGCGATTCCGCTGACGACAGCAGTAGCCACGGCGATACCGATGCCGACACGGCGATCGTGAGGCGACCGGCTCGGAACGGTTGACCGCGGCCTTTCCATAGTGTCCGTCATCGCTCTCTCCTCGGCTGTTGATGCGAATGGGTGTACCTCACTGTGCCGTGCGGCGGCCCCTCCGTTCACGGGCCGATTGGCGGCTTGTCCAGGGACCATGGTCTCTATGCGCTGGCGCAGGCTCGCCATAGCGTCGGTTGAAAGACATGTAGCCAGGAGTTGGATGTTGCCGGATCTCGCCGTGCTCAACAAGGCCGGGCTGGACGCCCTCATCAACACCCTGGTTTCCGATGGGTACACGGTGATCGGACCCGCCCTCCAAGACGGCGCCATCCGACTTGTTGACATCTCATCGGCCAACGACTTGCCCCGCGGGTGGGTCGATCACCAAGAGGGTGGTAGCTACCGGCTGGAGCCGACCGACAGTGACGCCTACTTCTCCGTCGTGCATGGTCCAGACTCGGCAAAGCAGCATCTCTTCCCACCGACCGAAACGGTGTTCACCGTGGAATCCGGGTCCCCAGACCGCTTTGTCCCCGCCGATCACTCGCAGCAGCGTTCCGCGTTCATTGGGCTGCGCCCGTGCGATGTTGCTGCCGTCGCGGTCCAGGATCGGGTATTCCTATCCGGGCCATACGTCGATCCGGCCTACGCTGCCCGTCGCGACACGTCACTGGTGATCGCCGTGAACTGCACCCGATCAGTGTCTTCGTGCTTCTGCACATCCATGGGCTCCGGCCCTCGCGCCGAGAACGGTTTCGACCTGGCGCTCACCGAAATCCTCGAGCCGACTCACCAATTCCTGGTTGAGGTGGGCAGCGAAGCCGGAGCAAACCTCCTCGATCGACTCCCCACCACTGCTCCTTCTACCGACATCGAGAAAGCCGCTGAGGCGGCCGTTGGGGCCTGCGCCACCTCGATGGCCAAACACCTCGACACGAACGGGATCAAGGAACTGCTGTACGCCAACCTCGACCACCCCCGATGGGACAAGGTCGCCGAACGGTGCCTCACGTGTGGCAACTGCACGCTCGCTTGCCCCACCTGCTTCTGCTCGACGCCCGTGGACACGTCGAGTCTCGACGGCGCCACCGCGGAGCGGTCCCGAGTGTGGGCGAGCTGCTTCTCGCTGGACTACAGCTACATGGGCGGACACCCGGTTCGGTTACGGGGAGCGAGCCGCTACCGGCAGTGGATGACGCACAAGCTCGCAACGTGGATAGACCAGTTTGGATCCTCGGGATGCGTCGGCTGCGGCCGCTGCATCACGTGGTGTCCGGTGGGTATCGATCTGACCGAGGAAACCAAAGCCATCCAGGCAGCCGACGTTCGGAGTTCCGCATGAGCAACGCAAGCGTCCCCATCGAAGAGCTGGCCACTGAGCGATTCTTCCGTGATTTTGACGCTGCGGACGTCGCCAAGCTGGCCCCGCACTCACGGCTCATCAGTTACGCAGAGGGCACGACCATATTCCGAGCCTCGGGGCCCGCTGACCGGTTCTATTTGGTGCGGACGGGCCGGGTGGCCTTGTTCCTACCCTCATTGCAGGAGGACGTGATTGTTCAAACACTCGGCCCCGGCGAGGCCCTCGGGTTCTCCTGGCTGGCGCCCCCGCATCTGTGGCGTTTCTCGGCTACGGCCACATCCGACATCGAGCTGATCGAGTTCGACGCGGCGGCCTTACGCCAGGCCGCCATTGTCGACCGGCAACTCCACGACCTGCTCATGACTCGCATGTTCGATGTGGTAGCCCGACGTCTGGAAGCAACCCGCATGCAGCTGCTCGACATCTATGCAGATCAAAGGCCGACGTGACCTCCACCGTCACTACGCCGACGGTATTGGGACCCATGGTGCCGGTGCCATACCGGGTGGCGCGCATTCATTGGGAGCTGTCCGACACGTACACGCTCACGTTGACACCTGAATCGGGCGCCACCATGGCCTTTGAGCCCGGGCAGGTAGCCATGATCTACATCCTTGGCGCAGGCGAAGTGCCCATCTCGGTCTCGTCGTCGAGTCGACGTGATGACGCCATTCAGTTGACGATTCGCGCCGGCGGTTACGTCACCAAGGCAGCGGCTCGACTCACCGCGGGCGACACGGTGGGAATTCGCGGCCCATTCGGCGTTCCGTGGCCATTGGAGCAGGCTCGTGGCGGAGACGTCGTCGTGGTGGCCGGCGGTATCGGCCTCGCTCCCCTCCGGTCGGTCATCTACGAAATCCTCGACGACCGGCACGCGTTCGAGAATGTCTCGGTCGCCTACGGCTCTCGCGATCCAGGCTTTTTGCTGTACGAGGTCGAACTGCACGAGTGGCGGTCTCGATTCGATCTCGACGTGGAGATCACCGTCGACCGCGCCCCCACGAGTTGGCGCGGCGACGTCGGCCTCGTCACCGACCTTCTCCCGCGGATGGACTTCGATCCCAGCAACGCGACCGCGATGATCTGCGGCCCCGAGATCATGATGAAGTTCGTTGCCCGCGGCCTCGCCGATCTGGGCGTCGACCGCGAGCGCATCTACCTGACCATGGAACGCAACATGAAATGCGCAATCGGGCTATGTGGACACTGCCAACTCGGACCGCAGTTCCTCTGCAAGGACGGGCCGGTGTTTCCGCTGCCGGTTGTTGAGCCACTCATGGAGATCGAGGAGTTATGAGTTCGCGACCCCGACTGGCGGTTTGGAAGTTTGCCTCTTGTGACGGGTGTCAGCTGAGCCTGCTCGATGCCGAGGAGCATTTGCTCGACGTGGCCGGCGCCATCGAGATCGCCTTGTTTCCCGAAGCCTCACGGGACTACAAACCGGGCCCGTACGACGTCTCGTTGGTCGAAGGCTCGATCACCACCGCGCACGATCGGGAGAGAATCCACGATATCCGCGCCGAGAGCGACATGCTCGTCACCATTGGTGCTTGCGCAACCGCGGGTGGCATCCAGGCATTGAAGAATTTCGCGGACGTCGATGAGTTCATCGAGATCGTTTACGCCCACCCGGAGTACATCGAGACGCTCGCGGATTCCACCGCGATCGCCGATCACGTGAAGGTCGACTTCGAGTTGCGGGGATGCCCCATCAACAAGATGCAGCTCGTGGAGCTGATCGCTGCGCTGCTGGCGGGCCGCCGTCCCAACGTCCCCACCTATTCGGTTTGTATCGAGTGCAAGCTGCGAGGAAGCCGTTGTGTGATGGTGGCAGGAGGAACCCCGTGCCTGGGGCCGATCACCCAAGCGGGCTGTGGGGCGATTTGCCCTGCATACGAACGCGGTTGTTATGGGTGTTTTGGACCGATGGAGTCGCCCAATACACGGTCACTCGAAGACTGGTGGGCTGATCTCGGAGTGAGCAGACCTGACTGGGTGCGGACACTCCGCACGTTCAATACCAATGCTCCCGCCTACCGCCAGGCCAGCGAAGAAGTGGAGGCGTCGCAGTGACTGAGTCAAAGACGATTGCCGTCGATTACCTCGCCCGGGTCGAGGGCGAAGGAGCCATGTATCTCAAGATCGAGGATGACGAGGTCACCGACCTCCAGTTCAGCATCTTTGAGCCGCCCCGGTTCTTCGAGGCATTCATGAGGGGCCGGCGCCTCACCGAGGCGCCCGACATCACGGCTCGTATTTGCGGCATCTGTCCGGTCGCCTATCAGATGTCAGCCGTGCACGCCATGGAGGACGCCTTGAGCGTTACGGTTGGCCCGCAGCTGAGAGATATGCGCCGGCTGCTCTACTGCGGCGAGTGGATCGAATCGCACGCCCTTCATGTCTTCCTCCTCCACGCGCCCGATTACCTGGGCTATGAATCCGCGATACACATGGCAGCCGACCACCGTGACATCGTGACTCGCGGCCTGCGACTCAAGAAGATCGGCAACGACATCGTCACGGTCCTCGGCGGACGTGAGATCCACCCCATCAACGTGAAGGTCGGCGGGTTCTACCGCGCCCCAACCAAAGGCGAGCTGCAGGCTCTCGTGCCGGACCTCGAATGGGGCCTGGAGACGGCAATGGACACGGCTCGTTGGGCGGCAAGCCTGGAATACCCCGAGTTCGACCGACCCTACGAGTTCGTCTCCACGTCACACCCCTCCGAATACCCGATGCTCGGAGAACGGATCGTTTCCGAAGGTGGCATCGACATCGGCGTCGCCGAGTGGAACGACGTGTTCGAGGAACGCCACGTGGAGCACTCCAACGCGCTCCATGCAGTCATCAAGGAGCGCGGTGCGTATCACGTGGGCCCCATGGCCCGCTACACCCTCAATTTCGAAAAGTTGCCGGACGAATTGCAGAAGCTGGGCATGGAAACCGGGCTGGCAGGCGGGTGCCGCAATCCATTCCAGTCCATCGTCGTACGGGCGATCGAAATCGCCTACGCCTACTGGTTGGCCTTGGGGCTCATCGGGACGTATGACCGTCCCGCAGCGGCATCGGTAGAGCTGCCTGCGGTGGCCGGGATCGGTCACGGCGTGTCCGAAGCACCCCGCGGGCTTCTCTACCATCGGTATGAGGTTGACGCCGCAGGCCTGATCGTCGACGCCCAAATCGTTCCTCCCACCGCCCAGAACCAGCTGTCGATCGAAAGGGACCTGTGGGCCTACGTGCCAGGACGCACCCATCTGCCCGACGAGGACCTGCAGTGGCAGCTCGAGCAGACCATTCGGGCCTATGACCCGTGTATCTCGTGTGCAACCCATTTCCTCGACCTGACGATCGAGCGCTCGTGATGCGACGCGCGATCGGACTGGGAAACGTGTTTCGCGGGGACGATGCCGCCGGCCTCGAGATCGCTCGCCGCCTCCAGACCGAGTGTGGGCGAACCGATGTGATCGTCCACAAGGGCGACATGACAGACCTCCTGGACCTGATGGATGGTTGTGATGACGTGGTCATCTTCGATGCGGTGACCAGCGGCGCACCTGCCGGCACCATCCATCTGATCGACGCAACATCCGATCCTCTTCCCACGACGATGCGCTTTTCGACACATGCCCTGGGCCTCCAGGACACGCTCGAGTTGGCACGGATCACCGGTCGTCTGCCAGCGAAGGTCGAAATCGTCGGCATCGAGGCCGGCGACTGTGGCTTCGGCCTGGAATTGACGCCGGAGGTGGCCCAAGCCATCGATCGTCTCATCGAGGGGGCATTCCATGCATGAGTGGAAGACCGCCGAGTCGGTTGCCAACAAGATCCGCCAGGTCGGCCGGGAGGAAGGTCGCATCACGGCGATCAAGCTGCGCCTGGGGACACAGTCCCACATCGACGAAGCAACCCTCCGGTCACATTTGCGTCTGCTCACGGCGGGCTCGAACGCAGAAAGTGCCGCCATCTCGGTGGTCGGGACCCAGCCCGGTGAGTCCGACAGCGACGTCGTGTTGGAGTCGATCGACGTGGAATCCTGACATGTGCGTAGGACTGCCCGGCCGCATCGTCGCCATCGCCGGCACGGACATCGCTCGCGTGGCCGATGTCGAGTTTGGAGCGTCGCTGAAACAGGTGAGTACGGCAACGCTGCCAGATGCCTCGGTGGGCGACTGGGTCATCGTTCACTCTGGTTTCGTCGTCCGACGCCTCTCGGCGATCGAAGCGGCGGAAGCCGCTCGACACTTCGCCGATGCAGCCTCGGTCGAGACCAGCTGACACGGTCTACGCTGGCGGTCGATGGCCCCCCACGCACACACTTCCGCCTCGGTTTTGAGGCTGCTCGCCGAACGCGGGATCGATCACGAGGTTCTCAGCCACCCGCCACTGATGACGGTGGCGGACGCGAAACAACTTCGCGGCGATATTGACGCCGCCCACGTGAAGAACTTGTTCCTACGAGACAAGAAGCGCAACTACTTCCTGGTGACTGCTCGAGAGGACGCGCCGGTCGACCTCAAGGCCCTGCGACACACGCTCGGAGCCAGCGGAGGCCTCGGGTTTGCATCCGAAGAGAGGCTCTGGGAGGTGCTGGCCATCCGGCCGGGGGCTGTCTCTCCCCTCGCCCTGCTCAACGACCGCAACAACGTCACGCGGTTCTTCCTGGATCAAGACCTTTCGAGCGCGGCCCTGATCGCAGTCCATCCGCTCGTCAACGACCTCACCGTGGTGATGGCAACATCGGATCTCATCCGCCTCATCGCCGACCAAGGCAACCCGGCGACGCTGATCTCCGTCGAGAGAGATCCCGATTCGGCCCGGCCGGCTGATTAACGCTTCGCGGACGGCTGTCAACCGCGATTGATCGCATACTCGGAAAGGCGCTCGTAGTACGGCATCGCCTCTTCCAAGAGCGGCTGGTACTTCACCGGTAGTGGCTGGTCATTGGGTGCGTATGGCCTGAATCCGGTCGACTCATGCACACTGCGATACCAATACTTCGCCCACACGCCATCTTCGGGTCGGGGACCCGCCGGCCAGCTCAACATGCCCGGATCCCATGCAAGGCCCAGACGCGCGCAGAGGATCGCCAGCACATTCTCGGGGTCGGCGAGGATATCTGAGGACACAACGACGATCGGCTCGATGTCTTGGCCCTCGAGAAACCCAACGATGTCGACCAAGAAGCTGTATCCCAGGTCGCGCAACTGTGGTCGCTCCATATTCTTCGTGATGGAACGGATGACATCGGCCGGATGGCGGGTGAGCAGGAAGTTCTCGAATCCGGACAGGAAGCTCCAATCATCGACGCCAAAGAGATGGTGTCCCATGTTCTTGTAGAAGCGCACGGGTCGGTGTCCAGGCCGGCCGAGTTCCTGGATCACCGACGAAAGATCACTGGTTTGGCTGGCGAGCACTTCGTCGGTGCCCGGGTGATCGAGGCCAGGAACCTTGGTGATGTAGTGCGCGTACAACGGTTCGTCGACTACCTCCGTGTCTGCTCGCTGGGCGAAGGAGTACATCATCGTGGTCGAGATATTGCGCGGGCCTGACCACATCGAAATCCTCTTGCGCTCAGTCATCGGCCACCTCGGCTTCGACGGCGGCCCGGTAGAGCTGCTGAAGTCGTACGGTCATCGGGCCGGGAATCGGTTCGAAACCCGCTCCATCGATGCTCCGTACCGGTGTCAGGCCGCCGAACGTACCGGTTACGAAGGCCTCATCGGCAGATCGAGCGGCCGCCGGTGTGAAGTCGGCCAGATGGACCGGTATGTCATTGCTCCTGCACAGATCAATGACCACGGCTCGCGTGATCCCGTGGAGGCAATGCTCGCCGGTGGACGTCCAGACGGCTCCGTCGTCGACCACGAAGAAGTGGGTGGCATTGCACGTTGCGACGTTGCCATTGATATCCAACATCAGGGCTTCGTCGGCACCCGCCGCAACGGCCTCGCGCAACGCCAGCACCTCATGAAGTTTGGAGTGGGTGTTGAGGCGCTGATCGAGCGTGTTGGGAGGCGGTCGCCGCACCGACGATGTGTGAAGCGCCACGCCGGCGGCGGCCGCGGCCGGGTCGGCGGTCTTGTATTCGGGAATGACGACGATCGTGGGACCGGAGACGAGATTGGACGGATGCTGTGACGGCGTCGACTTCGTTCCCCGCGACACCATCAGCCGTACGTGGGCACCATCGGCCATGGCATTGGTGCGGATGACGTCATGCAGGAGTGCCGTGAGGCCCTGGCGGTCGAGCCCGGGATCGATGCCGGTGACGGCGACGGCATCGAAGAACCGGTCGAGGTGACGGTCGAGGAACGCGATCCGTCCCCGATGGAGCCGCATCCCCTCCCAGATCCCGTCGCCAACATTGAAGGCTGAATCGAACACCGACACCCGGGCCTGGTCCCGTGAGAAGTAATCGCCATTGACGTAGATGCGCACGTCGGCGTTTCTGGGATCAGGCAATGCGGAATGGGTGCTCGTCATGCGCTCATCCTGGCTTCTGTGGCGAACGTGCTCGTGGCCAGCTGCCCTGAACGGAAGAAGAGCCTACGGCTGTGCGCCGAAGGCTCTTCTTATTCCCACGATGGGCAAACCGTAGCCGATCGCCCATCCGTTAGCCAGCAATTCTTTCGCGCGTTCACGCTTTCTTGCTGTGGCTGCGTCGCACGGCGGTCGTGGTCGAATGGCCTCTTCCTTCGGGACGTCCGGCCGTGGACGAAGTAGGTTCAGCCTGAGACGGTTGAGTGCAGCCGAGCCGTCACGGCGCTTTCGGGCTGCGGACGAAGGAAGGAGCGAGATGACCACCATTGCCGACGTCCTCGAAGAACTGCCGGTGACAGAGCTCGATCTCCAGCGTTTTGCATCGGTTCCGGTAGCAGCCACTGTCGCCGAAACGATCGAGGCGATGAACCGAAGCGGTGTTTCAGCCGCATTCGTGGTCGATGACGGCATCCTTGCCGGAATCTTCACCCAACGAGACGTCCTGTTGGGCGTTCTTGGGCATAGCGGCGCGTGTATGAAACCTGTTACCGAGTTGATGACTTCGAGTCTGCAGACCATGGCCGAGACACAATCCGTCGCCGACGGCTTGCACATCATGAATGAGCTGTGGGTGAGGAGTGTCCCGGTGTTGAATGACGACAATCAGATCGTCGGGAACCTGTCGTATTACCCCCTGATGAGGCTCATCGCCGATCTTCTCGGCCAGAAGGCACTCCGGACGCCTCAAGAGGTGTCCGTGCAGCATGGAATGCAGTTCATCGATTTCACAGGGCTCAACTACAGCCTCCCGATCACCGTGGAAGCGACCAACACGATTGCCGACGCCACATATCAAATGCAGAGCCGGGCCATTGGATCGCTGTTCGTGGTGGACGACCGTGACCACCTGGTCGGCGTCCTCACCGAATACGATCTGCAAACCAAGGTTGCGTGCCAGGCTCGCGATGTGGAAACGCTCCTCGTGCGTGAGGTCATGACACCAGAACCGATCGCGTTGTCTGTTCGCTCGCCCATCGGTGACGCGATGTCGAAGATGGCCGACCATGGCTTCTCGCATGTGCCCCTGCTCGGCGAGTCGGGACGCCTTGTGGGAGTGACTTCATTCCGGGACGTCGCTGAATACTTCGAAACGAGCTTGGGCGTCCTGAGCTGATTGAACGGCGATCCTCGAAAAGGCCCTCGCTGCCGTCGAGAATGGGCGCCGATGCCAACCGAGCGCGACCGATACATCGATTTCCTCAGGGCTCTGTCGCTGGTGGTCGTCGTGGCGTGGCATTGGGGATTCACCATTCTCGAGGTCTCTGACACCACGGTCGCTCCCAACAATCCCATCGGGACGACTCGCGGACTGTGGGTGGTCACCTGGGTCTTTCAGGTGATGCCGGTGTTCTTCTTCGTCGGCGGCTACACCCATAGGCTCGCGTTCGATCGATACCAGAAAGGCGACTCGCGCCGGTTCCTAAGGCGACGGGTCCAACGTTTGCTGAGCGCGCCGCTGGCGCTGATCGCCGCATGGGTTGGAATCGGTTTCGTCTTGGTCGCGACGGTCGGAGCGCCGTGGGTCTGGCCCGCCGTGATCCTGATCTTGTCACCCCTCTGGTTTCTGGCTGTCTACCTGGTGCTCGTCGCTCTGGCGCCGCTCGCCATTCGGGCGCATTGGCGGTGGGGCGAGTTGGTCATCGTGTGGCTGGTTGGCCTGGCCGCCGTGCTCGACGTGCTGCGTTTCGCTCAAGATCAGGGGTGGGCTGCCTGGGTCAACTTCCTCGTCATCTGGGGCCTGGCTCACCAGCTCGGGTTCTTCTACGACCGCCTCATCGCCGCCCCCCGGCGCGTCGGTTGGATGTTCTTCTGGGGAGGGATGTTCTCGATGATTGCCCTCACCAACATGGGCTTCTATCCGCGATCCGTGGTGGGAGTCCCTGGAGAACGCTTCTCGAACATGGGCCCGCCGACGCTCGCCATCGTCGGGCTCATCCTTCTCCAGGTGGGCATCGTGTTGTTGGTGAGGCCGTGGGTATTGGCTCGCCTCCACTCCAGCGCCTCTTGGCAAAAGGTCGCAACATGGGTCAACGCCAACTCGCTCCCTTTGTACCTGTTCCACACCACCGGTATGGCGGTTGCGATCGCGGTGATCTTCCTCGTCTTTGGCTATCGCCCTCCTGGCCAGCCAACCATTGAATGGTGGGCAACCCGGCCCCTATGGATGGTTGCCCCGGCCGTTGCGACCTATCCGTTCCTGGTCGCCTATGGCCGGTTCACCAATCGAGAAGGCGCCGCCGAAACGCTGGAACTCGAACCCAGCGGTTGATCCTTCGCCCGGATCGGTCGAGTAGCGTCCGGGGCTGATCACGAAAGGACCTTCATGGAACTCGCTGGTGCATCGGCCCTCGTCACGGGAGGCGCGTCTGGCTTGGGCGCAGCCACCGCCCGGCGGTTGGCGCGAGAGGGCATGTCCGTCGTCATCGCTGACATCAACGACCAACTCGGCGAAAGTCTCTCGGATGAGATCGGTGGTGCCTACCTCAACGCCGATGTGACGCAAGTCGATGATTTGGCAGCAGCCGTCGCGGCAGCTGCAGAAATGGCTCCGTTGCGAGTTCTCGTGAATTGTGCGGGCATCGGTCCGCCGCAGCGGACCCTGAGTCGTGACGGAACACCGCACGACCTAGGCCTGTTCTCGAGGGTCATCGAGATCAACCTGATCGGTACGTTCAACGCCATCCGGCTGGCCGCAGCCGTCATGGCTCACAATGAGCCACTCGAACACAACGAGCGAGGAGCGATCGTCAACACGGCGTCGGTAGCTGCCTACGACGGCCAGGTCGGGCAGGCGGCCTACTCCGCCTCGAAAGGGGGGATTGTGGGCATGACGCTTCCGATCGCTCGCGACCTCAGCAGCATCGGAGTACGGGTGAACACCATTGCCCCCGGGATCATCGACACACCGCTCCTCGCCGGACTACCCGACGCCGCCAAGGAGAGCCTCGGTCAACAGGTGCTTCATCCAAAGCGTCTCGGATCACCCGAAGAGTTTGCCGAGCTCGCTCATCTTCTCGCCAGTCATTCCTACATGAATGCCGAGTCGGTTCGTATGGACGGTGGGATTCGGATGGCCCCGAAGTAGGCCTCGAGTCAACCCGACACAGTCGGACAACAGCGAAGGGAGGGCGCTGGCTCAAGAGGGCTTGAGCGTCACCCCTTCTTCCCTTTGGCCTTGCCGTTGTTGCCCTTGCCGTTGTTCCCTTTGCCTGGCTTGTCCGACTTGTCTTTGGGCGCCTTGCCGGGCTTGTCCGACTCACCATCCGTGCCGTCGGCCTGTTCCTCCAACTTGTCCTTCTTGCCGAGGTCGGATCGCGCGAACTCACGGACCAGGTGGCCCCTCGGACCGTCATAGTCAGAGGCCTTGATGGCATGCACCACGGCCGACATCACCGATCCATGATTCAGCTGACCGTTGGGACCGAGGACGGAGATGGTATTGCACTCACCAATGAGGATCATCTCAACGTCTTCCTTGGCGCTGCCGTCATGGCTAGATGAGGCGTCATCGCTAGATGAGTCCTCATCGCTAGATGAGGCGTCATCGTCACCGGAAACCGAATCATCGTCGTCCGCCGTCGTTGCGACGTCAGCGTCGCCTGTGGCCGAGGAGGCCTCTTCAGTCGCGGCGCCCTCGTCTCCGGTCTCCTCCGCCAACCCGGCGCAGTCGAGGCCTACGCCGTAACCGAAGGTCAATCCACCCGTGGCGATGTCGAGGTGATACGACACTGCTGCTTCTTCGGATTCCTCCAGCGCCTCGTCCTGAGCGAACACCGGCATGGCAGCGGTCAGCGCAAGCGCGGCGACGGCCGCGATGGTAATTATTCGTTTCATTCCCACTCCTGAATTCCCGTAGTCCTCCGCCCCACGGAGGCTTTTTGATCCCAACCCCACTCTATCGGCAGATCGGGCCGAAAAACTTGAATCACACGGCAGAGAAACTCTGCCGTCCACCTCTGGCCGTCGGCCGCGAAATCCAAATGAGTCGGTCGGCCCATGTACTTATCCACAGGCGAATGGGATTATCTCGGGCGGAGGGTGTGTGGCGTGAAAAACGCAGTTGACAAGATGTTGCTCGAAATCGCCGACGATGATGTGGCGAGACATTGCTGGAGAGTTGCAGAGTTCTCCGGTGACCTCGCCACCCACATGGGTCTGTCGGCCGAGACAGCAACGCTGGCGACGCTTTCAGGTGTTCTTCACGATATCGGCAAACGGTCCATTCCCAAGGCGGTGCTCGACAAGCCGGGCCCCCTGACGGACGCAGAGTGGGTGATCATGAAGACCCACCCGAACCGCGGCTACGAGATGATCCTCGGCGACGTTCATCCGGATGTGGCCGACACAGTTCGCAGCCATCACGAGCGCTTTGACGGACGCGGGTATCCGCGGGGCCTGGCCGGACGCGCCATTCCCGTTGCCGCTCGCGTCCTACTCGTGGCTGATGCTTACGACGCAATGACGACAGTCCGCCCCTACCAGGGCGCTATGTCCTGGCAGGCGGCGCTCGCCGAGCTCCGGGTGTACGCCGGCTACCAATTCGATCCCGACGTCGTTGAAGCCATGGTCGACATGGTGAAGGACTCTCGCCGGGTTTTTGCCGCCTGATCAGCGCCGCAGCGCTCGCACATATCCGACTACCTCGTCAACCTGCTGGTCTGAGAGCCGGGGATTGCCCCCCTTGGCGGGCATCGCTACTCCCATCGAGTTGCCAGGGTCGGTCGCATCTTCGCCCTCGATTATGAGCCGGCGCATTTCTTCGTCTGAGATTGTCAGGATCTCACCTGCGATGAGGCTGCTGCCCAGCCCAGCGACCCCCTCGCCCTCGGTGCCGTGACACGGTGAGCATGTGGCCAGGTACACCTCTTCGCCGGGCGCAAAGAACTCGGAGATCGACGTCGCTGTCGGCTCGACAATGGCGTCATTGGTCGGCGACGGCTCCACACCACAGGCCGTGAGAGCAATCGCGACGCCTACCACGAGCCAAGAGGGACGACCAAGTCTCATATCGTCGGTCTAGACCGCATTCGGGAGTCCACCTAGGGTCTTCAGACCCCCTTACCCTGGGCGAAGTCCCCACGTCCGGGCTTGCTAACTTCGGCACCAATGACGCCCAACCGTCCGCCGGCCGAGGTCCTGGCATTCAACGATCGGATCGCCGACGAGACGCGCGATCTGCCGCGAATGTGGGATGTCGGGGCGCCGGCAGTCAGGCAGGCGCGTGAGGCGGGACAGTCGGTCTTCGGCGATATCGTCCGATCAGACAGGGCCCACACGTTCGAGATCCCGGGCCCGGCTGGACCGATTCAGCTGCGGCTGATCTCTCCAGCCACCGTGAGAGGCATCTACCTCCACCTTCACGGTGGCGGGTGGACGCTCGGCGCCAACGATCACGCCGACTTCGTCAATGAGCGACTGGCAGACTCCACCGGATTGGTGGTCGTCGCCCCACGGTATCGGCTCGCTCCCGAGCACCCGTATCCGGCGGGTCCTGACGACTGCGAGGCCGCCGCCGTTTGGCTCGTCGAACACAGCCTCGACCGCTTCGGCACCGACCTGCTCACCATCGGCGGCGAATCGGCGGGAGCGCACCTGGCAGCTGTGACCATGGTCCGAATGCGCAAACGGCTCGGCGCCAACCCGTTCTCGGCGGCTTCGCTCATCTACGGCGCCTACGACTTGCGAGGCACTCCGAGCGTCGCAGCCTTTGGAGACCAGCCGCTCATCCTGAACCAGCCGAACACCGAGTGGTTCGTGGAACAGTTCGCGGCCGGCGAGGAGCTCACCAATCCGGACATCTCTCCTCTGTTTGCCGACCTATCCGGCCTTCCCCCAGCTCTGTTTCTCGTTGGCGACACCGACCCGCTGCTGGATGACAGCCTCTTCATGGACGCCCGATGGCGAGCCGCAGACAACAAATCGCGCCTGGAGATCTGGCCTGGAGGAATCCACGCATTCGACTTTTTCGACAACAGCTACGGTCGAGCGGCGCGCGACTCCATCCACTCGTTCCTCAACGAGGTTCTCACCTGACTCTGGTGAAACTGTTTCGATGGGCGGAGCCCATCCAATCGGGCATCTCAACCAACGCCTACCTGAACAGGCCGGTTCACGACACGTTCGCCAAGCAGCGCCAGGGCGGGAACCAACGCCAGGGCACCCGCGACGACGTTGAGGGTTGAGAAGCCGGATGTGTCGAGAATGACCCCGGCCGCCACGTTGGCCACTCCCCCGGCGATCCACACGCCGGCGTCGGCCCAGCCTTGCAGCTGAACCCCCTCCCCGGGAGCGAGGCCTTCGATGAGAAGAGAGCTGCCCGCCACGAATGTGAAGTTCCAGCCGAGGCCCAGCAGAAACAGCGCCGGATACAGAATCGCCAGGTTCCCGTCTGCTCCGAACCAACCCATGCCTGCCGCCGACAACAGCACCACCACGCCGGCGACGATCATCGGACGGCTCCCCAGCCTCGTGGTGAGCCACCCGGTGACGGGTGAGAAGGCGAACATGCCGAGCGTATGAAGGCTGATCACCTGACCAACGATGAGCAGGGATTCGCCGATCGAGGAAAGGAACACCGGCGTCATCGCCATGACCTCCACCATCACAAACTGACCGAACCACATGGCGGCGACGGCGGCCCACACATTGGGGCGTCGCAGCAATTCGGCATTGGAGGGGGGTGTCCGAGCAATCCCATCGGTGGCGTGAGCCAGCGTGGTCGGGTCAGGTCGCAACAACACAACCCAGAAGAGAGCTGCCAAAACGAAGGTGGCACTGGCGAGGAGGAAGATGCCCGAAAGCCCTGCGCCGAACAGCGACTCGCCGATTTGTTCGCCAGGCGCCAGCAACTGCGGGCCGATCACCGAACCGAATGTCCCTGCCCACACCATCCAACTGATGGCGCTTGCTCGCCGATCCGGCGGCTGCAGATCAGCCGCCGCGTATCGGGCCAGCTGATATGCGGCGCGGCCGAAGCCAATTGCCAGCATTCCGACGACGAGAATGACAATCGACTCGACGATGACGGCGTAGGTGGAAGTCGCCGCACCGATTGCGGCGATGGCCAGGCCCGTGATCAGGCCTTTTCTCCGGCCGCTCTGCTCCATCACGCGGCTCAACCATCCCGCTCCTGCGGCAGCTCCCAGAGTCGCCACGGCGGCCGGCACTCCGGCCCAGCGGGCCGATCCGGTGATGTTCTCGGCGGCGATCGCAGTGACCGTCACAGCTGCGAGATATCCGATGGTGCCTAGTGCCGAGCCACCGAACAGGACGAACAGCAGGCGTCGACGGACAGGCATGCCGATATTGTGGCAGCCGGACCTTCCGGCGAGTCGGTCACGATCCGTGGACTACCGGAGGCATCCCTGGTCGCCCCGCCAGTGCGGGGTGTCATGCCCGGGGAGCCAGGCCTTACGGCCCTTGCCGAATGTGATGGGATTCGCCACTCTGACAGGCGCACCAAGGAGATGACCCGTTGACGCTTGCCTACCGGGCCGGTCCCACCGACCCGCCTCTGCTCCGGGAAACCATCGGCGCCAACCTGGAACGGACTGCCGCCACGTTCCCCGAGCGCGATGCCCTGATCGTGCGTCATCAGGGCATCCGGCTCACATACGCCGAGTTCAACAGCAGCGTCGACGTTGTCGCCGGAGCACTCATCGCTGCGGGCATTGATGTCGGTGATCGAGTCGGGATCTGGAGCCCGAACTGTGCCGAGTGGGTGCTGGTGCAGTACGCCACAGCCAAGGTCGGTGCCATTCTCGTGAACATCAATCCCGCCTACCGAACCAGTGAGCTCGCTCACGCGCTCCGTCAGTCGGGGTGTCGAATGCTCGTGGCCGCCAGCGAATACCGAGGCACCGACTATCGATCCATGGTCGACGACGTGCGGCCGCAGGCACCCGGCCTGGGAACGGTCATCTACCTCGACACGCCCGACTGGGACGACCTCGTCGAACGGGGGACGGCGGTCTCCCCGGACGACCTTCGAGCGCGCTCAACTCCACTCGAACCTCACCAGCCGATCAACATCCAATACACCAGTGGGACGACCGGGCTCCCCAAGGGTGCGACCCTCACCCATTTCAACATCCTCAACAACGGGTACTTCACCGGAGAGCGGTGCCGCTACACAGAGCTCGACCGGGTCTGCATCCCGGTGCCTTTCTATCACTGCTTCGGAATGGTTCTGGGGAACCTGGCGTGCACCACCCACGGAGCAGCGATCGTCGTTCCCGGGCCGGACTTCGACCCACTCGAGGTGCTGTCGACGGCTTCAGAGGAGCAATGTACGAGCCTGTATGGCGTGCCAACGATGTTCATTGCCGAGCTGGCAGTTGAGAACGCCGCCGAGTACGACCTGACCAGCCTGCGCACCGGCATCATGGCCGGATCGCCCTGTCCGGTGGAAGTGATGAAGCGAGTCGTCTCCGACATGAACATGACCGAAGTGACGATTTGTTACGGAATGACCGAGACGTCGCCGGTATCTACCCAGTCACTCCCAGACGACGACCTCGACCATCGCGTATCCACGGTCGGCACGGTTCACCCACATGTCGAGGTCAAGGTCATCGACCCCGAGACCGGATCGACGGTCGCGACAGGCGAGACAGGGGAACTGTGCACGCGCGGCTATTCGGTCATGCAGGGCTATTGGAACGATGCCGAGCGCACCGCCGAAGCCATCGACTCCGACGGTTGGATGCATAGCGGCGATCTCGCCACCATGGACGACGACGGGTACGTCAACATCGTTGGGCGAATCAAAGACATGATCATCAGAGGCGGCGAGAACATCTACCCGCGAGAGATCGAGGAATACCTGCTGGCTCACCCAGCTGTGATCGACGCCCAAGTCGTCGGCGTGCCCGATGTGAAATACGGCGAGCAAGTGATGGCGTTCATCAGACTCAAGCCCGATGAAGCCGTCACCACCGAAGACATTCAGGAGTTCTGCCGCGGCCAGATCGCTCACTACAAGATCCCGAAATACGTGACATTCGTCGACGAATACCCAATGACGATCACCGGCAAGATCCAGAAGTTCCGGTTGCGTGAGCTGGGCGTCGAAGAACTCGGCCTCGCCCAAGCAGGGGCCGTGGAGACTGCCTAGCCGGCGACCTCAGCTGCGGATGTCGCTGTAATACGTGACTGTCGGCGGCTCCTTCAACATCCCCGCCATCTCGGCGCTCACGCCCGTGTCGTCACGCCAAGCGGAGCACTGTTCGTGTTGTGAACGGCTGTCCCACAGCTCCAACATCAGCGTGTGGAATGCGTCCTCAACTCCCACATAGGTCGTGACGAACTGGTTGCCGTGACAACGGCGAGTCTCCGGGACGATGCGGTCGAGCAGTTTTCTATAGTCGTCAAGCCGATCGGGAAGGACCCTCCCTTCGACGGCCACCATGACGCTCACGTTGGCACCTCCTGCTGTTCCCCCGGCGCCACCTTCGAACATACCGAACCCGGGTGGGAATGGTGAGAATTGTTTTCCCGATGTCGACACCGTCGGCCAGACGCTGCGACCACGAGAATTGCCAGACGTTTGTGACGATGTCAGAGCGAGAGCTAGCCCTCGTCTGCGAGGAGACGCCCGATCACATCAGCCAGCTCCGCCGACACCACCGGCTTCAGATCCGACAGCCGAGCGTAGACATCCCTTGCTGCGGTGTGGAACCCATCTGGCAATCCCGCCCCTTCGAGCGAAGCGGCGATTTGTTCCATCTCGCCCACGAACCGCCACGCCTTGCGGCCCGTGCCGCTCGCCGTGCGCGCCAGCCTGGTGGGCAAGTCGGGGAGAGACCGATGCCACTCCTCGATGAGAGTGTCGCTGACACCTTCGGCTTCTGCGTAGGCTCGGATCGCCAGCAGCAATGCAGTGCTCCCCTTGGTCCACCCGGCATAGGCCATCTTGAGCGCCGACGCGAACCCCACCCTCCCATCGAGGACGACCGGTTCGAGAAACGAGCCTTCCCACAGCGCCGCCACCGCGGCGGCATCATCGCCACTCAGGTAGAGCCGTGTCGTTCCGCTCACAGTTGGAGGTGGGCCGACGATGCCCCCATCGACGAAATGCGAAAACCGCGCTCCGATCCTCCGAGCCAACTCGGGGGCAATCGCGTTGGCATCGACGTACAAGCCCTCATATCCGGCAGCCTTCACGTCATGAGCGACTTCGAGGGCCGCGTGCGGCGGGCACACAGAAACCACCACGTCCACCTCGTGGACAAGCGCCTTCAGCGAGCCAACATCGATCAGCCCGTATTTGTCGGCGCGCGCACGCGTTTGCTCGGATCGACCCTCGCCGGCCCAAGTAGCCCCGGTGTTGGCGGCACCGGCGACAACTGCGCCCATGGCGCCTGGATGAAGGACTCCCAGTCTCATGGGCACCGCAGCAGCGACACGCGGAACTCTCGGAGCTCACCTTGAGCGAATCCTCCGTTCACCACCGGGTCTTCTTCCATCGTCGTACGAGCGCTGTCTTCGTCCTCCGCCTCGAACACCACGATGCCAGTGTTGTGCCGGCCGAGCGTGGGTCCGGCCAGTATGAGCGATCCCTCGTCGCGAAGGCGCTTCAACCGGTCGAAGTGGAGGCTCCACGCAGCTTCCTCAGTCGCCGTCATGGTTTCCGCGAAATTCTCACGAGGTGGGTGGATGAAGTAGATCCATTCGGCCATACGCCGAGTGTAGGACGGAACTTGAGCGCGTCGTCAGCAGGTGAGGTGAAGCACGGCGTTGACCGTTGGCGCCTCCGCGTCTCCGAGCAGCGCGCACGCCTCGGCGGTTGGCAGGACGATGAGTTCGACCTTCTTTCGTATCGCCTCCAGCTCCACCTCTGGCAGAACCGGCAAGCGACCCGAGTAGCCGGAACCGATGACCAGTTCTGTGCCGCCCCAGGGCAGGTCCTCGTCTGCCGACAGGGGTGTGTGCCCTCCCCGCTTGCGGGCGCGCGAAGGTGCTTTGTCTCGTTCACGGACTGCGCCATTCTCGATCACCACGTCGTGGTCGAAGTGCGCCCCGCCAATGACGATCGACCCGAAACCGAGATACTCGATATCCACATCCCCAGCGTACGCCGCTGGAGCAGCCTGGTGGTGGACGACGCTCGTACTGGGCCTCGCGTCCAAAGCCCTGAGAGCAGCGGCTTGCCCCGTATCCTGGGTAGCTTGCCACGGCGCCCTTGGGCGCGCGGGGCGCCAAGACAGCACATCCGACGCCCGCAATGGGCAAACGAAAGGGGACCCATGCAGGCGGTACAGACAGTGGTTGTAGTAGGTGTTGGTGCGCTGATCTTCGACCGGCTCAAAGTTCCGGCGGGCGCGCTCATCGGCGGCATGGTTGCCGCCATCGCCCTCAGCCTCAGTCCAATCGAGATCCACCCCATGCCCGGTTGGTTCCGATTCGTCGCCTACGCCGGACTGGGCTGGCTCCTGGGTGAACAGTTCACGCGGGATACGCTCAGCACACTTCGGGAGGCCTTCTGGCCTGTTGTCGTGGTGGTGGCAACCCTGATTCTCACCGGCGTGGCGTTGACCTATCTACTGCGACTGATGGGCGTCGACACCGCCACGGCGTTCCTGTCGTCTTCGCCGGCCGGAATCACGCAAATGGCGGCTTTGTCGGCCGATATCGGCGCCAACAGCGCCATCGTCGTCGCAACCCACCTCGTGCGTGTCATCCTGATTGTCAGCGCTGCGCCCTTCGTGGCGCGCTGGCTCATTGGCGAGCCCTGATAGCTCGGAATCAGGCCTCGAAATGCCGCTCGAGGCTGTGCCAGACACTCGGATAGTCGTCTTGGAGGGCAGGGATGGTACCGGCATACGCCGTGGGGATGAGTGGATAGCGGGTTTCGAACATGAACGACATCGTGTCCGACAGCTTCTCGGGTTGCAGGTCCGAGCTCGTCGCCTTCAGCCACGCGTCGTGATCGGGGCCATGAGGGAAGTACATGTTGTGCAGGCTCATCCCCCCGGGTGCAAACCCCTCCTCTTTGGCGTCGTACACGCCATAGAGGATGCCCATGAATTCGCTCATGATGTTCTTGTGATACCACGGTGGCCGGAACGTGTGCTCTCCTACCAGCCATCGGTCGGCGAAGACAACAAAATCGAGGTTGGCGACACCCACGTCGGGCGAGGGTGCGGTGAGCACGGTGAAGATCGAGGGATCGGGATGATCGAAGCTGATCGACCCAATCACATTGAAGCAACGCAGGTCATACTTGTACGGGGCATGATTGCCATGCCATCCCACCACGTCGAGCGGTGAATAGTCGGTCTCGACCGCGAATATCCGGCCGTCGAATTTCACCGATAGCTCGCCTCCCTGCTCGCGATCCTCGTACGCAGCGACCGGATAGAGGAAGTCGCGCGGGTTGGCGAGGCCGTTGGCGCCGATCGGCCCTCGGTCCGGCAGTTCGAGATACGTGCCATAGTTCTCGGCGATGTACCCACGGGCTCGATCGTCGACGAGCTCGACCCGGTACACCATCCCGCGAGGAATGACCACGATCTCGCCAGGCTCGGCGATCAGCACGCCGCATTCCGTCACGAACCGAAGGCACCCTTCTTGGGGCACGACGAGGAACTCGCCGTCGGCGTTGTAGAAGTAGGTATCGGTCATCGATTCGGTGGCCATGTAGATATGTGCGGCCATGCCCGTTTGTGTGTGAGCGTCGCCGTTGGTCGCAATCGTGTGGATTCCCGTTACGAAACTCGTTGGTTTGTCGGGGAACGGAGGCGGGTCCCACCGCAGCTGACCAATCGGTGGGTTGTCCTCGCGACATGGGGCGGTTCGAATCGCATGGTTGCCGGCCTCCGTGAATCTCCACGCGTGCCGAACCGATGGCCGGATCCGATAGAACCAGGTTCGCCGGTTGCGCTGATTGGGAACCGTGAACGCCGTGCCGGACAGCTGCTCCGTATAGAGACCGAGCGGCGGCTTCTGCGGGTTGTTCTGCCCCTCCGGCAGTGCTCCAGGGACGGCCTCCGATGCAAACTCATTGCCAAATCCTGAGAGGTAGGCCGGATGCTCTGACTTCGCCTCGGCTTGGCCATCAGCTGATTCTTCGGTTTGGGACATCGCACCTCCGCCGTGTTTCGCCACTTCAACCTACCGAGTTGCAATCCGCCGATCGAGGAGGGCCCGCAAGGGAACCTCAAGTCCGGCGGGAATCCGGTCGAATCTTAAGGGTGTCAACGCCCACCAACCAGCGAGCTGACCAGCATCACATCGTCCGCCGTCCGGTGGAACTCGACTTCGTGAATGTGGCCCGAACGGTCGCACTGGTCATGACGCCGCTCCTCCTCGCCATGTCGTTTGTCGATGGCGAACCCACCCTCGCCGCCGGAGCGGGGGTGGCCGTGATCTCGGCGGCAATTGCCCATTTCCAGCTGCGCCGCGACGAGCCGCGAGCTGATGTGCTCATGGTGATCGTGGTGACCCTCACGGGCGCCAGCGGGATGTTCTTCGCGACACTGTCGGCCGGAGCGCTTTGGCTGGCGGTAGCCGCTCTCGGTGGGATTGGAAGTGCCTTTGCCCGACCGAATCGTCGGTGGCTATACCATGGCTATCTCGCATTCCTCTGGCTCGCCCAGCCGATTCTCAACCCGATGGACGATGAGCTCGGCCTGCTGATCACTCAGCTGGCGATCTACGTCCTCATCGCTCTGGGCCTGCGGGGTACTTTCCACTCGCTGGAAGCAACGGAGCTCCGGTACGAAAACCTGTTCGACCGCACACCGGTTTCGATCCTCCAAGAAGACTTCACGGGCGTGGCGGCTTGGCTTGCTGAGCTGAGGCGAAAAGGCGTTGTCGACCTGGAAGCCCACCTCGCCCAGCACCCCGATCTCGTGCGCGAGGCGTTCGCATTGATCAAAGTTACCAACGTCAACGCCGCCACCGTGGAATTGCTCGAAGCGTCGAGCCGCGAGCAACTCGTCGGCACGCTCAGCCCCGAGAGTTACCGGCCTGAGACTCGTGACAGCGTGGTCAGGCAATTGCTGGCTGTTTGGGACGGGAAGGATGCGACGACGTGCGACTTGGCCGGCCTGACGCTGGCGGGGCGCGAGATCGACTGTGTGCTCCATTGGACGGCACCGCGGATTCCGGGCGGCTTCGACCTCTCTCGAGTTGTGGTCTCGATCGTCGACGTTTCTCAATTGAAGGCCTCGGAACGCGCGATGGAGATTCAGCTCGAACTCGCCAACCAGGAACGGCGCCTTCAAGTGATCGCCTCGAACGCCGCCGACCTGCTGTTCATTCTCGACACGCAGGGGATCATCTCTTGGATCAGTGATTCGGTCGAGCGCCTGATCGGACTCTCTCCGGCGGCGATGATCGGCAAGCCATTCGGGCAGTTCGTGCACAGCGACGACGTCGCCGCGATTGCCGAGGCCGGCCTCGCTTTGGCACCCGGGGAAACGGGCCGCCCGGTCGCGCACCGCGTCCGTCACGCTGATGGCAGCTGGCGAACGTTCGAAGCCACCGCTCGCAACATGCTCGCCGACGAGTCGGTCCAAGGCTGGGTGATCTCATCGCGGGACGTCACAGACCGTATACGAGCAGAAAAGGCCCTGCGCGATTCCGAAGCTCGCTTCCGGCTGCTGGCCGAGAACTCCACCGACATGATTTCGAGCCACTCTCCGACCGGCGAGTATCTGTATGTATCCCCGGCCAGCGAGGCCCTGCTGGGCTGCTCGCCCGACAGCCTGATCGGCGCAAACCCGATCAAGATGACTCATCCTGACGATGTCGCCCGGCTCCAACACGCCCTCGACGAGGTCATGAGCCAACCGGGAACTGCGACGATCGACTACCGCATGAGGTGCAAGCTGGGGACATGGAGATGGTTCGAGACAACGATCAAGCCCATCAACGACCCCGAAACACACCGCCTCATCCGGCTCCATGCGTCCACCAGGGACGTGACAGACCGCAAGCACGCCCAAGAAGAGCTGCTTGCGGCCAAGGAATCCGCAGAAGCTGCCACCGAGAGCAAGTCCCAGTTTCTTGCCAATGTG
Source organism: Acidimicrobiia bacterium (assembly GCA_041577335.1). Taxonomy (GTDB): domain Bacteria; phylum Actinomycetota; class Acidimicrobiia; order Spongiisociales; family JAENVV01; genus JBFGJH01. The sequence goes on along the minus strand of JBFGJH010000015.1, from coordinate 37,003 downwards.
AGCCATGAGATCAGAACTCCGATGAACGCGATCCTTGGCATGACCGAGCTCACCTTGGGAACGGAAGTCTCGCCCGAACAGCGCGAGTACCTCGGCACGATCAGAACCTCGATCGACGCCTTGATCACTTTGATCAACGACCTGCTTGACATCGCCAAGATCGAGTCAGGCAAGCTCAAACTCGAATCGATCCCATTCAGCCTGGCCGACACCATTGGAGATACCCTCCGAACGCTGGCGCTGCGGGCCACCGAGAAGGGGCTGGAACTCACGCACACGGTCGACGAAAAGGTGCCGGATGCAGTGGTTGGCGACCCAGGCCGGATTCGCCAGATCCTCTTCAACCTGGTCGGGAACGCTCTCAAGTTCACCCACGTCGGCGGCGTACAGGTGGGCGTCGAGCTCCTGAAGGACCTCGGCGACGAGGTCGAACTGCACATGTGGGTCCGCGACACCGGGATTGGGATTCACCCCGATCGCTTGGCCTCGATTTTCGATCCCTTCACGCAGGCAGACGGATCGACCACCCGGCGCTTCGGGGGAACTGGGCTCGGGCTCTCGATCTCCACGCAGCTCGTCGAGATGATGGGCGGCACCATCTGGGTGGAAAGCGAGAGCGGTGCCGGGAGCACCTTCCATGTCACGGCCAAGCTCAAGGAGGCGTCGGCCGATTCCATGGCCTGGGTGGGATCGGGCGAAGCTGGATCGAGAATCTTGGTCATCTCTGACTCCGATGAGGTAAGGCGCTCGACAGCCGAGACATTGCGACAGGGAGGGCTTCATCCCATCGTCGCGCGAGATCTGTCCGGCGCGTTCGAAGCCATCTTCGACACTGGCAGCGGCCAACCTGGCCTGGGAGCCATAGTCGTCGACGTTCCATCGGGGACCTACGAGATCACACGCCGCTTGATGAACGAGCCTCTCCTCGAGGACATCCCGGTCGTTGTCGTGGCCCCACTCGGGGAACGTGGTGACGCAGCGAAGTACCGGGCTGCGGGTGTCGCCGGATACCTGTCCAAGCCGATGGGTCCTGGCGAGCTCGTCGAGGTGATCGGCGTCGTTTCCAGCGGAAGTCGGTCGTCGAATGAGTTGGTTACCCGCCACTGGCTCCGCACTCGCCGGCCCCGACTCAGTGTTCTCATGGCCGATGACAGCCCCACCAACCGCATGCTGGCAACCAGGCTCCTCGAGAAGCGCGGCCACGACGTCACACCCGTCGAGAACGGCCGCGAGGCCGTCGAGGCAGCGTTGGCGGGCGAGTTCGACGCAGTCCTCATGGATGTGCAGATGCCGGAGATGGACGGGCTCGAAGCAACAGCCACGATCCGCCGCCTCGAGACCGGGCACCTTTCCATCATTGGGCTGACGGCCCACGCCACCGACGCCGACCGTCAACGATGTTTCGACGCAGGGATGGACGCCTACGTCTCGAAACCATTCCGACCCGAGGAGCTCTTCGCAACTCTCGAGCAAGTTGCCAGCGGAAGAGTCGAGATCGAGAAACCGCCGGCGAGCTCCGACGACGCTGAAGTCCTCGACCGCTTTGAGGCCTTGGAGCGCCTGGGCGGTATGCCCGATATTGCCGTAGAACTCGTTCAGGAGTTCCAGCTCGAGTACCCAGCTGTGATGGAGGAGATTCGAGCAGGCTTCGAGTCGGGCGATCTCACTGTGGTGGCACGGGGAGCCCATCTCCTCAAGGGAAGCCTCGGCCTGTTGTCCGCCCACCCAGCGTCGCGCTCTGCCGCGCTCCTCGAGCGGCACGCCGTTGCCGGCAACACCGACAATTGCCGGGAATCATGGCGACTCCTTCAGGACGACATGCGCCGGCTCGAACCGACGATCGTCAGCCTTGCCACCAGCGTTTCTGCCTGGGCATGACGATCGCGGCGGCGGTTGCGCACGGCCGGACCGTACTTGGCCTCATAGGACCATCGGTGCCCTAGCCTGATCTGCTTGTGTTCGCCCCAAGCCGGCTCTTCTACTCTTTCCATCAACGTCAGGACCTCGGCCTTCTCGCGGCGGCGATCTCCGTATCAGTTTTGTTCTCGGCGACACCATTCCTTCTCCCGACGATCGCCGATGAATTTGGCATCTCGCTCGGCGCCGCCGGCTGGATGTCGACTGCCCAGGTTGCCGGCTTCGCTCTGACAGCGTTCTTCGCCGGGCGGACCCTCAGAACTCACCGACGCTATCTCGTCATCGGCTCCCTCGCAGCCACTGCGGCCAATCTCGCCAGCATCCCGGTATCCGACTTCGCACTGCTGCTCGGGGTCCGAGCAATCGCCGGAGCGGCCGGCGGGTTGCTCGTCTGGCTGGCATGGGCGAACGCCATGCACGCCTCTTCGGCCATGCGCAGCGTCGCTTCGATCGGGCCACTGTCCGTGTTGATCGCCGTACCCATCTTGTCGGCACTTGCCCGCAATTTCGGATCGGATGCGGTATTCCTGGCCATCGCACTGGTCTCGTGGCCACCGGGGATGCTGCCGGCCACGTTCGAAGGCTTCAAAGCAGAACGCACGCGAATGAGCCCGTCGCGCTCGAACGTCATTCTCGTCGTGGTGTTGGGGATCATCACGATGGCGGGCTCGGCGGTGTTCGTGTTTTCGGCGGCAATAGGTGTCGACCGGCTGGGGATGAGCCCGACCGTCGTTGCGCTTGCCTATAGCGCCAATGCCCTGGCAGGCCTCATCGCTGCTCGCCGCCTGGCAGCCGCCCGGTTGCGAGCGGGTTGGGTGGCGGGAGTGGCAATGTCCGTCGCGCTGGTGGCTTTCGGGGGCCACGGTGCGCTGTTTGTCGTGGGGATGACGGCGTGGGGCTTCTTCTTCTGGATGGCTACGCCCAACATCCTGCACTCGATGGCCGGTTGGTCCCTCGCCCCCGACGAGCGGATCGGCGATGCGCAGTCGACGATGGCGCTCGGCAGGGCGGCCGGTCCTGCCATCGCATCGGTACTCATCGCGGGGGATTCATTCACCATTCTCGGGATCTTCAGCGTCGTCGTCTTGGTCACATCGGCGCTCGTCGTCTGGCGGGTGCAAGACTATCGACGAACCAACGCCCCTCCCCCGGGCACGCGAGCCGCGACAGCCCACTAGCTCGCTCGCCGTGAAGCTCGACCGGCCGGGCTCCATTGGCGCACTCGAGGTGTAGCGTCGACCAGCGCCGACCACCGTGGCCGACGTCATGGCTGAAGGTTGCACACATGGCTCACAGACCTGAGGCGTTCGTCATCCCCTCAGGAGGCGGCGAGACCATCGCCGGCCCGGCCGGCGGGGCCAGCACGATCAAGGCGCGGACGGAGACCTTCGTCTTGGTTCCGCGGGGCACGGCTCATTGTTTTCAGAACCAGGAAGACCGACCGTTGCGACTTCCGGTGATGTTCACGCCCTCAGGCATGGAGCGATTCTTCGAGGAGCATGCCTTGTTGCCGTCCGGCGCCGTGGACCCGGAGCAGTATCGGGCAATCGCCGAGAGGTCATCGACGCAGGTCGCCGGGCCGACGCTCGCCGAATCACATCCTCTGTCATGACCCTCAGGCAGGACGAACGGGGTGCCTGAGCACTGTCTTGAGGTTCTCCGGCTTCGCTCGACGAGGATCGCCGAGGTAGATCTCGTGGTGGCGGCCGTGCAGTTCGAGACCGTACTCCTCGGCGTAGGCATCCATCATGGTGATCGAGCGCGGCTCTTCGGAATACGGACCTATGTGCATAAGTTGGATGCTGGGTCCTTCACGCCATCGCTCCATTCGGATGCGCTCGAACGCCGGGCTGGGGTTCTTGCGGTTGGCCTGGTCGACGGCGTCTTCGAACATGCTCTGGGTGATGTGATCCGGTTGCAGCATCAGCAAGGTGTAGAGCCACGGCTCGACGGCGCCGAATGAGAATTCTCCCGATGGCACCGTCCACAGGCCCTCCATCGCCATGACGGTGAAGTCGAGCGGATTCGCCTTGTCGAGCTTCGACATGAACTTCAGCGTGTACCCCACGCCGTACATGGCGCTCATTGTCTCGCCAAACTCTTCCGAATCGCCAGGAAGCACGCCTGCGTCGATCCGGCCGTCGATCATCGTGAACTGCAAATCGGGCACATCGACCTGTGAGACCGCTTTCGCAGATGGAAGGTAGAGGTGCTTGTACTGCTTCTTGAGATCGAGTTTTTCGACCTTCTTCTTCGTGGTGGTGGGCATTCCATCCTCCTACGGACCCGCATTCGCCCTTCGTCACCTGTCGCCGGGTGCCTCAACGCAAGTTGCGTTTCCGACCAAGCTGGATCTGTCGGGCTCATTCCTCTTCTGCAGTGCGTTCATAGCCTTCGACTCGGGCAGAAAACGCGTCGAGGTCACCGACACTGGGCTCGTGCGTCCACGTCTCGACACCGGCAAGCGTGTCGGCATACTTCACGTCTTGTCCCGGGCGGATCAGGGCGCGTATTGGAATGCCTTCTTTCACAACTTCCTGATAGCGCCGCAATATGGCCCGATGCATCGGGCGGTCGAGGTCCAACTCGAACACAATCCCATGCGCTTGCTCGACGAGCTCACAACCGCCGCCCTTCTTGAGGATCGGACACAGGTGCTTTTGCTCCGGCCCATGGCATACGATGACTTCGTGACCCATACGCTCGAGGGTGTCCTCGTCGAACTCCCCAGTTCCTTCGGGCGCATCCAGCAGCACAACACTTCTAACAGGTCGCATGTTGACCTCCCTGTCTGGCTCAAGCCTGTTGTCTCTGCTCCCTCCTGGACAGAGGCGTTTGGCACTTTCTCGGCCGCCGAACCGACTCTCGCACAGGTTCGTACGAGCCGGATTCCACTCGCCGCTGAGCCGGCGCCGTGCCCGTGACCGCATGGGCGGCCGGTTAGGGTGACCGCATGCTCGTCGGCCTGGTCGCCAACCCGTTCTCATCCAAGGACATTCGCCGTATCACCGGGCTGGCCAGGGTGATCGACGCCGAGGAGAAGGCCAACCTGGTCGCCCGTCTGCTGGTGGGAATTGGCTCGATCGCCGGCATCACGGTTGCGGCTGTCGATGATCAATCGGGAATCGTGCGACGGGGAGTCAATCTGGCCGGGACGGCGAGTCCCGAAGTGGAGTACCTCGGCATCGATGCCCAGGGCACCGAAGCCGACACCCGCGAAGCCGCCGCCGAGCTGGCGAGGCTCGGGGCCGCTGCCCTGGTGACCGTCGGCGGCGACGGCACCGTCCGCGCCGCGGCCGAGGGTTGGCCGGGGGCGCCGCTCGTTCCCTTGGCAGCCGGGACCAACAACGCTTTCGCGCTGACCAATGAGCCCACCGTGGTTGGGATGGCGACGGCGCTCGCCGTCGTTGAAGCCCATGATGCCTTTGTCCCAACCACGGCCATCGAGGTCCAGACGAGCCGGGGAGGCGCCGTGGCGGTGATCGACGCGGTCGTCGTCACGGACCATTGGGTCGGCACCGGCGCTATTTGGGATCCGCAGCACCTCGTTGAAGGTCTCGTGACCACATCCAGGCGGACCGCAGTCGGGATTGCTTCTATCAGCGGAGCGCTCGGCACCCTCGAGACCGGGCATGCCCGCCACCTTGTCTTCGGCGGGAGCGACAGGGTACGCGCCGTCTTCGGCCCAGGTCTCGTCCTGAACGTCCCCGTCGCCGGGTACACCGACTTGCCGATCGGGACGACCATGTCGCTCGAGGAAGCCGCCGGACTCGTCGCCCTCGACGGCGAGCGGCGATTGCCGGCCAGGGACAGCGTGGCGCGCATCATCGACGGACCCAAAGTTCTCGATCTCGAGCGAGCTTTTCGGCGTCTCTGAGAGCCCGCCGAGGGTGGCAGGAGTATGGTCGGCAGAGCAGCCGGATTGCTCCCGGCACACGCTGGGCACGGCTGGACGAAAGGAGGTTCGACCGTGGATATCCCCAAGGACCACCTGGTCGACATGTACGAGACCATGGTGAAGATCCGCCGGTTCGAGGAGCGCATACGAGAGCTCTACTTCGCCGACAAGCTCCCCGCCTTCGACATCGCCGCAGGATTGATCCCCGGTGAAATGCACCTCGCCGCCGGCCAAGAGCCAGTGGCAGTGGGCATGCGTCCCCATCTCAAGGCCGGCGACGCCATCACAGCCACCCACCGTCCGCATCATCTGGCGATTGCACAAGGGGTGGACCTCAACAAGATGGCCGCTGAGATCTTCGGACGGGAAACCGGGCTGGGCCGCGGCAAGGGTGGCCATATGCACCTCTATTCGGTTGAGCCGAATTTTGGGTGCTCGGGCATCATCGGAGAGGGCATACCGGTAGCAGTTGGGGCCGCGATGGCCTTCCGGCACCGCAAGACAGACAATGTTGCGCTGTCGTTCTTCGGTGAGGGAGCAGCCAACCAAGGTGCCTTCCATGAATCGCTCAACCTGGCGGCATTGTGGAACCTGCCGGTCGTGTTTGTGTGCGAAGACAATGCCTACGCGATCTCAGTGCCGAAGTCGGCCTCTACGGCCATACCCGACAACAGTGATCGCGCATCGGCGTACGGAATCCCCGGGGTGCTTGTCGCCACCAACGACCCCGTCGCGGTTTATGAGGCGATGGGCGAAGCGATCGCTCGCGCCCGGCGGGGCGACGGCCCGAGTCTCATCGAGATCAAGACCGATCGGCTGTGGGGCCATTTCGAGGGAGACGCCGACGCCTACCGCACCGACGACTTCAAAGAAGAAATGAACGAACGCGATCCGATGACCTTGTACGGCAAACGTCTGCTGGAAGAGGCGATTCTCAACGAATCCGACCTCGCATCCATCCATGAGGCAATGTCCGCCGAGGTTGAGGCTGCTCTCGAGTTCGCAATGAACAGCCCGTATCCGGCTCCGGAGTCGGCGCTCGAGGACGTGTTTGCAGGAAGGACGATCCAGCTATGACTGCCACAACAGATCGCAAGCTGACCACCCAGAAGGCCATCGCCGAAGCGATCGCCCTCGAGATGCGGGACGACGAGTCCGTGTTCGTGATGGGCGAGGATGTTGGTGTCTACGGAGGCATCTTCGGAGCTACCGAGGGCTTGTTGAACGAGTTCGGGCCTGAGCGAATCATCGACACTCCGATCTCGGAAACCGGGTTCATCGGCGCCGCCGTCGGGGCGGCCATCAACGGCATGCGGCCGGTGGTGGAGTTGATGTTCGTCGACTTCTTCGGCGTGTGTATGGACCAGATCTACAACAACATGGCCAAGATCCACTACTTCAGCGGCGGCAACATCAGCGTGCCGCTGGTCCTCACGACCGCGGTCGGTGGCGGATACTCGGATGCGGGACAGCATTCCCAGACGTTGTGGGGCACGTTTGCCCACTTGCCGGGGATGAAGGTGGTTGTTCCGTCCAACCCCTATGACGCAAAGGGGTTGATGATCGCCGCCATCCGCGACGACAACCCGGTGGTCTACATGTTCCACAAGGGTGTGTTGGGGCTCGGATGGATGACGAACAACCCGCGGGCGACGGGCGTGGTTCCCGAAGACGCCTACGAAGTGCCGATCGGCAAGGCCAACGTGGTCCGGGAGGGAAGCGACCTCACGGTGGCGACTGTTGGCTTGTCGGTGCACAAGGCGCTTGACGCCGCCGAGTCACTCGAGACCCAGGGTATCTCCGCAGAGGTGCTGGACCTGCGGTCGCTCGTGCCATTGGATCGCGAGGCGATCGTCGACAGCGTCAAGAAGACGCACCGCCTGCTGGTCGTGGACGAGGACTATCAGAGCTTCGGCATGTCGGGCGAGGTGATCACCACAGCAATCGAGGGTGCGTTCGATTACTTGGACGCTCCGCCGACCCGGGTGGCGACACCGGACACGCCGATTCCCTACAGCCACCCGCTGGAGACATGGGCTCTTCCTTCGGTTGACCGGATCGTGGAGGCTGCATCGGCCTTGCTGGTCACCACCTGAGGCCACTGGTGCTCGAGGTACCCATGCCGGTGATCACCGCCGAGGGAGAGGAGGCGGTGGTCACGGCCTGGTTCGTGGACGAGGGCCAGGCATGCGCCGAGGGCGACCTGATCGCCGAGGTTCAGGCAGAGAAGGTGGCCGACGAGGTGCGCGCAACGAGTGACGGACATGTCGTGAACCGGGTCGTCATCGGCGACCCGGTTCCTCAGGGCGGTGCGATCTGCCGGATCGTCGATTCTGTCGACCAACCGGCGGAAGCGCCTTCCCCGCCCCGGCCGTCCGCGGCAACAACGGTGAGCGTCGTCGCCTCTCCCGCCGCGAAGCGGATCGCCAAAGAGCTGGGGGTGGACCTGGCGGAGATAACTGGCAGCGGACCGGGTGGGCGGATCACGCAAGAAGACGTAGAAGCCGCCGCCAGGCCCATCTCGTCGACCACCAGCCTGCGGCCGGTGATTGCCAAGAACATGCGCCGGAGCCATGCCGAGACCGCCCCGGTGACGCTGTTTGCAAGGACCGACTTGGGTAACCAGATCCCACGGAACCTCACTGCCATCGTCGTCAAGGTGGCCGCCGAGGCCTTGGCAGACCATCCCTCCCTGAACGGAACCAGGGACGGCGACGATTTCACGCCGACAGCCCCCGCCCATGTGGCAGTGGCCATCCAGACCGCAGATGGTCTGGTCGCTCCCGTCGTGCGTGATCCCGCCGCGCAGACCGTCGAGGATGTGGCCGAAGCCATCACGGGGCTCGCCGGCAAAGCCAGCGCTGGTGCCCTCACTGCCGCCGATTATGAGGGCGGCACATTCACGGTGAGCAACCTCGGCGCTTACGGGGTGGAAGGCTTCACCCCGATCATCAATCTTCCCCAGGTGGCGATCCTCGGAGTAGGAACCGCCCGGCCGACTCCCGTCTTCGACGCGACGGGGGCGGTAACGCTTGGCCACGAAATGGTGCTGTCCCTCACCTTCGACCACGCCTTCGTCGACGGCGCCCCGGCGGCGGCGTTTCTGCATGACGTCGTAGTAGCCCTGGCCGGTTGAGTTTTGGTCGGTCCCTGAGAAGGATGCAGCTACCCGGGCGATGCCGAACTCGGCGCTCCAGCGGGCCTGGCCGGCTGCGAACTCTCCGCTAGCCGCCATTTGCTGGTCCTCATCAGCGCCGCCCCGATCACCCTGGGGACGCGGTGCTCCTGCGCCAAGCCTTCAAGGCTTCAGGACCGTGATCACCGTCCCGTCGCTGTCGCCGTCGGGATCATGATTGCTCGCCGGTTCGTATGTGAGCGAAGCATGGGATAGACCAGTAACGGTGAACATGGCACGCGCCCCACGAGTGCTGAACTGCACCTGGCAGCTTCCAGCGGCGCTCGTCATGCAAGAGTATTCCGTGCCGTCACGCAGGACTCCCGTAACCTCTGCGCCCGAAACCGCACCGCCGCCATCGTCGGCCACGTACACATCGACCGTCGCCATCCAAGAGCCACCGGCGAGTCTGACGCTGGACCCGTCGAGATCCGCGATATGCATCGTTGCGCCCGGTTCGGTGACGGTTACGGTTGATGACGTCGTGCTCACCTCGCCCAGTTCGCTCGATACCGTCAGTTCCACCGGATAGGTGCCCGTCTTCGCGTAGGTGTGGGATGGGTGCTGTCCCGTGGAAGACCCTCCGTCGCCGAAGTCCCATGCCCAACTGACCACGGAGCCCGTCGACGTGTCGGTGAAGTCGCAGGTGAAGCCTCCACAAGCCGATGTAAAGGACGCCACCGGTGGACCGGTCGGGTCGGTGACCGTCACCGCATGGGAGGCCACGTCGGTAGCCCCGTCGTCGTCGGTCACGGTCAGCGAGACGGTGTAGGACCCTGCGGAGGCATAGGTGTGGGACGGGTTTTGTGAACTCGACGACGTGCCGTCACCGAAGGTCCAATCCCAGCTGGCGATCGACCCATCGCTATCGGCGGACCCGTCGCTGAAGGTACATGTGAGGTTTGGGCAGGACTCGGTGAAAGCCGCAGACGGCGGAATATTGGCGGGTGGACTGCCAGACAGATGCGCCGCCAACCGTGCGGCGAGATCGGCCTCGATTGCACTGTGGACGCCGTCGCCGCCCAGGTTGATGAGCTCCCATGGATCCTCGTCGAGATCAAAAAGCTCTATCGTTCCCCCTCGGGCAGTCAGGGTGACGTACTTGTAGGTGTGGCCGTCGAGCCCAGTGCCCACGATGCCCGAATAGCTCGGAAAGTCGCCATGCATGAACCACTCTGTTCGCCAAGCCGCCGCAGGGTTGTTCAAGATCGGTACGAGGCTGCGTCCATCGACGGCGAGCGTGGGAGTCACCCCGGCCATTTCGGCAATCGTCGGCGCAATATCGATGTTCAGTGCATAGTTGTTGGGGTCGGGAACCCCGCCCTGAGCACCGGCACAGATGGCAGGGGGACACACCACGACGAAGGGAACCCGGTGACACGCGTAGTACTCGCACTTCTTGTCGGTCCATCGGTGCTCACCGGACGCGATCCCATTGTCTGACAGGTAGACCCACACCGTCTCGTCAAGCCGTCCTTCAGCAGCGAGCTGGTCATGAAGGGCACCGATCATGTCGTCGACCGTCAGCGTCAGCTCGAGGATCTTGAGCTGAAACGCCTCTTGATGAGCGAGGGTCAGATCTGTGAGGGGCATTGTCGGCAGATAAGCCGGAGGGTTGGGGGACGGCACCAGATTGGTGTCAGGGTAGGGAGCAATATCGACCGCCGCGAACCGACCCTTGTGCCGCTCGGCAATCGTATATGGGCTGTGCGGTGATGCCGGGTTCAAGAAGAGGAAAAATGGATCGCTCTGATTCGCAGCCAAGAAGTCGAGCGACAACCGACAAATCAAATCGGTGGAGTAGAGGTTGCCGACGCCACACGCTTCGGAGGACGTCGAATCGAGATTGTTGTAGCGCGTGATCACCGGTGCTGGGTCACCCTGTTCCCAGCTGATCCACGGATAGTCGGTGTATGGATTATCTCCGTTGGATACTCGATACGCGTAATAGGACTCGAATACGTCCCACCCCGGCGGGATGTAGTTTTCGAGCGGACCCTCGCCGTAGCCGTTCAGATATTTGCCGAACAGCCCCGTTCGATAGCCAGCGTCGTTGAGCCACGTCGCCACTGTCGAGCTGTCATTGAAAAGGGTGCCATCGTTGATGGTTACGCCATGGGTCGTGGAGTATTGCCCCGTAAGGATGCTCGCCCTGCTGGGACAGCACAACGATTGAGTCACTTCGCCTTTCAAGAACGTTGTCCCTTCCGCCATGAGGTCTTCTTGCAGGTTGGGCATACAGGCGTCGGCCCCCGCGCTGAAATCGTAGGGGTCGAAGGCGGGCAGACAACGCCCTATCGAGTCCCACTTCTGGTCATCGGAAAGGATCACGACGAAGTTCGGTTGTGACACCTCGCGCGTCGTGGCGACCATATCGCGATCCGGCACGGTGGCCGATCCGCCTGCTACGGCCGCCGGCAGGGCTGCGGCCGGCAGAATCCCCACGAGCGCGAACAAAAACACAGAAAACAGACGCACGGGCATCCCCTCCAAACCCCGCCCAACGGGCGGCTTCCCACGGCTCGAACCCTCCTGGCGGCGCAATCGCTCACCCAGTCGTCGCCTGGCGCGATACCCACTCATGGCGCCTCGCGCACACGACGCATTTACAGTATGACAAACCTCGGCGACAGCAGGCGGCAATGTCCGGGTTCTCACCCTCTTCTGGTACGCGGGTTCTCCGTGCGACGCGGTGGGAGGTGACCTGCTCCCTTCGACCGGTCAGCACCTAGAACCGCACACCTGAGCGGCCGGGAAGCGGAGCGACGCGAGCTCACAATATGCGATGCTCGCTGCCTGGAACCACCAGCTCGAAACAGCAACGGCTCGAAGGGGTCTTCATGTCGTAGAGGCCATTCGGTTTGAAAGGCAAACGCGCGGTGGTGACCGGTGGCGCGCCCTCGAATAGCTTTTCGCACCTCTATCACGTAGGCGGCCGCCGCGGTGCCCGATGGAGCGTCGAGTCGAGCGGATGCATGGCGCTTCTCCCGCCTTCGGCGCTGAGCGGTTTCATCGTCTCGAAATCGATCAGGTCGACCTCCTGGCCGAAGTAGAGCGACCCGGCGGCGGCCAACTCGAGTTCTGCCGCCCGACGCAGCCGCTGAGAGGGTCGCTCGAAGAAGTGGTATCGAATTGCCGCCGCTGGGTCCTCGGTCGGTTGCCAGACGCCCACGATCCGGCCGTCGTGGGCCAGTGTTGCGGCGGCGTTGCCTCCACCGTCGTAGACGAAGTCATGGCGCGCAGTGTCGAGGAATCTTCCCCGATCTCGGTATCCCTGCACATACGGATCGAGCAATGGGAGCGCCCGGATCGTGGACGCCGTGCGTGGAAGCGGGTCCCGTTCGGCGGCCTGGAAGAGCGGTCCCGGCCATCCGTCGACCGACACCTCCTCCGCCTGTTGGCCCAGCGTTTCCAGCGCCTCACGGCTCCGAGCCTTCGTGAACCCGGTCCACCACGAGATGTCGTCGATCGTCACCGGGCCGTAGGAGCGGACGTATCTGCGGATCAGCTCGGTGATGGCGGCGTCCTCGTCCCAACCGAAGGGATCGAGATCCGGCAGAACATCCGCCCAACGGTGGTATTGGCGGATGCTGGATCGCCAGCTGCGCGGCGGCGCCCCGCCGACCAAGACCCCAAGATCGCAGATCCGACCAACAACTCCGGGCAAGTCAACCGATGACGGAACATCGAGCTGCTTGCGCAGTGCCCGCGTGGTCAACGGCCCATCCGCCAGGGCATCGGCGACCCGGCTCGCCAGGTGATCGAACTCGGCCGGCGAAAGGCCCGAATCACGAAGCCATCGCTCCGTGAGCGAGTCTCCAAGGGCTCGCGTCGCCGAAGCGGCAATGGGGAGTAGCTCGCGGGTGAACACGAACATCGTGAGGCGCATGGCCCGAAAGCGCACCAGCTGCCAGGAGTCGTACATGAGTGCCTCCATCTCGCGCCGGTCGAAAGCAGACACTCGGGCTCGCGCCGAGAGGTAGGGACTGTATTGGGTGGTGTTGTGCAACCCCACGAGGGAGTCGGCGACCTGCGCAACCGACTCGGCCGGAGCCGACAGATAGTGGCGAGCCGTCGCGTTGACGAGGGCTTCAGCGCTGGTGTAAGTCTTCATCGGGTCCAATCACGTTGTGCGCCACTGGGGGCATTCCCGGGCGAACGACGTTACGGCGATAGGCTCCTTCGGTACTGGTCGACGCTGAGCGTATGGCCGCGTTTCGTGATCGGATAGGGCACTTCGGCCCAGCGACCTCTGACGGGCGCTACATACGGAGAATCAGCCGGTCAGATGTGGATTTCGCGGCTCATGCCGGGGGCCAGATCGAACTCCTCCTTGCGGACGGCGACGCGGATGGATTCGACTGGTCCTGGTGCGACGGTGAGCACCACCCGGTCCTCGGTCATGTCGATGTTGACCCAGGCACCGCGGTAACGGACGTCGCACACGAGGCGTCGGATCTCGTCGGGCATCGCGGGATCGAGCCGGAGCACTCCGTTACGGGTCTCGAGTCCTGTGTAGCACCGCTGAACAAGGTCTACGCTCCCGGCCATGGCCCCGAGGTGGACCCCCTCCGCCGTGGTGCCTCCTTGGATGTCCGCGACATCGCTGAGCAACGCGTCCTCGAAGAATTGCCACGACCAACTACGGTCGGCCTTGGCGAGCACCCACGAGTGCACCACCCGACTCAGCGTGGAGCCGTGCGACGTGCGTCCCATGTAGTACTCGACGTTGCGGTTGATCATCTCGGGATCCCACTCGTAGCCGAGCTGTTCGAAGCAGGCCTCCAGCTCTTCTGCAGAGAGGAGGTAGAACAGCATGAGCACATCGGCTTGCTTCGAGACTTTGTAGCGATTGGGCGTCTCGCCCTCCTTCTCCAAGATGCGATCGAGACGGTGGATATCGCCGTAGCGCTCCTTGTAGCCGACCCAATCGAACTCCTCCAGATCGCCGTACCCCTCGAATTGACTGATGATCCGGTCACCATGGAACGGGACGACAAGCTTGGTCTTGAGGTGCTCCCATCGCTCCAGCTCCTCGCGCCGAACGGCCAGCTTCTCGTCCAGCTCCCGGCGACGGAACTCGGGCACCAAGTCGAGAGCCTGCTGCGCACGACCCAACAACCACACCACCATGACGTTCGTGTAGGCGTTGTTGTGGAGGCCGGGCTCATCGGCGTCCGGGTATCCATCGTGGTATTCGTCAGGGCCCATGACGTGGCAGATCTCGTAGCGGTCGAGCGCCTTGTTGTACGTAGCGAGGCTCGACCAGAACCGGGCGATCTCGACGAGCATCTCCGCCCCGTAGAACGCCATGAAATCGATATCTTCGGTCGCCTGGTAGTACTGCCAGACGTTGAAGCCAACAGCGATGTTGATGTGCCGTTGCAGGTGCGAGTTGTCCGGTAGCCAGTTTCCCGACTCCGGGTTGAGGTGCATTACCTGTGTCTCTTCTCGACCGCTGCTTCCGCTCTGCCACGGAAACATCGCACCCCGGTACCCGGCCGCTGCGGCGACTGCCCGCGCCTCGGGGAGCCGCCGGAATCGGTAGTGGAGTAGTGCCCTCGTCAGATCGGGAAAGTGGAGGTTGAGAAACGGGAATATGAACAGCTCATCCCAGAAGATGTGGCCGCGATAGGCCTCGCCGTGCCAGCCGCGCGCGGGCGTGCCGATGTCGAGGTCGATCGAGTGCTTCGACACGGTCTGGAGGAGGTGGAAGATGTGGAGGTTCAGAACCCGACGGGTCGAAGGATCTGCCTCGACGTCGAGCCGGAAGCGCCGCCACAGTTGATCCCAGGCAAGTACATGGAGGCGCAACGCCTCGGCGAAGCTCGGCGCCCGTGCGACACGCACCTCGGCCTCGAGGCCGGCCTCACTGATGGCGCGGTCTCGTGAGGTGAAGAGGACGACCAGCTTCTCGATCGAGACGGGGATTCCCTCCTCGGCGTCGATCACGATCTCCTGGCCGATCCACGCCTCATCTCGGCTAGTTCGCCACTCGGCGGGTAGTTCGCCGTCTTGGCCCACCACCCGCGTGCGGGCGGCCTGGGCAATCGTTACTCGTGACTGCGACGTCTGAACCTCGAGCGAGATGGTGTCGCCTGCGATCTGTCTGGACGTAACAGGCAGGAGGTGATGGCTGCTCAGCTCCCGGTAGCGGGGAACACCGGCGTTGATCACCGTGCCGTCCAGGGCGGAGCGAACCTCGAGTTGACCAGACCAGTTCTCCGCCAGGAAGGTCGTCTCGAGACCTGCCAGATGCTGGTCTCGCATCGAGACGAAGCGGCGCTGCGTGACTCTCGTCCTCCGGCCGTCGTCAGCGATCCACGTGAACGATCTGGTGAGAACGCCACGCTTCGTGTCCAGCTCCAGCCGGTAGTCGTCGACCGACGAAGCAGCGATCTGGAACCACTCTTCGGTTCCGCCTAAGCGGAACTGGAGCGGCAGCCAGTTGGGGACGTTGACCAAGTCCTCGTTCTCGATCACCCGCCCGGCCATCTCCGTCTCGAGCCGGTTGTATAAGCCCGCAACGTAGGTCCCCGGATAGTGGACGTCGTCCGCCGCCATCTCGGGCGCCGCTCCCCGCGTTGCGAAGTAGCCGTTGCCGACCGTGCACAAAGCCTCGCGCAGCCCTTCCTCGGCGGGAACGAACCCGTCGTACACGTGGAGCCACTCGGTCACGACGTGCGCTCTTCCGCCGCTGCACGCAGACCATCGAGGAAGGAGCGCACCTCGTCCGTATCCTCGAGCGCATACGCGGCCGCCGTGGAGACGTCCTCGCGGCCGACGACGACACTGGTACCTCGGCCGCGCAGCACGCGGAAGGCATCCTCATCGGTGACGTCGTCACCTATATAGATCGGCGCCACCCCCAGCTCGTCGAGCCCCATCTCGTCGAGCAACCACAGCAGCGCCCTCCCCTTGTCCCATTCGATATCGGGGCGAAGCTCGAAGATCATCTTCCCGCCGGCCACACGCAACAACGGGTGCCGTGGCGCCACCTGCTCGACCGCTGCGGAGACTGTGGCGTGGTGTTCGGGCGGCACTTGCCGGTAGTGCACGGCGATGGCGAACCGTTTCCGCTCGACGTTGGCCCCGGGCACGTCACGGAGCTCGGTACGAAGCTCAGCCTCGGCGGCGTCGAGATCGACGAGGAAGGTGTCGAACCGTTCCAGCTCGTCGTCAGAGATGGGTTCGCCTGTTGGCGAGCGGATGTCAAAGCCGTGGCTCCCGGCGTAGTACAGACCGTCGAGCCCTACTTTGCCCATGACGTCGACCACATCACGGCCGCTCACGATCGCAACGGTTGCAACTGCTGCGAGCGCCTCCAACACCGCGCGCATCTCCGGCGCCAGGACCGCCAGATCCGGGTGCTCGACAATTGGGCTGAGCACCCCGTCGTAATCCAGGAACACGGCAATGCGCCTCGACCCGATCTGCCGCTCGATCTCGTCTCGGGAGGCCAGGGCCGAAGGAAGCTCGGCGCGGGAAGGCAGCGTGTCAGAGGCAACGGAAACCTCCTCCAGGTCGGAGACGACGACGTCTGCAAACTCCGCAAGCTCGGCCGCTTGCCCGATCCGGTCGATACCGATGACGAGGCGGAAGCCGCCGCGACGGCCGGCATCGACACCGGAGATCGCGTCCTCAACGACGGCGGTTCGGTCGGGCGTGGCACCGAGGCGTCGCGTCGCTTCGAGAAGCTGCGCTGGATCGGGTTTGCCCGCCAGGCCGAGCTCGGCGGCCACCGTGCCATCGACCCGCACGTCGAATAGGTCGCCGAGGCCCGCAGCGTCCAGCACCTGTGCTGCGTTTCGGCTCGAAGAGAAGAGTGCAGTGCTGATGCCTGCGTCCTGAAGTGAGGCGACGAAGCGGACCGATGACTCATAGGGCTCGACACCATCGGTCTCCACCAGTCGGAGAAACTCGACGTTCTTGCGATTGCCGAGCCCGCACACCGTCTCGCGGGTGGCTGGGTCGCTGGGGTCTCCCCGTGGCAGCTCGATGCCACGGGACTCGAGAAAGCTGCTGACGCCGTCGTAGCGCGGCTTGCCGTCGACGTAGCGTCCGTAGTCGGAAGTCGTGAAAGGCTCGAACGGCTCACCGGAGGCCTCGGAGCGCTCGCGAAGGTAGCCGTTGAACAACTCCGCCCAGGCGATCTCGTGCACGGCCGCCGTCTTGGTGATGACGCCGTCGAGGTCGAATATCACTGCATCGAACTCATCTGGGCTGATAACGACGCGGCTCATATCCCTCCCGGCGCCTTGCTGACCTCGCCTCTTCGCCGCCACCCTACCGGGCTGCGCCTCTCAGAGCCTGTCCAGGAATGTGCGAGCTCGCCGGCGCGTGATCGGGCGGTCACTGCGCCGACCCACGTCGATTGAGATCGCAGCTACATGAGCGCGGCGAGCCGGCAACGCAGATCACAGCGGGCTCGGCCGGACCCGCCCGCTACGACCGGGCCGGCCAATGCCGTCGACGCGTGAATAGACTCAAATAACCAGAGGCCCGCGAAAGGCGGCACGCGTGCAGGCACAGCCCCGGCCGGCTCGACAACTGTGGTTCTCCGCCGCCGGACTGGTCATGGGTCTGGCAGCAATCGGCTTGGCGGTCGCCATGCTGACCACGTGGGAAGTCGATCTCTTCAAAGCGACGACGCAGGACATGGACTTCACTGGGCTGGTGTGCGGCACTCCTCTCGACCACCCCGATTGGGCGAGAGGCGAGCCATGCGACGGCGCCGTCAACAGGCAGCTCGCAGCGAGCGGGCTGATCCTCCTCTCCGGCATCACGCTGGTCGCGGCCTCCACGGTGCTATTCGCGTGGGAGCGCGGCCGGAGAGCGAATCCGGCCGGTTTCTAGCTCCAACCAGCTGCTTCGCTTCGGCCAGCCTTTTCTGTCACAGGCGTTTCGTAGGATTGAAGGATGTTGTCAATGGAGACGATGTCGGAGGCAGTGCCAGAGGCAAGGTCATCAGAGACACTGCCAGAGGCAAGATGGATCGAGGGACTAGCCAACGAGCCTTGGTGGGCGGAGGAGGATCCCGGTTTCGGGGACGGCACCTGGGCCGGCGTCGAATCCGACGACTCCTCGGGACACGCTGCTTCCATCCCCTCCGACCTCGACCAAGTTCAGCCTGGGCCTTTCTTGGCAGCCATGCTTTGGACCATTGACGTCAACGCGTGCTCGGCCCACGATCGGATCGTCGTGTTGCGGGCGCATCAGCGTATGGCATCGCATTATCAGGCCCGCATGTACGACGATATCGAGTCGGTGTCCGCGCGTCTCGAGATCGTTGACGGAGACATCGAGCTCGCCAACCAAGGGACCGTGGCGGAGGTTCGGGCCGCCCTGAGGCTCACCAGGCGGGCCGCCGATAGCGAGGTCGCTTTTGCCCTCGACCTGAAGCGCCGCCTGCCGAGCGTGTGGAGCGCGCTTGCCGCCGGCGAGCTCGATGTCCGGCGCGCCCGCACCATTGTGTACGCCACTTCCCACCTTCCCGAACTCACTGCCAGAGAAGTCACTGCTGCGATCATCGACGCTGCCCCTCGGCTCACCACCGGACAGCTGGCAGCGCGCCTCCGGAAGTTGTGCATCGACGTCGACCCGGACGAAGCAGACGACCGTTACGAACAGGCAATCGACAACCGACGCGTTGTCCTCCAACCCACCGACACGGGCGCTGCTGCGCTTCTCGCGGTCGACCTACCGGTCGATCGGGCTGCCGCCGCGGCCAGCCGCATCAATCACCTCGCACGCAGCCTCAAGACTTCCGAAGAACCGCGCACGATGGACCAGCTCCGCGCCGACGTGCTTCTCGACCTGCTCGTCGGTACCGAAGAACCGAGCTCACGGGAACGCGGAGTCGTGAACATCCACGTCGACCTCGCGACGTTGGCCGAGTTGACGGAGACCTCAGGCGACCTAGCGGGCTACGGCCCGGTGGTGGCCGACATCGCCCGCCAAGTCGCCGACCAACAGCGAGAGCAGCGGTGGCAGTTCACGGTGTCGGATGGCGCCACGGGAAGCACGCTCCATCAAGGCACCACGAGGCGCCGTCCAACCACCAACCAGCAGCGCGTCGTGCGCACCCGCGACACAACCTGCGTGTTTCCGGGCTGCCGAATGCCATCGATTACCTGTGACCTCGATCACCGGACCGACTGGGCCCAGGGTGGACTGACCACGACAGAGAACCTCGATCCCCTTTGTCGGCACGACCACCAGAACAAACACAGGCTCGGCTGGTCCTACCGTCGGCTCCCATCAGGGCACCATGAGTGGACCACCAAGCTCGGTCACACCTACACAACTGTCGGCCCGCCGTAAGTGCGGGAGGTCGATCTCCCCCCTCAGTCCTTGATTCCGGGCTGCCGCCGTCGCCCAACCTGCCAACTCAGGCGAGGCTGAAGGGTGGGTATCGGTCCGTCACCAGCAGCGTGGCATAGGCCTGGACACGTAGCGCCCACCGAGCGACACCGACGACGTAGTCAAAAAGTGCCCGCGGATACCTGCCAGTGAAGAGAATGGCGAACCACGCGACGATGATCGCCAGAACTGCCCCGATGAACAGAAAGAACAGCACGAAGATGTGCGGGATCGCCAGGAGCCATTTCACCAGCGGCAGCCACCGGTTCAGGTCTTGCCGGACATCCGGATAATCGATCTCGAGATGCACAGACTGTTCCTTCTCCGTGTCCGGGTATTTGTCAGTCAACAAGGCGACATAGGCGCCGACGCGGGTAGCGAACCGGTTCATCTCCAGCGCAAAGTCGAACCACCACCGGGGATACCTCTGCCGGAAAACGATCATCAGCGCAGCAGCAACGGCAAGCCCGGCAAGTACCCCACCTCCGCTCTCCGAGGCCGTCTTGGTCACTTCCCCGGCGTCGTCGAGCGTCACCACCGTCGACGTCGCGTTGGCCTCGATGAGAACGAGGATGATCAGAATCGGTAGAGCCCAGATGATCCGAAGGAACGTCGTAAACCGGTCGAGCTGCTCCGGGTAGTCGATCTCGAGACGCGCTGGGTAGGGCGCGGTCTGTGGCGTGGCCATGACGTACCTCCTTGTTTGCCCGACATCTACTGCCGACTAGTCGGCGAGGTCAGAGCCGAACGGCCCCGTCATCGCCGTCAGAATGCTCACAATCCAAGGCTCGGGTTGGTGGACGTACCGCTAGTCCGCTTTGCCCCAGTATTCGTCGGCCTCTTTCTCCATCTTTTCGAGGCGGGTGTAATAGTCGGGGAATTCCCGTAAATGAGCGAGAGCGATCTTGCCGGTCACGATCGGGTCGTTTCCGGTGACGTTGGTCTCTTCGTCTTGGACCCCGTGCTCGAGTTCCACTCCAAGCCCGACTCGGAACTGTTCTACGTCGAAGGGGCTCGTTTCCCAATCAATGCCAACCTGGGTGCCGATGTCCTTTGCCTCTTCAACGGTGAATTCTTTGCCGCTACTCATGGGAACCTCCTGTCCGTCGCGGACACTACCGAAGTTGAGCCGGCCCCAACGTCCACAGCTCAGACAGCCAACCGCATCATCGGTTTGTGCGGGGCAAGGCGCTGCACAACCTCGAAACCCAAGCGCTCGAAGGTCGATGCCAGTCCCAGGTAGACCGACGACGGCGGCCTCTTCTCAGTTGTGTCCCAAGGGTACGCCTCGACGGTGATCCCGCCTTGATCACGGACAAACTCGATGGCGGCCTTCGTGAGAACAGCGGTCAACCCTCTTCCTCGGTGACCGGCCTTGACGACGAAACAGGCCAGCGACCAAACCCCACTGACATCGAGGTCGGTCTTGAAATACCGGGAGTTGGCCAATCCCGGCAGAGCCTCTCGTGGCATGACCCTGCACCAGGCAACCGGCACACCGTCTTCATAGGCGAGCAGCCCGGGGGGCGGGCCCTGCTCGGTCTGCTTAAAGAATGCCTGGCGGTTCGGAGCGCTGCTGCCGCCCTTGGCCGCCTCGCCCCAGGCGGCGCTGGTCGGGTGGGTCCAGTACATGCACCAGCACCCACCGATGCCGCTTTGCCCGAGCACCGCGACGAGGTCATCAAAGCGTTCCGCTCTTAGCGGTTCGATTTCGTAACCATCGACGTTCACGTGACCAGCTCTCCCTCGTTGCTGCTCCGCTCGTCGAGCAACAGTAGCGAGGGTCGCGACCCGGTCACGGAGGAAGGAACAGCCCCCGCTATGGTGGCCCGTCCCGCCAGATAGAGAAGCCATGCCCACATTCACAATTACCCGACACATCGATGCACCGGTAGAAAAGGTGTGGGAAGTGCTCGACGACTTCGGCGACATCCAACGATGGAGCCCCGGCGTCACTGCTTCGGTGCAGACATCTTCCGGCCCGGTCGGTGAAGGAACCACCCGGCATTGTGACTTCGCTCCGTTCGGCGGCGTCAACGAGCGGATCGTCCGCCACGAACCCAACAAACGGTTGACCGTAGATTTGTTCGAGACCTTCAAGCTCCCGATCGCCGAAGCCGAGGCCGACTTCAACATCGCGCCGAGCGGCGATGGAACCAATCTGACGTTGAACTACAGCTATGAGCACAACTTCTTGGGTCGGTTGATGAAGGGCTACACGGACAAGCAGATGCGCAAGGGCATCGGCGGACTGGCCAAGGGCCTCCAGATCGAAAGCGAGCGCATGACCGCCGGCTAGCTCTCCAGCCGCCGGATCGCTCGGCTCGAAGTCAGGATCTGCAGCACCCTCTCACCGCTCGACCGCTCGGCGGCCGTGACCTTCGTCTTCTGTGCAGAGTCGTTGGGTTCTAGCGGGCCGGGGGGTTTCCTCATACAGTCAGAAAGAGGCACGCGGAGCGCCTGACAGTGGCCGACTCGGAGTCGTCGGCGCGCGGCCCCTCAGGTAGGAACGTCATGGCCAAGTCATCGAATGTCCGTCTGGGGAAGCAGATGGCAGCGTTGCTGGTGGTTTGTTCCACCGTGGGCGCTTGCGCGCCGTCCCAGGCGGATCCTTCCAGCCGCTTCGCACCCGTCGAGAGGGCCGTGGAATCGGCAATGACTCGCCACGCAGTGCCCGCCGTGAGTGTGGCCATCGTCGATGACTTCGAAGTCGTGTACGCCAAGGAATTCGGTTTCGCAGAACCCGGCCGACCGGTGAACTCCGAAACGTTGTTCCAAGCGGCCTCCTTGAGCAAACCGGTCGCCGCGGTCGTTGCCGGCGAAGCCGCCGAAGCGGGACTCATCTCGCTCGAAGCCGACGTGACCGATCTGTTGACAAGCTGGCGACTGCCCCCATCGGACTTCGAGGAGCCGCCAACGATCCGGACGCTGCTCGCCCATCGCGCCGGAGTGAACGTTCCCGGCTTTCCCGGCTACCGCATGGACGAAACCTTGCCGGCGCTCCCCCAGATCCTCAACGGGGTGCGCAACAAGAATGAGCCAATCCGCGTTGTCACGGAGCCGGGGCTGCGCGAATACTCCGGCGGCGGCTATCTGATCGCAGAGTTGGCGATCGAAGACGCCACGGCACGGACGTTCGAGGAACTCGCCGAGACATTGGTCTTCGAGCCGCTCATGCTTGAGCTGTCCACCTTTGAGATCCTCGATGGAGCCGATCGAAGCCGGGTAGCTGTGGGCTACCGCGCCGACGGATCCGAGGTAGCCGGCGGCGGGTGGCACCTCTACCCCGAAACATCAGCTGGATCCATGTGGACCACCGCGCCTGAATATGCAGCCATCGTCATCGACGTGATGCACTCGTACACGGACGGCACCGGCCGGCTTCTCGATCAGACGAACGCACGGCTGCTGCTCGATCCCGACTTCGCGGTGGGGTTCGGTGTGAGTCGAGAACCCGACGGGATCTCCATCGGCCATGATGGCGCCAACGAGGGCTACCGCACCAGGTTCGTGGCGCTCCCGCTCGTCGGTGAAGGTGTGGTGATCCTGACCAACAGCGACACCGGTGATGCGCTCACGCCTCTCGTCATTGATGAGGTCTCCGAGATTCTCCACTGGCCGGGCTCGGGCTGGAGCACTCCCTTGTGGGCGGTGATGGTTGGGTTGGTTGTGCTTGCGGCACTGGCGGCCGTTCTCGTGGCCAGAATGCGGCGCAAGGGACCAAGGCCTCAGATACCGTGACCGCTCTACTCAGGTGGAAGGCTCCAGCATGGCATCGAGATCTGCGACTAGAGCGGGACTCCCATCGACCGTGCCGGCATGAAACCCGAGACGCTCGAAGTAGCGCACATGGACATCGTTGCCGGGGCGAGCCCAAATCGTGCGGCAACCTCGCTTGGCGAAGATGTGCGACCGATCTGAGTAGAGGAACTGCGCAACTTTGAAGTCTCGGTATTGGGGCACGACGTAGTCGAGCTCTACCTCCACGGAACCGTCGGCGCACGTCCTCCCGATGAAGACGCCGGCCGGCACAGTGTCGCGAAGCACGAAGGCCCGTACTTGGTCGTCACGCGGCTCGAAACGAAAACCCGGCTGATGGGTGGAGATGTCGCCGCCGTGGAACTCCAGGAAATGGCGCAAGTACCGCGAGTCCTTGTTCAACTCGAGGCTCGTGAAGAATTCGATCTTCTTTGACAGGAGCTGGCGTAGAAAAAAGAGATGCACGCCCACGATGACCACATTGACGATGGCAATGGGATAGGCAGCGATCAGCACGCCATACACGAAGAAGGCCGATGAGCCCAACAACCCGATGATCCTCAACTGAAGGATCGAGGTACGAGTCATCGACAAGAGGATCAGCAGCGAGCCTGCGTAGCCGACGAGTTCGACCGGTGAGAATTCCATGCCGCGCATCGTACCCCGGAAAGCGGCGCTCTCAGTCGCACCCAGAATTCGCCACGATCACCTAGCTCGCTAGATCGCTCCGAATCATCGAGAGCGGCCGACGTTGGTGGCCGAGCGCATCAAAGTTGTCTTCGGCGAGCCACAATTCGAGTGCCCTGCCAACAGACGGCCATTCCTCATCAGTCATCGCGTACCAAGCGGTATCGCGGCTCCTACCCTTGTAGTGGGCTGCCTTGAGGAACGTGCCCTCATACCGAAACCCGAGCCGGTCGGCCGCTGACCGAGAAGGCTCGTTGAGGGCATCACATTTCCACTCACATCGGCGATAGCCCAGGTCGAATGCGTGCTTGAGCATGAGGTAGATGGCCTCGGTTGCGGGCCGGGTCTTTTGCAGTGCCGGCGAGTAGGCGATGGACCCGATTTCGATCACCCCGCCTTTCGGGTCGATTCGGAGGTAGCTGAGGAAGCCGAGCGCGACACCGTCATCGAGGACAGCGAAAGCGCGCCAATCGGGATAGGTGAACTGGTGCTCGATCGCTCCGACCAGATCATCGACGGTTGCGAAGGGACCGAACGGCATGTAGGTCCACATGGCCTCGGGTGCATCGGCGTAGGCGTCGAAGAGCGGCTCGGCATGTTTGGCGGCATCCAACGGTTCGAGCCGCGTCATCGCGCCTTCGAGCACGACCGGCTCGGGGAAGGCAGGAGGCCGCCAATCACCGAGGTCAGGCCCGATTAGTTGGCCGAACTCGTTGACTCTGCTCATGGCGGCAGGTTAGGTAGCTCGACCCCAACGCTCCCAAGGTCTCAGGCCGTCGGCTGTGAATCAGCCGCCAGGGGACGGCGCGTCAGCGCCCGAACGCCTTGTCGACCGACCCGGCGGCGTCGTGGGCAGCCTTCTTGGCCTTCTTCTCCTGGCGCTTTTCCTTGATGCTCTTGGTCGCCGGGGTCTTGGTGTTGCCACCCCCGCCTTTGTTCTTGTTGGCCACGAGTTCCTCCAGGCCGGCCGCCTGGGAGGCGGCCATCTGCCATTGTCTCATAGTTTCAGCATCGGACGAGATTTGCCTATTGCGCGCCGACCGGCGCCGATCTGGCGGCAACACGACAGGGGCCGGACCGCCTCGCGGCTGCCCGGCCCAAACAGCATTCCGATTGACTTATGGCACCCAGGTGTCGATCGTCAGTCCGACGATGGCTGGTGCGCCGTCTTCGTAGTCGATCGAGACATACCAGGTGACCCAATCGAGACCGCCGTATTCCGGGTTGTCGCCCGAATCATGCACACCGACATAGTTGAACGACTCCAGTTGAAACGGGATCGCATACTCGGGCATCCGGCCGTTGCCGCCGGTGATCGGCTCGTTCTTGGTGATCGCCACATCCACATCGTCATAGGCCGACAGGAAGCTGTCGGTGATCGCCTCGGCAAACGTCCGGCTTGGAATCTCTTCGGGTTGGTCGGGACCAACTGCTGCCGACGGCCACTTGTAGGTGGTCGAATCCGTGAGCACGGACTGAAGCTCGTCAGGAGTGAACCGGACCGGATCGGCGTTGTGAGAGACGTACAGTCCTCGTCGCGACGCCACGGCCCGCAGATCGCCACCGTTGGCGACGATTGCGGCGAACTGGTCCAGCAGGGCTTCGACACTCGTATCGGCTGCAAAATTTGTCGCCGAGACATCCGCCGCGAGGAACCAGTCATTCACCCAGAAGTCTCCTACGGGAGTGACGATCTCGACCCACACCGATGAGCCCGTGACCGCCTCTTGGCCGGTCCTCTGCACCACCACGCCAGGAGCGAGCATGCCGACGATCGGCGCCTCAACGGTGGGATCCTCGCGAACGTTCAGCACGTCGTCGGCAGTGACCAGAGCCACCCGGCTCAGGCTGGCGGGATCGACGCTGGTTACGTCGGGAAGGTCTGCTTGCTCCCACCGGGAGGCGACCGCCGGTGGACCGAGCCCTTCGATGGGCAGGACGCTGGTGTAGTCGCTCCGGGAGACCGGCCCGTCGAGGATGACTCCTTCACCGGAGAACACGTCGACCGGCCGACCGTCGAGGTGGAACAACACTGCGTCCACGGTGGGGAACTGCGTGAGGGTATAGACCACCTGTGCCAACCTGCTCAGGATGTTGAGCGAACCTCCCCCAGCCTCGAACTCGCGAGACAGGTCGACGGTCGCCAGGCCGTTGTCGATAGTAAGGCCCAGGAGCAGCGTGTCGGCGGGAATGGACGTCGAAAGCTCGGTGTCCTGTTCCGCCGGTGTCGGCCCGGCGATCAACTCTCGCATGGCATTGGTGGCGACTTGGGGCGTATCGACGGCCCGGATCACCGATTTGGCGGTGGCGCCATCCTTGATGAAGAACAGCTCCACGAACAGCTGGTCGCTCACGGTCGGTTCCGTCACGGCCGTCGGTTGGGTCGTGGGTGTTGTTGAGCCTGCTCCCGGCGAGGTAGTGGTGGTCGTCGCCGGGGCGCCAACGGTGGTGGCCTGTCCGGGAAGGGTTACGACGCCGGCGTCGCCAACCTGGCCGGTGCCGCATGCTGCCACGACCACTGCCATGACACTGATGAGAAGGATGAGGCGCCTCATGACTGACTTCCTTTCTGATTGGTTTCCTCATCCTCAGAATGCGGTAGCCAGTTCTCAGCCGCATCACCGGAATGTAACGATTCCGATACAGGTATCGACACCTGAAACACCATCCCTCCCTGATGCGACCTGCGTGCTGTGACGTCGCCGCCGAGGCGGCGGGCATGCTCTCGGGCGATGGCCAGTCCCAGCCCGGAGCCTCCACCCCGTGCCTCGGACGCTTTGTAGAAGCGATCAAAGATGTGTCCGATGACTTCTTCGGGCACGCCTGGCCCGTGATCGGTCACTTCGACGAAGAGAACCGAGGCCTCGACACGACCTGTGACGGAGACCGGCGCGTCGGGTGCGTGATGCCGGGCATTGTCGAGCAGATTGCCCACGATCCGCTCCAGCGACAACCGGTCGGCCCGAACGATCCCGACCGACCCATCGATATGCAACTCGGCGCTCGGATGACGTTCGGCGATCACTGCGGCGAGGAAGCGTGGGACATCCACTTCGGTCCGTTCCGGCTGCGTGTGTTGCGCATCGAGGCGTGAAATCTCGAGGAGGTCCTCTACGAGGTCGCTGAGTCGGCCCACGTCCGCCACCAGCATCTGTCCGACGCCGCGCTCGGATTCCGGCAGATCATCGAGATGCGCCTCCAAACGGGCTGCTTCGTTGACGAGGGCAGTGATGGGCGTCCGCAGTTCGTGGGAGACATCGGCCACGAAGCGCCGCTCGCGTTCCCGGGCGCGGCGAAGCGCGTTGATTTGCTCTTCGAGCGAGCTTGCCATCTGGTTGAACGAGAGTGCCAGGCTGCCCAGCTCGTCTCTGGTCTGCGTAGGGATGCGGACAGACAGGTCGCCTTTCGCCATTGCCTCTGCGGCGCCACTCGCCGTGGCCACAGGGCGGAGCACCCGGCGGGCAATGAGACCGGCTCCCAGCGCGCCCAGTCCCAAGACGCCAACCCCGGCGATGATGAGCACCCTCGCCAGCGCAGCCAGCGCCGACTCCACGTCGGTGGCCGAGTAGAAGAAATAGAAGTCGGGCCCGTCGGGTGGCCTCCGCCCTCCCACCACCAGCGTTGGCTCGTCGCCGACCGTGAGAAACTCGTAACCGAAACGACCGTCCTCAACGATCTGTCGCAGCTCGTCCGAGACCACGGCATCGGCGTTGACGAGGCTCAAGGAAGACGCAAAGGTATCGCCGTCGGGAAACTCCACGAACGCCCCGCCAATGCCTCGCAGGAGAAACCGATCGGCAAGCCCACTCGCCGCGAATTCGTCGCGTCCTGCGTCGGCCGGCAACTGGTCGGAAGTGGCGAGCACCGTGATGTTGAATTCGGCGCGTGCGACCGAATCGACAACGAGCTGATCTCGGAGCGAGTCGCGCACGAGAATGTAGGAGACCACCGCCACGGCGCCTGCGGTCAGCCCGATGAGGAGAATCACGGTTGCGATCAGCCTTGCTCGAAAGCTGATCATTGGCGATGAGCCCGGTAGCCCACGCCTCGCACCGTGTCGATCAGCTTTGATGATCCCGGCTCGGGCTCGATTTTGGCTCTCAGGCGCTGGATGGCGACGTCGACCAGCCGGGAATCACCAAGATACGAATAGCCCCACACCCGCTCCAGAAGCATCTCGCGGGTGAACACTTGCCCTGGCCGCCGCGCCAGCTCCACGAGGAGTCGGAACTCGGTTGGAGTGAGATCGATCTCGACGCCGTCCAGCGCAACCCGGTGACCAGGGACGTCGATGCGCAGCGGCCCCAACGTGAGTGTTTCGGCCGGCACCATGAGGTTGGCTCGACGGAGAGCCGCCCGAATCCGTGCCACGAGAATGGGCATCTCGAACGGCTTGGTCACATAGTCGTCGGCGCCGGATTCGAGGCCGACCACGATGTCGATGGCGTCGGTGCGCGCGGTCAGCATGACCACCGGCACCGAAGACTCGGCCCGAATCGTCCTGCACACCTCGAAACCGTCGCGTTTCGGCAGCATTACGTCGAGCACCACCAGATCGGGCCGGTCGTGTCGGAAGCGGATGAGTGCTTCCTCGCCGTCCGGCGCCGTTTGCACACCGAAGCCGGCGTCCTGTAGACCCAATTTGGTGATCTCGCGGATCGACGGGTCATCCTCGACAA
The DNA here is from genome assembly GCA_041577335.1 of Acidimicrobiia bacterium. Taxonomy (GTDB): domain Bacteria; phylum Actinomycetota; class Acidimicrobiia; order Spongiisociales; family JAENVV01; genus JBFGJH01. Next base: position 8,526 of record JBFGJH010000015.1, on the reverse strand, counting down.
GCAGGATCGTGGCGTCCATACGGTGGAGTATGCCCGATCGGCAGCCGCGCAATCTTGCAAGGCTGCAACTGGTGGCTGAGCACAGTGCGTACACTCAAACTACGTCGACGAGCTGGACGAAGACGGCACGATTGCCCGTCACGGGCAGCGAAAGGGAGGCACAGATTGACCAAACGGACCACCATGGCGCTTGCACTGACCGGCGCGCTGATGCTGTTCATCCCTGTAGGAGTCGGAGCGGCCGGCTACGAGTGGCGTGACCACGACGCGCCGTTCGACTTCCTCTTCGGGAACCACATCGACACCCATCAGCAATCGAAACTCACCGGCAAGAGCGGATTGTCTGGATTCCTGTACATCACTCCGAGCGACAAAACCACTGATGACGGCGTGACCATCGCCAAACACGGCGATTGTTCAATGGACCCGGAAGGCTGCGACGTTGGATGGCTGCTGAGGGGCTTGGCTCGGAATGCCGAGTACTGCGGCCATGTCTCGGGTGAACATCCTGCATGGGCGATCGATCCGTCCGACATGCCGTCGCAGCGAGGATTCACCCATTTCCACTGGATGAACGAAACGCTCCACCACGACGGCTTGACGGTCGAAGATTCATACGACGGTTATCTCCTCAAGCTGACGGCTGTCGACACGTTCGTCTTCGATCATCACGGGGAGTTTCTCGTCGAACCGGGGATTGACTTCGAGACCCATGCCAACGTGTTCGCCACGTGTGAAGACTGGCCACACTCCGGCGAAGGCGGCGGCCACGACCACTGAGCACTGGCTCGGTGAGAGAGCCAGCCGCCGGCTGCTCGTAGCTCGGCCGAGCTCCTGCTGAGTTCGATGCCCGACACAAAAAGGGTCCGGGACCACATTGCAGCAATGCACGAGGGGGCGGCTGGCGCCGCCTCCTCGTGATCAATCGGTTTGTCGCAGATCAGTTGTTCGGCAGGAAGTCCTGGTTCTGCGGCTTGAAGTTGCCCTTGCCCTTCACCCCGTTGACCGTCGACGTGTTCATGCCGTAGCTGAGCACCGCAGCCGCGACGGCATCCGAGTTCACATCGAGCGCCTCGAGGCTGATGTTGTCGAACGTGTCGCAGGCGAGGTGGTAGCACGGGTCGTATTGGTCGCCGGCTGTCCCGCCCCAAATGGCCGCCTCCTCGTCAGTCTTCACACCTTCAGCCCCGGTGAACAGCCCGCCGGCCGGGATTCCGACTGCGATGAACGGTCCGTAGTCAGACCGACCGCTGAAGTCGGTTCCGAGGTACGGCAAGTCCCGCGCCTCGTAGAAGTCCTCGAAGAAGGCTTCGATCTGTGCCGAGCCCTCGGGACCGGGACCAGCGCCCACTCCATCGGAGTCGTCGCCGTCGTAGATGAAGTAGACGAAGTTCGGCGAGCCGATCATGTCGAAGTTCAAATACAGGGCGATGTCGTCCTGTTCTTCTTGGCTGAGATCGTTGACATAGGCGGTGGAACCGACCAGACCCGACTCTTCGGCGCCCCACCAGGCAAACCGAATCGTGTTCTTCGGCTTGACCTTCGCCATCTGCACGGCCGTCTCGAGAATTGCCGCACTACCGGACCCATTGTCCTGGACACCGGGCCCGGCCTGAACCGAATCCAGGTGGGCGCCGGCCATCACGACGTTGTCGTCGTTCTTGCCCGGCAGCTCAGCGATGACGTTGTATTGCGTGATTTCCTCCGGTGGGTCGACGTTGATGAATGCCTCCGCGCCAGCCTGAGACAGGGCTACGCCTTGATCGAAGCTGGCGCCGACCAGCGGTCGTTGAAGGTTGCTGGGGGAACCGTCCGGGAAGGCGGTGGCGTTGCCCACGATCAGACCCATCCGGGTGGGGCTGTTGCCTTGGTTGAAGATGATGGTCGCCTCGGCGCCGGCCGCTTCGGCATTGGCCGCCTTCACGGAGAAGAAGCACGCCCCGCGCTGGGTCAGGGCGATGTCGTTCGGGCCGCTGAAGTCGAGGCCGTCGAAATCCGACGCTTCGCATCCGCTGGTCGAGGTGTTGGGATCGGCCGGCCATTCCGGTGTCCCCAAAGCCAGGTCGACCGGAATCACATTGCCTTGCACCGTGCCGAAGCCGCTGCCCGAGAAGGCACCAGTCTCGTACTCCTCGTTGATCGGCGCCGTCTGGATCAGGGTCGCCGGCGGCACGAAGGTGAAGTCGAAGGGATCGAGTTCCACGTCGTACCCGGCGGCTTCCAGCGTGTTCACTACATAGTCGACGCTGAGGTCGTAGCCCTCGAAGCCGGCCGCCCGGTTGCCTGCCTCCGTGGCGTCCGCCGCAGCCTGGAACGCCGCTTGGTGAGCACGTACACCTTCGACGGTGACACACTCGAGCAGCTTGTTGATGGTGTTGTTCGTGCGGTTGTCGCACGACGGCGGCGCCGCCGAAGCCACTGACGGCAGGAGCGCCGTCACCAGCAACGCAGCGGTGAGCACCGCCAGATACTTTCTGGTCATGAATACCCTTCTCCCTTGGGAACATCCCGAACCTAATGAAGCCGACACCCGCATTTCGGATCGGAAACCGGCGATTTTTCGCGACCTTTTCGACACGCGGTACAGGTCCCCGAGGCTTTTTGCCATTGCGATCGCCACGCCCATTTCGCTACGAGAACGCCGACTCGCACTCGTGGAATCTCAATCACCGAAACGCATGTGACGTTTGCCCCTAGACGAGAGGCGGCCATGCGCGAACACTTGGATGAGCTATCACGAGCGCGGCCTCACTGCGAAAGGTCTGCCTGATCTTTCATCTGGATTGTGACGGGGCTATCCGTGACTCGTCTGGAGAGAGGAGTGTTCATGTCTTGGGGACCATTCAGTCTGGAAGGTAGGCACGCCGTGGTAACCGGCGGGGCCCGCGGAATCGGATTCGGCATCGTGCAGCGATTTGTCGAGGCAGGCGCCGACGTCCTCGTCGCCGATCTCGACGGCGATCTGGCCGAAAAGAAGGCAGCGTCGCTGGCCGGGCCCGGCCGGGCGGCCGGCATGGCGGCCGATGTGACCGACCTTGCCGCGGGCGATGCCATGGTCGCTCACGCCCCCGAGTTGTTCGGATCGGTCGACCTCCTGGTGAACAACGCCGGCATCTATCCGCAAGTGCCGATGCTCGACATGACCCCAGAGCTCTGGGATCGCGTGCAGAGCATCAACCTCCGCGGCTTGGCCTTCGTCTCGAAGGCGTTTGCGGCGGCCATGGTGGAACGGGGCGATGGAGGCAAGATCGTCAACATCGCTTCGATCGATGGCCTGCATCCATCGATGGTCGGTCTGGCTGCCTATGACGCCTCTAAGGGAGGCGTGGTGATGTTCACCAAGAACCTCGCCCTCGAGCTCGCTCCTCATGGGATCAACGTCAATGCCATCGCTCCCGGTGGTATCGCCACCGAAGGAACAGCCGCTCCCTTGGAAGGCTCGGGCATGACCGAGGCGGAGATGGCCGCCATGATGCAGCAGTTCATCGACAACAAGATCCCGATGGGACGTATGGGCGAGCCCGACGACATCGCCAAGGCGGCGGTGTTCCTGGCCTCGGCGGCGTCTGACTACATGACCGGCGAGACGGTGGTGGTAGACGGCGGCACCCTGCTCACTTGAACTGTCCTCACCGATGAGCCGGCAACTGCTGGCGCAAGCTGGGTTGATAGCCTGTCGAGATGGACCTCACCCGCAAAGAGCTCGTCAATGCTGATCCGGCGACAGTGTGGAAGACGGTCGTAGAGGTAGAGCGATGGCCCGAGTTCATGGGCCACATCGACGCGGTGCGGCGCCACGACGGCGAGCAATTGGGAATGGGAAGCACCGCGACTCTTTCGCAGCCGCGCCTTCCCGACGCGGTGTGGACGGTGGACGAATTCGTTCCAGAGACGAGTTTCCGGTGGTCAGCCCGACTCCTCGGGATGGACTGGTCGGCAAACCACGTTGTTGAGCCGGCTCAAGGCGGCACGAGTCTCACTCTTTCGATATCGGTGGCGGGGTGGCCGGCGCGCCTCTTGAAGCCCTTTCTGGAGCGAGCCGCCAAGCACGCGCTAGCGCAAGAGATTGCGGGCTTCCGGGCGGCATCCGAAGACCGCATGCAGTAGCTCTGCACCCGCACGGGCTCAGGCGGATCTTTCCGAGACGATGGCCGAGAAAACCGCGGGCGGCAGCAAAAAGGCCGCCACGAATACCCTTAGGAGTCGCTGTCCACCGTGAGTGCCGAATCGAGCTGGGCTTGGAGGATCGCCACGAAGTCGTCGGCGTCGCGGGCCCCCTCCAGGCGCCGGCCTTGACCGCCATAGATCATGACAAAGGTCGGAGTGTTCTCGAGGACGCCGGTGCCGTCGTAGATATCCGCCAACACCCGTTCGAACGCTGCCCGCCCGGCCAGGCATTGGGCAAACTCGCCGCCATCGAGGCCCGCTTCCTCGGCCAGCGCCACAAACACGGGATCCGGGTCGTCGATCGACCACTCTTCCTGGTTGGCAAACAGCAGTGCTTCCATCTCGAAGAACTTGCCCTGGTCGCCGCCGCACTCGGCCGCCGCCGACGCCACCGCCGATTGAGGGTGGATGCGCAGGGGGAAATGCTTGAACACCCACATGATCTGTCCGGTATCGACAAAGGTCTCATCGATCACCGGTTGGGCCTCCAACGCATGACGTTGACACGACGGACACTGGAGGTCGGAGAACTCGACGACGATGAGGGGGGCATCCGGGTCTCCCTTGTAGGGGTCGCCCGCAACGGTGTAGCCCGGCCGATCGGAATCGGGGGCTAGGCCTTCTTCGCTAGCCCAGAGCGGCAGCTCTTCCGATTGTTCCTCCGCTACGGCCTCAGGGGGCGCTTCGCCGGCCACGAGCGCATCGAAGTACTCCTGGAACCGCTCCACCGGATGGGCACCCACCAGTTCGTACACCTCTCCGCTGGCATTGTCGAGGAACTGGAAGCTGGGAGTGCCGTTGAAGCCGGCAGCCCTGCCTTCGGCGACTCGGGCGTCGACGATGGGCACGGCCCTGCCCGACGTCACACAATCCTCATAGGCGGCCATGTCGACGCCGATGTTCTCGGCGGTCTGCGCCAGGTACTCCGACGGATCGGCCAGGTTTTCCCATTGCTGCTGGCTGAAGAACAGGGTGTCGTGATACGCCCAGAAGTAGGCGGCTCCCTGCTCGGCTACGCACACCGACGCTTCATGCCCGGTCGGCGCAGTGGGGTGGAGGCCCACCAGAGGCAGATCCCGGAAGACAAAGTTGGCCTCCCCGGAACGGACGTACTGTTCGATGAGCGCCGGAGTGGTCTGAGTCGTGTGGCGGAAACAGAACGGACACAGGTAGTCGCTGTATTCCATGAGCGTGACCGGCGCCTCGGGGCTGCCGATGAACGGAAAGCCTTCCTCGGTGAATCCCACGGTGAGCCCGTCGTAGGTGTCCTGGCTGTCCGGGTCGACCGTGAAGCTGGGAATGGGAGCGGCGTCCTGGGAGGCCGCTCCGCTCGACGCGGTGAGACCGGCGGGTACCTCTCCGGCCAGAAGCGCGTCCAAGGCGCTCGCGAACACGGCCAGCGGCTGGGCTCCCACCAGGTCGTACGTCTCCCCCGTTTCTTTGGTGACCAACTGGAAGGTGGGAGTGCCGTTGTATCCCTTGCTCTGCGCGTCGGCGACACGCTGAGTGATGGTGGCCGAGGTCTCGGGCGAGCCGACACACGATTGGTAGGCGTCGATGTCGACACCGACCTGTTGGGCGGCCTGGCTGAGATAGTCGGTCGGGTCGGGAATACCGGCCCACTGCGCTTGATTGGTGAAGAGGAGACTGTGGAACTCCCAGAACAACGGAGCCCCTTGCTCGGCCACACACAAGGATGCGTTGTGGCCACTTGGCGCAGTGGGATGCAGGCCCGCCAGCGGAAAGTCGCGGAAGACGAACTGCACCTGGCCGGATGACGCATACTGGTTGAGAAGCGCCGGCGTGGTCTCGGTGGTGTGGCGGTAGCAAAACGGACACAGGAAATCGGTGAACTCTTCGACGACGACCGGTGCGTTGGGATCGCCGATGTAGGGGTATCCCTCCTCGGTTAGGCCGACCGGCAGCCCTTGGTAGGTTTCGCCGGCCGACTGGACGGTGGTGGCCGTCACAGCATCGGGACCTTCGGCGCATGTCCCGTCGGCAACACAGTCGTCGGTGGTCGCCGTCTCACCGGCGTTCTGGGTACAGGCAGCCAACACCACGAGCATCACGGCCAGCAGCAACCACCCGGCGTGGCGCGCCGACGTCTTGTGACTCATCTGGGCCTCCCTGTGGCTCCCGACACTCTGCGTGGCGCCGGGACACCATTCTCCCACACCAGCCGCCAACGGCAAGCTCGGCCGGCGGTGATGGCGGGCATCTCAGCGAACCTCGGGAAGCAGCACCTCATACGCTACTTCGAGGGTTGAGGCGCCTTGCCCGGACACTTCGATGGGAACCTCGATGCGGGCACGGTCGAACAGGCAAATACTCTGCGCGGTCGTCTCGCAAAACACGAGCCAGAGGTCAGCCCGCAAGGTGCCGGATCCGGGGGCGAACGTGGCTTCGATTTCGATGGGAAACGTTGGACCGACGATCTCTCCGTCGGCGGTTGGGGCCAGTGCAACCACTCCCCCTTCGCTGGTCCATACGAAGTTCGACGGAGCCAGGTCATTGGCTTTGTAGCCGTCGGGGAAGCCCACATCGAGAACCACCCGGCCGGGCCCCGCGCCAACCACCACCGGGTCGGCTGAAATCAGCGTGCCGGCGAACTCGTCGCCGCCTTCGTCGGGGACGAGCCGTTCGATTCCTTTGAGGATGAACGTCGAAGTCTCAGCGGTGCTGACGTCGAGCACTCGAATCGAGTGGTTTCCGGTGTCGGCGACATAGACCTTCCCGGCGGCGACGTCGATTCCGGCTGGTTCTGCAAACAGTGCGTCGATGCCGTCTTTCCACCCGGCCACGCTCCCGGCCACCGTTGTCACCTGTCCCGATACGAGGTTGAGTCGTTTGATCTTCGAGTTGTAGGTGTCGGCGATCCACGCCATCCCGTCCTCGATGTCGATGCCGAGGGGGCGCTGGAACCTGGCGGCTGCGCCGATCCCATCCTCGTCCCCGAAGTCGAACAGGTTGAGGTCGCTGCCTGCCACGAGATCGACCGTTGCGTCGGTGGCATCGATGCCGACGTAGCGAATGGCACTGCTTTGGGAATCGGCGAGATACACCCGGCCATCGACCGAGGCGAGGCCGGCCGGCCCGGCAAGCTCAGCCTCTTCGGTGGCGCCGTTGACGACTCCCTGGCGTCCTGTGCCGGCGACCGGCTCGACCGTCCCGCCCACCGGGTCGAACACCCACACCTGGTTGAAGCCCGCCATGGACACGGCAAATACGTCGCCTACCGAAGTGATGTCGGCCGGCGTATTGAGATCGGTCCGGAGGGCCGCCCCGCGCTCGGCCGGCAGCGTGCCCCGGTTCCCGGTCCCGGCCACGGTCACCACGGTGGCCCTTTCGAGGTCGACTGCCCGCAGGAGATGGTTGTTGCGGTCGGCCACATAGAGCGTGCCTCCGTCGGGGCTGAGGGCCATGCCCGCCGGCTCATCGAAGGTGACGTCGTCGTAGGCCCCGTCGTCCCGCCCGGCTGTGCCCGTGCCGATCACCGTTTCGACGTCACCGGTCGTGAGGTCGGCGACCACGATTCGGTGGTGATTGGTGTCCGCAATGAACAGTCGGTTGGCTGCCGGGTCTGCCAGTACCGCCTCGGGGAACGACAGCACGGTGGGTGGCGGGGCCGCTACCGGCGTGGGAAAGACTCTGATAGTGCGGTCGAGGCCGTCGTCGTATTGGCCCGCCAGATCGTCGATGATGGGCCCCATGGCCTCGGCGGTGCCCAAGCCGGCGTGACGCGCCACGATGTTGCCGGTGGGATCGATCAGCACTGCGGTGGGCCAGGCACTCACATCCCAGGCGGTCCAGGTCTCGAAGGCGACATCGTTGACGGTTGGATGGTCGACTTCGTAGCGAGAGAGAAACTGGCTGAGCGAACCGGTGTCCGCTTCTCTGGAGAATTTCGGGGAGTGCACGCCGACCACCACCAGCTCGTCGGCGTACTCCGATTCCAGTCGTTCGATCTCTGCCATGAGCTGCCGGCAGGTGAGACACGAGGACGTCCAGAACTAGGTGAGGACGATCTTGCCGGAGAGCTCGTCGAGGGTCAGCGGTTGCGCCGTATTGAGCCAATCGAGAGCGGGAGCGTAGTCAGGAGCAGGCTGAGGATCCACCGAAGCCGGCGATGCGCCATTCGAGGTGCAGGCTACCGCGATGAGAGCCAGGACGGCCACGGACGCAGCGAGGCGCAGGGCCTTCCTTGCTGACCTGTTCTGGTCGTTGGTTGCGTTCACGGTCGAGGGCTCCATGGTCTCAGCGTCGGCACGCACAAAGCCACGGTAGTGGTCATGGCTCTGCTACCCGAGGTGGGCGAGCCGCCAGGGGCATGACGTAGAACGCGAGGGACCCGGGCTT
>JBFGJH010000014.1:0-61460 GCA_041577335.1 Acidimicrobiia bacterium | reverse complement strand
CCGGGGACCTTGCACGGATGGACCACAATAATGGTCGGCTGGGCGACGTAGCGAGTGACCCACTCCTGTGTCTCGATCGTCCCATCTGGGTAGGTCAACGTCCTCGTGACGTTCACGGACCATCCGTCTCGGCCATTCTGGATCGTTTGTTGGGATTCCGGCTTCAGGGAGCTGTCGGCTCGGTATTCAGTCGACGGCGACGTGAACCCATATCGGCCCGACACCGAGCCGTCGACGATGATGGCGTCGGTTCCTTCGCTGGTCACGTTGATGGAGGTGACGCCGCCGCGTTGTTCGCCGCGCACGGTCCGGCCGCCGTTCTCAGCGAAGAACTTCAGGGTCAAGGACGTGTCGGTGTACTCGGTGGCGATGAGGAGCGCCGTGTCTCTGTCGTTGCGGAACTCGAGATCAACGTTGGGCCAGTTCACCGTGGCCTCGATCCCTTCCGGATAGCGCGAGAAATAGAGGCTATGCGGTTTGTGGAAGATGTCCTCGTATCCGCCCCAGAACACGGCGTTATAGAGCGTTGTGGCGAACTGGCTCACACCACCGCCGACCGTGTCGACGAGTTCCCCGTCGATGATGGTGCCCGCAGGCAAGTAGCCCTTGTCGGACGTGCGCTCGCCAACATGTCCATTGAGTGAGAAGGTCTCACCGGGCAGCAGCAAGGTTTCGTTTACTGCGTCAGCCATGAGATGGATGTTGACCACCCGGTTTGCGCAACAATCGTGGTAGGTGGTGAAGGCGGAAACAAGGTGGTTCACCTGGAGCTCTTCGAGGTCCGCGGCGGTCACATCTGGGTCGGCATTCCGATCGAGAGGGAGGCGACCACGCCGCGCCGGTGTCTCGACGGCGATGAATATCTCTTCGATTGCCAGTTCGCTGTTGACACGCGGGCCTTGGATCCCGGGCACGATCGATACGGTGTCGCCAACGACTTCGAATTCGGCATCCTTGAATTCTTCGGCGAAAACCTCCCTGATCTCGGCAAAAGCCGGATCGAGCAGTTCGGGGTCGAGCCCGATCTCTACGGCAGGGACCGGCTCGAGTTTGGTCTCCGCGATGAATGCTTTGGCGAGGTCGAGCTCGGTGACGGTGATCTCAACCGAGCCGTCGTCTGCCTCGAGGGTGACAGGGCCCGCGAGAAGGGTCTCGGCGACCGCCACGGCTGCGTCGATGGTGGCAGCGTCGAGAGGGGCGGCGGTGACGGCGGTGGCGATCTCGATCTCAGTCTGCTGCGGGTCGGCCAGACCGTCCTGGAGCCGGTCGAACGCGACCGTCCGGTCGATCCGGCGGATCGGATCCGGGTAGACCGGCTGGGGCTCGAGGCCCGCCAAGACGACGCCGCCGGCTCCGAGGTCGGAGCCCAGGACTTCGGTCTCCCAGGTCAGAAACAGATCCTCGATGCTGTCATCGTCAAACGAGACAGGCGCGGCGACGACCGTCTCGTTGCGAAGCGTGCCCAGCCAATCGCGCAGCTGTTGGAACCAGCCGCCGGCGCGTCCAACGGCAAACGCCTTGGCAGCGACCGCCTCTTCGTCGATGTCGAGGCCGACGATTGCCGGCTCCAGGATCACAGATTCGTCGTCGACCACGATCGTACGGGCCGCCAGCAGCGTGTCCTCGTGACTGCGGATTGCTGCTGAGGCGTCAGCTTCGGACATTCCGCCCAGATCGATGCCTGCCACGTACACGTTGCGCGCCACCCGCGCGTGATAGCTCGAGCGATCGAGCCGGTACCAGCCCGCCGCGACCAATAGAAGCGCCACCAGGGCGCCGGCGAGAATGAGGCTGCTCTTCTTGCGCAGGCGGTGTCCTCCTCGTGGGGGCGGGATTGTAGTGCTCGTTTGCGGTAGCCAGTCTTGATACATTGGTCCTGTGATCCAGTTCCCTCCGATCCCTCCCGGCGAGCCGGTCAGGGTCTCCGCTTCGTCATTCGTGAGCTACGACGAGTGCCATTTCCGTGCCGGGGCTCGATTCGAGGGCTTCTATGGGCCAGACTCGGTACCGGCGTTTCGGGGCGGCCTGGCGCATCAGGTCTTCGCCCGGCATCTCCGCAGCGGGCCTATCGAAGCCGATTCGTTCGACCAGGTCTGTCGCGAGGAGATCGGGGCCAAGCACCTGAACATGAAGATCGCCTCCCTCAATCTGAAACCTTCCGGAATCCGCGCCGTCATCGAGGAGGTGGGGGCTTTGTATGAGCGATTCAAAGCTTTCCCCACAGAGGGGTTCGGTGGCGCCGAAATCGCCGTCGAAGCCGACATTGGTTCCGACGTGGTGTTGTTTGGCTCGATCGATGCAGTTTTCGGGACAGACGACCAGGTGAGGCTCGTGGATTGGAAAACCGGCAGTCTCGGCGATCCGTTGGTTCAACTGCGCTTCTACGCGTTGTTGTGGCTTCTCGAGAAGGGCGAACTGCCTGGCGTCGTCGAAGCGTATTCGGTGAAGACCGGTGAACAACTGGCCGAGTCGCCCACTCGAGCTGGTGTGCAGCTCGTTGCCGAGAAGGTTGCCTCCATGGTCACTGCTCTTCGCAATTCGTGGTCGAGCGGAAACGAGCTGGAGAGGCGCGCCGGCCCGTGGTGCCAATACTGCGCGGTTCTCGATGATTGTCCCGAAGGGCAGGCATCGCGCGCCCTGTTTGGCAATGCCTCATCCGTATCTGTCCGCAGCCTCGGATAGTGGGTATGCGGATAGCAATTACTGGAGCCTCGGGATTCATAGGAAGTGCGGTGTCCGATGCGCTGCGCAAGGACGGACACGATGTTGTGGGGATCGGGCGTCGGGCAGGCGAAGGAATGGTTGGGTGGGACCCGGCCAGCCACACGGTGGACATGCCCGCTCTTGGAAAGCTCGACGCGATCGTTCACCTCGCCGGTGAGTCGATTGGCGGAGGCTGGACCTCGCTCCGGTGGACGTCTTCCAAGCGCCAAGCGATTCTCCAGAGCCGGGTCGATGGCACTCGTACCGTTGCGAGCATCGTCGAGCAGCTCGAAGTTCCCATCGTTGTTTCGGGGTCAGCCATCGGTTACTACGGAGACCGCGGCGACGAGATCCTGACTGAGGAATCTGCCGCGGGGCAAGGTTTCCTCGCAGACGTCACCAAGGCGTGGGAGCACGAAGCCGAGGCCATCGCCGACTTGGGGGCTCGTCTCGTCATTGTTCGTACAGGCATCGTGCTCGCCAAAGAAGGCGGAGAGCTGATGCCCAAGATGCTTCCCATCTTCAAGATGGGAGCGGGAGGCAAGCTCGGTCCTGGCAACCAATGGATAAGCTGGATTTCGATGACCGACGAGGTGCGTGCCATCGTCGCCGCGATCATGGATGATGGCCTGTCCGGACCCGTCAACCTGACCGCTCCCGACCCCGTGAGAAACAAGGATTTGACCGACCAACTCGCCAGTGCGCTTTCGCGACCATCGTTTCTGTCGGTTCCTTCGTTCGCACTGAAGGCGGTGTTGGGCTCGGAGCTCGCCCAGGACCTGCTCCTGGCGAGCCAGCGGGTGCATCCCGAGGTCCTCACGGAGCGAGGGTTTGAGTTCGAGCATCCCACGCTGACAGAGGCGTTTGCCGCGATCCTTTGAGCTCGACGCGCTCGGCGTTGCGCCTATTGGTCGCTGACGGCGCGAAGTGGGCTCGACGCAAGTTCGGTTCCGCCGTTGCCCATCGCCATTTCCATCTCATCGAATTCGTCTCGAAGGTCCGCCTGCAGGCCTCCGATATCAGAATGCACCCGATCAACGGATTCCTTGAGTGCCGAGAGGCTTCGCTTGATCGACGTGAGGCGCCCGCTGTGCTGGCGGATCCGGTCGATCCTCTCCCGGATCGCCGTCACGTCGAGCGTTGGCCGGGCGGCATCGGTGAGGGCGAGTTGCGCAAAAGCCCACCGGACGCCGGCCTCGAGGAGGGTCCCTTCGCCGTCATCCACGACGAGAAGCCGGTTGCCGTAGACGCCGAAACCGCCCACCTCGCTCGGAAACGCGTCGCTCGCCGACACACAAATGGCAAAGTGTGCTTGCCGATTCTCGAGGGCACGGTCCAGCTCGCTGAGAATGCCGGTCTTTCCAGTCAGCGTCAGAGTGGCCTTGTTCTTGGCCTCTACGACGATGCGGTGGCCCTGCGGGTTCTCAATGACGAAGTCGCCGACCTTGGCGGCGGCCGACAGGCGACCGGTGTCGCTGCCCGTTGCCTCAACGACGCAACTGCCGATACGACACGCGATCGCGCGGAGCGCTTGGTCGATCGTTGCCTCGAAGTCGAGGCCCTTGGCGGTGCCGCGCTCGGCCTCCTGACGGGCGCCATCCTGGCGCAGCATCAAATCACGTATCTCGGTGAAGCGTTGATCGACCTGTGAAGCGATTCGACCGAGTGCGGAAGCCTCCTCGTCGGGATCGAGGGCAGCTTCGAGCAGGTGCTGCATCTCTCCCGAAGGGCCGATCATCTGGTTGATGGCCTCCACCAGCAACGACGACTGACTGTCGGCACGACGCAGGTCGAACTGTCCAATGAGTTCGACGCGTGCATCGGTGAGCTCGGAGATCGCTCGCCCCATCACCGAGGTTCGCCGGTCCGGATCGAGGCTGTCGTCGATCGCTCGGCCGGCGTTGTCGATGACTTGGCCGACATGCACCTGGAGTCGATCGATGGCCTGTTCGAGCGAGCGCTGAAACCGGGCGTCGGCATGTTCGACGGTTGCAGAAAGAGCGAGAGATGCCATGCCCCTCGTACCGAGCGAAACCACCTCGAGCAGCAGCGCAGGCCACTCAGCCTCGGAAACTCCCATGAGGAGTTGCGCGAGGTCGGAGCTTCGGATATCGAGGCCTGAGACGTGTACCAGGTCACCGTCAATCGTGACGGTTGCGAGCTCGGAGAGGCCCCGTGAGGCCTCAGCATCGGTGGCTTGCGACACGGCTTCCGGTTCGGCGGGTGAATCGAGCATGCCCTCACGGTATCCACTGCCTGTGACAGAATCGCGCAGTGTGCGAGAATCGCCCGGTGTCTGGGACGTTTTCTGGCATCAATCGGCTTCGAGCTGCGCTTCACTCTCTTTCCGATGAGTTAGAGGGAGCGTCATTCGCGTTCGACTCCAGTGGCACGGGTGACGATCTCCGTGATGGTCTGCGTTGGACCATCGATGAATACGTGATCCCGCGTCTCGCCGATCTCGATGGTCCGGTTGTGGCCGTGCTCATAGGCTCAACGGGGGCGGGGAAATCGACCATATTGAACTCTCTGGCCGAGCAGCGGATTTCTGAGCCTGGGGCGGTACGACCAACGACCAGGGCACCGACTGTCTGGTGCCATCCTCGGCATCTCGAACGGTTCGGAGACGGATTTCTGTCTGGATACTCGAGCGATCCCGAGGCCGTTCGATCGATCCAGGTAGTGGCCTCGGAGCTGCCGTTGCTCGAGCATCTCGCCATCATCGATGCTCCCGACTTCGACTCGGTCGTGGGTGTGCATCGAGAGATCGCCGACGAGTTGCTCGCAGTTGCTGACGTCTGTCTCTTCGTGACTTCCGCGCAGCGCTACGCCGATGCTGTGCCGTGGGAGTTCCTCGAAAAGGCGCGCGGCCGAGCCATACCCATTCGCTACATCGTCAACCGGCTGCCGGCTCGGGCCGGTGACGTCGACGGCGCCGACGAGATCTTGGCAGATTTTCGAAAACGACTGGAAACCGGCGGGCTGCATCCCCACCCGCTCGAGATCACGAGGATCCGGGAGCAGTCGGTGGACCCAGATATTGGTGGCCTGGTGGCAGCCGCCGTCGACCCGATCCGTGTGTTCTTGAGTCAGCTCTCCGATCCGGCGTATCGTCGCGGGCTCATCGAAGAAGCCGCCGAAGGGGCAGTGAGCGAAGTCGTCCGTGAGACGGGGACACTTGCAGACCTATTGGACATCGAGGCAGATGAGATCGCTCGGCTTCGCAGGGTGGTAGCCGAAGCCTATGCCGCGCAACAGACCGCGATCGGCGAGGCGCTCGATGGGGGGACCCTCATTCGTGGGGAAGTCGTGAAGCGCTGGCAGGAGTTCGTGGGCACGGGCGAGCTGATGAGACTGCTGACCGAAGGCGCCACTCGGTTGAAGTCGTGGGGGCGTCGGGTGCTCGGTGGTCAGGCTCACGTCGAGAAGGTGGTGGGATCCGAAGCTCGATCCGAGCTCGTTTCGGTCGTGCTGCGCAGGGCGGATCTGGCGGCGCGCGCCGTTTGCACTGCTTGGGAGGCATCGCCTTCCGGCAGAGGGATGGTCACGACGGACCTCTGGTCGCATGGCGAGGAGCTCGAGGCATCTGCCGCCGACGCCATCCAGGCGTGGATGGCCGGCCTGGCCGATCTCGTCCGGGACCAGGGCGAGGGCAAGCAGCGAATCGCCAAAGTCGCCTCGCTGGGTGTCAATGCGGTGGCCGTGACTTTGCTCGTCACGGTCTTCGTTCACACGGGTGGTCTGACAGGCGCCGAGGTTGGCGTCGCCGCCGGGGCGGCTGCCGCCCAACAGGGACTCCTCGAGCATTTGTTTGGCTCGGCAGCCGCCTCCGCCCTCGCCCAACGAGCTCGTGCCGATCTGGATATCGTCCTGGAAGGCCTTCTCGCCACAGATGCCGGCCGCTTTCTTGAGCTGGTCGACTCCGTCGACGTCGCCGACTCGGCCGCCCTGCGACGGGTTGCTGCCCAACTTCAGATCGCGGCCAAGGCGTGGCATGACGATTGAAAGGCTTCTCGAAGCGCTCGATCAGTTGGTAGCCCATGCGAGCGAGATCGTGGACAGCGATCAGCTTGCCAAGTCGGCTCAGCTCGTTCGGCATGGACGGCGTCGGATCGGTTTCCTCGGTGATGGGCTCGTCGTGGCGCTGGCTGGGGGCACCGGGTCTGGGAAGTCCAGCCTGCTCAACGCCATAGCCGGCAGCAAGGTCACCGAATCGGGACCCATCCGGCCCACGACTTCACAGGCCTTGGCGTGGGCGCCGGTCACCCCCGAGCCGGGCATCGTGCGGCTTCTCGAGGACATGGGCATCGAGACGATCGTCACCCACTCCGAGTTTCCGAACCTGACCATCCTCGACATGCCGGACACCGATTCCGTCGTGGGTGCACATCGGGCGCTGTTCCAGGAGCTGCTGCCGCGAGTGGATGCGGTCGTCTGGGTGGTGGATCCGGAGAAGTACAACGATCGGCTGCTCCACGACCACTACCTGGCGCCGCTCGCCGCCTATTCGGACCAGTTCGTATTTGTCATGAATCAGATCGACCGACTCTCCAGCGCCGAGCTGGAAACGGTGCTCGATGACTTTGATCATCGCCTCCGGGTGGATGGCATCGTCGATCCTCTCGTCGTTGCAACGGCGGCCGACCCCATCGACGGGCCGCCGATCGGGATCGAACATCTGATGGAAGAACTCAGCACCCGGCTCGATGCCAAACAGCTCGTCGTCGAGAAAGTCGCCATCGACGCTCGGCGTGTGGCGGCCGACCTGGCCGACGCGGCGGGTCTCGGAGGTGGGCCGATCGGTTTTGACGATCGTTGGGACGCCACACGTCAGCGAGCCGTCGACGTGTTGAGTGAACTGGTGGCGGGCACCGAAGTCGAAGAAGTGGCGACTCGCGTGGGTCGGGCAGAGGCCATGCGGAAAGCCGCCGGGCCGTTGGGAGCGCTGTCCGACTCTGTGAAGGACTCGCCGGTCGGTCGCTTGCTCGGGTTTCAGCAATCGGCGGTTGCGCTGGAAGCCTCGACCGCGAACTGGAACCACCGGGCAGGTCTCGAAGCCGTCTATGCGTTGATCGAGCGGTTCGTCGGAGACGTCGCCTCCGACCTCGGCGGCCGACATGCTGTGAAGCTGCGCACGGCCCTACCTGGAGAAGAGACCACCGAAGGGATCCAGAGAATCGTTGACCGATCGCTTGTTGGCTACCAGTTCCCTGACGTGCGAGCGGCTATTCCGAATTGGCTGCGCGTCTTTGGTGTCTTGAAATGGGCGTTCGCCGGGACGTTCATTGCGGGCGCTATCTGGCTGTGGGCCGTTCCCGTCCAGAGGGGCGAGTGGCCATGGCCGATCATATTGATGCTCGGCGCGTTGGTTCTCGGCCTGGGGGCATCGCGATTGGCCGAGGGCATCGGCGCTCGGGGCGGAAGGGTCCTGACTCGACGCTTCCGGGCCGCCATCAGCCAGGACCTCGGCGTCGGCCTCGACCGTGAGTTCGGGATCGTGATGCGGACACACGTCCGAGACAAGGCGGTGTTGGCAGCACAGGTCGAAGAGGTAGGGCAGCTCGCCGAAGCTACCCTTGCGCAGATGGATTGGGTGGACGCGTGAGCCAGGAGGTCGCAACGTCGATCGCGGTGATCGTCGGCGCCGTTGCTACCGGCATGGTGATCACGTGGTCGATTCGGCGCGTGATCAACAGGCTGCTCGACACGGGCGAGGAGCTACTCGATGAGCGCAGGCAGCGAATCGCCACGCTCTGGTCGGTGGCGCGCCGAATCATCTGGGTAGTCGTCTTCATCATCGTCGTCTGGACGGTTGCCATCATCTGGGAGGTGCCCTCTGCACCATTCCTGGCAGTCGGCTCGGCCGTCGGAGTGGCGCTCGGTTTCGGCGCTCAGGGGCTCATCAAGGACGTCATCGCCGGGCTCTTGATCCTTTCGGAGGATCAGTTTCACGTTGGTGACGTTGTTCGGATCGCGGGCGTATCCGGTGCCGTCGAGGATCTCAGGTTGCGAGTAACCGTTTTGCGCGACCTCGAGGGGGTCGTACATTACGTTCCCAACGGGATCATCGACGTGACTTCGAATCTCACCCAGGAGTATTCACGTGTGGTCATCGACGTGGCGATTGCCTATCAGAGTGAGGTCGATGAGGTGATCGAGGTGCTCAGTGACGAGCTGGCACAGTTGCGAGCAGATGCACTCTGGGGGCCGCGCATGGCCGACGATCCTCAGGTGCTCGGTGTGGAGCGCCTCGGCGAGAGCTCGGTGGACCTACGGGCGGTGATCAGCGCAGTCCCGGCCTTTCGATGGGACCTGAAGCGGGAAGCGTTGCGCCGGATCAAACTGCGTTTTGACTCTGAGGGCATCGAGATTCCTTTCCCACAGCGAACGATCTGGCAGCGCCCCGAATCGTGATCGCTCTTTCAGCTCTCGCCGATTTTTGGATCAGTAACTGGTCGCGGGTCACTTCAATGGTGTATATTCAAGGATCGTTGCAGAGGGTCACTACCCTCTCGACACTGAAGGGGTGGCGAACCGAGACTTTCCCTGGCATCGATTCGCAGCTACACCCTTTCTTACGCGGAAGCTCCGGTTGCCCCCCTTGCCGGGGCTTCTGCGCGTCGGCGGTGCAGCGATGACCACTCCTGACTACCACCGATGGCCGGCGTGGCGCCAAATCGCCGCAGTGGCCGGCGACACCCAAGGTAGCGCCAGCAGCCTGGGAGCTCGTGGAGCGCGAGCTGTGGCCGATCTCGCGCGACAGATGCTCGCGGTCCACCCCGTCGGCGTCATCGATGCGATACGCGAGGCGGCAGACTTCCTGGTTTCACGGCAACCGTCGGTCGCGCCGTTGAGCAACTTCCGCAATCAGGTGTATCTCGAAGCAGGTCGGGATGTGGGCCGATACGTCGACGTGATCGGCAAGGTAGCCGACCAGATGCAGCAGGCCGCCCCAGCTTTGAGCGCGGTGGGTGCATCCCTCATCGAAGATGGTTCGGCCGTGATGGTTCATTCGTCCTCCGCTTCGGTGCGCGCGGTCCTCGATAAGGCGATCGAGCAATCCAGGTTCAGGGTGGTCTGCACCGAGGCCTTGCCCGTAGGGGAGGGCCGGGCGCTGGCCGCCGATCTCATCGCATCAGGCTTCTCGGTCGAGTTGCTATCCGACACCGATGCGGTGGCCTGGGTGGCGGGAGTAGACCTCGTGCTGGTCGGCGCGGATGCGATCGGGCCGGGTCGGGTGATCAACAAGGTCGGGACGGCTGATCTCGCTCAAGCTGCTGCTGGGGAAGGGGTGCCGATCTACATCGTGGCGACGGTCGAGAAGGTCTTGCCGGAGGAGCTATTCAATGCAGCCATGCGCACGGCTGCCGACGCGAGCGGTCCGGGCGTTGGAGGGCTCTCCGAGGTCGTGCCTCTGTCGTGGTTCGATGGGGTGGTGACCGAGGAAGGCGTCCTGTCGCCTGGCGACCTATCCCGTCGAGCAACCGAGCAGGTTGTGCATCCGAGCCTGCGCGAGTCGTGAGCTCGGCTATCCACGGACGCGGCGCCGCCGGCGAATTCGCCGCTTTGGAGTGGGTCCAGAGGGCACCATGATCCTCACTGCGTCGGGCACGTGCTCGACGTCGACCGAGTGCCATTCTCCGAGCAACTCTCCGTCCGCCTGCACGCCGATGGCGGGATCGGCGTCGACATGTATCGATGTGACGTTCTCCCATACCGTTGTGCCGGCAACATCGGCCAGTCGGGCGCCCGTGGTCGTGGCTGTGGCGATGCTGGGAACTCGGCGCAGCGGTAATCGCTCGAAGGCCGCCGCGTGGAGGCGCTCGGGGGGATTCTGGGCAAGCGTCAAGGGAATCCGACCGAAGTAGGTGAAGGGCCAATGCACCTGCACGAGCACGGTGCTCGCATCGGTGGTGTCGCCGTCGCACGAGACTCGTAGCGTCGGGTGGCGGTGGCGAAACCTGCCCCAGATGACCGATGCCGCAGTCGTGGCGTAGTGCACGCCGCCGAACCGGAGCTTTCGGAACGGCTCTCTTTCGGCTTGCTCGACCACTTCCGCGTCGAAGCCCATCCCCACCGCAAACATTGCGTACGCCGTCCTGTCTCCGTCGAGGGTGATCTTGGCTGCTTTGACGCCCACCGGTGAAGGCCGTGACGCCAGGAACGTGGCGGCGTCTTGTGCGTTGGTGGGGATTCCCAGGATATCGGCGAGCACATTGGTGGTGCCGGCCGGGATGATACCCATGGTGGTGTCGGTGCCGGCGAGGGCGTTGGCAAGGTGGTGAACGACACCGTCACCGCCCATTGCGACGACGACGTCGATGCCCTCGGCTGCTCCTCGCCGAGCGCGGTCGCGGGCATCGTCGGCTCCGTTGGGCCACACCGCGTCGAGGTCATAGGCCTTCTTGAGAATGGCGGTGACGTCGCGATGAAGGCCCCCGGTGAATTGCGAGGCAGCCGGGTTGGCGAGAAGCAGGAGCCGGGGCGCCACGTCAGGCGGTCACTGCCACGGAGATGAGCTCGTCGCGGCCCAAGATGCCGGCAGTGGCCTGGATGGCCCGGTCTGCTTCGTCGAGCGGAAACTCGTGGGACACCATGTGATCGAGGCGCGCGTCGGCAGCCAGCTGGCGAGTGGCCCAGTGGTAGCCGGCCGAGCTTGCCCCATAGGCACCCCGGATCGTGAGCTCTTTCAGCACAATGATGTCCGAGAACAGCTGGTTGACTGCCTTGGTGCCTTTGGTCGATGCCAGCACGACCCGCCCACCTGCTCGCACGATGTCGAGCGCGAGCAGGATTGCCTCAGTGTCGTTGTTCGTGACATCCAACACGATGTCCGGCCGAGCGCCGAGGCTGTCCGCCACCGCGCTGGCAACGTCCTCCTGGTCGCCGTACACCGTCATGTCGGCGCCGAGCTGCTTCGCCAGTTGGAGGCGGTCGCGGTCATGACCCAGCCCTGACATGCCAACCCATCCTGCCCCCGCTTCTCGAGCGGCGATCAGGGCAGAAAGGCCGCGCGGCCCGGGCCCCAGGACCAGGACGTTGTCACCCGGTGACAGCGCGGGAATCTCCACTGCCCACGACCAACCCGCCGCCAATGGATGGGCGAATGTCGCAACAACGGCTGGAATGTCTTCCGATATCACATGCATACGCGCCCCGGGGTCGAGGTACATCTGTTCGGCGAAGCCGCCCCAGAGCCCGGGTGGCTCGGTCGACGGGAGCTGTCCGTAGCCGTTGACCGGCATGCGCAAGTTGCATGACGAGAGGTTGTTGGTGCATCTTCGACATGCTCCGCACCGAATCGAGCTTTCCACGACGACACGGGTGCCGATCGGATGCCCGAAATCGCCCGATGCGATGCGTCCAACGACTTCGTGACCCAGGATGAGCGGGTAGCGCACCCGCCGGCTCACTCCTGCCCAGGCTTGCACCTCGACGCCGGAGACCCCGGTCGCCTCGACCGCCAACCAACCGCCATCGGATATGTCCGTGACGGGGAAGTTGGTCGCTGTCAGGCGCCGGGGCTCGACGAGCACCATGGCTCGTGCGGTTCTGTCGGTTCCGGTCATTCGCGCTCTGCCCCTCTCGGCGGGCATTGTACCGGCCTCTCGGCGAGGTTCAGCCAGCCAACAATGTGGCGAGACGCGCGACTCCCTCGGCGAGATCGTCGTCGCCGAGAGCGTACGAGAGCCGCATGTAGCCGGGTGCGCCGAAGGCTTCCCCGGGCACCAGGGCGACATTTATCTCGTCGAGGATGGCCGCGGCCGCCTCGAGTGTGGTCGTCGGCGTCGTGGAGCCGATTGGCCTCCCCAAGGTGCCCGCAAAGGAGGGGAAGGCGTAGAAGGCGCCGTTTGGCTCAGCGCACTCCACGCCGTTGATCTCGTTCAACATCGCAACCATCGTCTGGCGGCGGCGATCGAACGCTTCCCGCATCGTCACGACGTCATCCAGTGACCCGGACACCGCCGCCAGGGCAGCCCGTTGGGCGATGTTGTCGACGTTGGAGGTTGCATGCGACTGGAAATTCGTCGCGGCTTTCACCACGTCCTGTGGGCCGATGAGCCAGCCCACCCTCCAGCCGGTCATGGCATAAGTCTTGGCGACCCCGTTCACGATGATCCAGCGGTCCTCCAGCGCCGGAGACACTCGAGGCAATGACGTGAACGAGTGACTCCCGTACACCAAGTGCTCATAGATCTCGTCGGTGAGGGCCCACAAGCCCTTCTCACCCGCCCATGCACCGAGCGCCTCGGTCTCGGCCTGTGTGTAGACGGCGCCCGTCGGGTTGGAGGGTGACACGAAGAGGAAGACTTTCGTGCGTTCTGTGACGTATTGGTCGAGCTGGCCGGGTGTGGTCTTGAACCCGCTGGACATGTCGGTTGGCACGACCACGGGCACGCCGCCGGCCAGCCGGATGGCTTCGGGGTAGGTGACCCAGTATGGGGAGGGAAGCAGGACCTCGTCGCCGGGGTCGAGAAGCGCTGCAAACGCCTCGAACACCGCCATCTTGCCTCCGTTGGTGACCTGTATCTGGGAAGGAGACACAGCGACGCCGCCGTCTCTGAGGGTCTTGGCTGCGATGGCTTCCCTGAGCTCGGGGAGGCCTGCAGCCGGCGAGTATTTGTGATTG
Source organism: Acidimicrobiia bacterium (assembly GCA_041577335.1). Classification (GTDB taxonomy): domain Bacteria; phylum Actinomycetota; class Acidimicrobiia; order Spongiisociales; family JAENVV01; genus JBFGJH01. The sequence goes on along the minus strand of JBFGJH010000014.1, from coordinate 48,127 downwards.
ACCGGGTCTTGGGCGGCCGCGACCGCGGCCTCGACGATGTGCTGTGGGGTGGCGAAGTTGGGCTCTCCCGCCCCAAAGCCGATCACCGGGGCGCCCTCGGCGCGGAGCTGCTTGGCCTTGGCCGTGATGGCGAGGGTGGCTGATGGCTGAATGGCGGCCAGCCGGTTGGACACTCGGTTCAACGGTCTTCCTTGGTCGTGGAACGCGAATCGTAGCTAGTGCCCAGAGGGCGGGCCCGACGAATCCCTGCTGATCCTCGTGCCGACGATCGTCGACGGTGGCCGGAACTGTTCCCGACTCAGAGGAGACATCGCCGCCAGCGGGTGATGGACGGGTATCGCTGAGCGAGGAAATCGCGCTGCGACTTCGATGAAGCGCGGCGTTGTCCAGATGCGATCGTTGTGGACAGCCGCCACCGGCAACAGGAGAGATTCAGCCCTGCCGGGCTCTGCGACTGCAACTGCGACGTCGAGGTTTCCGAGTCCGCGAGCCACCGCAGCCTGATGGGCGTGGACCAGCGGCAGCGAATCGGAGAGTCGCGAGAGCTCATCGAGGACCAGGGTGGTTGACTCGCCCATCGACAGCACGTGGACGGTGCCGCCGGCGTTGAGCAGGGCCGTCGCAATGGTGGTGGCCCACCCGATATCCTCGAGATCGGCGAGCACGGAGTGCAGGCTGGATGCGGCTCGAACGGGATCCTCCCACATTGCCGCCTCGGAAACCGCCAGAAGAAGGGCCGAGTCGCGTCGCTTCTGGCGCAGGAGCTTCACCGCCTCGGATCCTTCCAACGCCCAGTCGGTTTGGGTGAGGGCCAGCAGCGCATGGCACGTCTCGATCGCAGTAGCGCGGGGCTCGGACCACTCATCCCGAGCCGCTTGAAAGATGACTTCGAGGGCAGGCGAGCGCATCAGAAGTACGACACCTCGGTCGTGATCTCGATGCTTCCTCCAATGCTGCGAGCTACCGGGCAGCGGTCGGCGTGGAAGCCGTGAACTCGCTCGACGGTGTCTCGGTCTTCATCGGCCACACCCGTCAGCTCATACGTGACGTGGATCTTCTCGATGATCAGGACCTTGCCGTCCGTCCCGACCTCGCCGACGACTTTGCCGGTGAGGCTTCCTCCTGATGCGTTGATGCCGCGCGCCTCCAGCGCGCCTCCAAAGGTGCCAGTCAGTCAGCCACCCGCCGCCGCAATCACGTAGTCGATGGTGGTGGTGTCGGCCGGATAGGCGTCGGGGTCTACGCCGTAGTGCTCGGCAACGGCGCCGTGCACTCCGAACGTGATCGGCTCTGTTTGGCCGGGCACCCACGCTCGTCGCATTGGTCCTCGGTCGCGCACGATGGTCACCTCGGAGCGGTATGCAATGTCATCCATGACGCCACGATATCAGTGCAAGCGTGTGAGGACGCGGGTCTGGCCGAGGTGGGGCCAACCTCAATAGCTGAGGCGGTGGCGCACCTGGCCGGTTCCGTCGGAGATGAAGGCGGTGTCGCCCGAGTTGTCCCACACCGGGCTGTCGTTGCACCAGTACAGATCGGTCGTTCCGTCGTTGCCGCAGCCGGTGAACAGTGTGAGGCTCGTGTCAGGCGCCAGCGTGACTCCATCGGGGAACGTGTACCGGTGAACCGACGACTCATCTTTCACTCCCCAACCCGACAGGTCCATCGTCTCCCGGGAAGTGTTCTCGACGACGATGAATTCGCCGTTGAGGTTTTCGTCGTCACGGCCAGGGGCGTCGGCGTTGATCGCTGCGATCACGATCGGCGAATTCTCGTCGCCGCCACACGCGGCGGGTGCCCACATGCCGAGTTGGCTGCGTTGCGCCTGCTCTTCGGCCTCTTCGAGGTGGTCCTGCAGCGTCGTGTTGGGCTCGAACGGCCTGGCAATGGCGGCTCCTTGACGGACGAGCTCGGCGTTGATGAGGATGCCGTCGAGGTACAGGTAGGCCAGAGTTCGGCCGTACTGGTCCATGGGCTCGACATCGGTGACGACCTGGACATCTCGACCCTCCGCCAGCTCTTTGAACAGTTGTCGAGCCTCATCGCCGTAGCACTCGTCCCTTTCGGGCGTGTTGATGCCGATGAGTCGGAGTCGCTGCTCGTCGCCATTGATGACAACGGTGGCCGAATCCCCATCTTGGACGAAGTCCACGAATGCCGGCTGCGGTGGATTGGGGGGAGCAGGGTCGGCGGTAGCGGCGACGCTGCCGCCCGCCGACGACGGCGGAGCCGAGTCAACGGCACCTGAGTTGCCGCACGACGTCAGCGCGACGGACAGACCCAAGATCAGGGCGGTGATCCTCACGTGGCGGCGTCGGCGGCTTTCCGGGCGGCGATGAGCGCGGGATCCCATACTCCCGAGAAAGGAGGTGCGTAGCTGAGGTCCATCATCGAGAACGAGTGTCCGTCCATCTCGTTCCAGATTCCGGTGGCGAGCACGTCGATCCGCTTTCCGGCGCCGGGTCCGCCGACGATCTGGGCGCCGAGGAGCCGTCCGGTTCCTCGCTCGGCAACCACCTTGAGCCACAGCTTGGCGGCGGTTGGCCAATACCCGGCGGTCGTGGTCGAACTGGTCGTGGCTGCGGCTACGGAGAGGCCGGCGGCAGCAGCCTCTGCTTCGGTCAGCCCGGTGCGGGCGATCTCAACGTCCATGAACTTGGTGATCGCCGTCCCCAAGATGCCCGGGAAGGTGGCATCGTCGCCGCCCAGGTTGATCCCGGCCACGCGGCCCTGCTTGTTGGCGACCGTTCCGAGATGGACATTGGCCGGGCGACCGCTCACGCGATGGAACGCTTCGGCGCAATCGCCCGCTGCCCACACTCCGGGGATGGCGGTCCGCTGGCGTTCGTCGACCGCCACGGCACCAGTTTGGCCGAGCGGGATGCCGGCGGCTTCGGCCAGAGCCACCTCGGGCTTCGTCCCCAGACCGAGGACGATCACTTCGCCGGGGAAGAAGGTGTCGCAATCGACGCCCGTCGCCCGACCGTCCTCGGTGGCGATGTCCCGAATTCGTGAGTCGGTGATGACCCGCAATCCGGTTCGCCTGATTTGTTCAGTCGCGAGATCTGCCATGTCGGGGTCGAGCGTGCGGTTCATCACCCCGCCGCCCGCTGTGATCAAGGTTGTTTCGAGGCCCTGCACGCGGAACGCCTCCGCTACCTCCAGACCGATGTATCCACCGCCGATCACGACACCATGTCTGGCGCCGGTCATGGCTTTCTTGATGGTCTCGGCGTCGTCCAAGGTCTTCAGCGCATACACCCCGTCGGCGTCGACGCCCTCCACCTCAGGCGTTATGGGGGCGGCGCCGGTGGCGTAGACGAGTTGGTCGTAGCCAAACGAGGCAGTGCCTTCGGGATGCTCGACCTCGACGGTCCTGGTGTTGGTGTCGATGGAGGTCACCCGGTGCCGCAGCCGGGCATCGATGCTTTGTGCCCAGAACTGCTCTGGCGTTCTGGCGACCAGCTGGCGGAGCTCGGGGACTGCTCCGCTCAGGTAATACGGCTCACCGCAGGCCGAGTAGCTGACCCAGTCGGATTGTTCGAACACGATGATCTCGAGGTCGCCGGCGTCACGGCGCCGTCTCGCCTGGCTGGCGGCGGACATGCCGGCGGCATCGCCGCCCACCACGATCAGGCGCTCTGGCATCGATCAGGGCTTCCGGCCGAAACGCCGTTTGGTCTGGCCGGTCTGGGCGCGGAGCTGCTCGAGCTCGGCTTTCTCTCGCAGCTGGCGCCTCCGCCGGAAACGCCAGATGACGCCGATGAGCTCGTCGATGACGACGGCAATGAACGCCGTCGCGAGAATGACGGCTGCCAATGGCGCCGTGATGTTCCAGGTTATGAACTCGAACTCAACAGACTCGGTGTTCTGGCCGGCGAGGATGATGATGGCAACCGTGAGTACCGCCCCGAACAGGTACGACCAGCGCATTCCTGTTCCCTTGTAGGCGGGCACCTGCCGTTTGGCGGGCTCTTGGCCGATCGTCTCTTCGTCTGATTCTTCGAGCGGCACCAGCTCCGCGTCAACCGGCTCAGCAAGCTCGAGCTCGCCGGCGCGCTCGTCGTCCATGCCCGGTTCGAGGATTTCGTCCATGAGGGAAGGTTAGGACACCTCGGCGCCTTCGAAATGCCATTCGTCGCGTGACGCCCGCGCTTCTTCCACGTTCACACGAGACAGCAGGAGTGCGCCGATGATGAAGAACGCAACAATCGAGAGGATCGCCGGCCGGCCCGACCCGGTTGCTGAGCTCACCAGCCCGAACAGCAGCGGGCCCCAGATAGCCGAGAATTTGGCAAAGACCGAGAAGAACCCATAGAACTCCGCCGAGGCCTCCTCAGGGATCATCGTCCCGTACAGGCTTCGGCTCAGGGCTTGTACGCCGCCCAGCACGAACCCTACGAAAGCTGCCAACACGTAGAAGGGCAGCGCCTCGCCCTCGGGCAGGAAAAACGCCGCCACCGCAATGCCGACCCATACGACGAGGTTGGCGAGGATGGCCCGCTTCGGGCCAATGCGACCCGAGATGAGGCCGAACAGGTAGGCCCCGCCGAAGGCGATGAACTGCACGATCAAGAACGCCGTGATCACCTCGGTGATCTCGAGGCCAAGTGTGTCCTCGGCGTATGCGCCGGAGATGTTGATGGTCGTCTGGGTTCCGTCGTTGTAGAACATGAAGGCGATGACGAACAACAAGATCTGCGGGAAACGGCGCAGCTTCTTGGCTGTTGCCACGGTTCGAGCCAAGCCGATGCGACTGTAAGCAAGGAACCTGGGCTGGGCCTCGAAACCAGGCGGTATCTCCTCGGCCTCACCGATCTCGGGTAGGCGTCTGAGCGCGTAGAGCGTGAACAGAATCCACCACACGCCCGCGCCGAAGATGCCGATACGGGTGGCTGTCTCGGTTGCGAGGCCGACGACGCCGTTGTCGGCCAGGACGATCAGCACAAATGCCAGCGCCACATAGATTCCACCGCCGATGTAACCCGTGGCGAAGCCTTTTGATGAGACCTTGTCGATGGTTTCGTCGGTCGCAATCGAAGGCAGAAAGCCGTCGTAAAACACGTTGGCAGCCACGAAGCCAACCTGGCTGATCAAGAAGATCACCAGGAACATCGGCACGGCTCCGTCCGGGACGAAGAAGATGGCCATCGTGAAGATGGCGCCCGTGAAGGCGAACACCCGGAGGAAACGCCTCTTGGCGGCTGAGAAGTCGGCAACGGCGCCCAGGACCGGCATGGCCAAAAAGAGCACGAACGCTCCGATCGACACGAGGAACGACCAGATCGTCTCGCCCGACATTCCCGCCCAGCCGTCGTCCGGCACGATGACGCCGGTGAAGAATGGGGCGATGATCGCGCCGGCAGTGGTGGCATAGGCGGAGTTGGCCCAGTCGTACATGGCCCAGCCGAAGATCGTTCGCTTGTCGTTCTTGACGACTGCCGTTGTCACTCGGTGTGTCCCTCCGCTCGTCGCCGCAGGCTACGGGCTTCGGGAGGCAGGATTCAACTAACGGTGCTGGATTCGCGGCTGGCGAGGGCGATCGCGGCGACTGCCTGCTGGCGGAACCGAGTCTGGATCGTGCGAAACAGCGGGGTCACCGCCTGAACGAACCAGTTCTGAGGGCGGGAGTATGCGTCGATGGTGAACCAGACCGAGCCGTCGGGGCGGCGGGTGAGGAGGAAGATCTCTTCACCCAGGGCGACGTGGTCGAGCGTCCCGTAGGCAAAACCGTAACGGTTGTCCTCGTCGATCACCTCAACGATCCGACAAGCACCCGTCACCCAAAGAGGGCCGAACGAGCCGGCGACCACCACGTGGCATCCCGGCACGACCGGTGATTCGGGTGGGTACACGAGCACGCCGGGCTGGTCGAACATCGTCCAGTTCTGGATGGCTTGCTTGGCTCGACGGAAAGCCATCTCCCCATGCCCGATGAGCCCCTGCGCCCGGTCATGGCGATAGCCGACAGGTGCCGGAACCCCACCCAGCGAACAGCCCGGCCGCGGGTATGAGAAGTCGGAGCCGATCTGCGAGACGAGAAACCGCTCGAGCGAAGCCACCGGGGGAGGCCCATGGGTGATCATGCCCGGCATGGTAGGCGCCTCCCCGGTTTGTGTGCGGCGTGAAGCGGGTTTCGGCGGAGCCCTCCCGTTTCCTCCTCCAGCGAGCGGAGCGAGCGTTGGGGAGGTGGTTCCGCCGTTAGGCGGAAGCGGAGGGGGCGGAGGAGCCGCCTGTGGCGACGACGGGCCGAGGTCCCACCACGACAGGCTCCGCTCATGGCACCGACTCCCGTTTCCTCCTCCAGCGAGCGGAGCGAGCCGGTTCCATCTGGGGCAGGAGGAGACGAGGCGAAGCCTCGGCGACGAATGGGCAACCCACCCACGACGGCAATCCTCAGCGGATTTCTTCTACCACGACGCCGCCCCGACCACGGGCCGCATGTCTCATTGCCGACGCACCCAAGTAGCTTTTTGGCGTGCAACGCTTCCTTCTCGCCCTGTGCCTCGTCGTCGCCGCCTGTGGAGGTGGCGCTGAGTCAAGCGTTACGCCGACGGCGGCGCCCGCCACCCTGGCTCCGGCCGAGTCGACGCCGTCAACGGTTGCGACTCCCAGCACTGCCGAAACCACCGTGGCGTCGACCACGGTCCCTCTGCCGAGCACCACGCTGCCACCTCTCACCGGGTTCGAGCTGACGGAGATTGCCGACGTATCGGTCCCGGTCGGGTTCGCCGCGGCGCCGGGCAGCGATACGTTGTTCGTGATCGACAAGACAGGATTGATTTACGCAATCGACGCCGGCGGGGCAACTTCCGAGTACCTCGATCTGCGAGGCGAGGTCTCCGACGGGTTCGAACAGGGGCTGTTGGGGCTTGCCTTCGCTCCCGACTTTGAATCGTCGGGCCGCCTCTATGTCAGCTACACCGACCGCAGCGGGGCGACGGTCATCGAAGAATTCCTCGACGAGGACGGGACGCCTGCCCAAAGCGAGACCTTGTTCCGTGCCGCTCAACCCGCCGGCAACCACAATGGCGGGTCGATGTTGTTCGACGAGGGCGGCCTGCTCTACGTCGGCCTCGGCGATGGCGGGGGAGCCAACGACCGGTACCGCAACGGCCAGAACACCGATACGCCGCTCGGCGCGATCCTGAGGTTCGACCTCGCCCAGCCAAACCTGATTCCTGCTGCCAACCCGTTCGCCGGCGGCGGGGGAGCGCCGGAGATTTGGGCGACCGGGCTTCGCAACCCGTGGCGGCTTTCGATCGACGAGGGGGTCATGATCGTGCCTGACGTCGGTCAGAACGCCTACGAAGAGATCTCGCTCGTTCCCCTGAACGAGCCGGGCCCCAACCTGGGTTGGCCGCGGTTCGAAGGGCTGCACTGCTTCGACACATCGCTCGGGTGCGACGACGAGGGTCTGGTGATCCCGGTGGTGGAGATACCTCATGGCGACGCGGGTAGCTGCTCGATCACCGGCGGTTTCGTCTACCGGGGTGAGGCGATACCCGAATGGCAGGGCCGTTACTTCTATTCGGACTATTGCGGCGGCTACCTGCGGTCGGTGACGTTCGTCGACGGCGCTGCCACCGACCACATCGACTGGACACAGCAGATCGGCGGTCCCGTCGGGAATGTCCTCGCGGTGGGCGCCGCCCCATCCGGTGAGTTGCTCATCGGGGTGGGCGATGGACGAGTGTTGCGAGTCGATCCGATCCGTTGACCGTTCTTGTCGGTGGCGGGTTGTACGATCCCGCTCATGACCGCTCTCTACGTTGAATCCTGGGCCCCGGAATACGGGTCTCCCATCGCCCACGATTCCGAGCTGGAGCCGTCCGATGGGGTCATCGACCCGACGGTGGAACAAGCGGAGTGGAGGCCGAAACTGCCTCCCCCGGGGTGTGCAGATGATGTACCGGTGGTCGTGTTCATCGACGGCGTTCGCCGGGTCGATGCCCGGCTCACGCTCGACGACAACCAGTCGGTGACGCCCGGCCTGTTTGGCTCGCTGGCTGTCGGCGCCACCGTGTGGGATCGCACGGTCCCCAAGTCAGAGTTCGGTCACATCACCATGGAACGCATCGCCTTTCTGTCGGGTGGCCGCAACGAGCCGGTGCCGGCCGGAGGGCTCGGCTACGAGACGGTGGGCGTGCCGAGCGAAGATCCGGGCGAACTGGTCCGCCAACTCCACGAGCGGATGCGAGTCGCCGAGGCCGACCTGGCGGCAACCTTGGCCGATGGGAGCGATCATCTGGTGGTGGCCGACGGGCCGGTGAACAGCCTCAAGCCCCGGTCGATCATCGGGCTCATCAAGACCCATCGGGTCAACTATCTCGAACTGGCCGAGATCGCCACCGTGCGAAAGCTGGCGGCAGGCGACCGCACGCCGCTGTTCCTCATCGATGCCACCCGTTTTGCCCGATACTCGTGGTACCTGAAACTTGCCGAAGTCGCTGGCGGTCACCTCTGGTCGGGTGTGGTCCGCTGCGAGGTGCCTGCCTCGCTTGGCATTGACCGCGCGGTCGCGCTCGCCAATCAGTCGGCTGCACTGCTACCGACCACCGCGCCTGCTCTCCATACCGACCCGCGGGCTCCTCAGAACCTCGTTCCCATCGCCGCGCTGGAAAAGCGTCTCAGGCGCGAGCTCGGCGACCCCAAACTGGTCTATCGTGCGCTTCGTCAAGCCGCCATGGAGGGCAGCCGATGAGCGTCGGACGGGTACTCGGGACGCAGCACACCTCAACCAGTGAATTCAGGGTCGTGATCGAAGACGATCAATACCTTCAACTCGACGACCTGGTGGTCGTCGAGACCGAGGTTCCCAAGGCGGGTACCATCGCCACCTACGGAATCGTGACCGAGGTGGAAGCCGTCTACGAAGGCGCCTCTTACGAGTCGGACACCTTTCGCATCGCCACCGACGGAGTGTTGCCTGCTCAGAAGGTGCGGTCGGCGCAGATCCAGATCACGAGGGTCGATCCTGAGGTGTGGGTGTCGCCCGATCCGGGCCAGCCTGTCGCCCGCGCCGCCGGAGAAGCCAGAGCCAAGGCGTTGTACGCCGACGATATGGAGCGTCCGCTCCCCGTCGGGACTGGCAAGGACGGGCTGCCAATGTACGTCGACCTCGACTTCTTCGACGGTCGCAAGGGTGGCCACATGTCGATCTCCGGCGTGTCGGGTGTCGCCACCAAGACGTCGTTTGCTCTGTTCTTCCTCCGCATGCTCACCGGGCGCGCCGACATCGTAGGAGAGGGCGCCTCCAATCTCCGAGTGCTGGTGTTCAACGTCAAAGGTGAAGACCTGCTCTGGCTCGACAAAGCCAACAATCGGTTCGGGGATGACGACCGAGAAGTGTGGGGCCAACTCGGAGTCGAGCCCGGCCCGTTCCCATCGGTCGGGTTCTGGGCGCCGCCCCGCACCGGCACCGGCGACGTGATCCTGCCCGACACGGGTGGCCGCCAAGAAGGGGTGGATGCCTTCTCGTGGACCCCGCGCCAGTTCATCGACGAGGGTCTGCTGCGGTTCCTGTTCACCGACGCCTCTGACAGTCGCAACCAGCTGTCCTTCGTGGAAGAACGAGTGCGATCTCAGCTGCGTCGTTGGGCCGTCGACGTGACGGGCATGCCCGGCGCCGTGGTCCTCCGCCAGCCTCCCCAGGGCGGCCACACCGCCGGCACGTCGGTGGCGCTGGAGCCGGGGGAGAGGCCAATCACCGACTTGCGATCGATGGTGGAGACGCTCGAGGAGTACCTCGACCCCAGCGACGACGAGCCCGACCGGGCATGGACCGGACGAGTGCAGGGTGGAACGGTGTCGGCGTTCATGCGCCGGCTGTACGCCGCCCAGCAGCGCCTCGGCAAGATCATTGCGGCAGGCGACAGCCGACGCATCGACCGGTCGGCGGCCCAGGTGACCGTGGTCGCCATCCAATCGCTCCACGACCTGGCGCAGCGTTTTGTGGTGGGGGCGCTGCTTCAAGAGACGTTTGACGAGAAGGACCGCACCGGCCAGCGGCTGCCCTTGTCGGTGGTCGTGCTCGATGAACTCAACAAATACGCCCCCCGTGAAGGTCACAGCCCGCTGAAGGAAATGTTGATCGACATCGCCCAGCGGGGCCGGTCGCTTGGGGTCCTGCTGGTAGGAGCGCAACAGACAGCGTCCCGGGTTGCTCCCGAGGTCATGGAAAACGCAGCCATTCGGGTTGCCGGACGCCTGGATGCAGCCGAAGCAGAACGATCTGAGTACGGCTGGATGCTGCCGTCGACTCGGGCCCGAGCCCGCCTGCTCAAGCCGGGGACCATGGTCATTTCTCAGCCGGCCATTCCGGTGCCGCTGGTGGTGCGGTTCCCATTCCCGCCCTGGGCAACACGTCGTGAAGAGGTGCTGGACACCAGCGATCCCTTCGATCTCTGATGCGCGTCCTCCATACGTCCGACTGGCACGTCGGCAAGAAGCTCGGGCGGTACGACCGCCGCGACGAATACCACGCAGTGCTGTCCGAAGTCGTTGAGATCGCCGACCGAGAGGCAGTGGACATGGTGGTGGTGTCTGGCGATCTGTTCGATCGCCCCAGCCCGCCGCTGTGGGCGCTGTCCCTGGTCATCGAGCGTTTGCAGGCGCTGGCTGCGGACCGGCCAGTCGTCGCCGTTGCCGGCAACCACGACTCGGGAGAGCTGCTCGAGGTGCTGGCGCCGCTGTTGGCGCCCTATGGCGTTCACCTGGTGGGCACGATCAAGCGCCCGGACGAGGGCGGTGTGCTCACGTTCGACATCCCGGCCGGGCGGGCGGCCGTTGCGTGTTTCCCATTCCTGCGCGAAGGCCACATCGTGGACTTCATGGCTTCCACCGAGCGGTGGTACGGGCTCTATGCCGATCGTATCCGCGACCTGGCCAAGGCCTATGCCGACGCCGCCGTCGAAGCGGCCGGCCCGAACGGCATTGCCATGTTGGCCGCTCACTTCATGGTCACGGGCGCCTCGATCGGCGGACACGGCGTGCCCAGAGGCGAGCGCCAACTCCACATCGGCAAGGCATACAGCGCCACTGAGCAAGCCATACCGCCGTCGCTTGCTTACGTGGCAATGGGCCACATCCATGCTCCCCAGCGAGTGCCGCACGCCGCCGTACCAGCCGAATACGCCGGCTCGCTGCTCGAGCTCGATTTTGGCGAGGCCGGAGAACAGAAGCGGGTGGTGGTGGTGGACGCCGAGCCGGGGCTCCCTGCCACCGTCCGCTCGGTGGATATCACGGCAGGGCGCCGCCTGATCCGCGCCATCGGGCCGTGGGAGGAGCTGGCCGCCCGGTACGACCTGCAAGACACCTATGTGGATCTGCGCGTGGAGACGGCGGGACCCGAGCCCGGGTTGGCCGACCTGGCCCGCCAAACGTTCCCGTACCTGGTGCGCGTCGAGGCGGTCTACCCGCGGGCCGAGAGCACCTTCGACACCCGGGCGGGTTTGGCACTCGACGAGCTCTATGCCGCTTTTGTACAGGAGGATCGCGGGGTTGACGAGGTGCCCGAGGAGCTCTTGGCGGCGTTCCGGTCGGTCAGCGACGCCGTTGAGGCGGGAGTCGAATGAGACCTCTACGGCTGACACTCGACGGATTCCGGAGCTATGCCTCGGCGACCACCTTCGACTTCGCCAATCGCCGGCTAGTCGGTGTGGTCGGTCCCATCGGAGCAGGCAAATCGACCATTCTCGACGGGATCGCATTTGCGCTGTACGGCAAGACTCACTCGCAGGCGGCCGCCACCAAGACGTTGATAAATCAACGTTCTGACATCGGCAAGGTCGAGCTCGTGTTCGAAGCCGGAGGCGAGGTGTGGCGAGTGGTGCGAGCCCTCCGCAAGGACGGCCAATCCGAACATGCTGCCTACCGCTACGCCGACTTCGAAGCGTTGGAATCCGAAGCCAAACCAGCGGAGCGCGTCGTCAAGAAGGGCGCTGTCGACGAGAGACTCGAAGAGGTACTCGGCCTCGACTTCGCCGCGTTTGGCCGGTCCGTCATGCTCGCACAGAATCGGTTTTCCGAGTTTCTGCGGGCCAAGCCGGCTGACCGTGACGTCGTTCTCAAGGGTGTCTTTGGGTTCGAACGCATCGATCTCATGCAAACTGAAGCTCGACGAAGGCGAGACGACCTGGCCAGGGACCTCCAGGAGATAGACCGGCGGCGAAAAGACCTCGATAACGAACGGGCGTTGCTGGCCGAGGCGGAGCAGAAGAAGGTCCTTGCATTCGAACGTCACGAAAGCCTCGTCGCAATCGGAGAACAGATCACCGAGGTCATCTCGAGCAAGGCTGCCGCAGCACGAGATGGAGAGGCGCATCAGAAGCAGATCGCCAGGCTAGAGGAGCTGGCACAGCGCCTTCCCGCGGCCGACGACACCGCCGACCTCCTCGCTCAGGCGGGCGACATCCTCACCAAAGTCGCCGTGGCGAGTACGGCCGTGGCAGAGGCGGAGAAGCTGGAGAAGCATGCACACGGAGCTGTCGAGAAGGCGCTAGACCGGATTGGAGGACGTGACAAGCTCGCCGAAGTGCAAGAGCTTGCCTCTACGGCGACGCAACAGAAGGAAGCAGCCCGCTCCGAGCAGGAGCGCCACGAACAAACCTCCGCCGAGCTAGCCGCCGCTGATGACGTACTAGCGACGAGTTCGGTCAATTTGGAGTCTGCCAAGACGGAAGTGACGGCTTCCCAGGCGGGCGTGGATGCGGCGCTTGCCGCCTTCGAGGCGGCCGCAGCCGCATTGCGGGCCACCGAGTCGGCCGATGTGGCCGCAACGCTGAGGAGCGGCCTTGCCGCTGGCGACGAATGCCCGGTCTGTCATCAGCACGTCGCAGAGGTGCCCGAGTCGGACGCGCCGGGGCTGGATGAGGCACGAAAACGCTACGAGTCAGCCCACGCCGATGTCGACCAGGCTCGTCAGACTCACACGAAACTCGAGATAGAGCTGGCCCGGGCCGAGGCGTCGGTGAAAGCAGCCCTCGAGAGCCGGCAACGGGCACAACAACGAGTCGAGGCTGCTGAAAAGACCGCCCAGCAACTGATGGCCGCCGCCGACGCGACCCGCACCTCGTTACTCGGGCTCCTCGACGGCGTGGACCTCGAGGAGTTCGAGACACTACTCGTCTCGCTGGAGCAGGAACTCCGTGACGCCGCTCAGCTCGCCACCGCTCGGCGAGCCGCCCACGCCGAGCTTGTGGAAACCCGGACATCAACCGATCGTGAGCTCGAGCAGCTCACCGGCCAACTCCACGCAGTCTGTGGAGCACTTGGACTCGAGCTGGATATCGGCGCGGAGCCGGCCGAGATCGGTGAAGCCCTCGGCGCGATCCGAGGCGAGTGGACGAAGGCCCGCGAGGAGGCTGCCTCGGCGGCGGGCGAAGCAGTGGCGCGCATGCAAGAGGCAGAGGCGCTGCGCCAAGACCTCTTGGCGTCGGTGGACTTGCCGGTCGATTCGGACTACGTCACCGCCTTGTCTGACGCCAAGGCCATGCTGGCCGCCCGGGCGACCGAGGTGGAGACGCGGACGGAGCGGCTGGCGGGAGCAGATGATCTGGCAGCCAAGCAGGCCTCCGCTCTCGCGGAGCGGGATGTCTACACCCAGCTCGCCTCCGATCTCACCCCATCCAACTTCCTGCGCTTCCTCCTCGAGGAGGAACGCCGGATCCTGAGCAGGCTGGGGAGCGCCCGTTTCGAGGAGCTTTCCGGCGGTCGGTATCGATTCTCCGAAGATGGCAAGTTCTCGGTGGTCGACCTCACCGCGGCCGAGCAGGTGCGAAAAGCCGACACTCTCTCCGGAGGCGAGACGTTCCTGGCCTCATTGGCGCTGGCGCTGGCGCTGGCGGAGACCGTTGGGCGTGGGGGAGGGCGCCTCGATGCGTTCTTCCTCGACGAAGGGTTCGGCTCGCTCGACAGCGAGCACCTCGACTTGGCCATGGCGGGCATCGAGCGTCTCGTGGCCGAACACGACAGCCGACTGGTTGTTGTGGTGTCACATGTGCCCGACATGAGGGACCGCCTGGAGGACCTCATCGAACTCGACAAAGATCCCGCCACCGGCGCGACCCTCGTCCGGCGGGCGTAGCGCCCGTATCCGCCTGGCTAGAGCAGCCCGTGCCCTTCGGAGGTTGCCGCTCGTCCCATCAGCGCCATCATCGAGTCGGCCGGGTCGGCGCCTTCGTACAAAACCCGTCCCACTTCTGCGGCGATCGGCATCTCGATGGAGTGTTTGGCGGCGAGCGCCAGCACGCCCTTGGTGCTCTTGACGCCTTCGGCGACCATGCTCATCTCGGTGATGATCTCGTCGAGTGGCCGTCCCGCCCCGAGGCCATAGCCGACCGTGTAGTTGCGGCTCTGGCTCGAATAGCAGGTAGCGACGAGGTCGCCCACCCCGGCCAGGCCGCCAAAGGTCAGCGGATGACCGCCGACGGCAATGCCCAGGCGAGCCAACTCGGCCAGGGAGCGCGTCACCAACGCCGCTCTGGTGTTGTCCCCGAACTGGAGACCGCTCACCATCCCGGACGCGATAGCCATGACGTTCTTGCAGGCCCCGGCGATCTCACATCCGATGACGTCGGGATTGGTGTAGACGCGAAAGGTGGGCGTCATGAAGGCCTTCTGCAACGCCCGGGCGGCCTCGTGGTCACCCATGGCAACCACCGTCGCAGCCGGCTGGCCTGCCATGATCTCTTTGGCGAGGTTGGGGCCGCTCAGAACGCCGATGCGGCGGGGATCGTGTCCTACGAGGACGTCGGCCACCACCTCGGTCATCCGCATGAGCGTGTCGGCTTCGATGCCCTTGGTGAGGCTCACCACTGGGACGTCTGAGGCGATCAGCGAGGCAGCTTGCTCGATCACACTGCGAAAGCCGTGTGAGGGGACACCGACCACAACAGCATCGGCACCGGAAACGGCGTCTTCGATGCTTCCGGTTGCGGACACCCGAGCAGGGATCACGAAGTCGGTGAGGTAATCGGGGTTGCGGTGATCGCGAGAGATTGCTTCGGCAACCTCCGCCCGGCGTGCCCACAGCGTCGTGTCGCAGGCCTGGGCGGCCAGCGACGCCACCGCTGTTCCCCATGAGCCGGCTCCAATGACTGCGAGGTTGGCTATCTGGTCCATGACGGCACGCTACCAGCGACCCTCCCGGTACACTCGGGCGACCTTGATGAGCACCCCTATCCTCTTCGCGGCCGAATCGGCCGAGGCGGCCCCGCCGCTCGACGAGCACCAGGTCCTGGTGTTTCTCATCCAGCTTGCCCTGCTCGTGGGTGTCGCCCGGGTGTTGGGCGGGGTCATGAAGATGATCAACCAACCTCCCGTGGTCGGCGAGCTCATCGCAGGTGTGCTGCTCGGCCCGTCCGTGTTTGGGACCATTGCTCCCAACTGGTTCGACTTCGTGTTTGTGGAAGAACCGGTCGTCAACTCGGCCGTATTCGGAATCGCCTGGCTCGGCGTCATCACGTTGCTCGTCGTGATCGGATTCGAAACCGACTTGGCGATCATCAACCGATTTCGGAAAGCGGCATTGTCGGTGTCGGCGGGGAGCCTGCTGATTCCGCTGGCAGTCGGAGCCACCATAGCGCTGCTGGCTCCCCCCGACTTTCGCGGAGAGGCCGGGTCGGAGGCCGTGTTCGCGGCGATCTTTGCGCTGGCCCTGGCGGTTTCGGCGCTCCCCGTGGTTGCCAAGATCCTCCAAGATCTCGGTCTCTTACGTAGAAACTTCGGCCAGATCACCCTGGCCGCGGGGATGACGATGGACTCGATCGGCTGGTTGCTGCTGGCAGCCTTGGCAGGAATTGCCCGTGAGTCCCGCTTCGACGTTGCTGCCCTCGGCCGCTCCGTTGGCGGCCTCGTCCTGTTTCTGGTGATCATCGTCACTGTCGGCCGATGGCTCATCGATCAGTTGTACCGCAGATCGATGGCCCGATCGGGGTCCTCGGTTACCGCCGGCCTCACCATCACGTTGATGGCCGCATTCATCGGTGCGGCAGTCACCCAGTATCTCGAGCTCGAGGCGATACTCGGAGCGTTCATCGTCGGCATTCTGCTTTCGACCACCCGTCATCAGGTTCCGGCTGTGCGTGAAACCCTCGAGACCACGACCACGGCGTTCTTTGCTCCCGTCTTCTTTGCTTTTTCGGGACTCCGGGTCGACCTCACCGCGCTGCGATCGACGGAGGCGCTTCTGTGGACCGCCGGCGTCATCGTGGCGGCGTTGGCCGCCAAGGTCGTAGGCACCTATTTCGGCGCCCGACTGGGAGGGCTCGGTCATCGTGAGGGTCTGGCGCTCGGGAGCGGCCTGAGCGCCCTGGGCGCAATGGGCATCGTTGTCGCTCTCGTGGGCTTGAACACCGGAGTGCTGTCTGAGACGGGATATACCGTGCTGGTGCTGGCCGCCATCGTCACGTCGATCGTCTCCCCCGCGCTGCTCCGGCTGGTGGTGCGTGGTTGGGAGGCACCCGCCGAGGAACGGCAGCGGCTCGAGCGCGAGTCGCTCCGCGACAGCTCAGTGATCCTCGGAACCAGGCGTATCTTGCTGCCAACACGCGGCGGCTTGAACTCGCAATTCGCAGCCCAGCTCGTCGAGCGTGTGTTCGACGACATCGAGGTCACCGTCATGACGGTCGACGTCGCTGGTCGATGGCGATTCCTGCCGCATTGGATGGGTCGGCGAAGGGGCTCGTCAGCAGGAGCAGACGGAGTCATCGGGGTCCTCGAAGAGGCCGCCACGCGCCAGCTCAGCAAGACAGCTCGTGACCCGGTTGATGCGATCGCAGCCGAAACCGGCCTCGGGTATGACATGCTGGTCGTGGGTGCCTCTGGCACCAAAAGCGAAACAGGCATGTTCTCCTCGGTGACCGATCGTATTCTCGGCCAAGTGTCGATTCCTGCGGTCGTGGTGCGATTCCCCGACGATGACACGATTCCCGAGCAGCTGCCGCGGCGTGTCCTCGTTCCCGTCACCGGCGGCGTGGCGACGAGGGCCGCCGAGGAATTCGCATATTCGCTCGCCGGCGAAGAGGGTGCCGTCTTGGCTCTGCACGTCATCAACCGACCGGAGGGCCAGGGCATGATGATCGAGGAATCGCGTCTTGCAGACGCCCAGCGAGCGGGTGCAGAGCTCCTCGCCGACGCGGCCACATTGGGGAGCCGGCTCGGTGTTCGCGTCGATACCCGACTCGTTGTCGAGGCGAATCCCGAGGAGCAGATCGTCGAGATGGCCAACAGCGGCTCATTCGACGTGTTGGTCCTCGGGGTTGCATCTCGGGCCCTCAGCAACCGGCCCTTCTTTGGTCACCGGGTGAGTTACATCGTGGAGAACGCCAACCTGCCGATCGTCATCGTGTCGATACCCGACTGGACTGGCTTGATTTGAGCCGTGCTCACGACCGTGATTGGCCTCGCATCTCCCCGATGGCAACATCAGGTGAGCGGCGCAGCGCTCTGGAGAGACTTCAGAAGGCAATCGCCTCCGGCAGGTACACCGTCGACGCGTTGAGGGTTGCGGCTGCCATTCTCGCCGAACATGAGCCTCCGCCTACCGGCACCGACCACCCCTGAACCCATCGGCGCCCAAAAGGGTGAGATCCGGCCCGAAGGCCGGATCTCACAAGAGGGTCGTTCGAGTACGGCGCCGGGGTAGACCCGTGTTCTCTCCAGACCCTTCGGGGGGGAGGATCCGCTCGCGCAGGTGAGCGGACCACTACGTATATGTTATGCAGTGCTTTCCGATCCTGCAAGGGTCACCTCGCTCCGTGGCTGTCGCCTCTCCCAGAGGGAGAACGCGATCACGAGCACCAAGCCGGCTACGGCCAAGGCCAGGGGAGCGGCGATTGCTTCGGGCGCCTGCAGCGACTCGACCAAGCAGCGTTGTTCACCAGCGATGACCTGCTCCTCGAGGCACTCTCTCCATGGCCAGATTTTCCACAACGACCCTGCCATGAATCCGCTCAACACGGCCAGGGTGCCGTTGCGGAATCGGACGAGGACGAATTGCAGCAACCGCGCGAAGGTCAAGACACCCACGACCGCGCCTACGGCGACCGTCCCAACCACAACCAGATCTCGGTCTCGTACCGCACCGAGGACACGCTCGTACTGGCCGATGATGAGGAGGATGAAGGAGCCGGAGATACCAGGCAAGACCATCGCACAAGCCGCGACGAAGCCCGCAGCGAAGAGGGCAACGAGACCCGAGGGCCCTGTCACCGGAGCGAGCTGCACAACAAAGAACGCGCCGATCGCTGCCCCGCCTGCCAACAGGGTCGAGCGGAGCACCCAGCGAACGTTCCGACCGACGGCGATAACGGATCCGACGACGAGGCCGAAGAAGAACGAAAAGAGCAGGACCCGACCGTCCTCGCTCTCGAGCAAGCGCCCGAGCGGTTCGGCGAGGGAAACGATCGCCGCCAGAAGACCGATGGCCAGCGGAACGATGAATCCAAAATCGACCTCGCTCCGCACCAGCCCCCAGCGACCCGTGAACAGCGCCGCAAGCGACATCCGGTTGATCGAGTTGATGGCCGACAACAGGCGGTCGTAGATGCCGCCCACGAGTGCAACCGTTCCCCCCGAGACTCCGGGAACCAGATCGGCCGTTCCCATGGCGAAGCCGGTGAGAATGACCCGAACGGGTTTGAGGCGGTGCTGACGTTCGCTCATAGGCCCGGAATGGTAGGCGGCACTCCCCGGTTGCGGATCTAATCTGTCGCGGTGCGCCCACTTCTCTTCATGATGCTCGCCGCCACCTTGATGCTGGTCTCGGCATGTGGCACGCAGGTTCCCGATGACGCATCGGGAACCGAAATATATGAGTTGGTGTGTGCCCGATGCCACGGGTCACAACTCGGCGGCGGTGTCGGGCCGGCACTCGACGCCGGGAGCGACGCAGCAGCCAACACGGACGCGTATTACCAGCAAACGATCTCGCGGGGCCGGGGCCGGATGCCGTCATTCGGCTCATCGCTCTCCGATGAGCAGATAGATCTCGTGATCGACTTTCTCAGGGAGCAGCAACGTTCGTGAGGTCGACCCCGAACGTCGGGTAGGCCGACCCAAGCAGCTCAGTCAGTTGCCTGCGCAGGCGCACCGGATCGCCAGTCGTCTCGAAGCGAACCGTTGCCTCATCTGGGCCTGTTCCGACTACGGACGCCGTCCGGCGGGCGACCGCCTCCGCCGGGTCGATGATGGTCACGTGCGCGCCGGCTTCTTCACGAATGAGGGCCTCGAGAAACGAGTAGTGCGTACAACCCAGCACGAGCGTGTCCGCGCCACGCTCGATCAGGGGCTGGACGTATTGCCGGACAATCGCGCGGGTCTCGGGCGTGTCGACGAGCCCATCCTCGACCAGCTCGACCAGACCCGGACAGGCTTGACTGATCACCTTCACACCCCCTGCATGTGCGGCGATGAGCCGAGCCAGTCGCTCGCCCTCGACCGTGCGCGTCGTCGCCAGCACACCTACGATCCCTGAGCTCGTGGATGCCGCAGCCGGCTTCACCGCCGGTTCCATCCCGACGATGGGAGTCGCTGGAAACATGGACCTGAGGGGCTCCAATGCGACGCTCGAGGCGGTGTTGCATGCCACCACAACGGCACCACATCCGTCGCCCGTCAGGTGGGCGACGACTTGGGCCGAAAAAGCAAGCACCTCCGACTGGGTGCGATCGCCATACGGGGCGCGTGCCTGGTCGGCCAGATAGACGAACTCCGCCCGAGGCAGGAGCCGGCGCAGATGGAGTAGGACCGACAAGCCGCCGAGACCAGAATCGAATACTGCAATGCGTCGCGATCGATCACTCATGACAGATCAGTTGACCACAGCGGGAGTACTCGATCAACGCCGCCTTGGATCAGGCGGCGCGCTCCTGGAGCTGGCGTTTCATGCGAGCGATGATGGCACCCATGCCGCGCAGGCGCTGCGGCGTGACGACCTCTTCGAGCCCGATCCCACGGTAGAAATCGTCGGGCACCGACAGGATTGTTTCCACCGACTCGCCATTGAGCCCCTCCGCCAGGATTCCGGCGTAACCGCGAACTGTCGGGGACTCCGGCGGACAGTCGAAGTGAATCGTTACTGCGCCGTCATCGGCAACCTCGGTCAGGAGGAAGAATGGAGTCTGACACTCATGCACCTGTTCGAGGCTGGCTCGGTCGTCCGCGAGGCGGGCAGGAAGAGGCGGTACGCGATTCGAGTAGTCCAAGAGGGCCTGGATGCGGATGTCTTTCGGTGCCGACGAGAAGAGGTCGACGATGCGCTGGAGTCGTTCTGGGAGCGCCATAGTCGAAAGAGTAGCCGTCGCTTGTTCGGTACTATTCACATCAACCCAAGGAGCCCTCACATGCCTGTCGAAGTTGATTCTGCCGCTGAGCACGCCAACTACTCCCATCCCGAGAAGCTCGTCTCGACCGAGTGGGTGGCGGCCCACCTGGACGACCCCGACGTTGTCGTCATCGAGTCAGACGAGGATGTGCTGTTGTATCACACGGGGCATATTCCCGGCGCAGTGAAAGTCGACTGGCACGACGACCTCAATGACCCGGTCATCAGGGACTACCTCGATGCAGACCGTTTTGCGGCGATGCTGGGCGCGAAGGGGATCTCGCCCGATCATACGGTTGTGTTCTACGGCGACAACTTCAACTGGTGGGCGGCCTATGCCCTCTGGGTCTTCACGCTGTTCGGACATCGCGACACGAGGCTCATGAACGGCGGCAGGATGAAATGGATCGCGGAGGGGAGACCAATCGAAACCGCCACCCCCGAACGGGCGCCGACGATATATCCCACGCCGGTCCGTGACGATTTCGCCATTCGGGCGTTTCGTGACGATGTGATGACTCACCTCGAGAACGGCGGATCGCTCGTCGACGTTCGCTCGCCCGAGGAATTCAGCGGTGAGAAGCTCCATATGCCCGACTATCCCCAGGAGGGCGCCCTGCGTGGCGGGCATATCCCAACCGCCCACAACGTGCCGTGGAAGCGAGCATCCAACGACGACGGCACATTCAAATCCGTCTCCGACCTGAAAGCGATCTACGAAGGCGAACTCGGGTTCCTACCAACTGACGACGTCATCACGTATTGTCGGATCGGAGAACGGTCGTCGCATACCTGGTTCGTTCTGACCCACTTGCTCGGGTACCAGCAAGTGAAGAACTACGACGGCTCGTGGACTGAGTGGGGCAATCTCGTCGGGGCCCCCATCGAACGCTGAGTTGGCTTGGCTGATCTCCGCCGTGAAGCTGCCTATCGGAGACCTGACCTGATATCGTCGCGCCTCGTGGAGGACACCAAGCCAGAGCGCGACCAAATGCCAGGATGGATCCCTGGTCTCCTCATCCGGACCGTGTTGGTCGTGCTGGCGACCCTTGCCACTCTGTGGCTCATCGGGCAGATCTCTGCACTGCTCATCAATCTGCTTGCAGCGCTGTTTCTGTCGTTCGCGCTCGAGCCGGCCGTGGCTTTCCTGGCAAGGAAAGGCTGGAAACGGTCAGCGGCGACAACCGTCGTATTCATCGGCGCCGTGCTGATGGCCGTCGGTTTCTTCGCGATCATGCTGCCGCCCATCGTCCGCCAAGTGCAGGCCGTGGGTGACCGCGTTCCCGACCTCGTGCTCGAATATGGGCCGCAGCTGGAAGAGCTCATCGGCCAGGAGCTGTCGTTGGAGGCACTCTCGCAGCAGGTCGGAGACCTTCAGGCCTTCATCACCGACAATTTGCCGACGCTGACCTCGGGTGTCACCGGTGTGTTCTCTGGCGTCGGACGAGTTGTCATCTCAGCGTTGACGGTCGCTCTGTTCACCTTTTTCCTGCTTGCCGATGGCCCCAAACTGCGCCGGCGGGTCTTTTCCCTCTTCCCTCCGGACCGCCAGGTCGAGATTGCCCGAATGTGGAACATCGCAATCGAAAAGACCGGCGGCTACGTCGCCTCGCGGCTCGTCCTGGCGACCTTTTCAGCGGTTTTCTCGTTCGTCGCTTTCGTCCTCATCGGCGTTCCCGATGCGTTGGCGCTCGGCGTTTGGGTTGGCGTCATCAGTCAGTTCATTCCCGCCGTCGGCACATACATCGCTTCGATTGTTCCGCTGTTCGTGGCGTTCGTCGACGCGCCCATCAAGGCCCTGTGGGTACTGATCGTGCTGGTCGCGTATCAGCAGGTCGAAAATCTGCTCTTGGCTCCACGGGTCACCTCGCGGACCATGTCGCTTCACCCAGCCGTTGGTTTCGGAGCCGCCATCGCCGGCATCTCGGTGCTTGGCGCGCTCGGAGCGCTCATCGCCCTTCCAACCGCGGCGATCATCCAGGCTTTCATATCGGCGTACTTCGCTGAGCATCCAGTCGACGAGTCACAACTCGCCGGCGACGCAATGGGCTGACCGCACTCGAGTCGTTTCGGTGCCAGACTGGCTCAGATGGACATCGCGGACAAAGTTGCCATCGTCACGGGCGGAGCCAGTGGGATTGGATACGCGTTGGCGCAAGCGCTCGGGCAGAGAGGTGCCCGGATCGTCCTGGCCGACCTGGACTCCGCCCGACTCGCCGAGGCCGCCGAGTCGCTCACCGAGGAGGGTCACGACGTTGCGGGAGTTGTCGTCGATGTCACCGATCGCGACGCTGTTCGTGAACTAGCCGATCGGGTCGTCGAGCTCCACGGCGGCGCAGACATCGTTTGTAACAACGCCGGTGTGGCAACTTTCGGGCCAATCAGCCAGGCAACTCGGGCAGATTGGGAATTCACGATGGGGGTGAACTTCTGGGGTGTGGTCAACGGCATCGAGGCGTTTCTACCCTTGATGCTCTCGCGTGGTGGGGGCCATTTCGTCAACACTGCCTCCATGTCCGGGCTGGTCGGGATGGGATACCTCGGGGTGTACTGCGCGTCGAAATTCGCAGTAGTGGGCTTGTCCGAATCTCTCGCCCGCGAGCTGGAGCCTGCCGGAATCGGAGTGACCATCGTGTGCCCCATGGTGGTCGACACGCCCATCAACGAGCATTCGGCGTCCATGCGACCGCCCGAGCTTCGGAATCCCGGTGATCATCCGGTGACGGATCCTGGGCCGCTCGTTGGTGGGGTCGTATCGGCGGATGAGGTAGCCGGCCGCGTCGTCGCAGCCATCCAGGAGAACGAGCTGTATGTGCTCACCCACTCTGAGCAGCGGGACATTCTGGCTCGTCGCGCGGCGCGGCTCGACCGGGCGGGCGCCAGGGTAGGTGGGGGCGATTGACGGGCCCGCTCCGAGACTTCACATTCCTCGAGATCGCCGGCCTTGGCCCGGCTCCCTTTTGCGCCATGATGCTGGCCGACATGGGAGCGACGGTGATCCGTGTGGACCGCGCCTCACGAGTCCGGGCGGTTGCCGACCGGAGCGCCTCGTCAGACGTTCTCAATCGGGGACGTCGTTCGGTTGGCGTCGACCTGAAGCACCCCCGGGGCGCCGAGGTGGTGCTCCAGATGGCAGAAAGCGCCGACGGGCTCATCGAAGGGTTTCGCCCGGGTGTTGCTGAACGGCTTGGCATCGGTCCCGAGCAGGCACTCGCTCGGAATCCCAGGTTGGTCTATGGGCGAATGACCGGGTGGGGACAGACCGGGCCACGAGCCAAGCAAGCCGGACACGACATCGACTACATCGCCTTGAGCGGGGTGCTGGGAGCGGTTGGCCCCCGCGATGCCAATCCCGTGCCGCCCCTCAACCTGGTCGGTGATTTTGGTGGAGGCGGCATGCTGCTGGCATTCGGGCTCCTGGCAGCCTTGCTGGAAGCGCAGACATCGGGCCTCGGGCAAGTCGTCGACGCGGCGATGGTCGATGGTTCTGCGCTCTTGTCGACGATGCAATACGCCTTGAAGCATGGTGGCCTTTGGGATGGTGATCGAGGCGACAATCTGCTCGACGGCGGCGCTCCGTTCTACTCGACGTACCGCACGAAAGATGAGCTCTTCCTCGCGGTCGGAGCCCTCGAACCGCAGTTCTTCGCCGACCTGCTGACCGGGTTGGGACTCGACGCAAGTGCCATTGGCGACCAATACTCCCGAGCCGGATGGCCAGAGATGCGAACGGTGTTTGCCGGCCGGTTTCGAGAGCGTACCCAGGCCGAGTGGGTTGCTGCTTTCGACGGATTGGACGCCTGTGTTGCGCCGGTTCTCGACTTCGACAATGCCCATGAGGATCCCCACAACGTGGAACGAGGTACGTTTCTCGAAGTGGCCGGGCTACGCCAACCGGCGCCAGCCCCGAGATTCGTCCGCACACCGCCGGCGATCCCGGACCGGGCCTATCCGCCCGGTTCGCATACTGACGAAGTCCTGACCGCGTTGGGTTGGTCGGGCGACGAGCTCGAGGCCCTGAGGGCGGAAGGAGTTATCAGGTGATCGGTGATTCACTCGAATTGGAGCGCCGAGCCATCGCCGATGCTGTCGATGGCCGGACGTTGGTCGATGTTCTTGCCAGAAACGCCACCCAGCACGGCGGCGGCGAAGCGATTGCTTGGCGAGACCAAGGAGATTGGCGGCGCTACACCTGGTCTGAGTACCGCCATCACGTGCTGATCGTGGCCGCCGCCCTCATGGAGCTCGGCGTCGAGCCGGGGGAGCGTATTGCCATCATGGCGGGCAACCGCCCAGAGCATGTGCTCGCCGACCTCGGCGCGATGCACGCCGGAGCCACTCCTGTGACCGTCTACATGACACTGGCCGACGATCAGCTGGCGTATGTCGCCGCCCACTCTCGGGCCGTTGTTGCCATCGTCGACTCTCCCGAGACCCTGGAGAGATGGAGAGCGGCACGCGGACAACTCCCGGACCTCCGCACGGTGATCGTGCTGGATCCGACAGATGGCGAGCTGGGCGAGGACCTCGATGTCCGCACGTGGGACGAGCTGATGGAAGCTGGAGCTTGGGCGCTCAATGAGGGTCAGGGATCCGTAGAGCGCCGCGCCGCGACGACCACGCCGGACAGCACGGCAACGCTGATCTACACGTCGGGCACCACGGGGGAGCCCAAGGGCGTGGTGATTTCCCAGGCCAATGTTCTCTGGACGCTCGAGACGATGAGCCGTGCCATCAACTTGCCTGAAGCGCCGCGATTCGTCTCCTACCTACCGCTCGCTCACATCGCTGAACGAATGGCGACGCACTACCTCGGCATGTGGGTGGTCGGCGAAGTGACCTACTGTGCGAACGTCGGCGCGGTCATGGGAGTTGTCAAAGAGGTTCGCCCCCACCTATTCGTGGGAGTACCGCGAATCTGGGAGCAGGTATACCGTCGCGTCCAAGCCAAACTGGACGCCGAGGACGATCGGCGACGTCGAGCACTTGCCGAGCGAGCCCTCTCGGCCGGAGCCGCCAGAGGGGCGGGCTCGACTCTCCGGCGGGCGGAGCTGGCGGCTCTCGACCTACTGGTCCTCCGCAAGATCCGATCAGAATTGGGACTGGACCGAGCGGTGATGGCGATTACCACTGCCGGGCCCATCGACCCCGACATCATTCGCTTCTTCCAAGCGGTCGGGATCCCGCTGCATGAGTTGTATGGGATGACCGAATGTTCCGGACCGGCCACCACCAACCTTCCGGGATTCGACAAAGTCGGCTCCGTCGGAAGGGCATTCGCCGGTGTCGAAGTAGAAGTCCTCCCCGACGGGGAGCTGCTGATTCGGGGGGGCAATGTGGCCGTGGGCTACGAGCAGGCGCCCGCCGAGACCGCTGCTGTGTTCGACTCCGCTGGTTGGCTCCACACGGGTGATCTCGCCGAAATCGACAGCGCCGGATTTGTCACGATCGTCGGCCGCAAGAAGGACATCATCGTCAATGCGGCCGGAAAAAACATCGCTCCGGTGGGCATCGAGCAACTCCTCAAACGTCACCCGATCGTCGCAGAGGCCTGTGTGGTAGGCGACCGCAAGCCGAATCTGGGAGTGCTCGTCGTGCCCGATCCCGAGACCGCGACGGTGCTCACCGGATCACAGGTCGTGGACCCGTCGGACGAGCGTTTGCGGGCCGCCATCCAAGTGGCCATCGACGAGACGAACGATCGTGTCTCGAAGGTTGAGCGGATCCGGCGATTCGAGATCATCACCGACGAGTGGTCGCCCGAAACGGGCGTGTTGACGCCTTCGATGAAGGTGCGCCGCAACGTCGTTCTCGATCGGTACGCCGAGATCATCGCCGCCCTATAGGGTCGCTGACGACTTTGCCGCGAACTCGGCGGCTACCACCCTCGGTGCGGTACAGTTCTCTCGAGCCATCACGCTGATACGCAGGAGCAAACATGCAAGAATTCACCAGTCCCGGGGCGGTCACGATCGATCCGGAGGTCACCGTCACCGACGGCTTGTGGAAGGCGGAGAGCCAGCACCCCAACCGGTCGGCGCTTTCGTACCGAAAAGGCGACACATTCATCGATGTCTCCACCGCCGAGATGGCGAGCACCGTCCGCAGGCTGGCCGCCGGGTTCATGGCGGACGGGATCCAGCCTGGAGAGCGCGTATGCCTCTTCGCTCCCAGTCGCATCGAATTCACGTATTTCGACTACGCCATTTGGGCAGCCGGCGCGGCCACCGTGACCATCTATGAGACTTCCTCGCCCGATCAGGTGGAGTGGATCGTCAAGGATTCAGGAGCTACCGCCATCGTCTGCGCCAACGACGACCTCGCCAAGGTCTTCGCGGAGAAGGCCGGCGAGCTGGGAACGTGTGAGAAGGTCTACATCATCGACAGCGGGGCGATGGATCAGCTGACCCAGGCCGGCAAGGACATCACCGACGAGCAGGTGACGGAACGGGCCCGCTCGGTCAGCCAAGACGACCTGGCCACCCTCGTCTATACGTCGGGCACCACCGGGTTGCCGAAGGGTTGCCACCTCACGCACAAGAACTTCGTTTCCGTGGTCGAGAACACCATCGCCGAGGCCGGTGATGTCTTCAAGGCGGGAGGCTCGACGCTCATGTTCCTGCCGTTGGCGCACATCTTCGCGCGCCTCGTGCAGGTCGGATCAATCAACCAAGGCGTCAAGATCGCGTTCTCGACCGGGATCCCCAACCTGCTCGAAGAGTTGGCGATGGTGAAGCCGACGTTCCTGTTCTCGGTGCCCAGAGTGTTCGAGAAGGTCTACAACGGAGCCGTCAAGAAGGCGGAAGACGACGGGAAAGGTGCCATCTTCGGGCGGGCGGTCGACACCGCGATCGAATTCGCCAAGCAATCCGAGGCGGGCAAGGTCGGGCTCGGCACCAAGATAATGCACACGATCTTCGATCGCCTCGTCTACCAGAAACTGCGCACGACGCTGGGCGGCCGCGCCGAATATGCCATCTCCGGAGGAGCGGCCCTCGGCGAACGCCTCGGGTACTTCTTCTCGGGAATCGGGTTGACGGTGCTCGAGGGGTACGGACTCACCGAGACCTCGGCCGCCTCCACGGTGAATCGGCCTGGCTCGATCCGAGTTGGCACGGTCGGCAAGCCGATCCCAGGTGTCACGATCAAGATCGCTGAAGACGGCGAGGTTCTCATCAAGGGACCACATGTCTTCTCCGGCTATTGGAACAACCCCGAAGCGACCGCTGAAGCAATCACGGACGGAGGGTGGTTCCACTCGGGTGACATCGGCACTCTCGACGAAAATGGGTTCTTGCGCATCACCGGCCGCAAGAAGGAACTCATCGTCACTGCTGGAGGCAAGAACGTCGCCCCTGCGGTACTCGAAGACCGGATGCGCGCCCATCCACTCATCAGCCAATGCATGGTTGTGGGGGATGCCCAACCATTCATCGCAGCCTTGGTGACGGTGGACCCCGACGAGTTCCCCCGGTGGGCCGACCAGAACGGCAAAACAGCTCCGCTCGCCGAGTTGACGGAAGATCCCGATCTCAAGGCGGCTATCCAGGCTGCCATCGACGACGCCAACAAGACCGTTTCCAAGGCCGAGGCGATCAAGGAGTTCCGCATCCTGCCCGTCGATTTCACCATCGAGGGCGGAGAGATGACTCCGACGCTGAAGGTGAAACGCAAGGTTGTTGAGGAGAAATACGCCGATGCTTTGACAAGCATCTACGGCTAGGTCCGGCTGCGTTGACCATCGTGTGAACGGCGGTTAACAAGCTGTCGTCCGGCGCTAGGATCCTCGTCGAAACACAACCTCGACTGTCTTGGAGCTTGGAATGTCCGACATTGTCTTTGACGAGCAGGTCGCCGTCATCACCGGAGCCGGTGGCGGCCTCGGCAAGACCTACGCCCTCGAACTGGCTCGGCGCGGCGCCAAAGTGGTCGTCAACGACCTCGGTGGCGCTGTCGACGGCAGCGGCGGAGGAAGCGCCGCCGCCGATCTGGTGGTCGATGAGATCGAAACCGCCGGTGGTGAGGCCGTCGCCAACTACGACTCGGTAGCGAGCGAGGAGGGCGGCCGAGGCATTGTCGCCACAGCGCTCGACTCGTTCGGCAGGATCGATGTGCTCATCAACAACGCCGGTATCCTCAGAGACGCATCGTTCGCAAAGATGACGACCGCCGAGATCGATGCCGTGATCGACGTGCATCTCAAAGGCGCCTTCTACGTCACGCAGCCGGCCTTCGCTGCGATGAAAGAAGCGGGCTACGGACGCATCGTCAACACGTCGTCACCGTCGGGTCTCTTCGGCAACTTCGGTCAAGTCAACTACGGCGCCGCCAAAGCAGGCCTGGTCGGGATGATGAACGTGATCGCCATCGAAGGCGCCAAATACAACATCAAGGCCAACGCCATCGCCCCGGTGGCCAAGACGCGGATGACCGAAGACTTGCTCGGGCCGATGGCCGACATGGTGCTCGCCGAACAGGTCACTCCCTTGGTCGTATTCCTGGCGTCTCGGGCATGTGAGCTCACCCACGAGGTGTTCTCGGTCGGGGGAGGGCGATTCGCACGGATCTTCACGGGCGTCAACCAAGGTTGGTTCTCAGGTGCCGGGATGGTTCCCTCTGTGGAAGACGTCGCCGAACATATGGACACGATCCGCGATGTCTCCGAATACATCGTTCCCATGAACAACACGGAAGAGATGGCGCTGCTGTTCGGCGCCATGCAGGGATAGCCATGCCAATCGACCGTGACCGCGCGCTCGGTGCCGTACTGCCCGAGTCCACCAGCAGCTGGGCGGAGAACGATGTGATCCTCTACCACCTGGGCGTCGGAGCCGGAGCCGCTCCCACCGACCCGGCAGAGCTCTCCTATTGCTACGAGGCAAACCTGAAGGTGCTTCCTACGTATGCAACGACCCTGCCATTCGAGTTGATCGCACACCTCGGCAGTGTCGACGGTTTGGACTTCAACTTCGCCATGTTGTTGCACGGCGAGCAGGATCTCCATGTCCACCGGCCGCTCCCCACGGCCGCCACCGTCAGCCATCGCGGCTCCGTCGTTGAGATTTGGGACAAAGGAAAGGGAGCGCTGGTCGTTCTCGAGGTGGTCACCACCGACGAGAACAACGATCGTCTGTTCACGAACCGCTACAGCGTCTTCCTGAGAGGCGAAGGCGGGTTTGGCGGCCCGGGCGGCCCGACCGCTCGCAATGTCGCCCCTGAGCGGGAGCCAGACCTCACCGTGGAGTCCGAAACCTTGCCGCAACAAGCGCTGCTCTATCGCCTGTCGGGTGACAAGAACCCCCTTCACGCCGATCCCAACTTTGCGGCCCTCGGTGGGTTCGACCGGCCCATCCTCCACGGATTGTGCTCGTTCGGCATCGCCTGCAAGGCCGTTGTCGACGGGGTGCTGGGTGGAGAGGTCACCAGGGTCGAGCGGTATCAAGGCCGGTTCACCGGGCCGGTCTTCCCGGGCGAGACGTTGGTGACCTCCGTCTGGAAGGACGGGGACACCTACCTTCTCAGCGTGGCAACCAAAGAGCGCCAGACGCCGGTCCTCTCCAATGCCGCGCTGAGCGTGAAGGGGAAACTCGATGAGTGACGGAGAGGCAACACAGATCGAAGCAGCGATCGATGAGCTGCTCAGCTCGACCACAGCCCGATCGGGTCCCGACCTGTGGGGGGCAATGTTCGACGCAGGGCTGGCTTGGGTGGAGTTCCCTGAAGGAAAGGGGGGTCTCGGCCTCAGCCCGAGGCACCGCACGATGATTCTCCGTCGGCTTCGCGACGCCGGTGCCTCGCTCGCCAACTACTCGCAGAACCTCCTCGGCATCGGCATGGGCGGGCCGGTCTTGGCTGCCCACGGCACTGACGAGCAGATGGATCGATGGCTGCGGCCCATGTTCACGGCCGAGGAGATCTGGTGCCAGATGTTCTCAGAGCCCGGGTCGGGCTCTGACGTCGCCGGCCTCTCCACGAGAGCCCAGAAAGATGGCGACGAGTGGGTGGTGAACGGCCAAAAAGTGTGGACGACCCTCGCCCACGTATCCAAGTGGGGCATGCTGGTGGCACGGACTGATCCCTCGGTGCCCAAGCACCGCGGCCTCACCTATTTCGTCGTCGACATGGAGTCTCCCGGCGTGGAGGTGCGGCCGCTCTATCAGATCACGGGTGAAGCAGAGTTCAATGAGGTGTACTTCACGGATGTGCGAATCCCCGACGCCAACCGGATCGGCGATGTCGGCGACGGTTGGCGCGTTGCGCTGACGACGCTCATGAATGAACGAGTGGCGATCGGATCGAATGTGACTCCTCGCGGCTCAGGCGCCATCGGCGAAGCTGTGGCGGTGTATCGGGAGTACGGGCACGACAATCGTGTCAAGCGTGACAAGTTGATGCGCCTCTGGTGTGAGGCCGAAGCGATGCGCCTCACCAACATGCGAGCATCCGACAACCGCCGCATGGGGACTCCCGGCCCCGAGGGCTCGACCGGCAAGTTGCAGTGGGCGGACCTCAACAAGAAGATCACGGAGTTCACGATGGAGCTGCTGGGGGCAGACGGCATGCTCCTGCCGGGCGGGTACACGATGGCGCGGCCCTCCGAGGCGGGCCTGTCTGCGACCGAGCGTCAGCGAAGTTTCCTTCGGGCGCGGGCCAACTCGATTGAAGGTGGCACGTCAGAAGTCATGCGAAACATCCTCGGTGAAAGAGTGCTGGGACTGCCGGGGGAACCAAGGGTGGACAAAGACATCCCTTGGAACGAGGTTGCCCGCTCCTGAGCGCCGTCAACTGCCCCCGGCCGGGAGGATGACGAGCAGCACGCCCAGTTCCACACTCACGCGCGCGACCGGCTTTTCAAATACGTTGGAGAGACCCTGACCCGAGGTTGGCTCGAGCGTGGCTCCGGTGAGCTCCCATCGGAGGCCCAAGGTGCGCACGCCCGTTGCCGGCCCGTCGACGGCCAAGAGCGACACGAGGTCGCCAGGAGCGCCGTGGAGCGTCTGCTCTGAGCGTACGACATAGGTGTGCGCCTGGCCGGCAAACCACTCGATTCGCATGTGCGCCAGCCGCGGATTGCGAAGCACGGCGGCGTTGACGAGCAAATGATCGAGGCGACCACCGCCGCCGCCGACCACCACGAGTCGACCGACGTCAAGCCTCCGAGCAGCATCGAGGGCCAGCTCCAAGTCGGTGTGGCTCTTGTCGATGGGATGCTGTTCGATGGGAATACCCTCGACTCTCGCCAATGCGGCGGCGGAAACGGAATCGAGGTCGCCGACGATGAGGTCCACCTCGAGGCCGAGGCGGTCTGCCTGGTGCAAGCCCGAGTCTGCTGCCACCACGAATGCCGGCGAGGGTAGATCGTCGGCGATGGCCGGATCGACGGGATCGCCTCCCGCCAGCACGACGACCGCGTCGGGCTCAGGCGCGCTCAGCTCGACCATGATGCCCAATCTCCGTCGCCGAGCACCTGAGGCGCAGCGCCCGATTGCACCGGTTGCACAAACACCGACGAGGTTCCGGTTGCCAAGTCGAGCTCCGCATAGACAAAGGCCCGGCCATCGGGTGACCACAGCGTGAGGCTACGGGCGTATTGGTCCCAGAACGGAAAGTAGGTGCCCAGTGACGCCACCGACGGTGTGATGGTGTCGAAAGCAATTTGCTCTCCCCGCTCCCAAACCACCCACCGAGCTTCGGGAGTCGCACCGGTGCCCGCCACCTCGAGGAACAGCAGGCGCCGCCCGTCAGGACTCCACTCGAAGGCGATCACGGGCTCGTTCGTCACCACCATGATCTCTCCGTCACTCGCCACCATGAGCGGGCCGCGGATGATCGGCGTCGGGCCGGCACTGTCGGTGAATGCCAGATCGCGACCGTTGTAATCGAAGGCGCTCACGGTCTCGATCGGGACGAGGCGTTCGAATTCGCCCTCCGGCGGCCCAACAACGATGGCCTGGTCGTTGTCCTGGCGGGCAAAGCGGAGGCCCCTCGCCGAGATGGTGGCCGGCATGGTGATGAGCTGTACGACCCCTCCCTCGGTCCATTGCGGTGCTTGATAGAGCCCGGCGTTGTCATCGACGTCCAGTACATCACCCGTGATCAGCACCAACCGGGTGTCGCCGGCGCCGGCATGGCTGAAGAGGCGATCGCTGTCGGGGGACCAGTCGAAGTAGTAGGGCGTCCCGAGATCCACGCTCTTGGCAGACAACGCAGCAGCATCGAGGAGGCCGAGCTCGACGAAGCCGCTCGGCCCATTGCCGAGGAATGCGAGATGCGATCCGTCTGGGCTCCAGTGGAAGTAGAAGGGCAGGAACGGAGCGGCGACAAATGTCGACTCGGCGCCGGGCTGCGACACGCCGACGACCGGAGACCCGTCGCCGAACGCCGAAAACGCAATGGTGGAGCCGTCGGGAGACCAGGTCGGTTGCGACGTCCCGGCGGCGTCCGGGATCTCAACCCGTCCATTCCCCAAGGAGTCGACCACATACGTCACATCGCCGGAAACCACGATGCGTCCAGGAACCTGAGCGAGATCGATCTCGGTTTCGAAATCAACTGCCGTGAGGCGTGTGGTGGTCGTGGCAGCCGCGGTTGTGGTTGCAGCTGGAGTGGTGTCCGGAGGGGCTGTCGTAGTCGGCGCAGCGGTGCATGCGGCTACAGCCAAGGCGAGTACGACAAGATGTTTGATAGACCCTCCTCGGTGGTGACGACGTTGCTGCGTCATCGCGGCGCGAGCCGCGCCGGGTTTATGCTCCCACTCGTGGACACTATCGCAGTCTTGACATCGGGAGGGGATGCCCCGGGCATGAATGCTGCGGTTCGTGCTGTTGTCAAGGTCGCGGCAGCGCGCGATGTGCGTGTATTGGGCATCGAACGCGGCTACGACGGACTCATCGCTGGCCACGTCCGCAACTTGACCCGATCCGTGACGGGCGGGCTGGCGCCCGTGGGTGAGCTTCAGGATTTGGGCAACAGCGGCGGGACGATGCTCGGCACCGCCCGCAGCGCACGATTCATGGAGGTTACGGGCCGGCAGGAAGCCGAGCACCAGATGTTGAGCCTCGGGGCCAAGGGTTTGGTGGTCATCGGGGGCAACGGATCCATTGCCGGCGCCCACGCCTTCGCGGAGGGGGCCTCGATACCCGTCGTTGCGATCCCGGCTTCGATCGACAACGACATCGGTTGCACGTCGGATGCCATTGGCGTCGACACCGCTCTCAATACCATCGTCGAGGCGTGCGATCGCATATCTGACACGGCCCGGGCATTGAAACGGGCGTTCATCGTGGAGGTCATGGGACGTCAGAGCGGGTATTTGGCCATGGCCAGTGCCGTGGCCGCTGCGGCGGACGCCGTTCTGCTCCCCGAGCAGCAACGGACCAACGACGAGGTCATCGCCGCAGTGGCGAACGTGATCGAGTCGAGTCTCGCTACTGCCCGCCGTAAGCGGAAGGTGCTGATCATCAAAGCTGAGGGTGTCGCGCTACCAACGCAGGAGCTGGTGGATGCCCTCCAGCTACGGCTGGCGTATCAGGACATCGACGTGCGAGCAACCGTCTTGGGACACATCGTACGAGGGGGGGCTCCATCATTTCATGATCGGATGCTGGCCGGAAGGGTGGGCCTCGTTGCTGTGGAGGCGCTCCTCAACGGTGAGAATGACGTGATGACGGCGTGGCGAACGACGGTCGAGGGTGGAAAACCGACGTCTGATCCAATGGTCCGTCTCTTCCCGATTCCCCAGATGCTCGACGAGACCGCGGCTCTGCTCGATGGATCATCCGAGGTCACCAAGCGGCGAATCCGGCGGATGGAAGAAATCCAGGGCGTGCTGGCGCTCTAGGCGGCGGCTTGTGGACCCAAGCGTCCGGCGGAGGCGTTGAGCCGGCGTATCTCCTCGGCGAGGCTGGACGTGAGACTGCCTGGGGTGAATCGCCATCTCCAATTGCCATCGGGAACGCCTGGTGTGTTCATTCTTCCCTCATTGCCGAGCCCCAAGAAGTCTTGTAGCGGGGCAACTGCATAGTCTGCACGACTGTGCCAGGCCGTCCCGATCATGCGCCTGCCGAAGTCGGTGCCGTCACCGCCCACTTGCTCCAGAGCCGCCCGTCGCTCAGCTTCGGAGGCGTTCTCGAACCACCCCCGAACCGTCTCGTTGTCGTGGGTCCCTGTATAGACAACGCAGTTGGTTGGATAGAGCTCCGGCAAAAAGGGATTGGTGGGATCGCCGTCGAAGGCAAATTGCAGGATCTTCATTCCGGGCAACCCCAGCCGGTCGCGCAGCTCGCCGACCGCAGGCGAGAGGTCCCCGAGGTCCTCGGCGATGATGGGAAGGTGGTCGAACGCCGATCGGATGCCGGCAAAGAAATCATCGCCCGGACCGGCGCGCCATTCTCCGGTTTCGGCAGTCTCGGCGCCGGCAGGGATCGACCAGTAGTCGGCGAACGCGCGGAAATGATCGATGCGAACGATGTCGACCATCTCGAGCACGGCCCGGAGGCGGCTGATCCACCAGCGGTATCCCGTTGCGTCATGGATATCCCATCGGTACAACGGGTTACCCCACAACTGCCCGGTCGGCGAAAAGTAATCAGGCGGCACGCCCGCCATCGTCTCGAGACGACCTGACTGATCCACCGTGAACAGCTCACGGTTGGTCCACACGTCGCTCGAGTCGTGGGCGACGAAGATCGGGACATCTCCGATTATTTGCAGTCCCAGCTCGGATGCCCGATCGGCCAGGCGACGCCACTGGCGGAAGAACAGGAATTGTCGGACTCGGTGAGCGTGCACACGCATCTGGAGGCGATCATGGGCATCGGCGATCTCCTGGGGGTGTCGATCCCTGAGCCCTTCCGGCCACTCGATCCACGAGCGAAGTCCCTGCGTTTCCTTGATGGCCATGAAGAGGGAGAAATCGTCGAGCCAGTCGCCCTGTTCGGTGACAAAGTGGGTGTACTCAGGAGTCGGCTCGAAGCGAGCGACAGCCGCGTCGAGCAGCATCGAACGGGGCGCGACCAATCCGCCATAGTCGACGGGCCCCACCGGGACCTTCTCGAGTTCGCTCTGGTGGACCAATCCGTCTTCCACGAGGAGCTCTGGGCTTATGAGATAGGGGTTGCCGGCGTACGAGGAAAAGCACTGATACGGAGAATCTCCGTAGCCGGTCGGTCCCAATGGGAGAACCTGCCACAGCCGGCAACCGGTGGAAGCCAGCCAATCGATCCAGCGAAAGGCATTTGGGCCGAGGTCGCCGATCCCGTAATCGCTGTCGAGGGAGGTGGGATGCAGCAAGATGCCGGCGAAGCGGTTGGTCATGGGGCGGCAGGTTAGACCGGGTCGGGAGCGGCCAGGGCACCGCCGATGCGGATGGTCAGCTGCTCAAAGCCCTTGCGCAGGGCGGCTTCGGTCTCGGCCGGGTCGTCGGCCGACGCAAACATGAAGCCGAGGTAGCGGTCTCCGTCGGGGAGGGCTTCGATCCGCTCTCCGATCGGCGCCGTGATCTCCACCGAGGTGATGCCCGCCTGGCCTTGGGCCTCCGCAATGCCGTCGACTGCCTGGAGGATTCCCGTGGCGGGAATGGGGAGCATCATGACACCGGTGCTGGCCGGCGCCCGGCCGGCGACGTTGCGTGTGAGACCCAGGACAGACTCCAGTATCAACTCCTCGAGCGTGGTTCCGAGCAAACCGAATTGGAGAGCGCGGCCGCACAGTCCCCCAATCGGGCGGGCCGCGAGCTCGATGAGAACTGCCATCGAGCGGTCGATTCGCACCTCGGCGTGAACAGGCCCATGAACCAAACCGAGTGCTGCCACTGCGTCCCGGGTCAGGCCGATCACCTCTTCCTGCATCTCCGGGTGGAGGCGACTGGGCGTGACGTAGATCGTTTCTTCGAAAAACGGGCCATTGAGCGGATCAGGCTTGTCCATGATGGCCAAAACCTCCAGCCGGCCATCCCGGAGGATGCCCTCGAGCGCGACCTCGATGCCCGGCACGAAGCGCTCGATGAGTATCGGCTCGTTGGGGTTCCGGCCGGCCTTGGTGAGAATGATCCGGATCCGGTCCGATGCTGCCACCGCCTCCTCCACCGTGTCGGCGCGGATGACGCCTCGGCTTCCCGACAGCGAAATCGGTTTCAGCACGACTGGAAAACGAACGTGAGAAGCCACCGCCCCGACATCTCCGGTGACGTCGGAAACCTGATATTGAGGCTGTCTCACCTTGCCGCGCAGTGCCCGGCGGAGCTGTACCTTGTTTCGGGTGGCTGCAACGGCGAACGGCGGATTGTGCGGGAGGCCGAGTCGTTCGGCGGCGAGGGCAGCGATCAGCACGCCTTGGTCATCGGGGGCGACGATCGCATCGATTGGGTTGACCTCGGCGAAGCGGACGACGGCTTCGACGGCCGCCTCCGGTTGCGAGCAGTCGGCGAGAAGAAACCCTGCTCCCATCTCGTCGGCGAGAAGCTGGCGTTTTTCGGATACGACCGTGAGGTCAACGCCAAGGCGGTGTGCGGCCGGCACGAAGTCGCGCGCCCGATAGGTATCCGTGGGCAAGATGATGGCAACGCGTGGCACGCCGCCATGATCGCATGAAGTAACCGACTGCAATCCTCGGACCTGTGTCGCTCTGTCGGCCTGCCTATCTAAAAAGGCGAAAACCTGCATACAATGGCGCCGTATGAGCGAATCCATCATCAGCGTCACCAGCGACGCGCTCGCCAAGATCATAGAAATCCGGGACAACGAGCCCGGCGATGAGCCATTCGCGCTCTTTCTCGAGATCGCGGGCATCAACGGGCCGCAGTTCAAATACGAGCTTTCGTTCATGCCAGCGGTCGACGCCCAGGATTCCGATGTGAAGGACATCCACGGAGATCTGACCGTGATCATCCCCGAAAGGGATGTCGACAACCTGATTGGCGCCCAGATATCGATGGGCTCCGACCCCGAACACCCTGCGTTGTCGATCGACAATCCGAACACACCATCCCCGGCAATGCCCACCGGAGTCGCTCCCGGTGATCTGGAAGGCCCGCTCGCCGACAAGATCCAGGTGATGCTGGAACGCCATGTCAATCCGTCGATCGCCGGCCACGGGGGAGCGGCTCAGCTCGTCTCTGTGGATGGCGGCACCGCATATCTCCAGTTGATGGGTGGGTGCCAGGGCTGCGGTCTCGCCTCGGTCACGCTCCGCCAGGGAATCGAGCGGATTCTCAAGGATGCGATTCCCGAGCTCGTTGAGGTGGTCGACGTGACCGACCATGCCTCTGGCGACAATCCCTACTACGAGTCTGCCAAGAAGTAGATCCTCGGCCAAGGTCTAGTGCAGTTGCTTCGCCTTCTCCGGGCGTGCCACGAGCACTGCGTCCGTGCGAACCCACACCTGTGACACGCCGGTATCGACGCGCAACCAGGGGTCGGCGCCGTTGAGGACATCGGAGACGCGGTCGCCCAATCCGTGTTCGATCAAGAAGTTGCCACCAAAGCGGTGACCGCCGATCATTTCGAGCTGAACAGGGATTTCCACCGTCGCCGGAGTCCTCACGATGCGCCGTTTGTCAACCTCGACTGCGCTCACCCCGCTCCGGCCGACGAGGACGAATCGTCCGGCCTTGTCGCGCAGCGGAAACATGGGATCGTGCTCGGTCATCAGATCTTGGATGGTTTCGATGCCCAACCGATGAGGTGCGTAAGCCGAGAGGAAGACCCAGCCGCGCAGGACGCTCGAGTTGACCATGTAGACCGAAACATGCACGTCCTCCTTTTCGACACGCAGCTCGTTCATGTTCGGGCCGGGTGATCTTCGGGGAGGAAGGGCACGACCAGCTCGCGGTTGATGACACGGTCGTACGCCGTGGCCGGATCGATGCGCTTGTCGTTGAGGAGGTCGATGATTGCAGAGTCGAGAGTTTGCATACCGTCGCTCTTGCCGGTTTGCATGGCGGAAGGTATCTGGAATGTCTTGCCTTCCCGGATGAGATTGCTGACGGCAGGAGTGCACACCATCACTTCGAGCGCCGCGATACGACCGGGGGCGTCGATCGTTTTGAAGAGCACCTGCGAGATAACCGCTTTGAGGCTGTCGGCGAGAGTCGATCGGATCTGCGGCTGCTCGTCGGAAGGGAAGACCTCGATGACCCGGTCGACGGTCTTCGCCGCATTGGTCGTATGGAGTGTCCCGAAGACCAGGTGACCGGTCGCCGCAGCTTCGACGGCCAGGCGGATCGTCTCGAGGTCCCGCATCTCGCCGACGAGGAGAATATCCGGGTCTTCTCTGAGCGCAGCGCGGAGAGCCGAAGCGAACGACTGGGTGTGTGACCCGACTTCACGATGGTTCACGAGGGCGCGCTTGCTCTTGTGGACAAACTCGACAGGATCCTCGATGGTGAGAATATGGTCGTTGCGGGCGCCGTTGGCCTCATCGATTATT
This sequence comes from Acidimicrobiia bacterium, assembly GCA_041577335.1. Taxonomy (GTDB): domain Bacteria; phylum Actinomycetota; class Acidimicrobiia; order Spongiisociales; family JAENVV01; genus JBFGJH01. The sequence continues at coordinate 9,375 of JBFGJH010000014.1, read as the reverse complement.
GCTGCCAGAGTCGTTGACTTGCCCGAGCCGGTGGGGCCGGTGACGAGCACAAGCCCTTTCTCGAGTTTGGCAAGGCCTCTGATCGCCGGAGGAAGAGCGAGATCCTCGCTCGTGAGAATCTTCGACGGAATGAGCCGGAATACGCCACCTGCACCGTTCTTCTGCATGAAGATGTTGCAGCGAAAGCGCGCCACACCTGGGAGCTCGTAACCGAAATCGACGTCACCGGTCTTTTCGAACTTCTCCCAATCGTCCGGCGGCGTGATCTCGCGCAATAGCACGCGCACGGTCTGATCATTCAATGGTTCGCCTTTGAGGCGGGTCAACTCTCCATGGATCCGCATGATGGGCACCTGGCCTGCCACGAGGTGAAGATCGGATCCGTCCTGCTCGCTGAGAGCGTTGAATAGCGCGTCGAGTTTTGGCATGGGCTCCCTACGTTCAGATTTCTATCGGTGCGTCGAGGTGGTGCCTTGAGGACTGGTAGTGGCCGCCGTCTGCCATTCTGGAGGGGTGAACCGGAGCATCCTCGTACTCGCGACCGTCTCGTTCGTTGCCCTGGCAGCGTGCACGAGTGCAAATACCCCACAAGGAAACGGGCCGCCCCCGGAAAGCGACGGCACCACAACGCAACCAGACGACCCGACGGCCGCTGCCTCGGAAGCGACTGAGCCTGCCCCCCAGCTCCGCGACGCCGAATCGAGGCCGACCGCCCCCGAGTTTCCCGACGGCTTGACCTGGCTCAACACCGACCGCCCGCTCACCATGGAAGAGCTCCGTGGCAAGGTCGTGGTTCTCGATTTCTGGACGTATGGCTGCATCAACTGCATCCACATCATCCCGGACCTCAAGGCCCTGGAGGAGGACTTTGGTGACACGCTGGTGGTGATCGGCGTCCATTCGGCAAAGTTCGAAAACGAAGGCAACACCGACAACATCCGCGAGATCATCCTCCGCTACGAGCTGGAACATCCGGTCATCAACGATGCCGACTTCGCAGTGTGGCAAACATGGGGTGCGCAGGCGTGGCCAACGCTGGTCTTGATCGATCCCCGCGGTGGGGTGGTCGGATCGCATGCCGGCGAGGGCGTCTACGAGGTGTTTCGCCCGGCTATCGCTGCGGTGGCGGCCGAGTCACCTGAGAAGCTCGACCTCGAGCCGTTGGAGTTCACCAAGGAGCTCGAATCGAGCCCCGAGACTCTGCTCCGATATCCCGGCAAGGTCCTGGCGGCCCCGGATCGCCTTTTTGTCTCCGACACCAATCATCACCGGATCGTCATGTCAAACCTCACGGGCGAGGTCCTCGACGTGTTCGGCTCGGGTCAGCCCGGCTTCGTCGATGGCATCGATGGCAGCTTCGCAGGCCCGCAAGGGCTCGCAGTGAGCGACGACGGCAGCACCCTCTACGTCGCCGATACGCTCAACCACGCAATCCGCTCCGTCGATATTGCCACCGGGTCCATAGTGACGATCGCCGGGACCGGTGACCAGGGGTTCTATCCACCGAAGGGAGGTCCCGGGCGGACGACGGCGCTCTATTCGCCCTGGGACGTGGCCTTCGACGAAGATCGCCTCGTCATCGCGATGGCCGGTAGCCACCAGATCTGGTCGCTGGATCTGGAGACCTTGGTGGCCGAGCCTTACGCCGGTTCGGGAGGAGAGAGCGTCCGCAACGGGCCGGTGGAGCAAGCAGAGCTGGCTCAACCCTCCGGTGTCGAGATTGTTGAAGGAACGACCTATTTCGCCGACAGCGAATCGAGCTCCATCCGCTTCACGGACGGTGACACCGTTGGGCTGTTGGCGGGAACCGATCAGAACCTCTTCGATTTCGGCTCGGTTGACGGCGTCGGTGCCGACGCCCGGTTCCAGCATCCCTTGGGCGTAACGGCCGCCTCGGGCGTGCTGTATGTGGCGGACACCTACAACTCTCGGATTCGTGCCGTGGACATCGTTACCGGGGCGGCCTCCACGGTGGCCGGCTCGGTGGGAGGATGGCGCGACGGACCGGATGCGCTGTTCAACGAACCTGGGGGCATCGACGAGTTGGACGGAGTGCTGTACGTCGCCGACACGAACAATCATTCGGTGCGCCGCGTGAATCTTGCCACTGGTGAGGTCGACACCATGGTGTTCTTCGGCTTGGAGCGCTTTGCTGCTCGACCCGGTTCGGAGAGCTATCGAGGAGCAATCGTCACTCTGGCGGAAGTCACGGTTGCGCCAGGGCCCGCCGAAGTGGAGCTCTCGGTGGATCTGCCTCCTGGCTACAAGATCAATCCTGACGCGCCGTCGCGTTTCGAGTGGTCTGGAGAGGGCGTCACCGTGCCGGCCACGACGAACGGCTCCGTGATCAACCCCTCATTCCCGCGCGTGTTCGATATCGAGGTGAACATGGGTGGCGACCTCATTGGGGATCTGTCCGTCGTGTACTGCGACATCGAGGCGGAGGCGGTGTGCCTCTTCGAACAGGTGCGAGTGATCGTCCCACTCATCGTGTCGCCGACAGGCGATCCGGTGATTGCGGTTCGCCACACCATTGCCCTACCCGAGGGTTTCTAGGCCTCCTCGAGGAGAGCAGGGACGACCTCGCCGGCCTGGCCGACCAACTCGTACGTCGCAATGCCTCGCGCAGTTCCCGGTTCGGTGTTGACAACCACGATCGGGATGCCGGCGTCCGATGCCGTATGAATGAGCCCTGCGGCCGGCCATACCTCGGCGCTCGTTCCTATGACGAGCAGGACCTCGGCACCCGCGATTGCTCTCAGCGCAGCAGACCATTCCGCTTCGGCCAGGAGCTCGCCGAACCACACAACGTCGGGTCGCATCAAGGCTCCGCACTTCGGGCATGGGCGCAGTCCCGGAGGGTCGGCGGGATTGATGGTTTCCCGGTGTCCGCAGCCGCCGTGGCATCGGTCCCGATCGATCGCTCCATGGAGGTGGATGACGTTGTCGGCACCGGCGCGTTCCAGCAGGGTGTCGATGTTCTGGGTGACATGGCGCATGGGACGGCCCGCCAGTGCCATGTGAGCGTTGTTCGGTCGGGCGTCTGCGTACGACCGACGACGGAGTTGATACCACGCTGACACGCCGTCGGGGTCCTGCTCGAAGCCTTGCACCGACGCGTAGACCGCTGGGTCGTATCGTGCCCACACGCCGTCGGCGTCTCGAAAAGTGTCCAGTCCGGATTCGGCGCTCAATCCTGCTCCGCTGAACGAGACGATTTCACTGGATCCTCGAAGTAGCGCTCTGGCTTGTTCCAACACACACGTAGGCTAGGCGCCTGCCAAGTAACCTCGTCTTGGTGGAACGATTCTGGGATACCCGTCGTCTCATCACCATGCGCAAATGGTGGGCTCTCGTCGTGGCGGTTGGCCTCGTTGCCGTGGCCATACCGTCCGCTTCCGCCCAGCAGACGATCGAGGTCGAGGCGACCGCAGGCCTCAACGGGTTCGTCGATCCGGACGCGCCCACCCGGCTCGTGGTCACGGTGCGTAGCCCTTCGCTCTTCATTGGGTCGGTGGAGGTGTCGGTTCGCAACTTCCGGACGGCGATCCCCATCGAGGTGCCATCTGACGGGCTCAAGGAGGTGGTCTTCGATCTCCCAGCTCCAGGCTCGGCCACCAACGTCACCGTGAGACTCGTCGACAGCGAGGGCGACCCCGTTCTCGACCGTGATGTACGGGTGCCGCTCGATCCCGGATTCGACCAGATTCTCACGGGCGTCATTGAATCGGATGAGCTCGTCGCAACGCTTCAGCAGGTGAGGTCTGAGCCCCTGCTGCTTCCCGTGACACCGGTCGCCATCGACGGCCTCGAGTTCGATGACCGCCTCTCCGCCCTCGACTACATCGTCGCCGGCCCTGGGTCGATAGTTGGGTTGGAAGCAAGCGACCGAGCGGGTTTGGCGCGCTGGGTCGAGGAGGGAGGGCGGTTGGTGAGCGCAGCCGCCGATGCAGACTCTTTGGGGGTCACCGCTCTGACACGCGGGGCTTTTGGAGTGGCCGAACTGTCGGCTGTGGGAGGAGGCGAGCTGCTGGTAATTGCCGATCCCGAGGGGATATCGCTCGACGCCTGGCCGCGATTGCTGCGTGATGTTCCCCAGTCGGTTGCCGGGATCAACGGTGTCGGGTTCCAGGATCAGAGCCAATGGACTCTGGTCTCTGCAGCGAGTGCCGGCGGTGGAGCCGCGTTGCCGCAGATCCCCTGGCTGGCTTTTGCATTGGTCGGCTACGCCGTGGTTGTGGGGCCAGTCAACTTTTTCGTTTTGAAGCGATGGGGCAAGCCAGAGTGGGTGTGGGTGACCATTCCGGTGTTGAGCATCGTCGCCGTTGGTTTGTTCTGGCTGAACGGGCCTCGGGGAGACAAGGCGGCGATTTCGCATGCCTCGGTGATCATGTTCGACGGCGAGCAGTCACGTGCGGAGACGGGCCTCGTGATGGTTACCGGACGAGAAGGTACTCATGAGCTGGTGACCCCGGCGGGATGGTCTGCCACCCCAACCGCAACGTTCGGCCGGTCCAATGTCATAGGCACAGCGACCACACCGGAGGGGAGCAGTGTCGAGTTCGACTTGCAGTCGCTCGAAGCTGCCACCGTGGCTGCCACCTGGACTCCGGAGGGGGCTCCTCTGGCTGCCACCGTGGAACCGGACGGCGACCGATTTCAGGTATCCGTATCCAACACCTCTGATTGGAGTTTCTGGGCATGGGGAGTCGCCTCGGGCTTCGATGCGTCGGGGAGGAGCGCTGATCTCGCCCCCGGCGAAAGCGCAGACGTGACGTTGCGGCTCACGGGTAGCGGCGATCCGTGGGAGCCGCCGATGGCACGCATTGCCCTTCAAGGCACCTTCGATGTCGGGGTCAGGGACCCCTGGGCAGTCGTGTATCCGCTCTCGAATCACCTCGGCTCAGCATTTCGTGATGGCCTGGACGGGATCTACCTCTTCGGCTTCACGGACGATGTGACTCTCGACTTCGAGGTCGATGGCGTTCCGGTGTCGGGCACGGGCACGTCGCTCGTTGTCGTGCCTATCGATTCGGCGATTCTCGACGAAGGTGCTGTGGCAACTGCCGAGCTCGTCTACGCCGAAGGTGCCCAGTGGGTGGAGGCCTCGGGATTCTCGATGTTCATCGGTGGGGCGGACGCCGTGTACCTCCGTTTCTCGGCGCCAGAAGGTGTCACGAGCGGGAGCATCGAGGAGGGCTTCAACAACGGCTTCAACAACTCATTTGCCGTGTATGACTGGACCGCCGGGGCGTTCGTAGAGCTTGACGCGCGGGACGAGTTCTCAGGAGCGTCCCTCTTCACCCCGGGTGGAGAGATGCTGGTGCGCCTCACTCCGAGCGAGGAATTCACCGATGTCATCCCCGATACGATCCGGGTGGAGTGGGACGCATGATCGTGCAGATGGTCGGTGTCGAGAAGGCGTATGGATCGACGAAGGCTGCCGACGGCATCGATCTCAAGGTGCCGACCGGTTCGGTGATGGGGCTCATTGGGCCGAACGGGGCGGGAAAGACCACCAGCATGCAGATCATGAGCTCCCTGCTTCATCGAGATGCCGGCGAGGTGAGTGTCGCCGGCTACGACCCGGAGGTCCATGGTCGAGAAGTCCGGAGGTCATTGGGCTATATGCCGGACTTCTTCGGGGTATATGAGGGTCTCACTGCTGGAGAGTACCTGGAGTTCTTTGCGACCGTTCACGGTGTGAAGCCGTCGACAGTGGCGACCGTCGTCCAGTCGCTTCTCGAGCTCGTCGGCCTCTCCGCCAAAGCAGGAGCCGACGTGAACGGGTTGTCCCGTGGTATGAAACAACGGTTGTCCCTGGCACGAGCTCTGGTGCACGATCCCGACTTGCTGATTCTCGACGAGCCTGCTTCCGGGCTCGACCCCCGAGCGCGCTTCGATCTCCGGACCCTGATCGCCGAACTGTCGCGAATGGGCAAGACCGTGGTCATCTCGAGTCATATCCTCTCCGAGCTGGAAGGCATCTCCACTCACCTCGCGGTGATCGATCACGGACGAGTGCTCGCCCAAGGTGCGATCGGCGAAATCAGAGAAGCTCTCGCCGGGATGGTCTCGGTGCGGGCGCGGGTGCCTGACGATCGACTCGATGACGCGTTGGACCTCCTCCGCACGTTCGGGCAGGCGTCCGATTTCTCCACTGAGCGAGGGTTGGTGCGCTTCGGGTTGACCGGCGACGAAGACGACAGCGCGGCGATGCTCGCCGCGGTCGTCACGACGGGAATTCCCGTCTACGAGTGGCGAACCGAGTCGGCCGGTCTCGAAGAGCTGTTTCTGCAGATCACCGACGGAGGGGACGACTGATGCTGAACCCCATAACCCGCCGGGAAGTGAAGACCCGCTTCCGGACCGGGCGCTCCGCGGTGACCGTCTCGGTCTGGCTCTTGTTCGTCGGCGTCGCCGGTTACCTCATCTTCCGCATCGCTCAGGGATTCGCCAGCGACCGGTTCCGCTTCAGCGGCGGGTCGGGGGTGTTGGCATCGGCGTACATGGGTTCGATGATGTTCGAGTTGTTGACGCTGTTGCTCCTGAGTGCCGTGCTTCTGGTGGTACCAACAGTTTCGGCCTTGGCAATCGTGGGTGAGCGGGAGCGCCTGACGCTCGAGCTCCTGCAGGTGTCTCAGCTGGGAGCTCGCCAAGTGGTACTGGGCAAGCTGGCGAGCTCCCTCGCCTACCTGCTGCTCCTCGTCGTGGCGGTGGCTCCGATCCTCACCCTGCCGTTGCTGATTGGTGGGGTGACGCTCCTCGATGTGGGGGCCGCCATCGGTATGACGACGGCTACGGCCGTGATGGTTGGAGCAGTGTCGATTTTCATCTCTTCGGCGGTGAGAACGAGCCGCGCCGCCGTGGCTCTCTCGCTGCTCTTTGTGGCCCTGATCTCCGTTGGAACGCTTCTGGCGATGGCGGGTGAGCTGTTTGCATTCCAGTCGGATGATGGTCAGTTCTTCCCGCGTTCTGGGCGTGAGGTCGTCAGCGTATGGGCCAATCCGTATTTCGGGATGGTCTCAGCCATCGAAGAACCACTCCTCAGTCGGCGCGACGCAGGGGCGTTCACGCCGGCGACCGAGCTACTCATTCGCCGCCAGTCGGGCGACGCAGGGTTCTTCGCATCCGGATTCACCGAGCCTGGTTTCGTGGACGGCCCGTTCATCGAGGGAGCGGTGCCGGTAGATGAGTTCGGAGCCCAGCAGCAGGCCACGATCACCCAGCGCCGCGGACCTGTTTGGGTGCGGACCCTGGCTGTGTACACGGTGTTGACGATCGTGGCACTTTGGGCAGCCGGCCGGCGGGTGGCAGTGCCCAGAGGGAAGTTCTGATGCGATTGCCCCAGCCAATTACAAACCTCATTCGGCTGGGTCGGCGGCGATTGACCGTCGGGCGCGTGCTGTTGGCAGTCGTGGTGGCCGCGGCGGTAGGGGGCACCGTCTCATCAGTCGTTCTGGCTATCGCGCGCTGGCGAGTGGTGACATGGGCCGAACCGTTTGCGCTGGCACTGGTGGCGGGGCTGATGGTGGTGGGCGCAGCCGCGGCGTTGTTGCGACGCCCCGGGATACGGCGTGTGGCCATCGAGATCGACAATCGCCTCGAGTCACGCGATCTCATTGCCACGGCTCTGGAGCTTTCCGATGGGCCCGAGCTATCAGACGAAGAGCTCATCCAGATCCGGAGATCGGCGGCCTGGTCTACCGGGAGAAGCGTCCGCGAGTTGGGCCCAATTACCCCCGATCGCCGCATCTCTCTGATCGCCCTTTTGGTGTTGACTGCTGCCTTGGCTCTAGCGCTTGTCCCGTCGACTGCCGACGTAGTCCAAGCGCGACAGGAGGCGACCCGCCAGGTGATTGCCGAACAGGCCGACCAGCTGGAGGAGACCATCTCCCAGCTTCCCCCTGAAGAAGCGGCCCAGCTACTGGAGCTGGTCGATGAGCTTCGTGACGCCGAGACGTTCGAACAGGCACTTGCCGATATCGCCGAGGCCCGTCAACTGCTCGCGGAAAGCCAGGATCACGACACCATCGCCAGGCGAACCGCCCAGGCCGGCGTAGAGAGGACACTGGCCGACGAGGGAGCCGACGGTGCCAGCGCCGGTGAACAGCTCGCCGCTTTGGCCGAGCAGCTCGGAGAGATGGACGACGGCGAGCGAGAGAGCCTCGCCGACGGTCTCGAACAGGCGGCGCAAGATACCGCAGGGATCGAACCAGACCTTTCCGAAGCGCTCCAGGACGCAGCTACCTCGATTCGCCTCGGGCAAGGTGCTGACGAGCTCGGAGCAGCATCGGAAGCCGCCGCCGCCGCCGCTTCTGCCCTTCAGGCAGCCGAAGGTGTCGATCAAGCTCAGGCGCAGCTACGCGACGCTCAGCAAGCATTGGCCGACGCCGTTGCGCAGCAAGCTGCCGGAGAGGGCCAGGGACAGGGAGAGGGCCAGGGACAGGGAGAGAGCCGGGCGCAAGGCGAGGGACAGGGCCAAGGGCAGGGACAGGGGCAAGGCGGCGCGGGCGGCGGCGGAGGCTCAGGCGCCAACAATCAGGGTCAAGCTCCGAGCGGCACCGGTTCCGGTTCTGACGTGCCTCGTGGTGGAGAGAACGACCCCGATCCCGTGGTCGGTCCCCTCCGTGGCAGCATCGCCGATGTCGCCGCCGTGGATTCGGCCGACCAGGTACGCGTCGACATGGAAGGCAACGAGGTCGGCGATATCGCCGGTCAGGTGGCGGGCGAGGGCCTTCGCAACCTGCCGCTGGTGCCGTACTCCCACCAGTTCGCAGTCTATGAGCAGCAGGCACTCGACGCCCTCGAGACGCTGTCGATTCCTCCTTCATTGAGTGACGTGATCAGGGACTACTACAAGGAGCTCGAGCCGTGAACGTAGACGAATTCGGTGGCAAGGTCGATGCCATAACGACCGAGGTCGGCAAAGTGATCGTTGGTCAAACCGAATTGGTGCGGGCAGTTGTCATCGCCGTCCTGGCGGAGGGGCACGTCCTATTGGAAGGAGTTCCGGGGCTCGGGAAGACTCGTCTGCTCCAGACCCTCGGCTCGGTTCTCGATGTGGCGTTTGGACGCGTGCAGTTCACTCCCGATCTCATGCCGGCTGACATCTTGGGGACAAATGTGCTCGTCGACGGTCGTTTCGAGTTTCACGAAGGCCCCGTATTCGCCAATCTGGTGTTGGCAGACGAGATCAACCGAGCAACGCCCAAGACGCAAAGCGCGCTCCTGGAGGCAATGCAGGAGCGGCGGGTCACCCTGGGCGGCGTGACACACACCTTGCCGCGGCCCTTCTTTGTCATGGCGACCCAGAATCCGATTGAGATGGAAGGGACCTACCCGTTGCCAGAAGCCCAGCTCGACCGGTTCCTG